>JAXLYT010000039.1:0-103704 GCA_046351295.1 Byssovorax sp.
CTCGCGTACAGTCAGTCGCCGTGTTCCACTCCGCGTCGCACCCGAAGAGGTAGTAATTCGTCTCTCCGTCGTACTGACAAATCGCGATTCCTGCCGCGGGGGGCTGAAGCACGCCGGCCACAATCTGGCGAGTATTCCCGGTTGGCCGGTGACGGCTGTCGATTGCCGACCACTGCACCACTTTCGCGCCGCCGAGCAGTTCAGGGGGTTGTTTCATTGTTCGTTCAACGCCATGCGGCTTCACCCGCCCGCGCGGAGCGCGGGTCGGGTGCAAGCCCTGGTTGGGTGGCAGGTGAAAACGGTGACGTCTGCTGCTGTGCTATGCCAGTCGGAACGAAAGTCGCCGAAACATCGTGAGCGCATTAATGGATTGAATGCCGAAGGCAGCGCAAACGTCCGGCACCTTGGGAGGACCACCGCGACTTCGCTTCTCTTCGGTAACGACGATCGCGCCCGTTCGTACCATTGCATGCGCAACGAGCCAAGGGTCCGCAGACTCCTCCACCCCGCGCGTAAGCCCGGGAAACCTGTGGACGACTTCGTTCATCTTATCCACGACAATCTTGGTCTCCTGTAGAATAATGCTTGGCTGGAGCATGCGCACCCAAGCAGAGACCCCTCTGCTCCCATCGCCCGTTTCGCTAATCGCCTGTCGAGGTGTCCTTATTAGCTCGTCGTATCCGGCTTCCTGGATAAAGTCCCATAGCTTCGGAAACACGTCGGTCGGGTACCGCTCCTCGTGGCAAGCGATCCAGGAATCGGCGTCGACGATGTAGACCTGACTCTTTAGCCTACTCATGACGCTCTCCGAAAGCTCTTCTTAGCGAGCCCTTCGGCGATCTTTTCAAGACTCGCCACATTTGTGCCTAACGTCGTGGAAGCGCGGTGACTTGTAATAAGACCACGGTCGTACGCATCAAGAACTATGCGGGAAAATCGCTCTCCATTACGAGACAAGACAACTTGATGATGGGAACCGCCGCTCTGAGCGCTGCCGGTGCGCATCGAGAACTCGGCACGGCGCGCCATGTAGGCGTCGAGGGAGATGGCGCCGATCGTGACGAGGCGTAACATCATCGCCTGTTCGCTAACCGAGAAGACCTTGGCAAGATGAGCTACGTCCTTTGACGGAGGCGAACTTGCAGCACCACGTCGACGAATTTCGCGTCGAAGCGCATCGGCGCTTACGAGAGTCGCAGCCGCTACACGATTGCAGAATAACTCGATACCATCGTCGTGTAAGTCGCAGACGCCACCGCTACGCAATCCTAAGTGCGCCAATTCATGCATTAGCGTAAAAGATCGTCTTTTAGCGTTGTCGGATCCGCGCAGAACAGCGACCGGGCACGTATCGAAATAGATCGAAAGGCCGCTCGCATGACCGATCTCTTCGGCCGGCGCTTGAAATACTAGTGCGCCGGCCGTCTCTGCGGCGAACTTCCTCGCCCCAAGTGCCTCATAGCCGTGCGTATCATTTTCCCAGGTTTCGGTAGGCTCTTCGAGCCTCAGGAACGCGCGCAATCGTGCTCCCACGTCCTCTGTGTCTTCGTGCGGAGTAGCTTCGAAAGTAAACCGCATCGGTGGTTCGTTGAGTTCAGCAGCCAACTCAAGAGCAATGTCCCTACGCTCTTTGGCGCGTCTAACCAGCAAAAGAATGCCCGGAGTTCGAGTCTCCTGCTCGGCACGAAAATCCGGGGGCAACGTTTCGTCCTCCTCCGGAGGCTCCGTCAGGTAGAATACCGCGGAACGGCGACGGTAGAATGCCGCAAGCGCATCGACCCGGCCGTAGGTGATCTCGGCTTCCCCGAGTTCCCAGTTCGTCACCGTTTCCGGCTTAATCCTGAGTCGGTCGGCGACATCCTGAATACTGTACCCGGAACGCTCGCGCGCCCAGCGAAGCATGCTCGGATTAATCGGTGCGCCGTCACTCATTTCGCCGCTACCGTAGCAGGCTTCTCCGGGAAAGTGTAGCTTTCCGCGCAGAGGGTGCGCGCGCCGGCAGCACAGCAAGCGCGTGGTGGCTCAAGGCGATCACCCAACGCCTCGAAGGCGAAGAAATCGAGGGTTGCCCTGGGCCCCCGTCCGCCCAACGCATGGTGGAGCAGCGACGCCCCCATTCGACCGACCCGCAGAAACCACCCGCGCCTCATCTATCCAGACGTGCCTTTCCCGTTTCATTATCGTCTTATGCCGATCGCTCCAGCCCCCAAGCGGACCACCCACCCGGGAAGCGCCGGCGATGATCTGCCTCTTTTTTCCCTATGGCAACCCCCCAACCCGCGCCCGCGGCACGATTTCGACAGGCCTGCCGAGCGCTCCCCGGCCCCGCGACCCTCACCCGATTTGGCCGACCAGCCCAACCCGGCACGCCGCTCCCTTCTTTCCTTACCCCACCCACCCTCGACCACCCAACGAACGCTACCGTCCGGGCACACGGATCGACGGAAGCCCCCATCCACCACCCCGAGACGGAACATCGACCCCACCCTCAACGTCCCCCACCACCTCGCACCGCCCCCTCAACCAACCGGGCCCGCCCAGCCGGCGCCCCCGGCACCCCAACCCCCGCGCTCGCGCTCGCCGGTGCCGCCGCCCCAACCGCCACCCGGCGCCCTCTCGCCGCCGCGCCCGCCTCCTCACGCCCCGCGCCATTCGCCACCACCCACCCCACCGCCCCGAGCGCGGCCAGCATCGCCACCGCGCCGAGCATCACGGCCCATACCCGCCCGCTCCGCCGCGGCGCGTTCACCAGCGACGCCCCGCGCACCACCGGCGCCGGCGTAGCCCCACGCTCCGCCCAGGACTCGCTCGCCGACCGCACCGTCACGATCCCTGAATCCACAAGCGCAGGCGGGTAGGCGCGCACCTCCCCCTCCGGCGCCGGCGGCAACACCGCGCTCCGCCACGTCGCCACCGCCGCCCCCGCGACCTCCTTCTCCACCATCTCCGCCCGCGCATCCGCCTCCACCCGCGCCGCCATCGACATCTCCGTCCTGGCGAGCCCCGCCTCCCGCCCGGCCACCGGCACCGCCCGCGCGATCGCCCGCCGCGACGCCTGAAGCGGGTGCAGCGCCTCGCCCAGCCCCTCGGCCAGCGCCGCCATCGAAGGCCGCGCCTCCGGCTCCTTCGACAGCGCCGCCTCCACCAGCATCGACACATCGCCGGGCACCTCCCTCCGCACCGACGACAGCGCCGGAGGCGTGTACGAGAGCTGCCGCTCGCAGATCACGATCGCCGGCATCCCCTCGTTCCCGATCGGGTGAGCTCCGGCGAGCAGCTCGTACAGGATCAACCCCATCGCGTACACATCGCTCGCCGGCTCCGCCTCCTTCGTCCGCATGTGCTCGGGCGCCATGTACGGCGACGACGCCGACGCCTGCGCCCGCGTCGTCTTCACGCCCCAGCCGTCGAGCTTCGCCGACCCGAAGTCGAGCACCTTCGCCACCTCGCCCTCGGTCACCACGATCTTCTCGGGCCGCAGATGCCGGTGCACGATCCCCACCGCGTGCGCCGCGGCCAGCCCCTCGCAGGCCTGCTTCACCGCGCGCACCGTCGCCTCCACGGGCAACGGCCCGCGGGTGCGCCGCGCCACCTCGCGCAGGCTCGTCCCTTCCACGAGCTCTTCCACCAACCACAGCCGCCCGTGGTCTTCCCCGGCGTCGTGGAAGCGCACCACGTGCACGTGCTCGATCATCGACAGCGCCTCCGCCTCCTGCGCGAGCCGCGCTTGCGCGATCGACGACCGCTGCACCGTCGCGGCGAGGAGCTTCAACGCCCGGCGTTTTCCTCCCGGCGCAAGCACTTCGTACACCTCGGTCGACCGTCCCCGCCCGAGCAGACGAAGGACCCGGTACTGAGCGATCTGCATCCCCGGTTGAAACATCGATGGCTTCTCGAAAGACGAGCCACGGGGCAGAAGCATCCAAAGGTCCGGATCAGCCGCACCGAGGTCCGGCGCTTCGGCATTTTGTCGTCGCGGAGCCGCCGACAAGGTGGGCGCTTGTGCGCAAAGGTTCGTCGTCTCGTCTCCGACACGATGACGCTCCTCCTCTTCGTCGGGGTGCAGCCACACCGCAACGAGGTGGAAGCGCCGGACCTCGGGGCGCAAGCGCCGAACCTCGGCGACGCGCGGCGCTTCGAAGCGGCGGAGGCGCACGACGGTCGGGCGGCTCGGCGACGGGTTTGTGCGCTTCTTCCCCACGTTTGGGCGGCGTCGCGACACGGAGGGGCGGCGTGCTCCAAGAAAAATGCGCAGGGGGGAAATACGTTTTGCCTCGAGCACACACAAGGAGATCAAGCGGTGAAGATCGATTCGGTTTTGCCGGAGGGCGAACCGTCGCGTCGGGACCTCATCGCCGAACCACAACGCCTGTTTCGGAAGGATCTCCTCCATGACCATCAAGCAAAACCCCATCGCCTTGAACCTCCCCAAGACCGTGAGCGACCTCATCGTGTACGGCCGCCATGTCGTGCAGGTCATGAGCAACAACCCCTGGTTCCCGTCGCCGAGCCCGACGCTCGCCAAGGTCAGCGCCGGCCTCGACGCGCTCGAGACCGCCGAGGCGCTCGCGCAGAGCCGCACCAAGGGCGCCGTCGCCACGCGGGACCTCAAGCGCAAGATCGTGATCGACGATCTCTACGCGCTGCGCGCCTACGTGCAGGGCATCGTCAACCAGAACCCGACGCAGGCCGAGGCCATCATCGAGTCGGCCGGGATGTTCGTGAAGCGGCACACGACGCATGTCCGGGCGGACCTCGAGGCGCATCGCGGCAAGAGCCCGGGCGAGGTCGTGCTCCGGGCCAAGTCGGCCGGCCCTGCGGCCGCGTACGAGTGGCAGGACTCCGGGGACGGCGGCGACACCTGGACGAGCGCGGGCGTCACCACCGTGGCCAACACCACGGTTAGTGGGCTCACGATGGGGCAGACGTACCAGTTCCGCGTCCGCGTCACGATCAAGAAGACGACCGGCGACTTCTCGCAGCCGATCACCTTCTTGATGCACTGATCGGGCAGCCTCGCCGTCGAACCCTCTGCACACGAGGTCATGACCATGAACCCTCCGTTCGACCCCCGCGCTCCTCTCGGATCTCCCGTCGTGCCGCACCCTGTCGAGGATGCGCCGGCTGCGCCCGAGGGCGCGGGGGTCACGGTGATCGTGCGGCCGCCGCGGGCGCGCCCGCCCAAGGTCGCGCCGCCCGTGCCTGTTGCTCGAACCCGGGTGGTGATCCGGCCGCCGTCGACACCCGCCGATGCCGCAGCTCGCACGCTCGACGATCTCTGTCGCGAGCACGGCGAGTTCTTGCAAGACCTGCTCGCGCGCCGGAAGGAACTGAAGCCCGAGTCGAGGAAGGACCTGGCGCAGCTCGCGCTGATGGTGCTGTGCAAGCAGGTGGCCGAGAATGGGATCCCGGAGAATCCTCGGGGTTTCCTGACCGGCGTGGTGAAGAAGGTGGTGCAGAACCACAAGCGGATCTTCCGGCCCCAGGTGGAGCACGACGCCGACGCGGAGGCGGTCGCCTTCGCCGCGCTCGATCCGGAGGAGCTCGCGGCCGAGGCCGAGCTGCGACGCAAGCTCGATCGTTACACGGCCCGCCTCTCGGACGACGAGGCCGATGTGCTCCGGCTCGTCTGCGCGCTCGGCTTCACGGTGGGCGAGGCGGCTACGGCGTTCGAGCGGTCGCGGGGCACGGTGGCGACGCAGCTCGCCCGGGCGCGGGCCAAGCTCGAAGCGCAGGCGGAGGAGTCGAATCGGCGGGTGGGTGGGACGCAGGGATGAGGGCCGGAAACAGCGGGCACCGGCGTCGAGGCGGTGCCCTGAGGGGGCGATACGTCGATCGTCGCAGATCAGGGCGGGGAGACGGGGCCGAGCGCCTCGGGCACCGTGTAGCAGACCTCGAGCACCGGCGGAGACACGGGGCCGATGCCCTCGCGGCTCCACACCCGCGTCGCGTCCACGCTCTGGCTCAGCCGGAGCCCGTTCTGCAGATCGGCCATCGGACGCGGTCCGGTGAGCGGGATCGAGAACGCCCCGTTGGCGAGCCCGCGGTTCGGTCCGCTCCCGAGCGCGTCGCCCGCGCCGGGCATGTTGTTCCACGTCACGCCGGCCTCGCTCCACGCGCCGCTCACCGTCCTCACGTCGACGGGTCGGGCGAAGCTCCCCGTCACGTTCATCTGCAGCAGCTTGAGCGAGCCGGACTCGAAGCGCGCGCCCGCGGGGATGGCGCCGAGGTCGAAGTCGATGAACGACATCCTCGTCGCGCCGAAGGCCGTCCCCGACCAGAGCACGCGGCTGCCGCCGTTGTTGACGTTCGGCGTGCTGCTGATCACCCACGCGTCGGCCGACGCGGCGAGGTCGACGCAGGTCGGATCGCATGCGTCGCCGGCGCCGTCGGCGTCGCTGTCCACCTGCGACGGGTTGATGTCCGAAGGGCAGTTGTCGGTGTCGTCGCAGACCCCGTCGCCGTCCGTGTCCGCACCGCAGCCGGCGCCCTCGCAGATCATGCGGATCTTCCAGGCGTCGATCGACTCCGGGGGGCCCCACAGGCTTGGCCCTGCGCCGGGCGATGCCTCCCATCCGACGCGGGTGCTGGGCATCACGCCGGTCGGCGCGTAGGGAGGGGCCTCGCCTCCCTGCGGCTGCCACACGATCCAGTACTTGGTGCCCGCGTTGACCTGGAGAGGCGCGGGGAAATCCACGCCTTCCCACGCATAGTCCACCCCGCCGAGGAAGAAGTACCCCGTGTCGGCGAGCGGCGCGAGGGGCCCGCTCGGGAGGCCGCCGTCATCGCTCCAGACGGAGATCCGCTCCATGCCGCCGGAGAAGAGCATCCAGGTGTAGAGCTCGACGCGGGCCACGCTCAACGACGCCGCGGGGGTCCATTCGACGGCGTAGAAGATGGGCGAGTCGCCGAACATGCCGCCCATGAAACCGCCGTTGATGTGAGCGTCGTCGAGGTGGTTGAACCCGTCGCACGCGAGCGGGCCGGCGGCGCTGTCCGGCATCGTCGCGAGGGCATCGGGCCCCGTGTCCGCCGCGGCGACCGGCGCCAGGAGGGCCGCGGCCACGAGGAGCGCCGCCTGTGGGTAGCGCGCGCGCCGCCTGCCCGCAGCGCGCGCCGCCGTTATGATCTCGAGGGAGTCTGCACGATTCATGTTTCGGCTCCTTCCGGAGCGCGAGCCGCTTCACCCGAGGCCCGCGCGCCCTGTTTGCGCTCGCACCCCGCGAGCGCAAACGGCCACGGTACCACGGGGCAGGGGCGGGATGGTGCGGTGATCGGCGCTCACGCCGATCGCCATAGCTCACGCGACGGTACCGTCTCGATCGTGTTCCGCGCGTGCCGCGGCGCGGCTACCCTGCGGGGCAACGCTCCTCGCGCGAGCGGGCCCCTCGCTGCATGGCCTCCCTCGAACCTCCCCGCGACATCACCATCCCCGAGCCCGGCTCCCGCACCGCGCGCACCATCCTCTCGCGCGCCCTCGGCCGCTTGCCCGGCGATCTCCTCGCTCTCCCCGAGACGCTCCCGCTCTCCACCGAAGGCCGCGACGACCTCCTCGCCCTCAAGACCGAAGTCCGCCGCCTCGGCGCAGGGAGCGCCGGCCCCCGCGGCGCCGCCGCGCTCCTCCACGCGCTCCGCTCACCCACGGTCGCCGCGCTCCTCCGCTCGATCCGCAACGAGGTCAAGAAGCCCTCCTTCTCGGCCGCCGAGGTCGATCCCGTCCTCGTCGAGCTCCTCGCCGTCCTCGCCTTCGAGCTCGCGCTCGCCGGTGTCCTCGAGCGTCCGCTCACGCTCCATCGCGCGCCGCCGCGCCTCCTCTCCCTCGAAGCGCGCGCCGATCTCCGCCTCCCCGCCGACGCACGCGCCCTCGTCTTTTCGAGCGGCGAGATGCGCATCGAGCGAGCCGCCGGAGGCAGCCTCTCCGTCGATCTCTCCGCTCTCGCCCGCGGCGAATCCATCACCGGGCTCGAGGTCTCGCGCCCTTACCACCCGCTCGTCGCCGACATGCTCTTTGCCGTCGCCGACGACAACCCGCGCGCCTCCTACGGCGCCGAGCCGGGCGAGCCTGGCAATCCGATCGATCTCGGCGACCACCCCGCGGACGAATGGGTCGAATCGCTCCGCCGCGCCATCGCCCCGATCGAGCAGCACACCCCCGACCTCTACGGCGAGCTCTGTCTGTACGTCCGGCAATTCCTCCCGGCCGGGTATCACGCGGTCACCCATCGATCGGCCTCGTACCGCGAGTCGGTCGGGGCCATCTACATGACCCTCCACCCGAGCCCGATGACCTTGACCGAGGCCATCATCCACGAGTTCTCGCACAACAAGCTCCACGCCCTGTTCGAGCTCGACCCGGTGATCAAGAACCCTCCTCAGGCCCGCTATCGCTCCCCCGTCCGGCCCGATCTCCGCCCCTTGCGCGGCGTCCTCCTCGCCGTCCACGCCTTCCTCCCCGTGGCCCATCTCTACGAGAAGATGATCGAAGGCCAACACCCGCTCACCCGCTCACCCTACTTCCGAGAGCGCTTTGCCCAGATTCGCGGCATCAACCGGGAAGGCGCCGACGTGGTGTTCGCCCACGCCCAGCCAACAGCCGTGGGCCAGGCGGTGATCGACGAGATCAAGCGGTGGATTGATCACTTCGGAACATAAAAGCGCAAGCCACAACCCCCGAGCAACCAGACGCCTCACCCATCAAGGCGCCCGCCAGTAACAGCACCGCGACCGGCAGGGAGCGGACCGAGCAAGCATTACCTGCAAGGAGGCAACCACGTGAAGGGCCCAGAGACGGCCGGCAGGGTGCTGTTGCTGGTGACCTCGGCGATTGCTGGGGACGGTGGCTGCACGGTCCGCTCCCTGCCGGTCGCGGTGCTGTTCCTGGTGACGTGGGTGATGACTGGAACGTTTGGTTGTGGGAGATGCCGTTCTCAGGTGGCATCCATCGGCTCGGACAGGCGTAGTCCCTTCGGGATCAGCCACCGGTCGAGCAGGCTGAACAGCCCATCGCAGAGCAGCGAGAGGCCTGCGGCGGGGATGGCGCCTTGCAGGATCAGGGTGGTGTCGTTGAGGTTCAGGCCGGTGGAGATAGGGGCGCCGAAGCCGCCGGCGCCGATGAAGGCGGCGAGGGTCGCGGTGCCCACGTTGATGATCGCGGTGGTCTTGATCCCGGCGAGGATGGTGCGTGAGGCGAGAGGGAGCTTGATCGAGAGGAGCTGATCGCGCGGGGAGAGGCCCAGGGCCTCGGCGGATTCGAGGAGGGGGGCGGGGATGTCGTCGAGGCCTGCGGCGGTGTTGCGGGCGATCGGCAGGAGGCCATAGAGGAAGAGGGCCACGAGGGCGGGGAGGAGGCCTGTGCCGAGGAGGGGAATCAAAAAGCAGAGGAGGGCGAGGGACGGGATGGTCTGGATCACGCCTGCGGCCGAGAGCAGGGCGCGGCCGGTGCGCTTGCCGCCGGAGGCGAGGATGCCGAGGGGGAGGCCGAGGAGCACGGAGAGCAGGAGGGCGCCGAAGGTGAGGCCGAGGTGGCGTGGGCCTTCGGTGCGAAGGGTGGTGAGGACGCCGGCGAGGAGGCCTTCGCGCTTCGCGGACGCCGGCGATGAGGCGGTGGTCGTGGCGAATCGTGCGTGACAGAAGTCCTCGGCGACGGCGCGGAAGGTCTTCCCGTCGAGCTCGGCCTGGCCGTTGAGATCGATCATCGTCGAGGCGTCGAGCTGGCCGACCATGCGTGTCATCGCGGAGAAGGTTTTGGGCGCGCGCGCTGGAAGGTCGGTCCGGTAGAGGAGCACGGCCTCGTAGGCGGGGAAGAAATGGCGGTCGTCGGTGAGGACGGTGAGATCGAAGCGCTTGAGCTTGGCGTCGGTGGAGTAGACATCCATGCCCTGGATGGATCCTTGTCGGATGGCCTCGTAGGCGAGGCCGTGATCGAGGGCTTGCACATTGAGCGCGCCGAGATCGTAGCGGGCGGAGAGGCCGGGCCAGCCGTCGCTCCGGCCGAGGAACTCGGGGCTGAGGCCGAGGGTGAGAGGAGCGGTGGCGAGATCGGAGATGCGGGTGAGGTGGCGGTCCCGGGCGATCGCGGCGGGGACGGCGATGGCGTAGGTGTTGTCGAAGCCGAGCGGAGCGCTGAGGGAGATGCCGCGCGGGGCGAGGGCCTGACGCATGGCTTCGATATCGCGGGTGCCCGGCGTGTGGAGGATGGCCTCGGCGATGGTGCCGGTGTACTCGGGGTAGAGGTCGATCGAGCCTTCTTCGAGGGCGCGGTAGAGCAGGGCGGTGCCGCCGAGGCCTTGCTGGTGGGCGAGGTCGGCGTCGCCTCCGGTCTGGCCGAGGGCCACGGCGATCTCGGCGAGGATGTAGGACTCGGTGAAGCGCTTCGAGCCCACCTGGAGGGTGGGGCGTGACCCGGCGTGGACGATGGTGGACGCGAGGATCAGGGCGGCACCGAGGAGGGACGCCGTGGCACGGAGGGCGTGTGTCACGAGCGCCACCCGGGGGCGCGCTGGGCGCCGAGGAAGGTCGAGACGAAGGGGTCGGCGGGGTGCCTGGCGAGCTCTTCGATGGGGCCGCGCTGGAGGATCTTTCCTCGTTGCATGAGGGCGACCTCGGCGCCGAGGAAGGCGGCCTCGTCGAGGTCGTGGGTGACGAGGATCACCGTCTTTTCGAGCTCGGCGAAGATGCGCGAGAGATCCTCCTGGAGCATCTTGCGCACGACGGGATCGAGGGCGCCCATGGGCTCGTCGAGGAGGAGCAGATCGGGGTCGAGCATCAGGGCGCGCATCAGGCCGACGCGCTGGCGCTGGCCGCCGGACAGCTCGACGGGGTAGCGGGTGAGCATGGCGAGATCGAGGCGCACGAGGGCCGCGAGCTCGGCGACGCGCTCGCCGGTGCGCGCGGGGCTCCAGCCGATCTTGCTCGCCATCAAGGTGACGTTCTCGCGCGCGGTGAGGTGCGGGAAGAGGCCGCCGTCCTGGATGACGTAGCCGATGCGGCGGCGGAGATCGCCGAGGCTCTCCCGGGTGACGGGGGCGCCGAAGGCGCGCACGGTGCCGGCGTCGGGGGTGATGAGGCCGATGATCAGGCGGAGGATGGTGGATTTTCCGCAGCCGCTCGGGCCGAGGAGCGCGAGGCTCGTCCTGCGCTCGACAGTGAGGGTGGTGGGTGCGAGGGCGGCGGCGCCGGCGTAGCGCTTCTCGACGCGATCGAGGGCGATCACGGGGTCGGCCGGGCGCGTCGTCATCGAGGTCGATGCTACCGCAACGACACGCGGCGCACCCCGTCGACGGAGCGGCGCTCCCGTGCAAGGCTCGGCGCCATGATCGAGACGCCCGCCTACGCTGCCTTCGACCCCAGGAGCCCCCTTCGTCCGCATGTGATTACGCGCCGCGAGCCGGGCGATCACGACGTGCTGATCGACATCGCGTACTGCGGCATCTGCCACTCGGACGTGCACCAGGCCCGCGACGAGTGGGGCGGGTCGACGTTCCCGATGGTGCCCGGCCACGAGATCGTCGGGCATGTCGCGAAGGTGGGCGCGAAGGTGACGCGCTTCCAGGTGGGCGATCCGGTCGGCGTCGGGTGCATGGTCGGCTCCTGCGGGGTCTGCGGCGCCTGCAAGAAGGGGATGGAGCAGTACTGCGAGGACCGGGTGATCTGGACGTACAACAGCACGGACGCCGATGGATCGCCGACCCAGGGCGGCTACTCGACGCGGATCACGGTGCGCGAGGACTTCGTGCTCCGCGTGAGGAAGGGGCTCCCGCTCGACAAGGTGGCGCCGCTCCTGTGCGCGGGGATCACGACGTACTCGCCGCTCAAGCACTGGGGCATCGGGCCGGGGCGCAGGCTCGCGGTGGCCGGTCTCGGCGGGCTCGGGCACATGGCGGTGAAGATCGGGCGCGCGCTCGGCGCGGAGGTGACGGTGCTCAGCTCTTCGGACCGGAAGAGCGCGGACGCGCTGCGGTTCGGGGCGCACGAGGTGATCGTGAGCTCGGCGGCGGGCGCGCTGGAGAAGAACCAGAATCGCTTCGATCTGCTGATCGACACCGTCTCGGCGCCGCATGATCTCGCGGCGTACTTGAAGCTCCTCCGCCTCGATGGAGCGATGGTGCTCGTGGGCATCCCGGAGACGCCGGCCACGGTGCCGGCCTTCCCGCTCATCGGCAAGCGGCGGAGCCTCGCCGGGTCGCTGATCGGCGGGATCGCCGAGACCCAGGAGATGCTCGATTTCTGCGCCGATCACGAGATTTTCTCGGAGATCGAGACGATCGCCGCGGCCGGGATCAACGAGGCGTACGAGCGCCTCGTCCGGGGCGATGTGCGCTACCGCTTCGTGATCGACTGCGAGACCTTTCGCTGAGCCGACAAAACGCCTACCGTGCGCGGCCCTGCGCCCGCTCACGCGCCCGCGCGCCTTTTTCTCAGGAGACCCTCCCGTGGCCACGAAGAACGAAGCCCCGAAGACCGCCATCACCCCCACCCGCCAGGACGACTACGCCGAGTGGTACCAGCAGGTCGTGCGCGCCGCCGATCTGGCCGAGAGCTCGCCGGTGCGCGGCTGCATGGTGATCAAGCCGTGGGGCTACGCGATCTGGGAGAACATCCAGCGGGAGCTCGACACGCGCTTCAAGGCGACCGGGCACAAGAACGCGTACTTTCCGCTCTTCATCCCCAAGTCCTTCCTGGAGAAGGAGGCCGAGCATGTCGAGGGCTTCGCCAAGGAGTGCGCCGTGGTCACGCACCACCGCCTCGTGGCAGGGCCCGGCGGCGGGCTCGTGCCCGATCCCGAGGCGAAGCTCGAGGAGCCGCTGATCGTCCGGCCCACGTCGGAGACGATCATCGGCGCGGCGTTCGCGAGCTGGGTGCAGAGCTACCGGGATCTGCCGCTGCTCATCAATCAATGGGCGAACGTGGTCCGCTGGGAGCTCCGGACGCGCCTCTTTTTGCGGACGGCCGAGTTCCTCTGGCAAGAGGGGCACACGGCGCACGCGACGGCCGAGGAGGCGCGCGAGGAGACGATGAAGATGCTCGGCGTGTACGCCGACTTCGCGGAGAACTGCCTGGCGATGCCCGTGCTGCGCGGGCCGAAGACGGCGGGCGAGCGCTTCCCCGGCGCGGTCGACACCTACGCGATCGAGGCGATGATGCAGGATCGCAAGGCCTTGCAGGCGGGGACGTCGCATTTCCTCGGGCAGAACTTCGCGAAGGCGAGCGGCATCGAGTTCCAGACGAAGCAGGAGACGCGCGAGTTCGCGTGGACGACGTCCTGGGGCGCGTCGACGCGCCTCGTCGGCGGGATGATCATGACGCACGCCGACGACGACGGGCTCATCGTGCCGCCGCAGGTGGCGCCCGCCCATGTGGTGATCCTCCCCGTGTTCCGCGGGGACGACACCAAGGGCAAGGTGATGGAGTACATCGAGTCGCTGCGCAAGGAGCTCGCGGCGCAGCGCTTCGGCGGTCGCGCCATCGAGGTCGAGGTGGACGCGCGCGACATCCGCGGCGGCGACAAGATGTGGGAGTGGGTGAAGAAGGGCGCGCCGATCCGGCTGGAGATCGGGCCCCGCGACGTCGACTCCGGCGCCGTGATGGTGGCCCGGCGCGATCGCGGCGTGAAAGACAAGGCGACCATGAGCCGCGCCGACTTCGTGGGCTCGGTGTCGAGCATCCTCGACGAGATGCAGAAGGGCCTCTTCGCCCGCGCCCTCGCCTACCGGAACGAGCACACGCGCCCGATCGACACGCGCGCCGACTTCGACGCCTTCTTCACCCCGAAGAGCAAGAACGAGGACAAGCCCGAGATCCACGGCGGCTTCGCCCTCTCCCACTGGTGCGGCAACGGGGCCTGCGAGACCGCCATCAAGGAGGCCCTCAAGGTGACCATCCGCTGCATCCCGCAAGCCGGCTACGAGGGCGCCCCCTGGGCCGGATCGATCCACGAAAAGGGAAGCTGCGTCGTCTGCGGCCAGCCAAGCGAGCAGCGCGTGGCCTTCGCCAAATCGTACTGACCCAGCAACCAGAAGCCCCCACCCAAGCCCGCGAAGGCGGGCTTCCTTCGTGTAGCCCTGGGTTACACGCGTCCCGCATCAAGGCCGTTCATCACACGACCTCGGCCGCCCGTTGCTGTCGACCCCGCAGTCGTCTTGCCCGGGAGTCTCGGGCATGTGCTCGCGGGGGACGCAGCGGCCGGTGGTGGTGCCGCTCGCGTCGGTGTGGAGATCGCAGGTGAGGCCCGAGCCGCAGTCGCGGGCCTCGGCCTGGTTGCCGTCGGGGGCGAAGCAGATTTCACCCTGGCGGGCGCCGCAGCCGGCGAGGAGGGCGGCGAAGACGAGCGGGATCACGGGGCGCATCCGCTCTGCTTATCACGGCGGCGCCGGATGAGGCGCGCGACGCCGAGGAGCAGGAGCGACGCCCAGGCGCCGAGGCCCGCGCGCGCGCCGGGCATGGCCGCGCACTCGCTCCCGCTCGCCGTGTCCGGAGGGGACACACAGTGGTGCAGTGGATCACAGACATAGGGTGGGGCGCAGTCGTCGACCGTCAGGCATGCGGCGGAGCAGAGGCCGAAGGCGGCGACGCAGCGGTACGGGGCGCAGGTGAAGGCGAGGAGATCGGTGGGGCATGCGGCGCCCTGGGCCGGGCACGAGGCCGCGCCGGTGCCGTGGATGCCATCGGGATCGCACATGCTCGGGCGGCATTGGGTGCCGGTGCCGGCGAGCACGCAGGTGCCCTCGGGCCCGCAGGTGCTGTCGCAGTTGCCGAGGGGGCCGCAGTGGTGGCGGAGATCGAAGCCCTCGGGCTGCGGCGCGCAGTGGCCCGGGGAGGTCGAGAGGATGCACGACGAGCAAGGGTCGGTGCAGGGGGAGTCGCAGCAGACGCCGTCGACGCAGAAGGTGCCCTCGGGGCAGGGCGTGTCGGCGTTGCAGACCTGGACGCCGAACGAGACCTCGGGCGGGGGGACGACGCTCGTCGCGCCGCAGGTCGTCACGGTGGTGCAGGTGCCGTCGGTCACGGCGCCGAGCGCGGCGCTGCACACGCGGCATGCGCCGGGCACGTCGCCGCCGCACGGGGTGTCGCAGCAGACGCCGTCGGCGCAGTAGCCCGTCGCGCACTCCCACGGGCTCTGGCAGGGCTCGCCGAGCACGCCTTCGTGCACGAGCTCGGCGCTGGCGATGAGGTCGCCGCCGTCGCCGAAGCCGCCCGTGAGCAGCACATGGCCGGAGGGGAGCAAGGTGGCGGTGTGGCCGGTGCGTCCGCGCGCGAGCAGCCCGCCGAGGGTCCACGCGCCGGTCTCGGGGTCGAACAGCTCGGTGATCCGGCGCGCGGGATCGCCGCCGGCGATGAGCACATGGCCCGACGGGAGCGCGGTGGCGGTGTGCCCGGCGTGAGGCGCGCTCATGGTCGCGATGGATGTCCAGGTGCCGGCGATGGGATCGTAGAGCTCGGCGGTGGCGAGGAGATCGCCGGCGTCCGTGGCTTCGTCGCGACCGCCGGTGATGAGCACGCGGCCGTCGGCGAGCAAGGTCGCCGTGTGGCCGCGGCGGAAGCTCAAGCCCGGCGAGGCGAAGACCCAGCCGTTCTTCTGGAGATCGTAGAGCTCGGCGACGCCGAGCTCCGGCGGGTTCAGGTTGGCGGCGTCGGAGGGGAGGATGCCGCCCGTGACGAGGACGCGGCCATCCGGTAACAACGTTGACGTGTGACCACGACGGGGGAGATGGAGCGATCCGGCGTCGGCCCAGACCTTCTTCGAGGGGACGTAGAGCAGCGCCGTGAAGAGCGGTCCGTCGTTGTTGCCGCCCGCGACGAGGACGCGGCCGTCGGCGAGCAAGGTCGCGGTGTGCTCCACCCTCGCGAGCGGCATCGGCGGGCCGGCGGACCACTGGCCGGTCGCGGGCGAGAAGAGATCGACGCCGGAGGCGTTGCCCGGGAACGGGCCGCCGACGACGAGGACGCGGCCATCGGTGAGGCGCGTGGCGGTGTGGAGCTCGTGGCCGCTGGTCATCGGGCCGGTCTCGGTCCACGACGCGGTGGCCGGATCGAAGAGCTCGGCGCTCGTGAGGCCGCCTCCATCGGAGACGCCGCCGGTGACGAGCACGCGGCCGTCGGTGAGGAGCGTGGCGGCATGCTCGGCGCGCGCTTCGTGCATGGGCGCGCCGAGGAGCAAGGGATCGACGGCGGTGCCCTCGCGCGCGGCGAGCGGCGCTGCGGCGTCGATCCGGGTCGGATCGACGCCGCAGCCGAGGGAGCCGAGGCCGAGGAGGAGCGAGCCGAGGAGCGGAGCGGCGGAGGCGGGCAGGTGCATCGGCGATCTCTCCTCGGATCAGAAGTCGTAGCGAGCGCCGAGGCCGGGCAGGAGGCCGAAGAGGACGGTGCTCGTCAGGCGGTCGTCGGGGAAGGTGGCGTAGCCGTCGGTCGCGGCGTTGATCGCGTGCGCGGCGTTCCAGCGGGGCGCGGTGAGGGTGAAGAGGAGCATCGCCTCGACGCCGGCCGAGAGCTCGAGGTGCTGGCCGATGCGGATGCCGGCGCGAAGCTCCGGATCCAGGTAGAACCACGCGACGCCCGGGGACTCGAGGACGGGGCCGATCGAGAACGGGGTGGTGATCGTCGGGTCGCTCGGCGAGAAGGAGCCGGTGCGGGTGTCGGTGACCTTGCCAACGAGGGCGCCGGCGCCGGCGCGGAAGCGGAGCGGGAAGCGCTCGCCGAAGCCGTAGGCGGCCCACGCGCCGGCGAGGAAGCCGCGGACGCGCAAGGCGTCGGTGAGGGTGCCGCGATCGGGGACGGCGCGGCCGACGGGCGAGAGCGTGGCGGGGCGGTCTTTCACCGTCTGCGTCGCGTCGAGGTAGCCCGTGGCGACGCCGAAGCCGAAGCCGTTCCACATCTCGTAACCGCCGCGGAAGATCACCTGGCCGCCGGCGCCGACCGGCCGGCTGCACGGGGCGTCGCATGCGCCGGCGATGTCGCCGCCGAGGCTCGGGAAGAGGAGTGCGCCGCCCGTGAGCTCGAGCGAGAAGCGGCCCGGTCTTCGCCAGCGCGGCGAGCTCGGGTCTTTGCGGAGGGTGACGCGGACCACGCCGTGCGCGGCGCGCTCGAGCGTCATCGGCCTGGTCTCGCTGAAGTAGCCGTCGGCGACGATCTTCACCTCGTGCGCGCCGGGGCGGAGGCGGCCTTCCCAGCGGCCGCGGCCGACGAAGAGGCCGTCGAGCGCGACGCTGGACGTGGCGGGGACGGGGAGGACCTCGACGGTGGCGTCGAGGGGCTCGGCGTCGAGGGTGATCTCGGTGAGCGCGCCGGTCTTGATGGTGACGGGCGCGGGCAAGCTCCCGAGGCTCTCGTTGCCCTGGAGGAGGATGGTGTGCGCGCCGGTGGCGATCGGGCCTTCCCACGGGGTCTCCCCGACGAGGTAGCCGTCGACGACGACGTCGAGCTTGCGCCCGCCGCGCTCGGCCACCTTGAGCCGCCCCGAGACGACGAGCGGGCTGAGCTTGGCGCTGATGGGCACGTCGCGTCCGCCGGCGACCTCGACGCCGGTCTCGAAGGGCTCGAAGCCCTGCTTGTAGAGGCGCAGCACATGGCTGCCCTCTTTCACGCGGAGCGGCTCGACCGGCGGAAACTCCCCGCGGAAACGGCCATCGACGACGAGCGTCGCGCCGGGCAGGCCGCCCGCGACGGTGATGGTGCCGACCCGGCCCACCAGATCGACGATGGCCCGCTGCACCTCGAGCTTGAGATCGGCGGGCGGCGAGGAGAACTCGCGGAGCAGGTCCTCGAAGAGGGCGAGGGCCTCGTCGTAGCGCTTGAGCTGCACCAGGCACACCGCGGCGTTGCGCGTGGCGTTCATGGTCGGATAGAGGCGGCGCGAGGCGAGCAGCTCGGCGAGCGCGGCGGACCACGCCTCCTCCTTGAAGAGCTCGTTGCCCTTGCGGAAGCGGACGATGGCCTCGGCCTTGTTCCGCTCGATCTCCTCGGGCGATCGCGTCGTCTCGGCCTCGATGGTCGGCAGATCTGCGGGGGGAGGCGCCGCGCGCGCACCCCCTTCGCGCCCCGCGAGCGCGAGCCCGAGGACAGGCAGAATCATCCATCGCAGCGCAGAAATGGACCCCACGCGATCTGGTTTAGCACCCCGGATGCCAATCGGCCGCGCTCGCGCCACGGAGAATCGAGCTCATCGATCCATGCAGGATCTGCGTTCACGCGCGCGCGGTGCGCATGATTCATGCGTTGATGGCAGCTTGCCATGATTGCCGTGCTCGCCCCGGAGACCTACCGTAGGAGCAGGTGTGATTGACCAGGTTATCCATGGCAAGTATCGCCTCGTGCGCCTCCTCGGCCAGGGAGGGATGGGCGCGGTCTACGAGGCGCAGCACGTCGAGACCGGACGGAGACTGGCGATCAAGCTGATCCACCGGGAATTGCTGAGCGAGTCGACGATGGCGCGCTTCGAGCGTGAAGCCCGGGCGGCCGGGGCAATCGAGAGCCAGCATATCGCCGAGGTGATCGACGCCGGAAAGGACCCGCAGACCGGGGCTCCTTACCTGGTGATGGAATTCCTCGAAGGTGAGGATTTGCAGCACCTGATCGACCGGGTCGGACCGCTGCCCCCCGAGCTGGCGTTGCGCATCGCCTCCCAGGCCTGTGTCGGGCTCACGAAGGCCCACGAGGCGGGCGTCCTGCACCGGGACATCAAGCCCGGGAACATCTTCCTCGCGCGGCGGGAAGAGGACGAGATCGTCGTCAAGATCGTCGATTTCGGGATCGCGAAATTCGCGGACACGGCGCTCGGGGCGAGCGAAGGGACGGGGCTGACGCGGACGGGGATGATCGTCGGCACGCCGCTCTACATGTCTCCGGAGCAGGCGCGCGGGAGGAAGGAGATCGATCCGCGCACCGACGTCTGGTCGCTCGGGGTCGTGCTCTACCACGCGCTCACCGGGGCTCCGCCGCATGCGGAGGCGCAGACGTTCGGCGATCTGATCGCGGCGATCCGGCACGATCCGCCGCGCCCGCTCCGCGCGGTCGCCCCCTGGGTGCCGGCCGAGGTGGAGGCCGTCGTGACGCGGGCCATGGCCCCCGAGGTCGCAGATCGCTTCCCGACGATGGAGGCGATGCACGAGGCGATCAAGGCGATGCTCCCGGGCGGATCTACGCTGACCAAGGGGATGATGGTGGGGCTCGGCGCGGAGCATCGGGGGCTCGGGAAGACGGAGCTTGCCCCGCCCGCCGCGCCGTCGCCTCCCACGCCGGTCGTCTCCACGGTGGAGGGCGCCGGGGCCGATCGCACGGTGCCCGCGTCACCGCTCTTGCCTGCCCGGGCTCCGCGAAGGAGCAGGAGGTCATGGGCTCCGGCGGTGCTCGGGGCGATCGGCGGGGCGTTGATCCTCGGGCTCGGCGGCCTCTGGCTCTACCGGGCGCTCTCGCCTGCGGCGCCGGGAGAGGCGATCGGATCGAGCGCGGCCCCGCCGCCGTCGAGCGAGGTGCCGATCGCGCCGGTCAGCGTGGCGACTTCTCCGCCGGTGCCGAGCGCGACGGTGCTCGACACGGGGCGCCCCACCGAGGTGCGGCGGGTGAAGGTGGTGATCCTCCCGGCCGACGCGCTCGTCGAGGTGGAGGGGGTCCGCGTGCGCTCGAAGGATGGAGTGATCGAGATCAGCGGGACGCTGGGGAGCGTCCACAAGGTGCGGGTGTTCAAGGGGAGGCTGGAGACGGAGGGGGACGTGGTGGTGACCGAGTCGGGCGCGATCCCGCCGAAGATCGAGCTCGGCGCGCCCCGGCCTGCGCCCTCGCCGAGCGCGTCACCCGGCGGCACGACCACGAAGCCCGTGCCGCGGGAGACCTTTCAGTGAGCGGCGGAGACGCGCTCAGCCGCGGAGGACCTTCGCCACCTCGGGATCGATCTCCGCGTGCGTGATGGGCCGGGCGCGGAGCATCGCCTCGAGCTGCTCGTCGGCCGAGTGCGGATCGAGGGGCGTCTCGCTGGTGCCGTCGTCCTCCGGCGTGAGGAGCGGCGCCGTCTCCGAGAGGGGACCGAAGCGCTGCTCGAGGGCGCGGCGCAAGGTCGCGTACTTCGACTCGGGGAGGCTGCACGGCAGGTGCTGGCCCCTGCACGCGTACTCGGACATCTTGAGGTGCACGCTGCGGAGGAGGAGGCCCCACATCCTGTCCTGGAAACCGGGGTCCGCGGCGCCGCGGGCGGCCGCGGCCTCGTAGGCGGACATGCCCACCTCGTCGGCGCGGAAGAGCTTCGCGGCGAGGCCGTACACCGCGCAGAACTGGTTGAAGACCGCGGTCGCCCGCTCCTGCGTGCCCGGATCGAGCTGGGCCATCGTCACCGGCAATGTCATCGGATCACCTCTCGCGGAGGAGGGTAATTCAAGGAGCGCGCGCGCCGAACAAGAGATTTGAGGGCGGGTGACGGGGCGCTAGATCCAGCCGTTTGCGGGCCAGCGGGTGTCTTCCTTGGCCATCGCGGCGCGGAGGGCGTCGAGCCTCGGGCGCACGATCGGTGTCCAGGCGGACAGATCGATCGGCTCCACGAGCAGGCGGCGCGCGCGCAGCTCTTCCACGTCGGGCTCGATCTCGAGGCGCGAGCGATCACCCGAGGCGCACGCGGCCGCGAGGAGGCCGGGGCGCCAGGGCGCGCCGCCGCGGTAACGGACGCTCGGGTCGAGCGCGAGGCCGGCGATCGCGTCTCGCCACGCGGCGACGCTCGCGCCTTGCTCCGGATCGACGCAGGGGCCGAAGAGCAGGACGAGGGCCGCCTCGGCGGCTTCGGCGAGGTCCTCGTTGGCGAGCTGGCGGCCGAGGAAGGCCCACGCGCCGGGGTGGCCGAACCGGGCGAGCGCGCCGAGCGTGCCCGGGGACACGGCGGATCGCCGGACGAGCTGCTCGATCACGGGCAGGTCGTCGCGGTCGGCGCGGAGGACGAGGATGTCGACGGCGCGCGGGCCGAGGATCGCCGCGAGCCGCCCGCCGCGGCGGAGGTCATCGCAGGGCGCGGTGTTGCCCCAGCCGAGGAGCGTCAACGATGTTGCCCAGCCGACGTCCGGGTCCGGGAAGGCGAGCCAGCGCTCGAGCAGCTTCGCGAGTGGGGCGCCGGCCTCGTCGGTGAGGCGGCCGGCGGCGCGGATCGCCGCGCGCATGACCGGGAGGTTGGCGTCGAAGAGGTGGCGGCGGAGCTCCTCGACGGGCAGGGCGCCGGCGCGGGCCGAGACGTCCACGCCGACGGCGCGGGCGATGGGGTGCGCGGCGCGGAGCAGGTCGCGGGCGAGCACGGCGCGGTCGGGGTGCGCGGAGACGGAGAGGGCCTCGGCGGCGAGCTCGGCATGGGCGTGGGCGCCCGGGTCGATCCGCGCGAGGCCCGCGCGGACGCGGTGAGCGCGTCCGCGCCCTCGATGCTCGCGAGCGCGAACACGGCGGCCCAGGTCGCGTGGGCATGCGGCGCGCCGAGCGCGCGGTGCCACCAGGCGAGGATCGTCGCGATCACGTCGCCGCCCGTGGCGAGGATGGCGTCCGTCGCGGCGAGGATGCGCTCCTCGGCGCCGTCGCGGAGCGAGAGGGGATCGCGGCTGCGATCGCGCGCGGCCGCGGTGATGGTGTCGAGGCACTGCTCGACGATCGCGGCGTAGTAGGCGCGCACGTCGAGCGTGATCCGCGCGTCGTCGAGGCGGACCGGCGGTGGATCGGGCTTCGCGCCCTCGGTGGGGCGCCAGTCGCGGAGGGGCGCGCGCGGCTCCTCGTCGTCGGCGAGGATCCTCGGGCGCTCGGGCTCGATCCATGATTCGTCGGCGACGGGCGCAGGCGCGGGCGCGATGTCGAGGGTCGGCTCGGCCTCGGCGGGCGGCGCGGGCTCGAAGCGGGATCGCGCGATGCTCACCGCGCGCGGCGCGCCCCGGGCCGCGACCGCGAGCTCGTCGGCGAGGCGCGCGGGCGCGGCCAGGGCGAGGCGGGGCTCCTCGCCCCGCGAGAGCACGAGGTCGTACGCCTCGCCGAGCGCGCGGGCGAGCGCGATGTCCGCTGCCCTTCCGCGACGAGCACGGTCGCGGGCGTCATCGCCGCGTGGAGGGCGTCCGCGATCGCGCCCGGGTCCGGGAAGGGGCCTCCGAGCCGGGAGGCGCAGCCCTCGATGGTGGAGAGGAGCAGCCCGCGGCGAGGGCCCTCCGGCAGGTCCTCGGCGAGCGCGCGCGCCGCGTCGAGCGCTCCCCGGGCGTCGCTGATCCATCCGGCGCTCATGGTGCGTCCACCGTCGCGCTCGCGGCGCCCCGCGTGCCGTCCCGCGAGACGGCCCAGGCGAGCATCGGCATAGCGCCCCTCGGGAGATCGTCGGCGCACCCGTGGCGGAGCATCGCCATGCCATAGACGAGGCTCACCGCGCCGGCGCTCGCGCCGACCCTGCCGAGGAACGACTCCGCGCAGACGTTCTCGCACTCCCAGAACCGCACGGCGTTCCGGGCCGTGGCGCGCGACCACTCTTCCCGGCGGAGCGCGTCGACGCCCTGCTGTCCGAAGGCGAAGCGCACGCTGTCGTCCCCGAGCTCGCGCAGCGCCGCGACCATCGCGATGCCGTCGACCAGCTCGTCGTTGTCGTCGTTCGACGCGCCCCGCGCGGTCGCGCTCTTGTGGAGGGTCGCGAGCACCGGCACGCCGAGGTTCGCCGCGAGCCGGGGGCTCGCCACCACGAGGGCCGCGGCGGCCTCCGAGGGGTACGGCCCCTCGGACTCCCAGCGCGTCGGGGGGTGCTTCACGTGGTGCGTGATGAAGGGGAGGGAGATGTAGCTGTCGACGGCGACCACGGCGACGGCGCGGGAGCCGTCGCGCGCGATCTCCCGCGAGGCCTGCTGGAGCGCGGTGAAGACGCCCGCCTCGCCCCACACCGCGCTGGGCGGGGCGCCGGGGCTGCGGGCGCCGAGGGCGCGGGTCACGGTCTGCGCCGCGCCGGCGTCGAGCCCCGGGCGCTCGCGGGCGAGACCGACGGTGAGGGTGGGCGAGGGCAAGCCCGCCTCGTGGAGGGGCGCGATCGCGGCGTCGAGCGCGGTCTCGGCGAGCGCGATCATCCGGTCGGCGATGGGCATCGCGGCGTCGAGGAAGGGGCAGGCGTGGGCGCGGACGGGCGCGTCCTCGGCGTCGAGGAACGGCGAGGCCGAGGGCCCCGGGACGCGGGCGCGACGAAAGAGCGCGTGCTCGCGCGGCGAGCGGCCGAACGGAGAGACGAGGCCCATGCCGAGGACAGCGAGCGTCACGAGTGATCCGAGGGCTTCTTCTGGGTGGTAAAGCCGGTGATCGTCACGTCGCCGGCGTCGAGCAGCAGGCCGTCGGGGGAGACGGTGAGCGTCGCGCCGCCGACGACGAACGAGACCTTGGACGCGGTGAGCTTGAGCCCGCCGCCCACCTTGAAGGAGAGCGATCCGCCGGCCTTGATCGAGTGCTTGCCGCCGGCCTTGCTCTTCAGGCTGCCGGCGATGGTCGTGTTGATCGGGCCCTTCACGTTGCGGGTGATCGCCCCGGCGACGGTGATCTTGAAGCTGCCCACGGTGTCGCTCGCGACGCCGAGGGTGCGGCTGCCGGCCTGGCCGGCCTTGATCGCGTGGCTCCCGCCGACGAGGAGCGTGGAAGCGCCGATCGTCGACCAGCTCAGCGATCCCGGGGTGATCGCGCCGACGGCGCCGCCCACGAGCTCGGTGATCGGGCCCGTGATGCTGGTGTTGCGGTGCCCCGGGCCCGGGCCGGCCGGCCCCGCGGTGTCGCTGCCGCCGCTCGCCCCACCCCCCGCGGCGTCGGCGCCGGAGGCGGGCTTCTCGGCCCACGGGGGCGGGCTCGCCTCCTGGATCTTGCCGAGCAGATCGCTCGCGCCCGGGACGCCGCTCAGCCCTTGCTGCACGATCATGTTGGCGCCCGCGCCGGCCATGCCGCTCGCCATGCCGGAGAGACCGCCACGCTGGTAGCCCGCGTAGCCGGCCTCGCCGAGCGCGTAGGCCTTGGTGATGACGCTCCCCGCCGCGCCGAGCGCGCCGGCTCCGGTGAGCGCGGCGGCCTTGGCGAGGTTCTTGGCGCCGGCGACCGGGTTGCCCACCTTCTCGAGCACCGCGCCGCCGACGAGCACCGTCTCGCTCCCCGTGCCGATGTTCATGTCGCCCTTCACGAAGATCTTCTGCGAGCCGCCGACGGTGGCCGACTGCGATCCGAGCGAGCTCCGGTACGCCTCGGTGACGGAGACGTCTTCGTTGGCCGAGACGGTGAGCGACTGCGAGGCCTTCACGGTGATGGCCTCGTTCTTCACCGTCTGCGTCATCATGTCGTTGGCCACGGTGGTCGACTTGCCGAAGGCCGCGGTGACGGCGACGTTCTGCCTCCCCGCCGCGTCGTCGAAGCGGATCTGGTTGAGCTTCGCCCCGCCGGGCGAGCTCATGGTGCCGAGGGCGGTCACCGTCTTGTTGGCGGGCAGGCCGAAGGGCGGCGGCGATTTGGCGTTGTAGACGCGGCCGAGGATGTACGGCCTGTCGGGATCGCCGTCCTCGAACGCCGCCATCACCTCCCAGCCGACGCGCGGCAGGAGCATCGATCCAGGCGTGTTGGGCTGCATCACGCGGATCGGCAGGCTCGCCTTGTCGTCGCCGCTCGTCGCGCGATCCCAGAGGAAGCGCACGCGCGCCCGGCCCTGGTTGTCGACGTGGATCTCCTCGCCCGGCGCGCCCGTCACGAAGACCTGCTGGACGCCGGCGATGCGCGGGCGAGGCGTGCGGCGAGGGAGCCGATAGGGGACGGAGACGGGGATCGACTCGACATCGAGCACGTACTCGCCCGCCGACCAGCGGTGGTGGAGGCCGACGACGAAGTGCTTGCCCGCCGGCCGGGCGGCGCTGCGGATGTCGGCGGTGGGATCGAGATCGACCAGCGTCCCGGGGGCGATCGCGAGCGCGGTGGTCTCGAAGCGCACGACCTCGCCGTCGGCGCGCAGGCCCTCGAGCCGCCGTCGGGCGCGCACCTCGCCGAGATCCGGATCGGCGAAGCGCCCGGGCGCCTCGTAGACCTCGATCTCCTTCTCGATCGCCGTCCCCGCGCTCTTGCTGGACTCGAGGTCGACCGCCGGCTTCTCCTGGTTGTAGTCGCGCAGCGTGACCTTGCCCGGCCGGCGGCGGAGCTTGAGGCGCGGCCGGAAGGCCGAGGCGCCCGGCGCGCCGAGGTCGTGGGCGTCCGCGAGCGGGAGCGGGCCGCCGAGCGCGTCGGGCGCCGACGAGGAGGTGTCTTCGAGGACGAAGACCTCGGCGCCGTCCTTCGACTCGAAGCGGAAGTAGAGGCCCTCCTCCTCGCAGAGGCGGCGGATGAAGATCGCGTCGCTCTCCGCGTACTGCGCGACGTACTGCCGCGGTGCGTGGTCCTCGCTCGCGCTGATCGTGATGTTCGCCGCCGGCCACCCGCTGCCCTGCAGCACCTCCTTCACGATGTCGGGCACGCTCTTGTCCTGGAAGATCCGCGAGCGCTGGGTGAGCTCCAGCATGGCGAGCCCGGAGCGGAGCACGAGCTCGTAGCGCCGGCTCTTCGACGCGGTCGAGGTGGCGCGCGCGGTGAAGGAGGTCACGACGCCCGGGATGGCGCGCTCGCCGAAGGCGTTGGAGATGCCGAGGTTGCACGATTTGCCCACCACCGCGCCGCGCTCGACGGGCTCGGGCGAGAAGGCCTCGACGCGGAGCTCGGCCGCCTCGCCGAGCCGCTCGTGGCCCTCGATCGCACGGCAGTGCAGCGTCAGCGACGAGTCGGCGAAGGAGAGGATCACGTCTGCCATGGCACGCCTCCTCGTCGATCAGAGCTCCACGAGGCCCTTGGTGAGCTTCGCCCGCACGCCGGCCTTGCTCGCCGGGAGCGCGGCGAAGCCGCCCGCGAGGAGGGTGCGCCGCAGGTGGTCGACGAAGGGCTCCTCTCGGCCGGCGCGGGTGACGAGGCCGTCGGGCGCGCCGGTGACGACGAGGCGGTACGGCTGATCGTCCTCGTTCGTCGCGGGATCGAGCTTGTGGCGCGGATCGGGGCCGAGGTACACGCGCGGGTAGGGCGATCGCAGCTCGGGCGGGTAGCGCGCCTCGAAGGCGGCGTCACCGCCGAGCGCCTGCGCGGTCTTCGGGGGCACGATCACGAGCGGATCGTGCGCGCCCAGGCCGGCCAAGGGCTCGTCGTCGAGCGCCCCGGCGTCCTCGGCGAGGTTGACCTCGCCGACCACCTCGTAGAAGACGCGCAGCGTGAGCGGGAGCCGCGCGCCGAGGGCCTTCTCCAGGCTCTTGATGGCCGCGCCTGCCTTGGCCGAGGGCGCGGGCAGCGCCTTCTTCGTGTTGCCCGCGGCGAAGGTGTAACCGCTCGAAGCGAGCGCGGCGGTGATGCGCTCCAGGTTCTTGCGGACGCGGGTCATCAGCTCCACGGCCACCTTCTCGGCCTCGGCGAGGAGCGCCTCGTCGCTCCCGGCGCCGCGGATCTCGGCCCACACGGCCTCGTGCTCGCCCTTCTTGTACCGCTCGAGCCAGCGGGGCTTCTTGGGGATGGTCACGCTCGGCGGGGCCGCGGGCTTCGGGGCCCTCCACCCGGCCCGAACGAGCGCGGCGGAGACCTGGGCGTGATCGAAGCTCGCGAGGAAGGTCCTCGCGTCGAGGCCCGGCTGATCGAGCATGCGCGCGCCGAGATCGAGGAAGGCAGGATCGGCCTCGAACAGCGGCTCGGGCTCCTTCTCGACGCGGAAGCCCCACGCGCGTGTCTCGAGGATCGCCGAGGCGGTGTTGCGTCCGGCCTCGGTGGCGAGGGCCTCGGCGGTGAAGAAGGGGGCGAGCGCGGCCGCTCCATGCGCGGGATCGGCGGCGAGGACGGCGCGCACCAGGGCAGGCGCGAGGAAGCGATGGAGGTCGAGCTCGCCGCGGCCTGCGCGCTCGAGGTGCGCCCGCGCCGCGTCGCGGGCCGCCCGAGGATCGATCTCGCCGAGCGCCGAGATCACCTTGCTCGCGAGCCGGGCCTCGCCGGCGTCGAGGAGGTGGCGGAGCGCCGCGGCCCCCGCGGGGGCGCGCGAAGCGGCGACGACGCCGATGAGCGCCTCGACCAGATCGAGCTGGCCCGCGGAGAGGTGGCGGTCCAATCCGCGGTCCTCCCCGCGCGGCGCTTCCATCGCCGCGCCCGCGAGGCGATCGAGGAGCGCGGCGGCCGTCGCCGGATCCTTCATGGCGGGGGAGGCGCTCGCGATCTCGGCGAGGTCCAGGGCCTTGCCTCCGGCGCGGAAGGCTCGCTCGAGCTCGGGCGCGCCGATCCGGCCGCGCGCGCCCTCGGGGAGCTTGCTCGCGTCGATCCGGCCGTCGATCCAGAGCTCGATCAGCGTCGCGCCGGGGAGGCGGCCGAGCGCCTCGGCGGGGAGGTGATCGATCGACACCTTCTGCTCGGCGATCATCTGCGCCACCTGCTCCGCGGGGATCCGCGCCCAGGCGCTCGGGCGCAAGGCCTCTGCGCGCATGCGCCCGGCCCTCCAGAGAGCCAGCATCTTGTCGTCGGACAAGGTGCTCGCGAGCAACGACCAGGCGCTGCTGACGCCGTAGGCCAGCGCTGCGCCGTCCGAGCCTCCGGGCTCTCCGGAGAGATCTTCCCCGACCAGCGAGGCGAAGATCTCTCCCGCCGCGTCGAGGTCGACGCCGGCGAGCAGCGGCAGGGCCGCGCTGGCGAGCTCCGCGGTCGGCTTTTCGAGGGCCTTGGCAAGGGCCTTCTTCGAGGCGAAGCGCTCGTCGAGCATCCCGATCACGTCGTGGTTCGAGCCGGTCGTGAGCCGCTCGCCCGAGGGCCCGTGCCCCTTGGCCACCTTCCAGAGCTGGTCGATCGGCGCCGCGCGGAGCCGCTCGAACATGCGATCGACGAGCGGCGAAAAGCGGTTCGGTTGGTTCTTCATCGGCGTCCCCGCTACCAGGAGCTCTGCGCGTTCGGATCGTTGGTGTTCATCTTGCCCGAGAGCGTCGACGGCGGCGGGTTCCAGTCGGGGTGGATGCTCGTCGCCGGCACGTTGCCCGAGCGGATGATGTCGTTCGTGCAGTTCGGGCAGTGCGGTTTGTCGGCGCCGACCGCGCGCCCGCCGTCCTGCTGGAGGATCTTCTCCTCGGCGTGGACGTTCGGATCGTTGCCGCGGTTGGTGCCGAAGGGAGAGCGCGCCTTGTCGCGCTCGCCGCCGTTGGTGCCCAGGTTGCCCTTGTCGTCGGCGGCGACGGTGCGCTGGCTGTGGCCGGAGGGGTTGTCGGCGACGCACTGCATGGCCTTCTTGCGCTTGTCCTCGTACTTTTCGAGGAATTTCTTGAACTGCGCGCGGGTGTAGAGGCCGAGCCGGTCCGCGTTCGTCGTGGGGCTCCCGTCGAAGCCGAAGAGATCGACGCCGCCGCGGAGGCGGAGCGGATCGGGGCTCAGCCAGCGGGCGGTGTCCGGATCGAAGTAGCGGTGGCGCGCGTAGGCGAGCCCCGTCTCCTCGTCGGCGTACTGCCCGAGGAGCCGGAACGGCGCGGCCACGTCGTCGCCCCGCCCCTCGTCCTTGACGACCTGCGCCACCTTGCCCCACGCGGTGTACGCGGCGCCCCAGGCGATGCGCCCCTTCGCGTCGACGAGCTCGCGGGGCTCGCCCATCCGGTCGGCGACGACGTGATACGTCTCGCCGCGCGCGCGCACGAGCATCGGCACGAAGGTCCCCGGATCGTGGACGAAGACGCGCTCGCCGCGGTCGCTGTCGATCTCCATCGCGAGCTCGTCGAAGTCCCACACGTAGTCCACGACGCGGACGTGGGGCGCGTCGGTCGAGCCGGGATCGATCGCGGCGATCACCGCCTTGCGGACGCGCCGGCCGAACGCGTCGTAGGTGAAGAGCACGCGCTCGCCCGAGGGGAGCTTCACCTCGCGGAGCTGCCCGAGGCAGTCCCAGACGTAGTCGGTCTCGGCGCCGGTCTTCGCGTCGATCTTCTTCTTCCGGCGGCGGCGCAGGTCGACCTCGTAGCGCGCCTCGGGCGTGCGCAGCAGCACGTTGCCCATCCGCAGGCGAAAGCGCTCGGGCTCGCCCCCGGTGGAGGCACCGGCGAGCCAGCCGGACGCGTCGTAGAGGAAGCGCTCGACGCGGTCGCCGCGGCTCACCTCGAGCAGGCGCCCGGCGGGGTCGTGGAGGTAGCGCGCGGTGCCCCAGCGGGCGTCGTGCGCGGCCACGAGGCGCGCGTGGGGCCCGTACTCCCACCGGCGCTGGGTGAGCACCGCGGCCTGGGACGCGCCGGGCGGCGTGCACGAGACATGCTGATCGGTGAGCCGATCGTCGTCGCTGTAGCCCATGCGGATGTCGAGCCCGTTCGCGTAGGCGTACCTGCGCACCTCGCGCCCGAGCAGATCGCGCTGGAGGAGGATCTTCTCGCCCTGGTGCTCGACGCCGATGAGCGCACCCCCTGGATCCCAGTGGTAGCGGGTGACCTCGCCGTTCGGGAGCGTGCGGCTCACGATCCGCCCGCGGACATCGTGCGTGTACGTGATCCGCCGGCCGTTCTGGGTCATCGCCGCGACGTTCCCGCGCTCGTCCCACGCGACCTCGACCACCACGGGGCCGCCGTGCTCGTCCACCACCGCCGCGACGATGCGCCCCTGGTCGTCCCGCTCGAAGATCGTCGTCCCGTGCGGGGTCACCCGGCGCGCCACCTCGCCCCCGTCGTCGCGCTCGAGCTCGATCCAGGTGTCGTCCTCGTGCTCGATGCGCGAGAGCATGTCCCGCTTCGAGTAGATGTACCGCACGGTCTGCCCGTCGAAGGTCCGCTCCTCGGAGAGCCTGCCGACGCGATCGTAGGAGAGCTCGTACACCTCGTCCTTGGGGCTCCTGATCTCGCGCACCCGCTCCAGGGCGTCGTACGCCATCTCCCAGGTCTTGCCGTCGGCCATCGTCCGGCGCGCCACGCTCCCGGTGCCGCGGTAGGCGGTCTTGATCGAGAGATCGCGCCCGTCGCCGCTGCTCACGATGTTGTCGTTCGCGTCCCACGCGAGCTCGATGACCGTGCCGTCGCGCATCACGTGGGTCACGGGGCGGCCGAGCGCGTCGTAGGCCCAGGTCGCGCGGCGGCCGAGCGCGTCGATCTCGGCGGTCGTCTGTCCCAGGGCGTCGACCTCGAAGCGGGTGGTGGCGTTGTTGCCGTCGGTGACGGCGACGAGGTTGTGCTCCTCGTCGTACGCGTTCTGCGCGATGATCGCGCCGTCCGGCCCGATCTTGCGCACCAGGCGGCCGAGGTCGTCCATCTGCATGTGCACGGTCGCGCCGGAGGGGTAGGTGATGGAGGCCGGCGCGCCGCGGGGATCCCACGTGAAGGTGGTGATCTCCTTGCCCTCGCGGCGGCGGACGGGGAGCCCGCCGTCGTACTCGATCTCGACGTCGAACCCGTCGGAGTCGACCGATTTCACGAGCATGCCGAGCTCGTTGTACGTGTACGTCGTGCCCTCGCCCGCCGCGTCCTTGATCGCCACGAGGAGCTGGTCGTCGTCGTACTCGTAGTCGAGCGCGAAGGTGCCGTCGAAGCTCTGCTCGCGGAGCAGATCGCCGTCCTCGTCGAAGGTGTACTCCCGCGGCTCCGGGTTGCCCGTGACGAGGACCTTGCCCGCGTCGTCCTCGTACTGCAGATCGACGCGATGGAGGCCGCCCGGGCCGGCGCTGCGCACGCACCGGCCGTGCTGCTCGTGGTACGCGTACGTGAAGCGGACGCCGGCGCGGGTCGTCTTCTCGATCAGCCGGTGGAGCCCGTCGTAGGCGTAGCGCGTGCGCTCTCCCAGGGCGTTCTCGGCGAAGGAGAGGTTGCCCTCGTCGTCGTAGCCGTAGGCCACGAACCGCTGCACCTCGCCGCGGGCCCGCACCTCGACGCGCGTGATGCGGTCCCTGTCGTCGTGGAGGATCTCGACGGTGCGCCCCGCGGTGTCGGTGATGCGCGCGAGCCTCCCGTCCTCGTAGTCGAGGCGGATCTTCGCCCCGAAGCCGTTGCAGATCTCCCGCAGCACGGGCGGGCCCCCGGGCGCGACGGGGGCGAAGGTGCGCCGGTGCAGGTCGTGGACGCAGAGGACCTCGTAGCTGTCCGTCGAGCGCCGGAGGCGCAGGCCGCGGCCGCGGCAGAAGGCCTCCTCGCGCGGCGCGATCGCCGGGAACGCAGCGCGGCTCCCGTCGCCGTGGTGCAGGGTGATCCGCTCGCCGATCTCGATCCACTGCTGGTACGCGTGGCGGAATCCGCCCTTGCCGAAGGGCCCGCGCTCGCGGAAGCGCCCGGACGCGTAGTGGCGCTCCCACCGGAGGGGGATGAGCCCGAAGAGCTCGAGATCGACGGCCTGATCGACGACCTCGCCCGAGGCGATGGCCACGGGATCGCCCGTGTACTTCACCTTCGCCGGGTTCTTGGACCGGTCGTTCCACGCGGCGATGAGGCCCGCCGCGTCGAGCAGCTTGCTCTGCGACTGGTGGACGGTGCTCTTCTCGGTGGGGATGTTGAGCACGACGTCCGCGCCCACGACCGCCACGGTGTACTGGCCCACGGTGACGGCCGACTGGCCGGTGCTCGTCACCTTGGCCTGGCCGCAGCACACCTTGGTCACGAGATCGGCGCCGTTCGGCGGGGCCTTCTCCACCGGCTTGGCGGGGTCGTTGGCCGGGTGATCGACGTCCATCACCGACCCCTCGATCAGGAACCGCACGCGCCGCTTCTTGGTCTTCTTGGTGCAGGTGCCGTTGTGCGCCTTGGCGGAGCGGGCCACGTAGAGGAAGGGCGCGGGCGTGAACGGCTGCCCGGACGGCGTCGTCGGCGGCAGCATCCCGCTCGTCGCCGGCGGCCCGGGCGCGGCGTGGCCGCTCTTCTGCGTCGCGGCGTACTTCTTGTGGATGATGACCTCGCCCATCAGGGAAACTCCACGCGCGCCGAGAGGAAGCGGACGAGGCCGCCCACGTCGATCACCATCTTGTCGCCCTCGAGCTTGAGCATGCCCTCGGGGGAGAGGCGCAGCGCGGCCTGCCCCGTCTCGAAGACGATCGATTGCTCGGCCTTGAGGCGGATCTTCTTGGCCGTGACGGAGAGGCTCCCGTCCTCTTCGCGGGTCAGCGAGCGCTCGGTCTGGAGCGCGCCGAGGACGACCGGGCCCTCGCGGCCCTGGGTGACGATCACCCGCCGCCCGCGGCGCAGGCACTCGCGCGCGAAATCGGGCGCGACGTCGTCGTCGAGCGTCGCCGAGACGAAGGAGCCGTCGAGCAGGCGCACGCCGTACGTCCCCTCGGCGCGCAGCTCGATCGTGCCGGCGTGGAGGCCGGGGGCGAGCGGGGCGGGCGCGGCGCGGCGGGCGGGGCTCTTCTTCGCGGTGGTCTTTCTCGCGGCCATCGTCTCCTCTCAGTCTTCGTTCAGTCTCCGTAGGTCTGATCGCCGGCGTCGTTGCTCTCGACGCTGGACTTGAAATCGCCGTCGATCTTGATCGCGCCCGAGGTGATGGTGATCGTCACGCCCCCCGCCTTGATCGTGATCTTCGCGGTGGCCTTGATGGTGATCTCCGAGCCCTTGAGCGTGGCCGAGGCGCCGACGTTGTAGGACGCGGCCGCGGCGAACTGCTCGCCCACGTCGCCGCCGGCCGTGACCGATCGGGAGGCGAGCGTCTCGTTGTAGGCGCCCTTGACGTTGAGCGCGTACTTGGACGCCTTGATGCTCTTCGCCCCGGCGACGAGCTCGGTCGCCGCGCCGGTGACGCCCACGTTGTGGCTCACGCCCGCGACGGTGCGCCAGGAGCCGCCGATCAGCACCGTCTGCGCGCCCGTCACCGATCGCACGATGCTCTCGATCGCGGTCTCGGCCTTCGCGCCCCCGACGAGGCGGGTGAGGGAGGAGGCGCCCGTCTTGTAGTCGCCGCCGATGTTGAACGTGCGCAACCCGCCGATCATCACCGTCTCGGAGGCCGAGCCGATCAGCATGTTGGACGTGGTGTTGACGGTGCGGCTCCCGCCGATGGTGTACGACTGCGCGCCGCCCACCGTCACGCTCAGCACCTGCCCGACGATCAGCTTGCGCGAGGCGCCCACGCTGGAGGAGTCGTTCGCGGTGACGGTGGTCGTCTTGTCGTTCTCGGTCCGCTCGTTCCAGTCCTTCGAGGCGTTGAAGGTCATCCCCTCGTTGCCGGCGGTGTCGTCCATCGCGATCAGGTTGGCGCTCCCGCCGCCCGGCGTGGTCGCGGTGCCGAAGGCGCTCACCACCTTCTTGCCCGGCAGGCTGCTCCCCGGCGGCGCCTGGCCGTTCATGAGGCGGCCGACCGCGTAGGGCGTGTCGGGGGAGCCGTCCTGGAACATGAGCAGCTCCTCCCAGCCCGTGCGCGGGAGGAAGAACCCGCCCGACGTCGGAGGCATCACCACCCGCACGTAGGTCGACGAGGTGTCGTCGTTGGGGCTCAGCCGATCCCAGCGCAGGTGCACCTTCACGCGCCCGTGCTGCTCGGTGTGGATCTCGGATCCCGGCGCGCCCGTGATCGTGCCGGTCTGCACGCCCCCGAAGGTCGGCGCCGGCCTGCGGGGCGCGCGGTAGCTCGCGTCGGCCGGGACGGCCGTGAAGGTCGCGGTGTAGCGCCGGCCCTCCTCGCCCGTGGTGCTGTAGTCGTCGCCCTCGTGCTTCACCGCGAGGAGGAGCCAGCGGCCGGTCAACAGCCCGCGATCCGGATCGGACAGCTCGATCACGTGCCCCGGGGCGAGCCTGCCCGAGGTGGTCTTGCCGGTGAGCGTGGTGCGCTCCGCGCGGAGCTGATCGAGGCGGATCTGCGCGAGCGTCGCGCCGAGCGAGGGCTCGCCGTACCCGCCCGGGTGCTCGTAGACCTCGCGCGCGCTCGATCCGGCGTCGGCGGAGGCCGTCTGATCGAGGAGGGGCTTCTCGAAGTTGTAGTCGCGGAGCGTCACCTTGTCGGGGACGGTGGCGTGGTGGAGCGCGGTGTCGAACACCGACTCGGCGGTCTCGTTGAGGCCGCCGCCCTGGCGCACCTGGAAGGTCGGCGCGCCCTCCACGTCGTCGTAGCCCGAGGGCTGATCGGTGAGCACCACGCCGTCCGCGGAGGCGTAGGGGAGGTACAACGTCGCGCCTTCTTCCGCGGCGAGGCGCAGGACGAAATCGAGGTCGCTCTCGAAGGCCTGGACGCACTGGGCGCGCTTCGGCAGCGCGCGATCGACGCGCGCGTCCACCGTGATCCCATGCTCGGAGAGGACGGCCTCGATGATCTCCAGGGCGTCTTTTTCGAGGAAGACGCGGTGATCGATCGCCTCGTCGAGGAAGGCGATCTTCGGCGCGATCGCCACCATGATCCCGTCGTTGAACGACTCGATCTCCTCGACGTAACCCTCGACGGTGCGCGTGCCGCCGTCCGGAAGGCCCCAGGACAGCGAGGCCTTCTGGGTGAGGAGCGCCTTCGGATCGATCGCCGTCGCGGCGCCGTCCGAGAGGGGCTCGAAGGTGACCTCGAAGCGGAACGGCGCGTGGATCTGCTCGCGGCCGCGCACGCGGTGCACCCGGGCGTCGAAGGACGCGCCCTCGATGGTCAGCTCGTATGTCCGCGTCAACGCCATGGTCGCCTGCGCTGTCGGGGGTGATCGAGCGGCCTCAGCCGCTGTCGAGGTGCGCTCCGCCCTGCCGCTTGATCGTGCCCTTCACCTTGGTGGTGCCCTTCTTCACGGTCACCTTGCCGCCGCTGATGGTCACCTCGTTCGTCTTGATCGAGGCCGCCTCGATGGTGATGTTCGGCGCCTCCAGCACGATCGGGCCGCCTGCGGTGAGCTTGGCCGTCGCGCCGACCTTGATCGAGCCGGCCGCCGCGGTGCCGGTGCCGATGCCGCCGCCCGCCTTCTCGTTCACCGGGCCGGAGGTGATGCTCTTGGCCCCGGTCACGCTGTCCGAGGCGCCGCCCAGCGAGACGAGGCTCTTCGAGCCGCCCACGAGCTCGGTCCGCGCGGCGAGGACGGTCTCGGCGACGCCGAGGCCGCCCACGAGGTTGTAGCTCCCGCCGACGAGCTGGGTGAACGCGGCGGAGCAGCCGGTGTTCGACTGGTTGCATTGGATGCCGTAGAGGCCGCCGATGAGCTCGGTGTAGGCGCCGCCGACGACCACGAAGCGGTTGGCGGTGACCTTGATCGCCTCCATCCCGCCGATCATCTCGGTGCGCGATCCGGACACGCTGGTCGCGTAGTCGGTGCCGACGTTGACGGACTGCGAGGCGCCCACGGTCAACGTCTGCGAGGCGTTGACCGTGGTCTTGAGGGTGAGGCCCACGTCGTGCGTCTCGTTGGCGCTGACCGTGGTGGTGGCGCTCCCGCCGACGGAGACCGTCTGGTCCTTCGTCGCGTGGACGAACATCTCCTGCTTGCCCCCGTCGTCGACCATGCGGATCTCGTTGGTGCTGCCCCCGCCGGGCGAGGTGGCCGACTGGAGCGTGGTCGTCGCGGCGCCCGCCGGCAGGCCGTAGGGCACCACGGCGGTGGCGTTGTACGCGCGGCCGAGGACGAAGGGCCGATCGGGGTTGCCGTCGAGGTACACGACGGGGACCTCCCAGCCGACGCGCGGGAGGATCATCGAGCCCTCCATGCCCATCTGGAGGCAGCGCACCCAGGCGGACGACGTGTCATCCATGAGCCCCGATCGATCCCACGGGAAGCGGATCTTGACGCGCCCGAGATCGTCGACGTGGATCTCCTCGCCGCCCGGGCCGGTGGTGACCGCGGGCTCGAGGCCCGTGACCCGCGGTGGGCTCGCGGGCAGATCGGGGCGGAAGGCGACCTCGCCGTGGGGCACGAGCGAGACGCGGTTCTGGTAGGTGCGCGCCGCGGCGTCGTTGGGCGCGGGCTCGCTGATGTCGTGCTCGACGCGCGTGATCAAGTAGCGCGCGTTCATCCACTCGTCGGCGCAGCGGTCGAGCTGCACCACGCGGCCGGGCTGGAGGCGGACGCAGTCGCTCCGGCCCTCGCCGAGCAGCCTGCGCTGCTGGAGCTGCTCGAGGCGCACCTGGGCGCGCGCCTTCGCGGCGTCGCTCGTCAGGACGTTGATCGGGTACTCGAAGTGCTCGAGCGCGCCCTCGCCCGCCTCGCCGTCGAGCGGGACCTCGGGGGCACGCACGTCGTAGTCGCGGACCGCCACCTTCGTGACGGTGACCGACTCGGTGAACGCGAGATCGAAGAAATGGCGGTAGGGGACGGTGCCCATCGGATCTTCGTACGGGACGAGGATCGGATCGGTGATGCCCTCGTAGGCGCCCTTGTCGTCGGCGACGATGAGGACCGGCTTGTCCTCCCCCTGCATCTCGAACCAGTAGCTGATGCCCTCCTCCGCGAGGAGGCGCCCGAGGAAGGCCCACTCCGTCTCGCGGTACTGCGTGCAGGTGAGGCGCTTCTCGTAGGCGCCGGAGAGGCGGAAGACGATCTGATCCGCGGTGATCCCTGCGTCGCCGAGGACCTGCGTGAAGATCTCCCGGGTGGTCTTGTCGAGGAAGATCCGGTTGCCGGCGCGGTGGGCGAGCAGGCCCTCGGGCGGGCCCAGGGCGAGATCGTAGTGGCTGCCGTCGCGGCCCTCGCCCGCGTAGGCGAGGCTCGTGACGACGAAGCCCATGTCGCGCGAGGTGCCCTCGATCTCGTCGACGAGGCGGAGCGCGGCGGGGGTGCCCACGGCCGCGCTCGCGTCCACGTCGGGCGTCGCGCAGAGCAGGGCAAGATCCACCGGGGCAGGAGGTTGATCCCTCGACGCCGTGCGCCGAGCGCCGCGCGTCCCCTCGGGGAGCGCCGCAGCCGGGCTCGGATTCGCGTCGTAGCCACCGCGCGAAATGCTAGCCGGCGACGCGGGACCTGCCAAGCGCGGAAGGGTGCTCCGGAGCCTCGGACGAGCGCTCCCCGAGGGGTGAGCTACGCTCGTGCTCGCCATGACCGTCCTCGACACCGCGGCGAGGACCCGGCCGCTGCTCCTGCGCGCCGGGGCGCGCTTCACGTGCTTCGCGGATGGTGTGTGCTGCACCGACATGCACCGCCTCGGGCCGCTCTCGTCCGCTGACGTCGCGTCGCTCCACGCGCTCGGGCGATCGGCCTCGCTGATCGAGCGCGTCCCCGGCGAGATCGAGCTCGGCTGCGCGCCGTCGGGCGCCTGCGCGCTGCTCGACGAGGCGCGCTGCTCGCTGCACATGGCCGAGGGGCCGCTGGCCAAGCCGTCGATCTGCCGGCGCTTCCCGTACTCGATCGTCGCGACCCCCCTGGGAGGCCGGGTCGCGACCGCCCACCGGTGCCCTTGCCGCACGCTCGGCGATCGCGCGCCCCTCGACGCGGTCGCCGTGGAGGAGGCGCTCGCCGGACTACCGGGGGCCGTGCGCGCCGTGCCGGGGCGCGTGCGGCTCGCCGAGCGCACCAGCCTCTCGCTCGCGCAGTGGGCTTCGCTGGAGGCGCCGCTCATCGACCGCCTGGCCGGGGGAGAGCCGGCGCATGCGGTGCTGCGCGTGGATCCGTCGCTGCCCTCGATCGACGGCCCCTCGTGGTCCCGCACGGCCGAGGTCTTCCGCGCGTACGGTGCCGGGGCGCAGCGCGGGTTCGCGGCGATGGCCTGGTTCGGGGACGGGATCGCCGCGTTGCTCGGCGAGCCCGTCTCGCCGCGGGAGCGCCCGTGGGCCGAGGGGTTCGATCGCGCCGAGCGGCGCGCGGAGGCCACGCGATCGCCGGCCGAGATCCTCGGCGATTTCATCGCCGATCTGATCTGGGACCTGAGCTGGGTCGATCAAGGCTCGTTCGAGCGGGCGCGGGTGACGCTGGGGGCCCTCGCGGCGATCGCCTCCGCGGTCGCGGCGAGGCTCGCGGCGCTGGGGCTCCGGCCGGATCGCGCCATGGCCGAGGCCGTGCTCGTGACCGAGCTGTCGGCCGCCCATCGCCTGTGGGCGGAGACCGCGCGCCGCATCGATCGCGGGTGATCGCAGGTGACGGAAGGTCACCGCGGGTGACAGCGGGCCCTCCGGCGGGGATAATTCGTGCGGATGAGCTTCAGCAACGCCACGCGATTCGCGGCGCTGGACGTGCCGATGCCCGACCACGAAGGGCGGCCGGTCGTGGTGGCGATCGTCAAGGCCACGTTCACGGTGCTCGCGAGCGGGCGCCTCGTCCCCGCCGATGAGCAGCGCCCCGTGCGGATCAACGACGAGCTGTACGATCCGGACAGCCCGGAGAGCAGCGTCCGCTTGCCCACGGACATCTGCGTCGTCAAGCAAGGCACCGATCTCATCGTCGTCGGCGAGGCCATCTCGCCGAGGCCCGTCGAGGTGATGGATGTGGCCGTGCGGGCGCGCGACGTGACCGTCCCGGTGCGGGTGCACGGCGAGCGCGTCTTTTACCAGGGGCTTCTCGACGTGCAGATCGGCCCGGCGGCGCCCTTCGAGCGCAAGCCGATCGTCTACGAGAAGGCCTACGGGGGCGTGGGCGACGACCCTTGGACCATCGAGAGCCGCAACCGGGCCGGCGTCGGCGTCGCCAAGCGCAAGCGCGATCTGATCGGCAAGCCCGCGCCGCAGATCGAGCACCCGGCGCGGCCGCACAAGACCGCGGACGACGATCACCCGCCGTGGGGGCTCGGCGCCATCCGGAGCCACTGGAGCCCGCGCCTCGAGCGCGCGGGGACCTTCGACGACGTGTGGGAGAAGACGCGGATGCCCGCGATGCCGGCCGATTTCGACATCCGCGCCAACAACCTGGCGCACCCCGCGCTCCTGTTCGAGCAGCCCCTCGCGCCCGGCGACGAGATCGCGATCGCCGGGATGAGCACGCGCGGCGCCCTGTCGTTCACCTTGCCCGATCTCGGCCTCGTCTTCCGCGCCCGGTCCGACGTGAGCGGCCGGATCGAGGTGCCTCCGGTGATCGACACGGTGCTTATCGAGCCCGAGGCGCGGGTGATCGAGGTGATCGCGCGGCGCGCCTTTCCGCAGGGACGAGGCAAGGACGTGCTGCGCGAGCTCGCCGTCGACACCGCGTGAGGGCGGCGCTCACTTCTCCAGCGCGAAGCGGCGCTTCTCGTACCGGGCGGCGAGCGCTCGGTCGCGCGCGAGCGTCGCGGCCCAGCGCCGCGAGAGGCGCATCCAGTCGGCCTGACGCAGCGAGCGCCGCGCGAGCGCCGCTGCTCCCTCCGCCGCCACCTCCGCGCCGAGCTCGGCCCACTGCTCGGGCGTGAGATCCGGCGCGGGCTTGAGCGCGTCCTGCGCCCGGCAATAGGCCTCCGCGTACGCGTCCGCCGCGGCCTCGTCCTCGGCGAGGAGGTAGGCCACGCGGGTCGAGATGTCGCGCCAGCGCGCGAGGGTCAGCCCGCGCTCGGCGAGCACGGCCTCGGCCGGCCGATCGCCCTCCGCGATCGCGGCCGTGATCGCCGCGATCTCCGGGAGCGAAAGGGTGTCGCCGGCGTCCGCTGGAGCAGGGCTCGACATGAGGGAGGAGCGTAATCGTCGCGGGCCGGCGCGTCCACGCGCCGCGCTACCGGCGGGTGCGCCTCCACGACGCCTCGTACTGCCAGTATCGCCGATCCCACTCGGCCTTCTCGGAGGGGAAGCGCTTCAGCCGCTCCTTCCACGCGGCGTCGAAGGTCGCGCGCAAGCGCGGATCGGCGAGGCCGTACTTGGCGAACACCGCCTCTTGACGATCGTGGAACACGGCGAGCTCGGCGCACATCGAGGCGTACTGATCGAGCGTGAGGGTGGGCATGCGCGCCGCGGGGGCCGCCGGCGGTGGTTGAGGTTTGGCGGGCGCGGAGGCGCGGAACGGCAGCGCGCTGTCCGCCGGCTGCGGGGCGGGCGCGCGCGGCGCCGGCGCGCTCGACGCGAAGGGCAGCGCGGCGCGGGGGATCGGGCTCGGCTGCGGATCCAGGGTCACGGGCTCGTCCGGTGGGGGCGCGGGCCTGGCCCCGGAGGAGCGCGCGAAGGGGAGATCGGCCGCGGCGATGCGCCGGAGCAGGTCCTGGGGGATCTCGCCGGTCGTCCTGCCCGGGGTGGCCGGCGAGGCTGTGATCTCGGCCGGCGGCGGGAGCGTCTCCACCGGCCGCGGCGCGACGGGGGGCGCGACGGGGGGCGCGACGGGGGGCGCGAGGGACGGCGCGAGGGGAGGCGGCGCGGGCTCCGGCGCGAGCGCGGGCGCAGACGGCGCGCTGCCCGCCGCACGGGGCTGAGGAGCAGCGGCCGCCGCGGGGGAGATCTCCTCGCCGGCGCCGGGCAGCGGCGCGAAGAGCGGGGCCTCGGCGGGCGCGTCGCGCGCGGCGCGATCACCTTCCTCGGTCCGCGCGTCCTCGTCGTCCTCGTCGCCCTCGTCGCCTGCGCCGGGCGGCGGCTCGCTCGCCGAAGGCGCGGTGGGCTCGTCCGGCGGCGGCTCGATCCTGCGCTCCCCGAGGGTCAGCCGCGGGAGCTCGTGTGGGGCGCGGGCGAGCGCAGCGGACGCGGCGGCGGCCACCTCGGGATCGCCCGCGATGAGGGGCGCCCAGCGGCGGTGCAGGCGCAGCACGTCCGCCGCGGTCAGGCCGAGCGTCGCGGTGAAGGCGAGCGGCTCCTCGGCCGCCGCCATGTGGCGCACGAAATCGAGCCAGACGCCCACGTCGTCCCCGAGCGGCGTCACCGCGCGCCCGTAGCGGTCCTGCGCCGCGGCCAGCAGCGCGTCGAAGCGGGCCTGGAGCGCGCCCTCCTCGTCGTCCGTGAGGCGCTCCTCCCAGGCGTCCTCGGCGTCCGGCCAGGCGCGGGGATCGACGCCCTCGTTGCGCAGGACCAGGGGCAGATCGAGCCCCTCGGAGAGGCCCGCGATCACGCCGGCGTAGCGGGCGAGCGAGACCCCGTGGAGGCGGCTCGGCGCCTCCACGCGCGTCGTCGAGGGCCCAGCGTTGGCCTTCATGGAGGAGGATCTTACCGGGCTCGGCGACGCCCGGCGAGCAGCGCGGCGAGCGCGATGCCGGCGGCGAGCCCCCAGGGCCCGGGCCCCTGCTCGCCGACCCGGCAGCCGCACCCGCCCTTGCCGCTCACGGCGCCGCCGCCGCCCGCGCCCCCCTCGCCGGTGGTGCTCGTGCCGCCCGCGCCCCCCGTGCCGCTCGGCCCCATGTTGCCGCCGTCGCCGCCGACCCCGCTCGCGAAGGTGCCTGTCGAGCCGCCGGCCCCGGTCCCGGACATGGGGGTGCAATTGCCCATCACGCAAACCTGGTTGGCCGGGCACGCGACACCATCGCAGTTGTCCACGCATGCGCCCGCCTTGCAGTGCTGCCCGGCGGGACAGTTGATGTTCCCACAGCCGCTGTCCACGCACGATCCGCTCATGGCGTTGCACTCGTGCCCCGGCCCGCAAGGGGCGCAGTCGCAGCGGGTGATGCACACGCCCTGGGTGCAGACATCGCTCGGGTCGCACATCACCCCGGCGCAGAGATCCACGCAGGTGCCGCTCAAGCAGGTCTGTCCGAAGGGGCACTGTACGCCGAGGCAAGGCCCGTTGCAGAGGCCGTTGACGCACACCTGGCCGGAGGGGCACTCCACGGCCGCGCAGAGGGGATCGACGCAGTAGCCGGCGGGGTTACAGGCGAGGCCGGGCGGGCAGGAGAACTCGCCTCCATCGCATTTCTCGACGCAGGTGCCATGATCGCAGATGAAGTCCATCGGGCAGATGTCGCCCTCGTCGGTCTGCCCGTTGCAGTCGTCGTCGAGGCCGTTGCAGGTCTCGGTGGGCGAGGCCATGATCTGCCCCACGCACTCGGTGCCTCCGCCGCTCTTGCACTTGCTGATGCCCGGGCCGCACACGCCGGGCTTGCCGGTGTCGCAGGGCTGCCCGCCGCCCGAGCAGATGATGCCCGTGACGAAGTACACATCGTCGTTGAAGTCACCGTCGTTGGCGAAATCTCCCGCGTTCGGGCCGAAGCCGCCGTCCTCGAAGGCGAGGTAATAGGCGTTGGGGGTGTTCTTCGAGGCGTAAATGACCGTGGAGATCCACGGGGCCTGGGGGTTGCACCCGGAGCAGACCACGTTCTGGCTCGGATCGGCGTAGTGGGTTTGCCCGCCGACCAGGGCGAAGCCGACGAACCCTCCGGCGTAGGCAGGGTCGTTCTTGATGTCGGCGCCGGCCGCGGTGGTGCCCACCGGGGCGTTGGGGGCGATGAGCGGGTGGAGGTTGCCCGCGTCGCCGACGTTGTACCAGGAGAGGCCGAAGTGGCTCCCGGCCTCGTTGAGCACGTAGGTGGCGGAGAAGCCGCAGAGAGGAGAGAAGGTGTTGGGCGAGGTCCCTGCGTCGGAGAGCCAGTTGATCGGCTCGTTCAGGTTGGCGAAGAGGGAGTAGAGCTGCACCTCGCCGTTGTTCGAGTCGATCGGGATCACCGCCCCGTTCGGCTCGGTGATCGCGCGGGCCGGCGACGACAGGAGGGTGAGACCGAGGGCGGCGGCGAGGGAGGACAAGCGAGGGCGCATCGGCCCATGCTACGCCAACGCGATGCCCTCGGGGGAGGCTCGCGCGGGGCGGCGGCGAGGACGGATCGGCGCGCCGGGGCCGAGCCTCAGGGCGATGACGTTGTGCTCGGCTGGATCCTGGCGGGCAACACCGTGTCCCGGAGGATCGCGGGGAGCAGGTGGAGCTGGGCGCAGTGGGCGTCGCGATCGGCGCCGTCGTAGCCGCGGATGGTGAGCTTTCCCTGCGCGGCCATCCGCCGGAGGGGGCGGATCTCGGCGGGATCGGCGTCGATCTGCGTCGCGCGCAGGCCGAGGTCGGCGAGGAAGTAGCTCGCCACCTCGCCGGTGGAGGCGTAGCCGGGCGTGCCGATGGCGGTGTGGCCGAGGAAGAAGGCGGGGCCACCCGCGAGCGCGGCGCGGGCGGCGTCGAGGAAGGGGAGGAGCGTCGAGGGATCGAGATCGCGGGTGCCGGGCAGGTAGCCGGCGTAGAGCGAGTCGAGGAGGATGAGCGCCTCGAGGCGCGGGTGCGGGCGCGCGAGGATGGGGCCGAGGGCGCCGTAGCCTGCGCTCCACGAGGAGAGGATGATCGTGCGGGCGTGGGCGTCCGGGTTGTCGGAGACGGCGGCGACCTCGCGCTCGATGGAGGTGACGAGCTCGTCGAAGGCGCCGGGCGGGAAGGCGCGCTCGTAGGCCCGCGAGCCGGTGCCCGCGTCGACGCCGGCGATGACGAGATCGAAGCCCTCGGGCGCGAGGGCCTTGCGCACCGGCTCGGCGCCGTGGAAGTGGACGAGGAGGCGAAAGCCGCCGTCGGGGCCCACGGCGCGCCCGGGCGGGACGAGGGCCTTGGCGATGGGCGCGCCCTCGCGGAAGGCGAGCTTGCGCCAGCCCAGGTAGTCGCCGAAGCCGCGATCGCTGAAGTGGCAGCCGGTGTCGCGCTCGTCGTCCGCGGGCAGATCATCGAGCGAGCGAGGCGGGGCGCCGGAGGGGAGGGGAGGTGGGAGCGCCGCGGACGTGTGGGCCGAGGCCTGCGCTGGAGGCGAGGGGAAGCGCTGCGCGACGGCGGCGCCGGCGAGGACGACGAAGGCGCTCACCGCCAGGATGACCGCGTCCTGCGCGCGGCCGGCTGCTCCGCCCCGCGAGCCGCGACGATCGCTCAAAAGCCGGGGTTGGTGATGGGCGGCACGTACTTCGAGCGCGTGAGCGCCGGCATGGGCGTGTCCGGGTTGCCGGAGGGTGTGGCCTTGGGCTCGGCGGTGCCCTTGACGAGCGGCCCGGTGAGCTTGCGCTTGTCGTCGGTGGAGGGCAGATCGCTGATGCTCACCGCGGAGGCGGAGGGCGCCGCGGACGGTGTCTCTGCGACGGTGGGCGCCTGCGTGACCGCGGGCGGCGCGGTCGGCGGGGGCACCGCGAGACCGGACGAAGGCTGCTGCGCGGGCGCGGCGCCGGTGGGCGCCGGGGCGCCGCTGCTGTTCCCGCCGCTGCGCAGGAGGATGGCGAAGGTGACGGCCGCGGCCACGGCGGCCACGCCGACCCCGAGGAAGAGGCCCGAGCGGCTCTTGCGCTCCGGCGCGTCCGTGGTGGCGAGCGCGGGCTCGGTGCTGAGGAGGGCGGGCGGAGGCGAGACGCCGGAGAGCGACGACGGCGAGCTGGCAGGGCCGGTGGTGAGCGACGCGCGATCGGGGAGGATCTCTTCCTTCACCCCGGTGTTCATCTTGGTGAGGACGATCTCCGACACGCCCTCGTGGACGGTGGGCGCGGAGGTCGCGGGTACGGGGATGTTCCCCGTGGCCGTGCGCTCGTCGGCGGCGCGGATCGCGTCGCGCAGCGCGGCGCGCCGCTTGGCCCCGCGATCGCCCATCAGCGTGCGGACGAAGCCGCCCACGTCGTCCTCGGCGATGCCCATCGAGTTGAGCGCGCGCTCGAGCGCGATGCCGAGCTCGGACATCGTCTGGTAGCGCTTGTCGGCCTCTTTCTGGAGGCACTTGACGAGGACCTGCTCGAGCTCGGCCGGGTAGTTCGGGTTCTTCAGCCGAGGGGGCAGGAGCGGGCGCGAGATGATGTTGCGCATGGTGACGAGATCGTTCTCGCCGAGGAACGGGTGCAGCCCCGTCGTCAGCTTGTAGAGCACGATCCCCATCGCGAAGATGTCGGTGCGCCGATCGACCTGCCCGCCGCGCGCCTGCTCGGGGGACATGTACGGCACCTTGCCCTTGAGCTGGCCGGCCGTCGTCTCGCCGCCGGCGCGGCCGATCGCCTTGGCCACGCCGAAGTCGACGATCTTCACGATGCCGTCGAAGGTCACGAGGATGTTCTGCGGCGAGACGTCGCGGTGCACGAGCTGCAAGTGCGTGTCGTTCTCGTCCTTGAGCTCGTGCGCGGCGTGCAGGCCCGCGCACGCCTGGATGCCCACGCGCAGCGCGATGCGCATCGGGAGCTGGGCCTGGTTCTTCCGCGCCGTCTTGTGGATGACGCTGATCGCCTCGCCGTCGACCCACTCCATCACGAGGTAGAGCACCTCGTCCTGCTCGCCGAGGTCGAGGATCTCGGCGACGTTCGGGTGGTGGATCTTCGCGGCGAGCGCGGCCTCGTCGAGGAACATCTGCTCGAACTGCGGATCTTCCGAGAGCGTGGGCAGCATCGTCTTGATGGCCACGGTCTTCTGGAAGCCGCGCGAGCCTTTCTGTCGAGCGGCCCACACCGTCGCCATGCCGCCCTGCGCGACGGGCAGCAGAAGCTCGTAGCGGCCGAGCACCATTCCAGGGGCAAGCTTGTCGTTCGTGCTCATCGGACGCCGTCTGCCGTCCTGCCGTGGCAAAGGCCCATTGCGGAGTTGCGCTCCGCCACCCCCGATGCCCACCGGAAGGCCCAAGATTGTCGCATCGCGAGCTGAGCTTAGCACCCCCGGGCGGGGGGGACGCAAGACAACCGGAAATCGATGCGCTCTTCTGCGCTCGCCGCGGCAGGGGATGAGGTGGGTTGGTGCGGGAGCGCCCTGCTTAGACCCCACCCCCTGCCCCTCCCCGCGTGCGGGGAGGGGAGGAGATCTTTGTGAACGGCCATGGAAGCTGAGGCGCTGCGGTTGGCAGGGCAAATAGGCGCAACGAGAGGGCAACCAGCGGCCCCTCCCCGCATGCGGGGAGGGGTTGGGGTGGGGTTTCGGGCAGGGCGATCCGGATCTTCCAGGACCTCGCCCGCGGAAATGTGACGAATGCTCAGGTTTCAACACCGGGCGGCGCTACCCCATAGGGGAGCGGGAGCTCACGCCCCGGGAGGGATGGGCCCGAAGAGCTTCTCGTACACTTTGCCCAGCCGATCGCGGGTCTCGGTGGTGAAGCCGTTGCTCGGGTAGGGCCAGCGGAAGCCGTCACCCACGGCCTGGTTGCAGGAGAAGGAGACGAGCAGCTCGACCGGCTGGGGAGAGTTCGGCCGGGCGATGCTGATGCCGAGGCCCGGGGTGAAGCAGTTGCCGCGCTGGCTGTTGAAGTTGCCCTCGTGGCCGAAGATGTCGAAGAGCTCGTCCTTGAGCTTGTCGTCGGTGAGGGGCATCTGCGCGGTGATCGCGAAGCCCTTGAAAAGCGGGACCTGCTGTTGCTGCTGCGGCTGGGCCTGGCCGGCCTGGGTGCCGGGGAGGATGCCGGGCGGGATCATGCCGGGCGGGAGCATCTGCTGGGCGCCCTGGAGGATCTGCTGGCCGGCCGCGGTCCACTCCGCCGGCACGCCGGGGATGGCGGGCAGGCCCGGGATGCCCGTGGTCGCCGCGGGGGTGACCGGCGTGGGCGCGGGGGCCTGGCTCAGCCGCAGGACGGTGACCTGCGCTTGATCCATTTCGTTGAAGGGGGCCGTGCGCCCGGCACAGCCGGTGGCGAGCGGGAGCAGCAGCGAGAGACCGGCGAGGTAGCGGAGGTGGTTCATTGTCTTGCGCTCCATGTACCACGGACCACGCCGGATGGGACAGCCGGCGGCGTCAGGACCGTGCTGACGTCTGCGGAAAGAGCTTGGTTTTGGCTTGAATAAGCCAGGCGACGCTCCGTCGCTCCGCGGGTGTTTCAGGGGCGTCGCGAGCGGGCCGAGGCTAGGAAGGAGCTGCGAGCCGTACATCGTACGGTGAGCGGCTCCGACCGACGCATCGGACCGCGCAGCAGCTCCTGGAACGCCCGCTCAGCTCTGGGCGGGCTCGGCCGGCGCCTTGGTCTTCTCGGCCTTGCGGGCCTCGGCGTCGAGCAGGCCGATGCGCGCCTTCTCGCTGCGCTTGATCCGCTTCTTCTTCAGCGGGGTGGCCAGCCACTCGTGACGCAAACGGATGTTCCACTTCGGGGTGTTCGCCATGGTCTTCGCTCGTCTCTCGATGCTCCGGGGGCGAGGGGCCGCCCGGGAGGGGCGCGGAATCTCCCCGAAAAGCCGGCCATCGTCAAGCATTTCCGCCGCGATTCGGGGGGAAGCTCAGTCCGGGACCTTCACGAGCGTCACGTCGAGGCGCACGGGCGGGTCGCCCTCCTTCACCTCGACGAGCTTGTCCCAGGGGAAGTAGCCCGTCTTTTCCACGGTGATCCGGTGCTTGCCGGGCGGCATGGCCACCCCGCGCTTGGCCACGTAGGCGAGGGCGCCGAGGTACTGGTCGTCGACGGTCACCGACGCGTCGGGGACCTCGCCCTTGAGCCGCAGGGAGGTGGTGGCCGGCGCGGCGGGGACGCATGCGGCGAGGCCGAGGGTGAGCAGGAAGGCGAGGCGGCGGGCCATGGGCTCACTCCCATTCGATGGTCGCGGGCGGTTTCGACGACACGTCGAGCACCACCCGGTTGACGCCGCGCACCTCGTTGATGATCCGCGCGCTCACCTTGCTCACGAGCTCGTGCGGGAGGCGCGCCCAGTCGGCGGTCATCCCGTCGGTCGAGTCGACCGCGCGCAGGGCGATCGCCTCGTCGTAGGTGCGCTCGTCGCCCATCACGCCCACCGAGCGCACGGGGAGCAGCACGCAGAAGCTCTGCCACACCTTCTCGTAGTAGCCGGCCGCGCGGATCTCCTCGTCGAAGATCGCGTCCGCGAGGCGGAGCACGTTGAGGCGCTCCGGCGTGATCGCCCCGAGGCAGCGCACGGCCAGGCCGGGCCCCGGGAACGGGTGGCGGAACAGCACCTCCCGCGGCATCCCGAGCGCGAGCCCCGCGGCGCGCACCTCGTCCTTGAACAGCTCGCGCAGCGGCTCGACGAGGCCGAGGTTCATCCGCTCGGGCAGGCCGCCCACGTTGTGGTGGCTCTTGATCACCGCGCTCGGGCCCTTGAACGAGACGCTCTCGATCACGTCGGGGTAGAGCGTCCCCTGGGCGAGGAAGCGCGCGCCCTCGATCTTCTTCGCCTCGGCCTCGAAGACCTCGATGAACACGCGGCCGATGATCTTCCGCTTCTTCTCCGGGTCGGTCACGCCGTGGAGCTCGCGGAGGAACTGGGCGCCGGCGTCGATGTGGAGGATCTGCAGGTGGAAGTGATCGCGGAACATCCGGATCACCTGCTCGGCCTCGCGGTGACGAAGTAAACCGTTGTCAACGAAGATACACACGAGCCGATCGCCGAGCGCCCGCTGGCAGAGGATGGCCGCGACCGACGAGTCGACGCCGCCGGAGAGACCGAGGACGACCTTCGCGTCCGGCCCGACCTTGGCCTGCACGGCCTCGACCGCCTGCTCGATGAACGAGGCCGGCGTCCACGTGGCGGAGAGCTTGGCCACGTCGAAGAGGAAGGCGTCGAGCAGCTCCTTGCCGCGGTGGGTGTGGGCCACCTCGGGGTGGAACTGGAGGCCGTAGATCTTCCGCGCAGGGTCGGCGATCGCGCAGAGCGGGGTGCTCGGGGTGGTGCCGAGCGCGGAGAAGCCGGCGGGCAGCTCGGCGAGGTGATCGCCGTGGCTCATCCACACCTCGAGCGCGTCGCCCGCCTGGAAGCGGCCGAACACCCCCTCGGCCCGATCGACCTTCACCACCGCGGGGCCGTACTCGCCCTCGGCGGCGCGCTGCACCTTGCCGCCGAGCAGGTGCGCCATGAGCTGGAGGCCGTAGCAGATGCCGAGCGTGGGGATGCCGAGGGAGAAGATCGCCGGGTCGACGCGCGGGGCGTTCTCGGCGTAGACGCTCGCGGGGCCGCCGGAGAGGATGAGGGCCTGCGGGGCGAGGCGGCGGATCTCGACGATCGGGACGCTGAACGGGTGGATCTCGCAGTAGACGCCGGACTCCCGGACGCGCCGGGCGATGAGCTGGGTGTACTGCGATCCGAAGTCGAGGATGAGGACCAGATCGCGCCGGGGAGCCGAGAGCATGGCTGCGGCTACCATGGAGGCGCGCGGCTCGCCAGCCGTCATCCAGGCGGAGCGGCCGGCGGCGCGGCGGGCGCCGCGGTCGGTGTCGCCGAGGGCGCAGGCGCGGCCGGCTTGCCCGGCGCAGGCGCGGCGGAGCGCCCGCCGAGATCGAACGCGCGCGGGGGCTCGTACTCGGGCGGCGGGCCGTCGGGGAGCGGCTTGGGGGTGGGGTTGGCCGAGCAGGCGGCGAGGCCGATCAGCAGGAGCGCGGCGCCGGGGAAAAGGGGGAGCGAGCGCGGGACCATCAGAGCTGCATGCCCTTCTTCTTCGGGGGTTTGTGCGGAGGGAGAGGTGGGGGTGGGGCCACTCCGGCGTCCGGCGCGTGATCGCCGTCGCCGTCGTCGAGCGGATCGAAGGGATCGGGCGGGAGGTGCTTGGGCAGCGGCATCGGGTGCGGATCGGGCAGCTCCGTCGAGGCGGGCGAGGGCCCGTCGAACTTCACGCCCACCGCGCCGGGCGCGCCGGCGGGGATGCCCGTGGCCGCGGCGAGCGCCGGCTCGTCGGGCGCAGGAGAGGAGCCGCAGCCGGCGAGGCCGCCGAGGAGGACGACCGCTCCGAGCATGCGCGAGAACTTCGCCACGGCCGAACGCTAGCACGGCTCGGCGCGAGGTGGGGGAGGTGGGCCCGGAGGCCGGGCCCGGGGATTTTGGCGCTCCGGCGGGCCCGGGGTACGATGGGCTCCCAGGCCAGAGACCTCAGCGAGGGCGGTGATCCTTGGTTTTCACGGATATCTCAGGCGGAGAGCGCAACCCGCGTCCCGGGAGGGAGCGGCGGTGAGCCCCGGTCGCGCCCCGGGCCGGCTCGGACGGCTCTTGCTCCTCGGGCTGCTGTCGCTCGGCGGCTGCCACCCGGACAAGCCCGCCGCCTCCGCGACGCTCCGCGAGCCCGCCGGCGTCGGCCGGTGCGCGGCCGCCGACCCGGCCCAGTGCGCGGAGCGCTGCGGCCGGGGAGATGCTTTGAGCTGCAACGATGTCGCGCTCATGTTCTACGAAGGGCGCGAGGTCGCTCAGGACTGGGAGCGCGCGGCCTTCTACTTCAAGGAGGCCTGCGACAAGGGCAACGGCGCCGGCTGCTACAACCTCGCCACCGCCTACGCCAACGGCTCCGGCGTGACGAAGGATCCGTCGTTCGCCGGGGAGATGTACGAGAAGGGCTGCGACATCGGCAACGCGCCCTCGTGCTTCGCCCTCGCCGAGGCCCGGATGAAGGGCGAGACGATGGAGAAGGACGCGCCCCGCGCGGCCGTGCTCTTCCGCAAGTCCTGCGACAACGGGCTGCCCAAGGGGTGCGCTCGCTTCGGCGATCTGCTCGCCGAGGGCGACGGCGTGGACCTCGATCGGACCGGTGCCCTCGGCTTCTACGAGCGCGCGTGCAACGGGGGCGAGGTCGACTCCTGCTACGACCTCGCGCAGAAGTACGAGCAAGGCAAGCTCGGCGATCCCGACGGCGACAAGGCCGCGGGCTTCTACGAGAAGGCCTGCGAGGGCGGCAGCGCCAAGGGCTGCGCCGACGGCGCGATCCTGCTCGATCGCGGGCTCGCGGTGCCGCGGGACGCCGCGCGCGCCCGCTCGCTCTACGAGCGCGCCTGCGCCGCGGGCCACGGCCCGAGCTGCTACGACATGGGCGCGCTCAGCTACCTCGGCGAGGGCGTGCCGGCCGACAAGGGCAAGGCCGCCTCGTTCTTCGGCAAGGCCTGCGAGGCGGGCGAGAGCGGCGGCTGCTTCCAGCTCGCGCGGATGAGCTACCAGGGCGACGGCGTGGCCGCCGACAAGAAGAGCGCGGCGACCCTCTTCGAGAAGGCGTGCCCCAAGGGCTCCACCACCTGCATCAACCCCGATCTGCCCTTCGAGGCCGAGTCGCTCCCCACCGCGGACAAACCCGCGGCCAAGGGAGCGCCGCCGAAGGCGCCTCCGGCCAAGGGCAAGCCTGCGCCCCAACCCGAGCCGCCGAAGAAGGGCAAGAAGGACAAGAAGGCCCAGGTCGCGCCGAAGGGCGGGCCGCTCTTCGCCTACGACAGCACCTGCGAGGCCGCCCTCGATCGCAGCGTGGCCGACATCGTGAAGGAGAGCCACGAGCTCGATTTCACGCTCAAGAAGCTCGGCCCCGCGCTCTACGCGAAGAGCAAGCTCAGCCGCAAGGTGGGCGACTCGCTCGGCGCGCGCAGGACGCAGCTCGAGGCCGCGGAGCTCGCGTTCAGCGAGCGGCGCGCGGCGATCCTCGCCGTCGATCTCGCCTCCGAGCGCCGCGACGCCGAGCAGCTCCGCAAGGACGCCATCGCCGCGCTCCGCTACTACCTCGACGACAGCCCGAGCGTCGCGCGCCAGGTCGACGAGATCACCAAGGGCCAGGGCTTCGAGGATCTGATCGACGATCTCGGCAAGATCTCCGGCATCCTCGACGCCCACGCCTCGGCGCTCGCGAAGGCCGATCTGCCGCCCAACGCGGCGCGGCGGCTCGTCGAGCTCGCCGGGCACCTCAAGGGCACGTCGCTCGATCGCACCGTGGACCCGGAGAGCGCCTACGCCTTCGCGCTGCGCAACCGCTCGTTCTGGTGGCTGAGCGACGCGATGGACGAGATCGGATCGGCGGGGCAGTACATCTACCGCAACGAGCCGGCGCTCCTCACGAGCTTCCGGCCGGCGGTGCGGGCCCGGGCCTGCGTCATCGGCCGCGCGCCGGTCGAGGCCGCGTCGGCCAGCGCCAAGGGTAAGACCAAGCGGCGCCGCCGCGTCGAGCTCTTCAGCGACGCCGCGTCCGACAAGGAGAAGCCCAAGGAGGCGCCGAAGGACGCGCCCAAGGAGCAGGCCAAGGACGAGAGCGCCCCGTGACGCCGCGCTGCGTCGACATTTTCTCTCGCGTTATGACCGAAGACTGACCCCCGACCGGCGCGTTTTGCGCTAGCACAGCGAGCGTGACCTCGGTTTACGAGCTCGAAACCCAGGGCTTGTCAGAAGATCTCTGCGCCCTGCTCCTCTCGGTCGATCCTTCCTCCTTCCGCGAAGAGACGGGCCCCGAAGCCCACGCCTCCGCGGGGCGAATCCAGACGCGCCTCCGCGCCCTCGTCGAGGCCGCCGAGCAGGACGCGCACCTCCGCCGCCTGCGCCAGGGCCTCGAGACCTTGCTCTCCACGCTGGAGCGCTCCACGCCCGAGCCGGCGCGCGCGACGCGCGAGGCCTGGACGGCCTTCCAGAAAGAGGTGCAGCCCGCGTACGAGGCCCTCGCGCAGACGCTGCGCAGCCTCGCGGTGCCCGCCCCCACGGTGCGCCCGACCAACTACAAGCGCAGCCTCTTCCACGTCGCCTGTGGGGCCGCGGCCTTCGGGCTCATGCGCCTCCTGCCCGGCCGCGCGTGGCTCGTCGGGCTCAGCCTCGCGTTCGCGATCGCCGCGTGGACGATGGAGATCGCGCGCCGGCACAGCGGCGACGTGAACGACCGGCTGATGCGTCTCTTCGGCAAGGTCGCCCACCCGCACGAGCGCTACCGGGTCAACTCGTCCACCTGGTACACGACGGCGCTCTTCCTGCTCTCGATCGCCGCGCCGCTGCCCGCCGCCGAGATCGGCGTGGTCGTGCTCGCCGTCGCCGATCCCGCGGCCGCGCTCATCGGCCGCCGCTACGGGAAGACCAAGCTCCGGGCCGCCCGATCGCTCGAAGGCACCCTGGCCTTCCTCGCGGTCGGCGCCGCCCTCAGCCTCGCGCTCCTCGCCGGGCTCCACCCCCAGCCGCTCCCGATCATGCTCCTGCTCGCCGCGACGGCCGGCCTCTCCGGCGCGCTCGCGGAGCTCTACTCCACGCGCCTCGACGACAACTTCACCATCCCCGTCACCGTGGCGGCCGCGGTCGGCTTCGCGGGTCAGATGCTCCTCGCCGGCGGCCTCTGAGCCTGACCGAGCCCAGAAATCCGGCGAAAATCGCCGAGGTTTCCGTTGGCCTTCGCGCCGGGGCGCGCTAGAAAGGCGCCCGTGGAAGCCTCGCTCACCGCGCAGCTCACCGAGCTCTGCGCCCGCGCTCGCGGGGCGGCCCGGGCCCTCGCGCCCCTCGGCCGCGCCCAGAAAGACGCGGCGCTCCGGGCGATCGCCGATCGGCTCCGCGCAGCGGCGGCGCGCCCCTCGCCCCTGCTCGACGAGAACGCCCTCGATGTCGAGGCCGCGCGCGCCGCGGGGCAGAGCGAGGCCCTCGTCGATCGTTTGAGCCTCAACGAATCGCGCCTCCACGCCATCGCCGACGCCGTCCTGGAGATCGCCTCCCTCGACGATCCGGTGGGCGAGGTGCTCGGGATGAAGCGGCGCCCGAACGGCCTGCTCGTCGGCCAGGTGCGCATCCCCCTCGGGGTGATCGCGATGATCTACGAGGCGCGGCCCAACGTGACCGTCGACGCCGCGGCCCTCTGCCTCAAGAGCGGCAACGCCGTCCTGCTCCGCGGCGGCAAAGAGGCGGCCCGCTCCAACGCCGCCCTCGGCGCCCTCGTGCGCGAGGCCGTGGCCTCGGCCGGCCTGCCGGGCGACGCGGTGCAGATCGTCCCACCCCTCGGCCGCGAAGAGACCAAGGTGCTCGTCGGCCTCAGCGGGCAGATCGATCTGGTGATCCCGCGCGGCGGCGAGGGCCTCATCCGCTTCGTCGCCGAGCATGCGCGGGTGCCGGTCATCCAGCACTACAAGGGCGTCTGCCACCTCTTCGTCGACGCGGGCGCCGATCTCGATCTCGCGCTCCGCCTCGTCGAGAACGGCAAGCTCCAGCGCCCCGGCGTCTGCAACGCCCTCGAGTGCCTTCTCGTCCACGAGGCCGAGGCCGCCGCCCTCCTGCCGCGCCTCGCGACGCTCATGCGCGATCGCGGCCTCGAGGTGCGCGGCGACGAGCGCACGGTCGCGCTCCTCCCCGGCGCCCGCCCGGCGGAGAGCGGCGACTACGGTCAGGAGTTCCTCGCGCCCATCCTCGCGGTGCGCGTCCTCCGCTCGCTCGACGAGGCCCTCGATCACATCGCCCGCTACGGCTCGAACCACACCGAGGTGATCTGCTCGAGGCAGCACGACCATATCCAGCGCTTCCTCCGCGAGGTCGACGCGAGCTGCGTGATGGTCAACGCGTCGAGCCGCTTCAACGACGGCGGCGAGCTCGGCCTGGGCGCCGAGATCGGGATCTCGACGACCAAGCTCCACGCCTACGGGCCGATGGGGCTCGAAAGCTTGACCGCCCTCAAGTGGTGGGTCCTGGGTGAAGGACAGACGCGCTGAGCGGTGCTCGGACGCGAGCTGCAATACAGCACCCGATCGAGGTGAACGTGGCGACGACGAAGAAGCGAGCAAGTGGGGACAGCGGAGGAGCGGCCTCGAAGAAGGCGCAGAAGCCCGGGGCGACCGGCAAGCCGGCTGCCAAGCCGGGAAGCAAGCCGGCAGCCAAGCCCGCGGCCAAGCGGGTGGTGAAGCCGACGACGACCAAGCCGAGGATCCGCGCGTCCCACGCGGCGGGATCGTCCCCCGGCGCGGCGCCGCGCAGGCGCCCGGGCCCCCCGCCGCCCAAGACCACGTCCCGGGGCGATCTCGCCATCGACGGGAGCGTCTCCGAGCGCGACATCACGCTGGCCGCGGCCAACCGGGCCGGCCGCGCCGCGCCCCTCCGCAAGACGCCGATCGCGGGGCCGAAGCGCACCGGCCGCCGCAGCGTCCCGCCCGCGGCCCCGGCCACCGAGCAGAACCAGAAGGCGCGCGCCCTCGCGCTCGCGCTGGCCTCGGCCGGCCTCGACAAGAAGGCCGTCGGCATCGAGATCCTCGATGTGACCGGCAAGGTCGACTACGCCGATTTCCTCGTGATCATGACGGGCCGCTCCGACCGGCACGTGCACGCGATCGCCACGGGCATCGACGAGGCGATGAGCAAAGAGAAGGTCACCGCGCTCTCGATCGAAGGCCTCAGCGCGGCCACCTGGGTGCTCATCGATTACGGCGACGTCGTCGTCCACGTCTTCCAGGAGGACGCGCGCCAGCTCTACGACATCGAGGGCCTGTGGACCGAGGCGAGCCGCGTCCCCGTCCCGTCCGAAGCGCCGGCTGGCCAGCCCTCCTGATCGCGCATGCGCCTCCAAATCGTCGCGGTGGGTAAGGTGAAGGATCGCCCCCTCCGCGACGCGATCGACGAGTACAAAGGTCGGATCCGCCGCTACTGCCCCATCGACGAGATCGAGCTCACCGACGGGCCCGCCGCCAAGGTCGGGCCCGCCTTCAGCAAGGCCATCATCGACACCACGGCCATCGCCCTCGAGGTGAACGGCCGCGCCCTGTCGAGCGAGGTCTTCGCGCGCGAGCTCGAGCGCAACGCGTCGCGGGGCAAGGGCGTCGTGGCGTTCCTGATCGGCGGGGCTGACGGCTTGCCGCCCGACATCTCGCGCGCCGCGCACGACCGGATCACGCTCTCGCCGCTGACCTTCCCGCACCGGCTGGCGAGGCTGGTGATCATCGAGCAGCTCTACCGCGCGATGACGTTGCTGCGTGGCGAGCCCTACGCGCATTGATCGATCCGCCCTGATCGCTGCGTTGTAGGCTCCTCATGATGCGCCTCCTCGCCACCCTCGGCCTCGGCCTCTTTGCCGCCGCGTGCACGCCCGCGATCGCGCCGCCGCACGAGCCGATCCCGCCCGCGTCGCCCGCGGACGGACCGCCCTCCGATCCTGCCCCGCATATCGCCGCCATCGAGCGCGGGCTCTTGCCGAAGGTGCGCGTGGCCGGCCGCGATCAGCGCTGGGCGCTCGCCGATCGCATGCGCGAGCACCATGTGCCGGGGCTCGCGGTCGCGGTGATCGAGCGCGGGCAGGTGGCGTGGTCGCGCGTCTACGGTGTGTCCGACGCGGACACGGGGGCGCCCGCCACCGATCGCACGCTCTTCCAGGCCGGATCGATCAGCAAGGCCGTGACGGCCCTCGGCGTGCTCGGCGCGGCCGACAAGGGCGAGCTCGATCTCGACCGGCCGATCAACGAGCTGCTCACCGGGTGGAAGCTCCCGGACAACGATCTCACGGCGCGCGCGCCCGTCACCCTCCGCCGCCTGCTCAGCCACACCGCGGGCACGACCGTCCACGGCTTCCCGGGCTACGAGCCCACCGCGCCCCTGCCGACGCTCGTGCAGGTGCTCGACGGAACGCCGCCCGCCAACACCGCGCCGGTGCGCGTCGATCTCCTCCCCGGCAAGGAGTTCCGCTACTCCGGCGGCGGAATCACGATCGTCCAGAAGGCGCTCGTCGACCGCTTCGATAAGCCCTTCGCGAACCTGCTCCACGATCGCGTCCTCGCCCCGCTCGGGATGGAGCGGAGCACGTTCGAAGAGCCCTTGCCTGCCGCGTGGCTCGCCGACGCCGCCGCCGGTCACGACGAGGAGGGCAAGCCGATCCGCGGCAAGCGGCATGTGTACCCGGAGATGGCGGCGGCCGGCCTCTGGACCACGCCCTCGGATCTCGCCCGCTTCCTCGTCGAGGTCGAGCGCGGCGTGGAGGGCCGATCGACCGTCGTCTCTCGGCGCGTGGCGGAGTGGATGACCACCCCCGCCGCGAGCCTCGGCGCCGGCGATCACGTGGGGCTCGGCCTCTTTCTCCGCAGCGAGAACGGCTTCGTGTACTTCGGACACAATGGCACCGACGCCGGCTTCCAGGCCGTCGCCACGGCGCGCCTCGGCCGCGGCTACGGCGCGGTCCTGATGGCCAACTCCGAGCACGCGCAGGACCTGCTCGACGAGGTGAAGCGCGCCATCGCCGTCGAGTACGGCTGGGAGGGGACGGAGCCGCCCATCGCGCCCGTCCACATCGCCCCCGAGGCGCTCGCCGCGCTCACCGGCCGCTTCGCCACCGGCCTGATCCGCCCCTTCATCCTCTCCGCGCGCGGCGAGAGCCTCTGGCTCGCCCGACCCTTCGCCGAGCCCGTCGAGCTCGTCCCCGTCTCGGCCGACACCTTCATCGCCGTCAACGACGGTGCACGCTGTCACATCACGGTCAACGACGTGGCCTGCACCCGCAAAGAGGGCACCGAGAAGGCCGCCCGCCTCTCGCCCGAGGCCCGCCCGCCGCTCCTGTTCATCGCCGCCGGCGATCACGACGGCGCGCTCGCCGCCCTGCGCGACTTCCAGGCGCACGACCCGAAGAGCCCCGCGATCAGCGAGAAGCAGCTCGACGCGCTCGGCTCCGATCTCTTCTACCGCCGGCACGATCGCGAGCATGGCCTCCTCGTGTTCGTCCTGGCCACCGAGCTCTACCCCGACTCCATCCACACCTACGCGAGCCTCGCCCACGCCTACGAGGCCGCCGGCGACAAGGTCAAAGCCATCGCCACCTACAAGGCCGGCCTCGACGCGCTCGGCCGTGACACGACGATGTCGCCCGAGCGTCGAAAGAAAATTGAAGAGGCCGCCCGCCGGCAGATCGAGAGCCTCGGCGCGCCCTAGCGATCCCCTGCAAAAGCGGGGGCAAAGGCGCTACCGTGCTCGACGTGCCGCAGCCTCCCTATCCGCCGTATCCGCAGCAGGGCGCCTCCCAGCCCGCGATCCAGTTCGCCGCCGATCTGCCGCAGCACGCGCGAGAGCGCCTGACCGGCATGCGGCAGCATCACTTTTTCACGAGCGATCTCTCGGTCAACGAGTTCCTCCTCGTGAAAGAGGTCGGGTTTCATCCGCTCGGCCTCGTGATGGGATCGAGCATCTTCCACATCGGCTGGCAGCCGATCCGCCCCGGGGTGAGCGAGGAGCTGACGACGCTCACGCAGGCGCTCTACCACGCGCGCGAGCTCGCCATGGTGCGCATGGAAGAAGAGGCCGACGCGCTCGGCGCGGACGGGATCGTCGCCGTGCGCTTGACGGTGAACGTCCACGCGTGGGGGACGAACATCATCGAGTTCCTCGCCATCGGCACGGCCGTGAAGGGCGATCCCTCGACGAGCTGGCGGCCGAACACGGGCAAGCCGTTCACGAGCGATCTCTCCGGGCAGGACTTCTGGACGCTCCTCCACGCCGGTTATCGCCCGCTCGGCCTGGTGATGGGCAACTGCGTCTATTACGTCGCGCCGCCCCCGCAGGCCGGCTACGGGATGACGCCGGGCACGCAGAACATGGAGCTCGTCGGGCCGACGCAGGCGCTCTACGACGCGCGCGAGCTGTCGATGGAGCGGATGCAGGCCGAGGCCGAGGCCCTGCACGCCGAGGGCATCGTCGGCGTCATCGTCGACGAGAGCAACCACACCTGGGGCGCGAGCGTGCTCGAGTTCTCCGCGATCGGCACCGCGGTCGTCGCCATCCGCGAGGACCACAAGATCCCCGAGCCGAGCCTGGTGCTCTCGGTGAACGACTGATGTCCGCCTACGGCTCCGGCTACGGCGGGCGCGGGCGGACGCTCGATCTGCGCGCGAGCCTCGACCGCGTCGCGCAGGGCGGTATTCCGCTGCGCGCCGAGGAGCGCCTGGCCGAGGAGGCCGGCCCGCACCGCAAGCTCTTCACGAGCGATCTCTCCGTCAACGAGTTCCTCCTCGCCCGCGACGCGCGCTGCGAGCCCATCTCCCAGGTGATGGGCAGCTCCATCTTCCACGTGGGGCAGATCGCCGATTACAAGGGATCGACAGGGGAGATCACCGTCATCAGCGACGCCCACCGCACCGCCCGGCAGAGGGCGGTGGCGCGCCTCTACCAGGAGGCCGCGCTCGTGCAGGCCGACGCGGTGATCGGCGCCCGTCTGCGCGAGCGGATGATCACGATGGGCGCGCGTGGCAAGGGCGGCGACGACGGCGGCGAGGTGCTCGAGTTCACGGTGGTGGGCACCGCGGTGCGCGCGCCGTGGATCACCCGCCCGCCCGGCCAGCCGATCATCACCGATCTCTCGGGGCAAGACCTCTGGGCCCTCGCGCAGGACGGCTTCGAGCCCTGCTGTTTCCTCTTCGAGTTCTGCCGCTACCACGTGTGGCACGTGACGAAGGGCTCGACCCGCTCGGGCGAGCTCGTCGCGGCCAACGAGGCGATCGAGCAGGCGCGCACCATCGCCGCCACCAAGATCCTCGCGCAGGCGCGGCGCTTCTCGACCGAGATGGTCGTGGGCAGCGACATCGAGCTGTCCGTGCGCGAGGTGCCCTGCGGCTTCGAACATTGCGAACGCAACGATCTCGACGTTGACGTGAGCTGGTTCGGGACGGGCATCCGCCGCATCCCCGGGGCGCGCCAGCGCACCCACGTGGCGGTGCCCACGCTCATCCTGTCGATGATGCCCCTCGGCCGCGGGCAAGACGCCTTCATCGAGGCCGGCGACGACGCCGACGACGTGGCCGAGGCCGCGCGCGACGCCGAGGAAGACGCGGCGGAGGCGGACGGATGAGCCAGCATTCGCAGGGCAATCAAGCTCCCCCCGGCGGCGCGCCCTTGCCCGCCGATCTGCCCCAGCACGCCCGCGAGCGCCTCCTGGAGATGCGCTCGAAGAAGCTCTTCACGAGCGATCTGTCGGTCAACGAGTTCCTCCTCGTGAAGCAGGCCGGCTTCGACCCGCTCGGCCTGGTGATGGGCAGCTCGATCTACCAGATCGCCCCCACCATCCCGCAAGTGCCCCCCGGCCAGCCGGGGATGGAGCTCTACGACATGACCCGCGCCCTCTACCACGCGCGGGATCTCGCGATGAACCGGATGGAAGAAGAGGCCGAGGTCCTCGGCGCCGACGGGATCATCGGTGTCCGGATCGTGGTGAACCTCAACAACGATCCTCAGCGCATGGCCTGGAATCAATACAAGGCATGGCAGCGCTGGGCCCTCCAGAACGGTTATCCGCGCCAGGCGGTGAACCTCGGGCTCAACTGGGCTGCCACCTACCAGCAAGTCGCGTGGTCGCAGTGGATGGCCTTCTGCACGCGCAACGGCTGGCCCCTCCAGCCCGCGCCGTGGGCGCGCCCGCTGACGAAGGCGACCTACGCCCTCGGCCAGAACACGGCCGAGTTCCTCGCCATCGGCACCGCGATCCGTCACCGCGAAGGGGAGCACTACCGAAACCTCCGCGGCAAACCCTTCCAGTCCGATCTCACCGGGCAAGAGTTCTGGACGCTCATCCGCGCCGGCTATCGCCCCGTGGGCTTCGTGATGGGCAACTGCGTGTACTACGTGCCACCGGCTCTCCTCCAGGCCCGCGCGAGCCAGAGCATGGAGCTCTCGGCCTACACCCACGCGCTCTACGACGCGCGCGAGCTCGCCATCGAGCGCCTGCAATACGAGGCCGAGGCCCTCGGCGCGACAGGCATCGTCGGCGTCACGGTGAGCGAGCAGGAGCACTCGTTCCGGACCGGCTTCTCGAACCTCGCCAACGCCGGTAATGCGGCCCTTCAAACAGGCGAGCTGATCGAGCTGTTCGTGATCGGCACCGCCGTCGTGCCGATGCCCGGCAGCGGCGCGCCGCCGCGTCCCGAGCTGGTGATCGTCGCCAACGACGCGGCCCCCGCGCCCGGCGGCGAAGGAGGCGCAGAGTGAGCTACCGCCCCGTCCCCGCGCTCAGCGATCTCTCGGTCACCGAGTTCCTCACCCTCTCTCGGGTGGGCTTCCTCCCGCACGGCCTCGTGATCGGGAGCAGCGTTTTCGAGGCCGACACGACGCTCAACATGCAAGGCGTGAGCTTCTGGGATCTGCTCTTCGGCAATCCTTCGCCCGCCATCGCCGCCGCCAACGCAGGCGAGGTGACCGCGCTCAGCCACGCGGTTCGCTCGGCCCGCGCCCTCGCCATCCAGCGGATGCGCGTGCAGGCCGCCCACCTCGCCGCCGAAGGGGTGGTGGGCGTGCGCCTGCAGCTCGAGCACCACCTGTGGCGCGGCAACCATCAAGTCGCGAAATTCGTGGCCATGGGCACCGCCGTCGCCTTCGATCACGACCACGGCCCCGTGGAGCTCCGTGGCTCCCCGAGCCTGCGCCTCGCGAACGGCGCCCCCTTCACGAGCGATCTCTCGGGGCAAGACTTCGTGGCCCTGCTGCGCGCCGGATTCCGCCCTATCACGGTGGCGAGCGGCACCTGCATCTACCGCCTCGACCCCAACGAGGTGCTCCGTTACCAGGGCCACAACGTCGAGATCGGCGCCTACACCCAGGCCTTCTTCGACGCCCGGGAGACGGCGATGGACCGTTTGCAACAGGACCTCTTCGCCGAGTTCCCGGTCGGTCACCCCGACGCGCCGACTGGCATCGTGGGGATGACGGTGACCGAGAAGGCCCACCGGCAAAACCAGCAATTGCAGCAGGGTCCGCCGGTGGTGGAGTTCACCGCGGTGGGGACGGCCATCGCGCCGCTCCACCCGCAGGATCCGCGGCGGGCGATGGTGACACCCAAGCCGAAGATCGTGGTGCCGCTCGACAGGTGATGGTGACGGCTGCGGGATGAGGAGACGCAGCCGCTCGCGGAAGGACGCGCTCGTGCCCCGAGCTCAGCGCCGGAAGATCTTTGCGCCCGCCGCGAGGTGACCGCGCTGGATTGCACGGGTCCAGAGATCGGGGCGCTCCGGGCCGTGGTCGCCGGCGCGGGCGATCTCGGCGCAGATCGCGGCGGTGAACGCGTCGCCCACGCCGGCCGCGGTGGTCGTGGCCACGACCGGCGGGGAGAGCACGATCTCGCCGAAGGGGCCGACGGCGCGGGCTGCGCCGGCGCCCTGGGTGAGCACGAGGGCCGAGCTCGGCCGCATGACGGCCCGCACCTGGGCGTCGTCGATCTGGAGCCCGAAGAGATCCGCGAGGCTGCACCGCACCACGTCGGCCTCGCGCAACAAGGCGTGAAGGGTGCGAGGATCGCGCCCGGCCCAGAGGCGCCATCGCGCGTTGAGGTCGACCACGACGGTCGTGCCGGCCCGGCGCGCGGCTCGCGCGGCCCGGCAGAGGCCGGCGATGGGTGCGAGCGCGGGCGAGACCCCCGAGAGCAGGAGGACCGGCGCCGCCCACCCGTCAGGTATCGAGACCGGGAGCTCGTCCTCGGCGCGGTGAGCGATCATGTGCTGCGCTCCGCCGGTGCCCTCCAGGACGACGAGGCCGGTGCGGGCGGGGACGAGCGCGACACCTCGGACGTCGACGCCCGCCGCCGCGACCTTCGCGAGGAGCGCGCGGCCGGGGGCGTTGTCCGCGAGCGCGGCCGCGAGGCCGACGCGGAGGCCGCTCCGCGCGAGCGCGACCGCAGCGTTGACCGCGCCACCTCCCGGCCGGAGGCGCAGCGAGGCCCCGTCGGGATGCGCGAGATCCCAGAGCGCCTCGCCGGCGCAGATGACGTCGAAGGTCGTCGCGAGGCGTACCGCCGTCGCCTGCCCGGCGCTCGCCACCATGGATGCCATGGGCCCATCGTACACCCGGGGATCACGGTCGCTCCCGATCCTTACACGAAAATCGACCGCGACCACGCAACGATCACCGCTCTCGTGCCGATGAAGGATCAGGCGTCTGCGATTCCACCCCCGGGGGCGCCCCCTGGCATGCATGACCTCTACGACAACTTCGGCAAAGCCATCGGTGCTTCGGCGCTCGTCCATTCGGGTAACACGGAGATCGAACCCGTCCTCGCTCCGGACGCCCGCCGGGCCGACATCCGCCACGATCCGGACCCGACCAAGGACGCCGAGCGCGAAAAGCTCGGCCTCCTCGGTCGGATCGCTGCTGTCGTGTGCCTCATCGAGCTCTACAGCGGCGCGCCCACCGGCGAGGACGCCCTCGCGTGCCTCACCAAGCTCCTCACCTTCCGCCAGCAGCGCAGGCGCGACGCCGAGCGAGCCCGCGACGGCGAGCGAAAGCGCCTCGCGCAGGAGAGCCCGGACGAGCCGTCGCTCGCGGAGCTCGGGACCCTTGGCGACGACGCCTACGAGCACGTCGTCGCCGACCAGATCGTGCTAAACTTGCAGCAAGTGCTCGGCAGCAAGCCGAGCTCTACGTGACCGTCCAGAGCAACTGGGTCAATTGGCGGAAGGTCGCGCGCGCCGAAGAAGCGGCGCGGGCCGTGCTCACGGCGTTCCGCGTTCGGGGCCTCCCGGTGCCGGAGGCGGTGCGCGAGCGCGTCCTCGCGGAAGAAAGTCCGGAGCAGCTCGAACGCTGGCACGAGCGGGCCATCCTCGCAGCGTCGGTCGACGAGGTGTTCATCGACGACCCGCGTGCCGCCTGACGGAGCGCCGGCGCGAGGCATCAAGTCGGTTGAAGGGGGCGGCGCACGATGGGCGCCTCGACGACTGCGCCGGTGATGACGTTGTAGTAGGGCCGCTGTGCCAGCGCGGGATTCTGGTCCACGAAGGAGCGCATCGCGGCGGCGTGATCGTCCACGACTTTCCGCCTGGCGCTCCCGACGCGGCCGCTCGAACGATTGTTGGGCCCACTGCCGATCTCGATGCTGACGGTGCCGAAATAGGATATCGGCACGGGGAGCGCGCCCGGCGCGGCGAGCACGCCAATCATGGCCCACAAGGAGCCTGACGACAGCGAAGACAGATGGATGGGGATGCCTCTCCGGCGGTGAACGAGCCACGCGACCTCGCCGTCGGGCGGGAGGAGCTTTTCGCCCGATTGAGCCGTCGACCGGATGAACGTGTCGCTCGTGCGGTCCATCTCGAGGGCCGTGACGCGGACGCAGCCGAGGAGGAGCACCTGGTCTGGACCAATCGCGTCGAGGTCGATCTGGGCGATATTCACCAAGGGGGCTGCGCACCCGGAGGGGAGGGCGAGCAGCGCGCCCATGGCGAGGAAGCCGCGGCGAGGGAGCAGGGGCGCTTCGGGGCGCTCACGGGGCCGGTCAGCGTGGGTCATGGCGATGTGGCGTGAAGTCCACCGTGGGGACGGTAGATCGGTTCGGGCAACCGAGCACTTCGTTGGTCCTGGAGACCACGACCGAGCTTCTCTGGTTTCATCACGGCCTCCCACTTTTGGTTCCGGTCCCGGTGCGCCGGGGCCGTCGTACGCATGAGCTGAACAAGGACCCTACTGTCCGAGCAACGCCCCCGCCAGGTTCCACCCGCTCCGCCCGCTGTACCCCCCGGGGTGCGCCGCGCTCCCGCAGAATACAGCCGCGGAATCGGCGTCTCGTACCGCGCATATCCGGCAAAGGCCGCACCAGGAAGAACGATTGCCGTTGCTGCTCGCCTGTCGGGGTGCCCTGTTCGAGCTGAAGCGCTGCTCCAGGTCCTGGCGGAGACGCCCACGCCTCGCGCACGAGCCCCTGGCAAGCCCGGCGTAGGGCGCCAGCGCGTCGATCACCGCCTTTACCCGCAGCCTGCCGGTCTGCAAACGCCGTGGGCACGTATTGCACCCACGCGTCGAGCACATGCTGGCCTGCGGGCACCGGGGAACCGGATCAGCGATGGTCGGCAGCGCCGCCGCCGATCACCGGGCGCGCAGGCAGCTTGCCCGCTTCGCCTCGTCGAGCGCGCTCGTGCTCGCTGTTCACGTCGGGGGCGATCACCAGCGTCCGCGCGGCCCGTCGACGTCGACGCCGGGGAAGTCAGGCGTCCGCGCAGGGCCAAGGTCCACGCGCGCGGCCGTGCCTCGATGGCGGATGGACCGCACGGCGCGGTTGTCCTCCAGGCCCGAGATCGCGCGGGGACACGAGCTCCGTGAACGTCGTGTGCGCATCGAAATCGGAGATCACCCATTCCGAAGCGATGCGCTCGCCGTTGCCGAGGAGCACGCCGTCGGCCACGCCGTTCTCCACGGCCACGCGGAGCGGCCCGGGGCGCTCGTCCGGATCGACCCCGGCGGCGCGCGCCTTCTCGACATCGCGGCGACAGGCGTCCACAGCCCGCCGGGCGCGGTGCAGCGCGAGAAGCCGTCGTCCACGGCGTGCTGGTGGAGGAAGCTGAACATCGTCCCCGCCGCGAAGGGGCCGGTGGAGAGGGCGCGCACCGCGATCGCCGCGCACACGGCGCGTGTCTTCTCGTCGGCGAGCACTTCTTCGAAGTAGTCGCGCGCGGGGATGAAGAGCAGGCGCAGCACCTCGTGCATCTCGCGGGTGCCGAGGCCCGTCAGGCGCGCGCCGAGCAGCGAGGTGGAGGAGACGTCGAAGTCTTTCTCCTCGAGGTGACGCGGGGGCACGGTGCGGTAGGCCGCGCTGGAGCAACTCGATCATCGCGCGGGCCCGGCGCTCGGCAGGGTGGGCATGGATCGCAACGTGAACGGCTGTAGACCGAGGACGTCACCGTGTCACGGCGGATCACGGGCCCGTCGAGGCCGAGGGCGCGGATGATCTCCAGGTCGAGGGCGAGCGACGGCACGCCGGCCTCGGCGAAGAGGCCGGGGGAGAGCTCGTCGGTCGCCACGGGGCCGCCGGGGGTGGCGGCGGTGTCGAGCAGCAGCACTTGCAGGCCCGCTTTGCCGAGGCGGGCCGCGCATGCGAGCGCGTTCGGCGACGAGCCGAGCAGGATGGCGTCGCGGCGGGTCATGCGCTCCTCCGGGGGCCGCTCGCGAGGATCTCCCGCGCGGCGTTGCGCCCGGGCGCGCCGGTGATGCAGCCGCCGGGGTGGGTGCCTGCGCCGCAGAGCCAGAGGCCGGGGATGGGGCTCTTGTACTGGGCGAAGAGCGGCGACGGCGAGGAAGAAGGAGCTGATGCGGAGGCCAAGCGCCGTGGAAGATATACCCGCTCGTGATACCGAAGGTGTGCTCCAGATCGGCTGGCATGCTCAGGTACTGCGCGGCGGAGGATGAGCGATCGCAGGTTCGGCGCGCTGGCGGCCGAGGGTGTCGATCACTGCGTCGAGGAACTTCGCGCGCGCGTCGGTGAGCCCGCCTTCCATCTCGGAGGACGCGTACTGCACGAACATCGACATCACGTGCTTGCCGGGCGGCGCCATCTCCGGATCGAGCAGAAGGGATGAGCGCGCGCGTCCTTGAAGGCGCGGACATGCCGCCGTATTTCGCGTCGTCGTAGGCCTGCTCGACGTAATCGATGCTGGGCGCGATCTCGATCGAGCCGCGGAGCAGCGCCTCTTTGCCCGCGGGGAGCGAGGTGAAGCGGGGGAGGCCGGCGAGCGCGAAGTTCACCTTGCAGGCGGGGCTCGTCATCCGGTAGCGGCGGATGTCGCTCACGAAATCCGAGGGCAGCTCTTTCTCCGGGACGAGGCGCAGGAAGGTCGTCTTCGGATCGGCGTTGGAGATCACCCGTTCGGCGAGCACTTCTTCGCCGCTCTCGAGCACGACGCCGGCGGCGAGGCCGTCTTTCACGAGCACCTGGGCGACCGGCGCCTCGACGCGGATGGTGGCGCCGGCCGCGCGGGCCGCGGAGGCGAGGGCCTGGGTGAGCGCGCCGGTGCCGCCGCGGCAGAGGCCCCACGCGCGGTGCACGCCGTCGAGCTCGCCCAGGTAGTGGTGGAGGAGCACGTAACCGGTGCCGGCCGAGCGCGGGCCCTGGAAGGTGCCGATGATCCCGCTCGTGCACTTGCTCCCCTTGAGCGCCTCGCCCTCGAAGAAGTCGTCGAGGAAATCGGCGACGCTCGACGTGAGCAGGCGCGTGAGCAGGTGGAAATCGGCGCGCGGCATGGCCTTGAGGCGATCGGCGACCTTGGTCATCGTCTCGCGATCGCGCGGTGACGAGGAGCCGGGCACGGGCGGCGTCAGGTCCATGAGCGGCTTCACCCAGAGGGCGAGCCGGCGCATGGTCGCGGAGAACTCCCCGTAGGCGTCGGCGTCTCTGCGCGAGTGACGGGCGATCTCCTCGCGGGTGAGATCGTGGTCGGGCCACTCGGCGAGGTAGTTGCCGTCGGGGAGCGGCACGTAGGTCGACTCGAGCGGCATGATCGAGAGCCCGTGGCGGGGCAGCTCGAGCTCCCGGATCACCTCGGGGCGGAGCAGGCTCACGAGGTAGGCGCCGGGCAAGTAACGGAAGCCGGGGAAGATCTCTTCCGTCACGGCCGCGCCGCCGACGATCGATCGCCGCTCGAGGACGAGCACCTTCTTGCCGGCCCGGGCAAGGTAGGCCGCGCAGGTGAGGCCGTTGTGCCCGGCCCCGACGATGACGGCGTCCCAGCGTTCGCTCATCTCAGGCCTTCTTTCGCGGCAGATCGAGGAAGGGCAAGCGGCTGACCGTGGCCTCGAAGGTGCGCCGCCGCCGGTCCACCATCTGCTCGATGTGGAGCACCTTGCCAGGCACGGCCCACGGCGACGCGACCTGAGCGAGCGCGAGGTAGCTCTTCAAAACGGGCGACCAGGTGCCCGAGGTCGCGTAGCCGACCTGCGCTCGATCGCCGAAGATCGGCGTTACCTCGCGCCACGGGACGAAGGGCAGGGGCGTGGGCAGGCCGAGCTCTTCGTACGCGCGGCCGAGCGCGACGTGATCGATCTGGAGGCCGACGAGCTTGAGCGAGGGCCCTCGCTTCTTCTCCTCGGCGAGGGCTTTTTTCCCGACGAAGCGGGGCTTGTCGAGGTGCACGGCCCAGCCGAGCCCGAGCTCGAAGGGAGAGCTCGCCTGGTCGGCGGTGAAGGCCCGCGGCGCCGGCGTGTAGTCCACGTCGAGCATGATCAGCCCGGCCTCGATCCGGGCCACGTCGAGCGCCCACATGCCCGCGGGCTGGAGCGCGTGGCGCGCGCCCGCGTGCACGAGCGCGTCCCACACGGCGAGGGCCCGGGCGCGCGGGATCCACAGCTCGTAGCCGAGGTCGCCGGTGTACCCCGTGCGCGTGACGGCGGTGGGCTCGCCCGCGAGGCGGATCTCGCCGAGGCGCTGGTACGGGAGGGCCGAGATCGATGCGTCGCTCGCCGATTCGAGCACGGCGCGGGAGGTCGGGCCCTGGAGCGAGAGCGCGGCGAGATCGCGCGAGGCGTCGGTGATCTCGACCGCGAAGCCGGCGGCGTTGTCCGCGAGCCAGCGCCAGTTGCTCTCCGCCGCGGTGAGGCGCAGGTGCGACGGCGAGAGCATCGTCACCGTCCCGTCGTCGACCACCTTGCCGCGGCCGTCGCACCAGGGCGTGTAGCGCACCTGCCCGGGCTCCATCGTGGAGAGATCGCGCGTCACGAGCCGGTCGAGGAAGGCGAGCGCGTCCGGGCCGCGGACCTCGTACTTGTAGAGCGGGGAGATGTCGATGAGCGCGCACGCGTTGCGGATCGCGAGCGTCTCGCGATCGCTCGTCATCTCGTACGCGCTCGCCACCGCATGCCCGGCCCAGCGCCGCCACTGCTGCCCCTGCATCAGCGCCGACGTCCTCGGGTGGAGCGGGCTCAGGAGGAGGGACGGCATCGCGCTACCCCGCGGCGGGCTTCTTGTTGCGATTGCGGAACGCGGCGATCTGGTCCTCGCTCGGCTTCTTGCCGAAGAGGTACACGAGCCCGATCGAGACGCCGTAGAGCAGGCACATCGGGATCGCCATCGCGAGCTGATCGGGCACGTCGGGCGGGGTGAAGATGGCCGCGACGATGAAGGCGACGAGGATGAAGTAGCGCCCGAACTTGATGAGGTGCAGGTAGTTGATGAGGCCGGCGATCGACAGGAAGAGCAGGAGCATCGGCAGCTCGAACACGAGGCCGAAGCCGAGCAGCATCTGGATGCAGAAGTCGATGTACTCGGTCATCATGATGGTCGGCGCGATCGCCCCGCCGTCCGTCCCCTCGCCCGAGAGGCTGAGGAAGTAGTTGAACGAGATGGGGAACGCGACCCGCCACCCGAAGAAGCCGCCCCCGAGGAAGAGCACCGTGGAGAGCAGCACGAACGGGATGATGTAGCGCTTTTCTTTGGCGTAGAGCCCGGGCGCGACGAAGGCCCAGATCTGGTAGAAGACGAAGGGCGCCGCGAGGGCCAGTCCGCCGATCATCGAGATGCGGAAGTAGGCGATGAAGGAGCCCTGGGGCGAGTTGAAGTGGAACGTCGGCGGGCCGGCGAGCTTCTGCGCGATCCACGCCTCGTCGAAGGGCTTGCGCAGGACGCGGAAGAGGTCCTCGTGGATGCCCCAGGCCGCGAAGCAGCCGACGAAGAACGCGACCACGCTGTAGATCAAGCGGCGGCGGAGCTCTTCCAGGTGCTCCCAGAAGGTCATGGGCTTGCCGCCCTCGGCCTCGTCGCCGGCGACGGTGGCGGCCTGCGTCTCGTCGCTCATGCGGCGGCCTCTCCGGGCGGTGGGTTGCCGGCGCTGCCTTCGGGCTCGCCCGGCGAAAGCGGCGCGGCGGGCTCGCCGCTCGCGGTCGCGTCGTTCTTCGTGGACGAGCTCTCGGGCTCGGGCTTCGTGGACGAGCTCTCGGTCACGGCCTTCGCTTCGGGCTCGGGCTCGGCGTGGTGGTAGATCACCGCGTCGTCGGGGAGGGCGCCGCCCGCGTCGCAGCCGGCGAGCGGATACTCGCGCTCGCGCAGGGGCTGCACGTGATCGCCGTAGATCGCGCCGCCGCGGGGGACCGCGCCGGGGGAGGGGAGCGCGCTCGGGATCGGGTTGCGGGTGAGGGGCTGGAGGGCGCCCGGGGCGATCAGGCTCTCGACCACGTTCATCCGCGAGAGGGCCCGGAGCTCCTGGATCTCTTTTTCGAGGCCCTCGATGCGGATGAGCTCGTCGATCCCGCTCTGCGAGCGCAGATCGACGCTCATGCGCCGGAGCTTGCTCACCCACTGGCCCGCCGTGCGCATCATCGTCGGGAGGTTCTTCGGCCCGACGACCACGATGCCCACGATGAGCAGGAGGACGATCTCGCCGAGGCTCAGCCCGAACACGACGGGCACGCTAGCGCGGGAGCCCTCCCGGATCCACCCGAACGGCGGCGAAGGGCGCGCGCAGGCGCGTGACTACTCGCCCGACTCGCCACCGGGCGCGGCGCCCTCGTCGCCGGGCTGGGCGGTGGCGGTCGGCCTGGGGCGCGGGCCGGCCTTGTCGCCCGCCGGGGGCGGCGCGGGTGCCCAGGCCCACCCGAACGAGAGCGGCGTCTCGTCGTCGTTCGTGCAGTCGAGCAGGCCATACTGGCTCGGGAAGAGCCTTCGCTGCTGGAGACAAGCGTCGCGCGGGGTGAAGCCGTAGACGAGGGCCGGCGGCCGGTTGGCCTGGGCGGCAGCGCTGGCCGACGCGGCGGCGACGGCGGCCGCCAGGGCGCGCCCGGCCATGTCGATGGGCGGATCGCTGTAGCGGCTGAAGACGAAGCCCCAGGCAGCGAACGCCATGCCGAACGCAGGGATGGGCGCCAGTTTCTTGGCGAGCAAGAGGAGCTTCTTGACCGTCGGGTTGCTGAGCACGCCGCGGGGAAAGGTAACGGCGGAGCGCCCTGCTCGCAAGGCGGAGTCAGCCCTCGCTCGGCGGCGCCGCGCGGAGACCGCGCCCACGCGCCGCGGCGTCGTTGCGTCCTGCGAGCTGACCGCAGGCAGCCCCCACGTCGCCGCCCCCGGAATAGCGGAGGATCGTGCCCACCCCGCGGGCGCGGACGCGATCGCGAAATGCGCTGAGCCTGGCGGATCGCGCAAAAGGATCGCCCTCGCCGAGGGTGTTGTACGGGATGAGGCTCAGCCGGGGCATCACGCCGGCCTCGGCGCCGAGCGAGAGCGCGAGCGAGGCCAGCGCGTCGGCGTCGGCGTCGCTGTCGTTGCGGCCGTCGAGCAAGGTGTACGCGAGCATCGGCGCGTGGCCGCTCCGGCGGGCATGCTCGGCGGTGGCGTCCATCACCTCGGCGAGCGGGTGGGTCTCGTCGATCGGCATGAGCGAGCGCCGCGCGCCGGGGAGCACGGCGCCGAGCGAGACGCCGAGGCGCACCGCCGGCAGCTCGCGGGCGAGGCGGCGGATCCCGGCCGGCAGGCCCGCGGTGCACACGGTGATGTTGCGCATGTCGATCGCCTGGGCGCAGGGCTCGGAGAGCACCCGGATCGCCTGGATCACCCGATCGAGGTTGGCCATCGGCTCGCCCATGCCCTGGAAGAGGACGCCGTGGGCCCGCGCGCCGGGCGGCAGGCCTTCGCGCACCTCGCGCACCTGCTCGACGATCTCCCAGGCCTCCAGGTTGCGGCGAAGGCCGAGGCGGCCCGTGGCGCAGAAGGCGCACCCGAGCGCGCAGCCGACCTGCGAGCTCACGCAGACGGAGAAGCGCCCGGGCTTCTCGAGCGGGATGCGGACCGTCTCGATCACCTGCGCGTCGTCGAGGCGGAAGACCAGCTTGACGAAGGGATCTTCGCGGCTCTCGCGCCGCTCGACGAGCGCGATCGCCGGCACGTGACCGAGGCGCCTCGCGGCGTCGAGCGCGGCGCGGCGGATGGTCGCCGGGCAGCGATCGGGCAGGCGGCCGTGGCGATGGACCTGCGAGACGATCCGCCGCGCGTCGGCGAGATCGATCGCGCATGCGGCCGAGAGCTCGGTCGGGAGCAGGGCCTGCAGGGGGAGGGGCATCGCGAGGATCGGCGGCGCCCGTCAGGGGACCGTGACTTCGAGATCGACCGGCAAACGCAGGCCGTGCCAGAGGATCTCGCCGCCCTCGGCGACCTTGATGTAGTGGAGCCCGCCGGCGCTCTTCACCTCGACGCTGTACTCGATCGCGCCGTCGCCTTCCTTGCGCTCCACCTCGTCGAGCGTGCCGCCGGGCACCGCCGCGAGGGCCGCGGCCTTCACCTTCTCGGGCACCGACTTCGCGTCGACGCTGCACTCGGTGTAGAGCTTCTGCCCGTCGGCCCGCGCGCCGACCTCGCACTCGCGGTTGTGCTCGTCGAGCATCTCCACCTCGAACACGGTGCCCTTGTCGGCGAAGAGCTCCGACTCGTAGGCGCCGAGCTTGCTGCCGGCGCCGACCGCGAGCTCCTTGACGGGCGCGGGGATCTGCGAGGCGTCCTTGTGATAGAGCGCGATCTTCAGCACGTCGCCCGCGTGGCTCGTGCGGAGCTTGGCCTTCTGCACCCCCTCGGCCCGCGCGGCCAGGGCGATGAGCTCGCGATCGAGGTGGCCGGGCTTGTCGTCGGCGGCGGGGAGCGGCGCCTTCGGATCCCACGTCAGCTCGAGGAACGCGGGGACGCGCGCGCCGTGCCACAGGAGCTCGCCGCCCGGGCCGAGGCGCAGGTACTGTACGAGCCCCGGTCCCTTCACCTCGACCGTGTGCTCGTCGACCCCCGGGCCCTGCTTGTGCTCGGCCTCGATGATCTGCCCGCCGGGCACGATCTTCAGCGCCGCCGCCTTCACCGGCGCGGGCAGGTCGTCTAGCTTGATCGCGCACTCCGTGTAGAGCAGCGCGCCGCTCGCGAGCGCGGCGACCTCGCACTCGCGACCGTCTGCGGACGTCACCTCCACGTCGAACGCGCGGCCCTTGTCGGCGTAGATCTCGGTCTCGTAGCGGCGCACCTTGGCGCCGGGGAGCTTTTCTCCGGCGAGCGCGAGGATCGCCGCGGGCACCTGCGACGCGTCCTGGTGATAGAGCGCGATCTTGCTGATCGCGCCCGCGGCGTCGGTGCGGATCCGCAGCTTCTCCGCGCCGGGGAGGCGCGCGGCGAGCGCCACGAGGCCCGCGTTGATGTGCCCCGGATTGGCGGCCGGCGTGCCGGGCGCGGGGGACGCGCCGCCCGGGGGCGCGGCGCCCGTGCACCCGCTGAGCAGCGCGATCATCCCCACCAACATCCCCCTGAAAGCTCGGCTCGGCGTACGCATGGCGCGCCGACGTTAAGAGCCACCCTCCGCCAAGTCAAGCAACGGATCCCACGGCCGCGGCTCGGCCGTGCAAAGTGCCCGAGCGCACGAGCTGCGCGCAGGCCGCGCGCGACCGTTTCGCTTGCCGCATTCGGAAACCTGCGATACCCGTGCGAATGGCGCGCGCTGCGCAGAGGAGAGGTCTCGATGGTGGCGAGAGGTTTGGTGGCAGCATCCTTCGTGGCTCTGAGCTTGCTGGTGGCCGGTTGCGGGAAGGGGAAGGGCAAGGCCGCGGGCACCAGCGCCAGCACGAGCAAGCCGACGGGGACGGCCGTTGCCCAGGTCAAGGGCAAGGAGAAGGAAAAGGAAAAAGAGAAGGAGAAGAAGGATCCCAATGCGCCGCCGCGTCCGCCGGCGAAGCACGGGAGCTTCCCCAACAACGCCGACGGCGTGAAGGCCCTGATCTCCCAGTTCATCGCGCCCGGCGCCGACGTGCAGGCCCTCGCGCGCACCCTCCAGCCCGATCTCGAAGACTACGACGTCGTCTTCACCCCGGACGTGGCCGGCAAGCTCCGCCACGAGTACGAGGAGCTGTGGGAGGAGGGCGAGGAGAAGGTCGACATCCCGGCCGGTCGCACCGAGACCAAGGTCTGGAAGGCGACGCTCGACGAGCTGCTCGCCGGCAAGGGCGAGAACCAGGCCTGCGTCGACGCTTACAAGGGCATGGCCAAGATGCTCAAGCCCGGCACCGTCGTGTACTGCTTCAAGTATTACAAGCCCGGCGAGCTCGTCGGGACGGCGTTCGACGGCCTCATCTACGTGCGCGACCACTGGGCCATCTTCCCGAAGGCCGAGAAGGTCCTCCAGCACGTGGAGGAGGAAGAGGAAGAAGAGGCCCGCGAGAAGGCCGAGAAGGAAGCCAAGGACAAGGGCGCTCCCAAGAAGTAGGGCGCACCAGCCGGAGGCGGCTGTCGGAGGGGCCGGGGTCGTGGTGGGCCCCGGCGCTCCTCAGAGGCCGCCTTCGACGCTGATCGAGAGGCTACGGCCAGGGCCGTTCACCGCCGATCCGTGGTAGCGATACGGGACATCGCCCACGTTCTCCAGCACCAGCGACAGCGCCATGTTGCGCTTGTAGCGGTAGCCGGCGCGCAGATCGAAGACGGTGAAGCCCGGGGTGCCGCCCTGGGGGATGCGCCGATCGGCCCGGTCCGAGATCGCCAGCCGGTCCTGGAGGGTGGCCCAGCGGAGCGCCGCGCCCAGGTAAAACGAGAGCGTGCTCTGCCAGCGCAGCTCGGCGGTGCCATTGAGCGGAGGCATGCGGGAGAGCGGGACGACCTCTTCATACGGAATGGTGGGATCGCTCGGCCGATCCTGGGGATTGGGGCCCTTGCCGTACGTGTACGCCAGCGTGCCGCGCGCGGTGAAGCCGAGCGGCATGGTCAGGCGCGCGGAGGCCTCGACGCCGTCGATGGTGGAGGCGCCCTTGACGTTGACGAGCTGCACGAAGTTCTTGCCTCGCCCCGCGCGCGTGATCGCGTCCTCCACCATCGATCGATACACCCACACGTCGGCGTCGAGGGAGACGGGCCACGAGGGCCACGAGGACGCGCTGGTCACCCGGACGCCGGCCTCGAAGGTGTCCTCCCGCTCGGGCTCGAGCGCCTGGTTCGGCTGCTGGAGCCCCGCGCCCGTGAGGCCGAAGGCGGTGAGATCGTCGAGGTTCGGCGCGCGGTACGATCGATCGTAGTTGGCGAGCAGCGAGAGCGACGCGAGCGGCCGGTACTCGACCCCGGTGTTGCCCACGAAGGCGGGCCACGCGCGATCGAGGGGCTCGGCGTCGGGCGTCACGCCCGTCAGGTCGCAGACGCCGGTCACCGGATCGCAGGTCCCCGGTGAGTGGGCGATCGCGAAGCCTCCGCGCGCGCCGCCGTGGACGATGAGCCTCCCCCCGAAGAGCGCGCCCTCGGCGGAGACGAACGCGCCACCCTGCTTGTAGCTCGATCCGTCGACGTAGAGGCCGCGCTTCTCCTGGACGATGAGATCGGATTTGAGGAGCTTGGTATACGCCGTCGACGAGACCCAATCGAGGTACGTGTCGAGGCCATACCGCAGCTTGGCGCTGAGCCACGGAGAGAGCGTGATCGGCACGGTCTCGAGCTTGGCCATGAGACCGAACGTGTCGACGTCGTCGCGGTTGCCATTCTCGACGAACGATTTGGGGCGCGACCGCGTCCTGCGCTCGTGCTGGCGCTGGTACGAGACGTTGAGTTGGCTCGACTTCGCGATGGGGCCGAGATCGCCGCGGTAACCTGCGTAGGCCAGGGTGCGGAACTGCTGATCGTATTTCAGGCACTCGCTCGCCACGGCCTCCGGGGGCGGGCACTGATCGGTGCGCGGGGCGTCGTACTGGCGATAGAGGTAGAGCGCGGCGACGACGCGCCGCCCCTTGCCGAGCCCGTAGACGCCGCGCATGTCCGCCGTCACCTCGCGGAAACCCGTGCCGAGCTGCGTGCGGCCGTCCTCGGCGAAGCGGGGGACATCGGGGATCTCGCCGGTCTCCGGGCTCAGCACGGGGCCCCCGCTCTCGAGCAGGCCGACCTTGCGCGAGCCGATGCCCGCGAGGAAACGGAGGTTCTGCGTGATCTGCGTGTCGAGCTGGAGGCGATAGCCCAGGTCCCCGTCGGCCGTGGCGCCATAGGCGAAGAAGCGCGGGCGCACCACGGGGCGCGTGGCCTCGAGATCCAGCGCGGGCTCGAGCGGGCGCGCCTCGATGACGCCGCCGAGCGCGTCGGAGCCATAGAGGGTCGAGGCGCCCCCTCGCACCACCTCGAGCGAGTGCACGGTGCGCGGATCGACGGTGAAGAAATACTGGTTCGGCCCCTGCCGGTAGGTGCTCGTGTTGATGCGGATGCCGTCGTAGAGGAGCAGGGTCTGCTGGCCCGTCCGTCCGCGCACGAACGGCGAGCCTTGCCCCGCCGACGTCTGCTGCACGTACACGCCGGCCTCGAACCGGAGCGCGTCGGGCGCGGAGCGCGGCATGCGCTCGTCGAGCGTCCGCCGATCGATCCGGCTCCCCGCGCGGCCGGCCTCGGTCGGGCGCTCGGACGGGCGTCCGACGACGGTGACCTCCTTGGGGCCCGTGTCCGGGGGAGTCGCGGCCGGAGCGCCGGACCCCGGGGAGAGCGGCGCCTCCGGAGGCGCAGCGGGCGCGGGAGCAGGAGGAGCAGGGGGCGCGCCGGCGGCCTGGGCGGAGGCCGCGCGCGGGGACGCCGCCAGCGCGGCGAGGAGGAGCGCGAGGAGCGGCGGACGCGCCGGGTCACGTGAGATCATGCAAGCTCCGGGGGCTCACCCATCGAGCGCGCGGGGAGCGGGGGCGGACGCGATCCGCCCCTCGCTCCGCGCCGTCCTCTCAGGGACAGGGGAAGACGGCGTCGATCGCGTCGATCACCTTCTTCGCGTCGACGTCGGCCGCGTTCGCCTTGGCGAGCTCGTCGCGGATGATCTGCGCCTTGGCCGCGTCGCGCGCCGTGGCCTCGCGGTCGAGCACGTGGCCGAGGATCTTCGCGCCCACCCACGCCGGGTTGCAGCCGATGTGCTCCACCTTCTGGCGGAGGATGAGCGCCATGCCGCGGAGGAGCGCCTTGTCGAGCTGGGCGATGGCCTTGTCGCGCATCACGAGATCGGCCGCGGCGCCGGCGGGGTTGTCGAGGTCGCGCCAGCAGCGCACCGCGAGGAAGCCGTCCCAGATCCGATCGTGCGCCTGCGGGCTGTGGGCCTTGACGTACTTGGCGAGGCCGAGCGCCTCGTCGCGCTTCTGGGTGCCCGCGTAGTAGCCGGTCGCCGAGTCGCAGTCGCCCTGGGTCTTGGCGCAGGAGTGCGGCTCCTTGTGCGCGGAGACGTAGAAGAACCAGAGCAGCGCGGCCTCGATGCGCGCCGCGTTCGCGCCGGGATCGACGCCGGCGATGCCGTCCTCGAAGGCCTTGTTGATGAGGGGCTGGATCTGCGCGGGGCCCACGCAGCGATCCACGTTCATCGCGAGCTCCTCCGGGGTCATCATGTTGCAGGCCTTGGCGGCCTTCGCGTAGTGCTCGTCCTCGCGGCGCGAGACGCGCGACTCGATGCCCTCGGCCTGCAGGTACACGAGCTGGGCGTCGAGGAAGGCCTTCGAGTCGGGCGCGCTGACGGTGCCGAAGCCGAGGAGCTTGCCGATGTCGTCGAAGGCGATCGTGCGCAGGTTGCTCGACACGTTGGGATCGAACGGGTGGTACATGTTGTCGTCGGAGACGCACGCTGCCCAGCCGTCGTTCGCCGCGTTCGTGGGATCGAAATCGGTCGCCGCGTGCGGGCACGCCGCGCCGTCCATCGGCGTCACCACCCCGTAGGTCTCGCAGGGATCGACGACCACCATCCCGCCTGTGCCGCCGGTGCCGGAGCCGCCGGTGCCGGAGCCGCCGGTGCCCGTGGTGGTCGTGGTCGTGGTGGTCGTCGTCGAGCTCGTGGTGGTGGTCGTCGTCGAGCTCGTGGTGGTCGTCGTCGTGCCGGGGTCGCTCCCCTCACAACCCGCGAGCGCGCCGAACGCGGTCAAGACGCTGACGATCACCGGCTTCATCCATCGAATGCGCATGTTTCACAGCCTTTCGAGGCCGCGACGCCGCGACGGCCTCCGTCAATCAGGTTCGGGCCCGGGCCCAAGCGCTGTCCAAGACGGACAACAACTGCTCGTTGTACCGAGCGGAAAAAAGAAGTTCAAATTTTTTTCTCCATGGTTTGAAAAAAAAGATCATGACAAAAAGAATTTTGTTCATCGATCGCCAGGGGCAAGTGGATCTACGGGTCGCAGTCGAGTGGATTCACTCTGCAAAACAAGCAGATCCACCTGTGCTCCTGGTCACCGCGAGGGCCCCCGGTGGCCCGCAAAATGCGGCAGATCCCGGGAAGATTGCTCCTCGGTCGAGGTCGGGAGGGGGTGGGGCAGGGCGACTCGACCGCCCAGGGCGGTAGGGGGATCCGCGCAGGGCGACGGGGGATTGTCCCTCCCATAATGGGGCAACTCCACGGCTTGTGAATATGGTTGAGATGTTGATATGAAACTGTTTATTATACGATTACCCATAACTCATCGTTTCGACCCTGCGCGACTGGCCTGTGTTCTTGCAAAGTATTGAAATTGCTTGTGAATTTTCCGTCGTGCAGATCGGATCGAATTTTTAATACGATCAAGAAACTTTCATGCTTGCTGTCGAAAACGATTGAAAGGTGGGCGCGCGCGAGATAGGCGTGGAGGGTCGGCGCTTCGTCTTCGAAATGGGAACAGGGCCTCGACAACGAATTGGCAGGCCGCGCTGTCGCGACGGCCTCGAAAGGTGGATTAGAATGCGCGTGAATACTTTGAAGCTGATGGTGCTCGGCGCCGTGGCGGCGTTGAGCGGGCTGACGGCCTGCGAGAGCAGCAACTCCCCCACGACCGGGACGACCGGCAGCGGCGGGTCGAGCTCCACCACGTCCACGACGACCACCACGGGGTCCGGGACGGGCGGCGGCGCCGACGTGTGCGGCGGCTACGAGACGGTCACCGCGATGGACAACGCCTCCTGCAAGCACTCGGCGACCGATTTCGATCCGAAGAACACCGCCAACGACGGGTGGGCGGCCTGCAAGTCGGACGACGGCATCTTCCACCCCTTCGACGTGAACGTCGGCAGCGACAAGCGCACCGTGGCCTTCGACGCCATCGGCAAGCTCCTCGGCTTCGGCACGATCGCCAAGCCGGACGCCCAGGCCTTCATCGACGCCAAGGTGCTCTACGTCGAGCCCGAAGGCATCGAGTCGCGCGTCGTCCGCCGCGAGGACTGGCACTACCCCGAGGCCCCCAAGGCCTGCAACATGATGACCCCCGACGAGCAGGCCATGTACAAGGACCGCTGCGTCGGCCCGCAGAAGCTGATGCCGGTCATCAACCAGGCCTTCACCGACGGCGCCAAGGGCATCGAGCCGACCGCCAACGCGATCAAGCTCGAGGCGGCCCTGCTCTGGATGTTCTACATCTCGGCCTTCGCCGAGTCGAACTCCTGCTTCGAGGACCTCGGCGACTGTGACTCGGCCTCCGGCTACTACTCCGGCAGCCGCAGCCCCGACGAGCCGCACGGGCTCGCCAGCTACATCAAGGCCCGGAGCCCGCAGGCCCACCAGTACGTGTGGGATGGCCTCCTCGCGATCCAGTGCTGGCGCGATCAGGACGCGGCGATCCCGCCTGCCAAGCCCGAGCTCCAGGACCAGGCCAAGAAGCAGTTCGATCGCGCGCTGCTCCGCGGCATGGCGCTCATCTTCCGCCAGAAGGTCGAGAACATCGACTGCCCCGAGGCGGCGATCGGCGCGAAGTTCATCGGCGAGCTGCTCGACCGCGAGTCGCGCGCGCGCGACGCCGCCAAGGCCGACGTGATCAAGGCCGAGCTCGCGAAGTCGGACATCACGACGATCGACAAGAAGGCGATCACCGACGCCGTCGACGCCCTCTACGACTGCCCCTGAGGCGATCCCCGGGCGCGCATTTCGGTTCCACGGGCCGAGCCGGGTAGCGTAGCCTGCCCGCTCGACCTCCGTGGAAGCGCTGTCCGCGGGGGAAGAAGAAGAACAGACGAAGCCCACCTCTCGCCGGGCGAGGGGTGGGCTGCGCCGTGCCTCGACGTGTGTCCGACGATGAAAGAGCTCTCTCTCCGCTGCGGTCTCTCCCTCTTCGTCGCGCTCGCGGCCCTCGAGGCGCACGCGTTCGCCGGGGAGCCGCCTGCTCCTCCCGCCGCGCCGCCGGCCGATCCCCCGCCCGCCGCGCCCCCTCCTGCGGGGCCGCAGGCCGCCGCGCCGCCGGCCGATCCCCCGCCCGTGGCCGCACCCCCTCCTGCGGAGCCGCAGCCCCGATCGAAGGAGCCCATCGACGTCACGGTCAAGGGCACCCAGAACGATCGAGGCTCGGCCACGGCCCGCAACAGCTCCCGGATCGACCGCCGCACGCTCGACGAGCGCATGCCCCGCTCCGCGCCCGACGCGCTCCGCTACGAGGCGGGCGTCCATGTGCAGCAGACCTCGTCGGCGCAGGGCTCACCCTTCGTCCGGGGCCGCACCGGGCAGCAGACGATCCTGCTCTTCGACGGGATCCGCATCAACACCAGCACCTACCGGCAGGGGCCGAACCAGTACTTTTTCACGGTCGATCCGTACACCGTCGACTCCCTCGAGGTCACCCGCGGCGGCTCGTCCACCCTCTATGGCTCGGACGCCCTCGGCGGCGTCATCGAGGCCAGGCCGAGGGAGCCCAGCCTGACGCTCGGCGCGACCCGGCCGGTGATCAAGCCGCGCGTCTTTCTCCGCGGCAACACCGCCGACGGGGAGCTGGGCTACAGGCTCCAGCTCGACACGCAGATCACCGACAAGATCCGCTTCATCGGAGGCGTCGGCTCGCGCAAGGTCGGCCTGCTCGAAGGCGGCGGCCAGCTCTACTCGCCCGCCACCGGGGACATCGCCCTCGTCCCGCACTACGCGGCCGACGGCCGCACCCAGCTCGGCACGGGCTTCCGCGAGTTCACGGCCGATCTGCGCGCCGTCTACAGCATGGGCAAGGGCCGGCGCTTCGTCGCGGCCATGTACCTCTACCGGCAGTACGACGCGCCGCGCACCGACCAGTGCCCGCCGCCGCAGGGCATCCTCACCGAGTGCCTCAAGTACAACGAGCAGTTCCGGACCATGGCCTACGCGGGCTACCGGGGCGACCTCGGGCCGATCGCCAAGCACAGCCAGATCTCCGTCTCGTACCAGCGCCAGCACGAGATGCGCACGAACAACCGCCCCGAGTCCTTCGTGGTCAACACCAACCACGACAACGTGGACACCTTCGGCGTGACGGCCAAGATGGAGACCACGCCCTGGGAGGCCACGTCCTGGCTGCGCGGGAGGCTCCGCTACGGCGTCGACGCCTACTTCGACTCGGTGCAGTCCGACGCCTCGACCGCGCTGACCGACCTCGACCTCGTCATCGACGAGAAGCGCGGCCTCTACATCACCGGCTCCGCGTACAAGCAGGGCGGCGCCTTCGCCGACGTGGAGAACCAGCTCTTCGACGGCCGGCTGATCGTGCACGGAGGCGCGCGCTTCGGCGTGGCCCACGCCTTCTCTCCCGGCACCTGCGATCCCGTCACCGGCAAGTGCGACCTCACGGGCGCGCGGCCCGACGCGCCGCCGGTCGATCGCACCTGGCCCGCGGTCGTCGGCAACGCCGGCGTGGAGTACCGCCCGCTGCCCGCCTTCGCGCTCCTCGCGAACTACGACCGCTCCTACCGCGCGCCGAACCTCGACGATCTCACCGCCTTCGGCCTCACGGGGCAGGGGCTCCAGTCGCCGAACCAGGATCTCGAGCCCGAGCAGAGCGACACCTACGAGGCCGGCATCCGGGTCAGCACCCCGACCTCCTGGCCCGAGCTCCCCGTCGCGGTGGACGCGGATCTCTGGGTGTTCCGGTCGATCATCAACTACGCCATCACCCGGGAGAGCCTCGGCAAGGGGTTCGTGCGCCTCGTCAACGTGGGCGGCGAGTCGATCGTCGACGGCTTCGAGGGCGCGGCGCGGGTGACCTTTCCCCGCGGCCTGTCCGCGCGCGGCACCGTCGCCTTCACCTTCGGCGAGGGGCCGAACCCGGCCGTGGCCGGCGAGCGCATCCCGCTCTCGCGCATGCCGCCGCTCAACGGCACCGCCGAGCTGCGCTGGGAGAGCCCGTGGAACGCGTATTTCGGGGCCGCGATGCGCTGGTCGCTCAAGCAGGATCGCCTCGCGATCACCGACATGAAGGACAAGCGCATCCCGATCGGCGGCACGCCGGGCTTCACGGTCTTCGATCTCCGGGCCGGCTACCGCTTCAAGCCGTATTTCCGCGCCGGCCTCGTCTTCGAGAACCTCGGCGACGCCGTCTACCGCTACCACGGTTCGAGCGTGAACGGCCCCGGCCGGAGCCTCAGCGTCAGCGTCGAGGGAGGGCTGTAGCGCCCACCGCCGGAAGTCTTGCCGCGGATAGCGCGCGCTGTAGCCCGGGGCTAAAGCCCCGGGCTAAACAAGAGAAGCCGGCCTTCGCCGGCTTGCCTCATGCCGGGCCAAAAGCGTGGCCGAGCTTTGGGCGGGCGGCACTAGCGCCCACCGCCGTCTTTCTTCCGGTCCGCGGCGGACCATGACATCCTCGCGCCGTGCCTCGCCGCCCGCGCTCTCTCGATCGCGCTCTCTCGCTCGCGCTCCTCGCGGCGGCGGCGTTGTGCGCCGGAGAGGCCGCGGCCTCGCCCGAGGACACCTTCGGCTTCGGCCCGCGATCGAGCGCGATGGGCCAGACGGGCGTGGCCGACGCACAGGGCTACGAGGCCGTCTACGGCAACCCGGCGCTGCTCTCGCTGGCCCGCGATCGCCAGCTCGCCCTCGGTTACGCGGGCGCCGCGTTCGATCTGCGTGCCGGCTCGCGCCTCTCGTACGACGCGCTCCATGGCAGCGTCATCGGCGCCACCCTGCCCATCCCCTTCGGCGGCCTGCTCAAGGATCGAGTGGCGATCGGCCTCGGCTTCTTCACGCCCTTCGAGCGCGTGGTCCGCGGCCGCATCCTCTACCCCGAGACGCCGCAGATGCTCATCGCCGATCGCGCGCAGTCGGTCGCCGTGCAGGCCGGGATCGGCCTCGATCTCGGCTACGGCTTCCGGCTCGGCGGCGGCTTCGCGGCCCTCGCGGCGCTCTCCGGCGCGGTGCTCGTCGCCACCGACGCGACCGGCAAGATCGGCACCGTCGTCGAGGACACGCTGGTCGCGAGCTACGGCCCCATCGTGGGCGCGAGCTACGATTTCCTCGGGAAAAACCGCGTCGGATTGACGTTCCGCGGCGAGCTCGTCGGCCGCTTCAACGTCGTCATCACCGTGCGCGACCTCGGCGACATCGTCGTGCCGCCGCTCAACATCTCCGGCGTCGCGCAGTACGATCCGCACCAGCTCGCCGCGGAGTACGCGCGCACCGAGGGCCCGTACCACCTGGCCGCGGGGCTCACCTGGAAGCACTGGTCGGCCTACCCGGGCCCGGCCGAGGCCACGGTGCGCTGCCCCCTCCAGGACGCGACCGGCCAGCCGATCATCGAGCCCTGCGGCGCCCTCGTCCCCGCGCCGCCCGGCTACCACGACACGGTGAGCGTCCGGCTCGGCGCCGAGCGCACCTTCACGCCCGCCCCCGCGCTCGGGCTCGCGGCCCGCGCCGGCCTCGTCTTCGAGCCGAGCCCCGCCCCGGCCCAGACGAAGGAGGCGAACCTGTACGACAACGATCGCCTCGCGTTGACGCTGGGATACGGTGTCACCGTCGGCCGGGGCGTGCCCCGCGTCACGCTCGATTTCTTCGAGCAGACCCACTGGCTCGTCCCCCGCAAGCACGAGAAAGAGGCCTCCGTGCCCGCGACGAACCTCGGCGCCCCGCTCGTGCAATCGAGCGGCTTCATCGTCGCGTGGGGCGCGACGCTGGGGGTGGGCTTCTGATGGCGCGCGCTTTCTCTCCCGCGCGCGCCCTCGCGCTCGGCGCCGCGCTCGCCTCGGCGGCCCTCGCGCTCCCGGCCCGCGCCAACGAGGCCGACGCCTACGGTCTCGGCTCGCGGAGCGCCGCGCTCGGCGGGGCCGTGGCCGCGGACGTCACCGACTTCTCGGCCAACTACTACAACCCCGCCGCGCTCGCCGGCGCGAAGGGGCCGTCGCTCTCCGTCGGCTACGCGTTCGCCTCCAACAACCTGCGCACGAACGGCCAGGACAACAACGTCGCCAACGTGCACGGGATCGTCGGCGGGCTCGTCGTCCCCGGCACCATCTTCAAGATCCCCTTCGCCTTCGGGATCGGCACCTTCATGCCCGACGCGGGCCTCTCGCGCATCAAGGCCCTGCGCCAGGAGACGCCGCGCTGGGCGCTCTACGACGAGCGCGCCTCGATCATCTTCCTCTCCACGAGCCTCGCGGTGCGCCCCCTGCCGTGGCTCGAGGTCGGCGGCGGCGTGACCTTCCTCGCCGCCACCAAGGGCACCTTCGCGATCAGCGGCGTGGCCAACCTGATAAGCCCCACGAGCTCCCAGCTCCGCCACGAGGTCGACGCCGATCTCACGAGCGTGCGCTACCCGCAGCTCGGCGCGCGGGTGAAGGTCCTCGACCTCGGCACCATCGGCGTCACCTACCGCGGCGAGACCAAGATCAAGCTCGCCCTCGACGCGAACCTCGCAGGGAACATCGACTTCGCGGGCGCGCTCATCCCGCTCACGTACAACCTGAGCTCGCGGATCGTCGACGCCTTCCTCCCGCAGCAGGTCGTGCTCGGCTTCTCGTTCCAGAAGATCGCGCGCCTCAAGGTCAACCTCGACTTCACCTTCGTCAACTGGGCCGCCTACGAGAGCCCGACCGCGGACACCATCGCCCACCTCGGCGTCTCGCTCCCGCCCGGCTCCAAGCTCCAGCTCCCGGAAGATCCGAAGCGCGTCACCGTCATCCCGCCGGCCTTCGAGAACCGCCTCGTCCCGCGCCTCGGCGTCGAGTACCTCGTGCCCGGCGCGGGCAAGCTCCGCGAGGTGCACGGCGAATCGCGCCGGCTGATCGAGATCCCGATCCGCGCCGGCTACGTGTACGAGCGATCGCCCGTCCCGCCGCAGACGGGGCTCACCAACTTCGTCGACGCCGATCGGCACACCCTCTCGGCCGGCACGGGCCTCGTGCTCAACGCGCCCTCCACCATCCTCCCGGGCTCGCTCGCGCTCGACGTGCACGGGCAGCTCTCCATCCTGCCCGAGCGGGTCATCCTCAAGGACAGCCCCGCCGATTTCATCGGCGATTACCGGGCCTCCGGCACCATGCTCGGCGCCGGGGCCACCCTCACGGCGGTGTTCTGATGCGCGCGCTGCTCGCCCTCGTCCCGCTCGTCGCGCTCCCCGCCTGCGCGACCGTCCCCGAGCCCGGCGGCGGCGGCGACAACCTCCCGAACGCCGGGGCCGGCCCCTTCCGCCTGCTCGTCCACAACGACGAGGTGAACGAGCTCGGCAACCTCCGCGCCGCGCCCAACGCGCTCGACGACGATCACACCTTCGCCCGCGATCCGGCGGTGATCGATCTCGACGGCGATCCAGGCACGTACGAGGTGGCGATCTACGTCGGCGTCGCGGTCCCCCAGGGCGACAAGGACCCCACACCGAGCGATCCCACGCGCGCCATCCTCCGCTTCGGCGCCATCGACGGTCGATCGTTCGATCGCTCCGCCGAGACGGTGCTCGTGCCCGAGGCGGCGTGGGAGGGCGGCGTGATCGGGCAGCCGTCGGCCCTGCGCGTGGGCGGCGAGATCTGGCTCTACTACGCGGCCGCGGGCGGCATCGGCCTCGCCACGAGCGCCGATGGGCATGCCTTCAGCCGCGCGCCCGCGCCCGTGCTCGCCCCCGACGCGTCGTCGTGGGACGGGGGCGCCGTCCCGTCGAGCCCGGGCGTGGTGCGCCTCGACGACGGCTCGTTCCGGATGTTCTACGCGACCGCGCTCCCCGACGGGACGAGCGCGATCGGCGAGGCGAGCTCGCCCGATGGACGCACCTTTTCCCGCGCCGGCAGCGCCGCCGCGCTCCTCCCGCGCCCTGTGCCCGACGCCGGCGAAGAGCCCTACGACACGGCGTGGATCGGCTCGCCTTATCCCGTCCTCGCCACCTCGGCCGAGGGCCGGAGCATCCTCCGGCTCTACTACGGCGCGCGGGCCACCAAGGGCCCGCCGGTCGTCGGCCTCGCCGCGCGCTTCGGCGCGGAGGGAGCCTTCGAGCGCGCGGTGAGCCCCGTGCTCGGCACCGGCAAGGCCCTCGGCCCGATCGAGCCCTGTGTCGTTCCGTTCCGTGATTTCTCGCTGATCTTCGCGACCGAGCAGGCCTCGACCACGTTGACCCGGCCCGTGGTGGCCGTCGGCGTGGCCCCGGCCACGGCCGCGCTCCCACCGGCCAATCCTCCCTGATCCCACGGCGTTGTGGTACCTTCTCGCCCCGTGCAACGCGAGGCTCTCCGCCGCTCCGGACGCTTGCTGGCCCCTCTTCCAAGGGCCATCGCGGTGGTCGTCCCGCTGCTCTGCGCCGCCCTGTGGGCCTCGCCCGCCGCGGCGCAGAGCGACAACGACAAAGCGGCGGCGCGCACGCTCGGCACGCAGGCCGTCGAGGCGCTCAACGCCGGCAAGAACGCGGAGGCGCTCGATCTCGCGAGCCGCGCCGAGCAGATCCTCCACGCGCCGACGCACCTGATGATCATCGGCCGCGCCCAGGTGGGCCTCGGGCGCCTCGTGGCCGCGCGCGAGACGTTCCTCAAGCTCACGCGCGAAGAGCTCGACGCGAAGGCGCCGCCCGCCTTCAAGCGCGCGCAGGCCGACGGCCGCGAGCAGCTCGCCGCCATCGAGCCGAAGATCGCGTCGCTGCTCATCCAGGTCGAGGGCCCCGCGCAGACGAAGTTCATCGTGAAGCTCGACGAGCAGCCGGTCGCGCCCGCCCTGCTCGGCGTCTACCGCCCCGTCGATCCCGGCAAGCACAAGCTCGTGGTGATCCCCGTGGGGCAAGGCCCGGTGACGGCCTCGGTCGATCTCGCGGAGGCCGAAAAGAAGGAGATCAAGCTGACCATCCCCGACGCGCCCGTCCCCGCGCCGGTGGACGGCCCGGGGCCGAAGGGACGCGACGAGGGCTCCCCCGGCTTCTTCTCTCCGCTGCGCATCGCCGGCCTCGGCGCAGGCGCGATCGGCGTCGGCGGCCTCGCCGTGGGCGCCGTCTTCCTGAGCAGCGGATCGAGCCTCCAGGCGAAGGCCGACGAGCTCTACGATGCGTGCGGCCAGCACTGCACCGCGGACCAGCAGGCCCAGATCAAGAGCCAGGACACCGACGCGGCCAGCAAGAAGACCATCGCCGCGATCGGCCTCATCGGCGGGGGCGTGGCGCTGGCCGCGGGGGTCACGCTCATCGTCCTCGGCAAGCCGAAGCCGAAGCCGGCCGCGGCCTCCATCACCCCGTGGTTCACGGGCAACGCCGCCGGCGTCTCGGGAGCGTTCTAGTGTCGCCCGCCAAAAGTCCTGCCGGACTCTTGGCGCTGCTTCGCAGCGCGCTTCGCGCGGGCGGCACTAGTCTGGTTACGATGGGGCTTCGCCCCATACCCCGACCGCTTCGCGGTCGCCTAGTGCCGCCCGAGAACGGTCGATCCACGGCCAAACTTTGGACGGGCGGCACTAGCCGGCCACCGCGCGGCAAAGGCCTTGCAAACATGAGCACCATGGACCGCTGCCCCCGCCTCGCTCCGCTCGCCACGCTCCTCCTGCTGCTCCCGGCGCTCCCCGCCGGGGCCGACGAGCCTGCCCCGCGCGCTGCGCCCGCGCCGCCCGTGACGCCGCCTCCGGCCGCGGCGCTTCCGCAGTGGCAGCCCCAGCCGCTCTTCGCGCAGCCCTGGGCGAAGCAGCCCTACAGCCCGACGCCGGCGTCGTTCCGCGTGACCCCGCTCGTCGACCCAGACCGGCACAGCAAGGGCGCCATGATCGCGGGGATCGTCTTCACGGGGGTCGGGGTGATCGGGCTCGGGACGGGGACGGCCCTCGCCCTCGCCGGGCGCTGCAGCACCTCGGATCGGCCGGTCATCAACACCGAGGACACGACGGGCGGAGGCGCGACGAGCACCGCGAACCCCGCATGCCTCTCGAACGCCGGCACCGCCCCGGGGATGTCGATCCTCCTCGGCAGCGCGCTCATCGCGGGCATCGGCGTCCCGCTCTGGATCTTCGGCGCGCAGCGGGTGACCCGCTACCCCGATGTGGCCCGCGCGCCCGCGCGCCCCACGTTGCTCGTGGGGCCCGGCACGGCCGGGCTACGCGTTTCGTTCTGACGAAGGAGGTGTTCGATGACACGAGCTGCTCGAAGGCGTCCCTCTCCCGGGGCTGCCGCAGCAGGGCTCGCGGCCGTCCTCTTCGCGCTCGGTTGCGGCGCGAGCAGCACCGGCAGCGGGAGCAGCAGCACCACGACCGGCGCCGGCGGCGCCACGTCCACCGCGGGCACGGGCGGCGAGAGCGCGTCCGGAGGCGCGGGAGGGCAGGGCGGCGCGCCGATGCTCCAGCCGATCACGGCGCTCCAGATCGCCGCCGGGCGCGCCCACGCATGCGCGCTCGTCGCAGGCGGCACCGTGGCCTGCTGGGGCGCAGGCGAGGTCGGCCAGCTCGGCGACGGCCTCTCCGGCAAGGACCACCACCGCTCCATCCCCGTCGTCGTCACGGGCCTGAGCGGTGTGAAGGCGATCCGCGCCGGCGGCGACAGCACCTGCGCGCTGATCGGCGACGGCGGCAAGATCCGTTGCTGGGGCGCGGGCGGCTACGGTCAGCTCGGCAACGGCAAGGCCATGGACCAGTACTTCGAGCCCTCGCCCGTCGAGGTCGGCGGCGTCGACGGCGCGGTCGATGTCTCGGTGTCGGGCGTCAACGCATGCGCCGTGCTCACCGGCGGATCGGTGCGCTGCTGGGGCAAGAACGACGCGGCCGCGTGGCTCGGCTTCTCCTCGGCCGACTGCGGCCCGTACGTCGATCCCGACGGCACCGGCAACCCCACGCCGGTCTCCATCCCCTGCGAGAGCACACCCAAGGAGGTCGCCGGCATCGCGGACGCGAAGCAGATCAGCATCGGCGGAGCCCATGTCTGCGCCGTGCGCATGGGCGGCGCCGTGAGCTGCTGGGGCGCCGACGGCTTCGGCCAGCTCGGCGACGGCACCTTCGGCCCCGACAACCACAAATCCACGCCGACCCCGATCGCCGATCTCACCGGCGTCGAGCTCGTCCACGCGGGCACCTCGCACACCTGCGCCCTCGTCGCCGACCAGAAGGTGGCCTGCTGGGGCGACAACGCCCATGGCCAGCTCGGCATCGGCACCGACGCGCTCGACTCGTACAAGACCGTCCCGACCCCCGTGCCCGGCCTCGGCGCGGTGATCGGCGTCGGCGTGAGCGGCCGGACGACCTGCGCCATCACCGACGATCGCCTCGTCCACTGCTGGGGCGACGCCGTGCCCCTCTTCCCCGTCCCGCCCGATCCGACCAAGCAGAGCGTGCTCTCGCCCGCCACGATCCCCGACCTCGCCTTCGTCATCGAGGCCCGCCCGAGCGCCACCTTCGCCTGCGCGAAGAAGGCCACCAACAACGTGGTCTGCTGGGGCGCAGGCGACGAAGGTCAGCTCGGCAACGGGACGACCAAGGCCACCGACTTCTCCTTCGCGACCGTCGCTAACTGACCGCCAGGTCATCCTCGCGGCTTCCCGGCGTTGAAAGAATCTCGGGGCTTCGGATGAAATAGCATCGACGGGCCCCGGCTTCACAGCGCGCGGCCCCGGTTCTCTACCGAGAAGCGGAGGAGCGCGCCGAGGTCGCCCCTTGCCCATGTCTGCACACATCGACGATCGAGCCTCGGTCTCGGTCCGGAAGCACCACCGGCCCCGCGGCGCGGACGGCCTCGCCGAGCGAGGATGTTGCCATGATCCGGCCTCCCTCCCTCCAGCGCCCCGAGGCTCGGAAGCGATGCGAGCGAGCGCGAATCGCGACCTGCCGCCGCGGTCCCGGGAGGGCTATCGCCGCCGGGGTTTCTGGATCCGACCGATCCGGTGCAGGTCAAGTACGAGATGCTCCGCCGCCACCGGGTCGACGGCTGCACCGTGACCGAGGTGGCGGCCGCGTTCGGGGTGAGCCGGCAGGCTTTCTACAGGATCGCGCGGGCTTTCGAGGCGCGGGGGATCCTCGGCCCCCTGCCCTCGAAGTCGGGCCCGCGCGAGGGGTGGAAGCGCACGGCCAAGGTGCTCGCGTTCCTCCAGCGGCGGAGGAGCGAGCAGCCCCGCCTGGAGACCGCGGCGCTGCTCGCCGAGGTGGAGCGGTGCTTCCAGGTGAAGCTCTACCCCAACACGCTGCGCTATGCGCTCGCCAAGCCCGGGCGCGCCGGGAAGCGCGCGACCTGACCGTAAGACCTCGCCCTGCCCCGTCCAGACGAGGGTGAAAATCTGGGTATACCGCGCGCGCGAGCACCGGACGCTGATCCGCGGGATCTCGCTCACGCACCCCACCATGATGCCGCAGCGTCGCTTGGTGCGAGCTCGGGCCAGTCCCGTCGCTTTCGTCAGCCCCGCTTCGCGATCTCGTGCGGCAGCGGGATCTGTTCGCCCGCAAAGGCCGCCTCGACGGCGGTCCGGAGATACGCGGCTGGATCGATCCCACGAGCTTCGCGCTCTCGAGCAGCGAGTAAAACAGCGCCGCCACCTGCGTCCCGCGCACCGAGCGCGACCCGTAGTGGTTCTTCCGCCCGACGACGGGACCGCGTAGCGCCCGCTCGGCGGGATTGTTGTCCAGCGGTAACGCCGGGTGGTCGACGAAGCGGATCAACCGACTCCATCGATTGGTCATGTAGGTGATCGCCGCGTGCAGCGCCGTGCCTGGCACGGACCGCACCTCGACGACCCAGCGCTGGATCTCCCCGAGGACCTTGCGCGACTCCTCGTTGCGCAGGCGGCGCCGCTCGTTTTCATCCTCGCCGGCGCGCTTCTCGATCTCGTACAGCTTGCCGATGAGATCGAGGATCTGCGCGCACTCGGTGGGGAAGGCCGTCGAGCACTCCACGAAGTTGCGCCGCGCATCACCCAGCACTGCACGAGCCGAATTTCGGGGTACGCCTTGGCCAAGGCCTCATAGACGCTGAAGCCGTCGCACATGACGTAGCCCTGGAAGCCCGCGAGCAGATCTTCAGCCGAGTCTGCATCACGGCCGTCGTAGATCTCGTAGTAGACGCCGAGGTCGGACACGAGCGTCCAGATGTGCCACTTGGTCGACGCGGCGCCCTTGCCCTTGACGCCGAGCAGCGGCCAGCGGGACTCGTCCACGAAGAGCAGCGGGCAGGCACGCTGTTCGTCGGCGAGCCGCTGGTACGCGGGCAAGAGCAGCCGATTCAGAGCCCAGAGCTGATCGAAGAGTGTCTGCGAGTCGACCTCGAGTCCGAGCCGCGCCATCGCGGCCACCTGCCTCTCGAGCGGCAAGTGCATGAGGTACTTGTCGACGGCGACCGTGATCGCGAAGTTCACCGAGTAGCGGCCGCCCTCGATCAGCTTGCGCGGCGCCGGCGCTGTCTCGATGCAGCTCCCGCAACGGCAGCGGTACTTCTTGCGCTTGTGACGCTTGATGACGTACCGCCGCTCGACGACTTCGACCTCGTCGCTCTCCTCGACTTGCCCTCCCACTCTTCGAGGTCGCCGCCGCACACGTCGCACGTCTTATCCGCGTCGTCGAGATCGTGGACGACCTCTTCGACTTGGAGCTTGGGTTGCTCACGCGGACCGTGCCCCTTCTGCGGCGGCTTGGCCTGCTCGCCCTCTTGGCCCTTGCCGGCCGGGCGCTTCTCACTCTGGTGCTGGAAGATCTGCTCGCGCCGCTTTTCGATCTCGCGCTCCAGCGCAGCGATCTCCAGGCGGAGCTGCGCGGCGGCCTCGCCCTTGGCCTCGGCCACCTGCTTGTACAGCGCGCCGAGTCGGGCCACGAGCCGCTCGTTCTCGCGGAGCAGCGACATCGCCATGATGCGCAGCCGCTCGAGGCTCTTCTCGCGGGCGATGCGGTCAGCGTCGGTCACATCGCCTGAGACGCCGCACGCGCTGTCGACGGCTCAGGCGCAGGTGTGTTTTTTAGCGGAAGACGATCCGTCGATCTTCAGCGCGCCAGGGCGGCGGGCTGAGGGGCACGCGCCCGACGATCTCGCTGCCCTCCAAGAAGAGCGCGAGCTCGCTCATCGTCCACTGGAGCGAGCCCGCGCCGGCTCGTTGCCAGGGTGCGACGAAGCGTCCTTGGGAGAGGCGCTTCGCGAGGACCACGTGGCCGGTGCCGTCCCGGTAGAGCACCTTCGCCGTGCAGCGGCGACGCCCCACGAAGACGAACAAGCCCCCTTCGAGCACGTCCGTACCCATGCCCTCGCGCACGACGGCCGCGAGCGTGTCGAAGGACTTGCGCATGTCAGCAGGGTTGCGGTGGACCCAGACTCGTACCGCGTGCGGAAGGCCGATCATGCGAGCCTCCGGACGAGCTCGACGATGTGTGCAATCGTCGCTCCCTCGATGCGCAGGCCCGCGGGGCCGTGAACGACGAGCCCCGAGGCCGGGGCAGACGGCGTGACGAGCTCGACCTCGTAAAAGGCAGACGGAGCGACGACCGCGTCATGCTGCCACTTGCGGAGCGTGGCGGCGGACACGCCGAGCTCGGTGGCAATGGCCCCCGGGCTGAGGCCTGCAAGCTTCCGCTGCTCAGCGTGAGCGAGCACCGCCGTGCGGAGATGTGTGGGGTAAGGCCGGCCCGCACCCCCGCTGCGACGAACCAGTGCCGTACGGATCTCATCGATGGTCAATTTCATAGAGAGCGCCTCCTCGTGCGCGCGCGTGAGGAGAACGCGCGCCGGCGCTCAGGTCAGGACGGGGTACGGCTGGGTCTTACACCTGACCAGCGGCGCGATCACGATCGGATGGTTCTCCCGGCGCAGCGCCGGCATCGCTCCTCTGCATCGGGCTGGGATCACCGATCCAGAGGTGATCAAGAAGCAGTGGGGGCTCTACGTCGACGGGGTGAAGGAGAACGAGATGGGCGCGGCCACCCTGCCGGACGTCGCGAATCACACCTTGCGCATCGGCTTTCACGCCGGCGGGTCCGATTTCCACAAGCCCTTCGACGGGTCGATCGACGAGCTCCCGATCACCAGCGTCACCCGATCTCCCGGGTGGGTGCAGACCTCGTTCGCCAACCAGAGCGCGCCGGGGACGTTCATGGACGTCGGGGCGGAGGAGACGCTGCCGGAGCGGCGAGCACCTCCACGCACCGCCGCGCCGAGGCCGCGAGCGACGCGAGATCGTAGCCTCCCTCCAGAACCAGCCCGAGCCGCCCGCCGGCCCAGTGATCGGCGATCGCCCGCACCGCGCGGCAGAGCGAACCAAAGCCCTCGGTCGTCACCCGCGTCTCGGACATCGGATCGGCCTCGTGGGCGTCGAACCCGGCCGAGACCAGCACGAGCTCGGGCTGCAGGGCCCGCGCGGCCGGCGCGAGGACGTCGGCGAACGCCGCAAGGTACTCCGCGTCACCCGCGCCCGGCGGCACGGGCACGTTCAAGGTGCTCCCTTCCCCGCGGCCCCGCCCGCGCTCGCTCGCCGCGCCGGACCGAGGAAACAGCAGGGACTGATGGATCGAAAAGAAGAGCACCCGCGGGTCTTCCTCGAAGATCTCCTGCGTCCCGTTGCCGTGGTGGACGTCCCAGTCGACGACGAGGATCCGCTCCACCCCGCACCCGAGCGCGTGGGCTGCGGCGACTGCCAGGTTGTTGAACACGCAGTACCCCATGCCGCCGCTCACACCGGCGTGGTGCCCCGGCGGCCGGACGAGGGCGAGCCCGTTCTCTGCCTCGCCGGCGAGGAGCGCTTCGACCAGCTCCACGCACCCGCCGGCCGCGCGCAGCGCTGCTTCGACCGATCCCGCGGAGAGCACGGTCTCCGGATCGATCGCCCCGGGTGATCCCCGCAGCCCGAGGACGCGGTCCACGTACTCCGCCGCGTGGACGCGCAGGAGCTCGGCGCGCGAGGCCTCCCGCAAGCGATCTCGCCGGTCGGCCCCGGGGGGCAGCGGGTCGAGCGCGCGGAGGAGGCTCTCCAGCCGGGAGGGGCTCTCGGGGTGCTCCGGCCCCGGATCGTGACCCAGGCATCGTCGGTCCGAGAGGACCAGGGTCTTGGGACGCACGTTCGAGGCTCTCGGCTCCGCGGGTGGATCGGCGTGGAACCGCATGATAGGCGGTGGACGACCATGAGGGAACTCGATCTCCGCTCCCCGCTCCCCGCGCCCGATTTCGCGGACACCGGCGCGCTCCTCGCCTGGCTTGCGGCGGGGAGGGCGACGCTCGCCGGCCTCACGCCGACCCCCGCGCTCGAGGCCTCGATCGAGCCCCTCGAATACCTTCCTTCCGGCGAGCTCGGCCCGCTCGGCCGGTTCGCCGACGCGCGCTTTCGCACCCTGGTCGCGGCCACCTTCCTGGCCGATCTGGCGTCGTACCCGGCGCCCGTGGATCAAGTCGACTTCGAGCGCCTGCTCTACGTGATGCACCGCTTCCCACAGGGCTTCCGCATGTGGAGCGCGGAGGTGCCCGGCGCCGGCCGGCTGCCCGTCGGCTACAGCGGCTTCTATCCGATCGCCCGGACCTCGTTCACGCTCCTCGAGCAGGAGCCCGCGACGCTGCGCGATCGCATGGTCGTGCCGCTCCCCTCCCTCGAGCCCGGGGGGAGCTTTCTCTACCTCTTCAATTTCAGCGTGGTCCCTGCCCTCAAGCGCACGAGCGTCTCACGCCGCCTCCTCCAGGCGCTGGCCGGCGACATCGCGCGCGCGGCGCCGCGCGGCCTTTCGTCAATCACCGTCTCGCCGGACGGAGCCCGCGTGGTCACGCGCTTTGGCCTGAAGCAGACTGGCACGCTCGTCGTCGACGGCTGTGAAGAGGCGGTGTTCACCTGGAAGGGCGAGGACTGATCGGCTCAAGAATCGTCACCCCTTCAGAGCTCGTCCCAGGCGAAGGGGATCACGTCGCGGATCTGGGTCCGCCCGGTGAGGAGCATGACCAGCCGATCGAAGCCGAGCGCCATCCCCGCGCCGGGCGGGATGCCCTGCTCCAGCGCGGCGAGATAGCGCTCATCGAGGACCACGGCAGGCTTGCCCTCCCGGGCCCGCCGCGCCTGCTCGCGCGCGAAGAGGCGACGCTGCAAGTCGGGATCGCGGAGGGAGGGAAAGCCGTCGGAGAGCTCGATGCCGGCGATGACCAGCTCGCTCCGCTCCGTGAAGGTGCCGGCGCCCGGGAGCAGCGCCGCCGAGGAGGTCATGATCGACGGCCACTCCACGAGGAAGGTGGGCGTCGGCGCGCCGAGCCGGGCCTGGACGGCGTCGACCAGGAACGAGAAGAGCAGGTGCTCGTCGGCCAGGAACGAGGCGGGGATGTCGAGGCCGAGGCGCGTGGCCTCCCGGCGCAGGCTGTCGTGGTCGAGCCCTCCGTCGAGGCGCATCCCGAGGTGCTCCTCGAAGGCGCCCCGCACGGTGAGCCGCTCCCAGCGCGGAGCGTCGAGATGGAGCACTTTCCCCTCGTAGACGAGCGGGCCTCCGCCCGGCGACACGGCCTGATGCGCCCGCTTGACGAGCGCCTCCGCGTCCCGCTCGATGTCGTCGAGCGTGGCGAACGTGCGCGCCCACTCGAGCATGGTGAACTCCGGGTTGTGGCGCGCGCCAATGTCGGCGCCGCGAAAATTCTGGGTGAGGGTGAACACCTTGTCGAAGCCGCCGACCTCCATCCGCTTGATCTGGTACTCCGTCGAGGTCGTGAGGTAAGCATCGCCCACGGACAGCGAATCGATGTGCGCGTCCGGGCATGTGCCACGGACGAGGAGCGGCGCCTGCACCTCCAGGAAGCCCTGCTCGTAGAAGTAGTCGCGGACGGCCCGGAGGATCGCCTGTCGCTGGAAGAGCAGGTGCATCCGGCTCGGCGCAGCGGCCGGCGCCCGCCACCGCAGACCGTCGCCTTCGGGGTCCCATTTCGCCCCGGCGCGTGCGTGGATGGCGACGACCTCGGCGCCCTGCTCGCCGCGCGCGAGCGTGACCAGATCGCCGGCCTCCACGGGAGGCTGTCCCGGCGCGAGATCGAGGGCATGCTGCTCGCTCCCCGAAAGCAACACCACGCGCGGCCCCGCGGCCCCGGCGACCTGCGCGTCGACGATCCGGCCATGAACCTGCTTCATCGCTCGCCGCGCAGCCTACCACCCTTCTCGCTTCCTCGGCGGCCTCCCTGCGCGCCTCGTCCCCGCCCTCCGACAGGTTCATCGCTCCAGCACCCCCAGCTCGATCAGCTTGGGGACACGCCGTTGCAGCACGTCGGCGAGCTCCTTCTCGATCAGCGCGGCCTGCTCTTCCGGCTGCTCGATCGCCCTGCCGCCTGCGTGGAGCCGGAGCGGGCGGCGGGCGATGAACGCGCGGATCCAGGCGGGTCGATCCGCCGGCTCTACCTCCGTCACGATCCGCAGGCAGAGCGCCTCCAGCATCGAGACGACGAGCCCCGTCCCCGCCACGTCCGAGGCGAGCACCGTCGGCGTGCCCTCGGCGAGCGGCTGCTTGAGGATCACCCGGTTGTGGTCGATCGGCACCGAGAACGGCCCCTGGCCGGGGAAGGGCAGGGCCTCGCCCGTCCTACGCATCGGGACGATCTGCTCGCCGAGCAAGAGCTCGAGGAGCTTCTGGCGAATCGTTGCTGCTCCAACGTTCTCGAGCGCGCGCAGCTCCGCGAGCTCCGCCGCCGTGGCCGCTCCCGCCGAGAGCGCGTCGATCAGCGCATCGAAGACCGGCCCGTCGTAGGCGATGCTCCGGTGGCGGAAGGTCGCGACGCGCTTGATCCGGCTCCGATCCATCAGCGTGCCGAAGGGCGTCTCGTCGAGGTAGCGATCGGTGTGCTCCGCCGATCGCCCGACCTCGCCCTTGATGTACACGTCGCGCCGGAACAGCTCGTTCAGCGCGAAATCCTTGAGGCTCTCGAACGCGAGCCGATCCTTCACCTCGCCGAAGAGCCCCATCAGCGCCTGGGGGACGGCGAGATCGCGATAGTTCAGGTGGAGCGGGAGCTGGCCGATGAAGTGAAGGCCCGCGCCCGCCATTTCCCGGGAGAGATCGGCGAAGTAGAGCGGGTGCCACGAGGGCTGGAAATACTCGTGCACGACATACGGCAAACCCATCTCCCGCATGGTCTCGAGCATCGCCCCCGACGCCGGGTTGTGCGCGAAATACTCCGCGCCCCCCTCGGCGAGCCTCCGCGCGAGGGCGACCCCCCGCCGCGCCCGCGTGAGCGTCGGCTCGCCCGGATCCGGCGAAGCATCGAGCATGAGCCTGCGCAGCGGCTCGACCGCGGCCCAGCCCGGCATGGCGTTGTAGCTGACGAAGAGCACCCCTCCCGGGTGGAGGAGCTGCGCGGCGATCTCGATCATCCGGCGCCGCTTCTCCGGGGCGATCCAGCTCGTGAGCCCGTGCGCCGTCACATAGTCGAAGCCCGGGAGATCCTGCTGCGCGAGGGCCTCGAAATCGGCCTGCAAGAAGCCGACGTTGGAGAGGCCGCCTTGCCTCGCGAGGCCCTGCGCAAAGGCGATGTGCTCGGCGTTCATGTCGACGCCGAGGAAGCGCGCGCTCGGGTAGCAGGCCGCGAGCGTGGCGGTGGTGTCGCCGTTGCCGCAGCCGAGCTCGCAGTAGTCGAAATCGTCGGCCGGCGGAGGGGCGAAGCCGTTGAGCGCGGCGACGAGGCGGAGCGAGGCCGGGCTGAGATCGGCGGAGAAGGTGCGGAGGTAACGGACGTCGGTGCGGTAGCCCGCGGTCTCGACCGGATCGGCCATGGGCGACGGGTATGGGGCCCGGGGAGGGGCGTCAATGCGGGGCGAGCGAGCCGCCGCCTGGGGCGTGGAGAGGCCGCCCGGAGCCGTGCTCTCCTGCGCTATCATCCCGGCATAGGGCCGATCCCGATGCGCCCCATCGGCCGCGCCTTCGCAGCTCCTCGGTCCATGCCTCCTCCCCTCCGCATCCCCGGCCTCTTCCTCGCCCTCGGCCTCGCCGCGTGCCACGAGCCCCGGCCCGTCGCCCCCTTGGAGACGGGCGTCCCAGCGCCGCCTGCGGCCACCTCCGTCGCTTCCGCGCCTTCTGCTCCTCCCGCGCCCTCCCTCACGGCGTCAGTTGCTCCGCCCGCGCCTCCCGTCGCGCCCTCGTTCCTCTTTCGCACCGCGTCTCGTCAAAACGATTTCCGCCTCGACATGGCAAAGCCCTGCGAGTCCGGCGACCCCGGCTGCGCGGGCCCGGCCAGCCTGCATGTCTTGACCAAGGAGGGCGCCGAGATCCAGCGCATCGATCTCGATCTAGCCTGGATCTCCACGGGCGACGACGGCGCACCGCTCGTCAACACGGCGGAGCTCTACGAGCGCCAGGGCACGATCAACACGGGCGACTTCGACTTCGACGGTCGTGAAGACTTTGCCGTTCAGGTCGATCAGAGCGGCCCTTACGGCGGACCGACGTTTGCCGTGTTCCTCCGCGATCCGAAGGAAGACCGCTTTACCCGCTCGGAGGCGCTGAGCCGCCTCACCCAGGAGACGCTCGGCTTCTTCCAGGTCGACACCGCGAAAAAGCGCATTCGCACGATGGAGAAGAGCGGGTGTTGCATCCATGTCAGCGAGGAGCACGAGGTCGTCCGGGGGACGCCGCGCGTGACCTTCCGGCGCACCGAGAACGCGATGGACGATGATGTCGTGATCACCGAGGAGCGCCTGGTGGGCGGGCGGTGGCAGAAAAAGACGCACCGCGAGACTGCCCAACCCTGAAGGGCGCGCTGCTCTAAAATCGGAACACCCCCTCTCCGAGGTTCGGCTCCTTCAGCCGGAAATGGAGGTTCCCCGCGGCCCAGATGATCCCTCCCAGCGTCGCGACACCCGCCGTCGGGATCATGATGATCCCCTCGACTTGCAAGGTCTTCCCCGCGTCGAACGAGGGCTCTGGGCCAGCGAACATCGCCGTGAAGAGGACCGCGGCGATCATGAGCCCGGTCGCGCCTCCGCCCACGAAGGTGGTGTATTTGCCGATCTGCGAGGCCACGGTCTCATCGGGGAGCTCCAGCGTCCACGTCCCTCCGCGTGGCGGGAAGAAGGGGTTCGGCTTGTCCCATGTCCCGGTCGCGAGGTGGTAGAGCGGTGGATTGGTGTAATGGAATGGCAAGCGCGAGCCATCGTCGCCCACCCAGGAGACGACCCGGGCCCGGTCGAGGAGAACCACCTCGCATGCCGCGGTCTCGATCACGCCGTCATTCAGCTCCCGCGCGAGGATCGGGCGCGCGCGCGACATCTCGCCCGCGCCGAGGTGGACCGAGACGGTGCGGGGGCAGCCGAGCGTGGGGAGCGCGAGGAGCGTGAGCGCGACGAGAGATGATCGGGGCAGCGTGGGCATCAGAGGCTCCGGGCGCAGCGGAAGCCGAGGTCGCTGTCGCGCACCTCGGGAAGGTATCCGTAGCGGGAGCGAGCGTTCATGTCGGCGAGGCTCGTCAGGATCCAGCTCCCTCCCCGGATGACGCGCTCTCGGCCTTCGTACGGGCTCGCCGTCCACTCCCACACGTTGCCGCCGAGATCATGAATGCCGAGCGGCGAGTCGCCCGCGGGGAAGCTGCCCACGGGGCAAGTCCCGGCGAAGCTCGTGCCTTTGCGCCAGCAAACCCGCTCGACCTTGTTGGGGCTCCGCTCATCCTCGTTCCCCCACGGGAAGGTGGTCCCGCGCGGACCGCCCTGGGCCGCCCACGCCAGCTCTTCTTCGGTGGGGAGCCGCCCGCCCTTGGACGCGCAGAACGCCGACGCCTCGGCCCAGTCGACGCAGTTCACCGGGTGATCGCCGCGCCCGAATTTGCCGGTGTTGCATGCGGGATCGGCGAAGGATTCGCGCCCGTCGGCCGAGAAGGTGCCGAGCGGCGCGGCCGGGCACTCGCCGGCGTCGATGCACACGTTGTAGCGGTCCACGGTCACCTCGTTGCGATCGAGGCAGAACGTCGCCACGGCCACCTCGGGCCGCCGCGCGTCCATCCGGAGCATGCCGCCCGCCACGGCGACCATGCCGTCCGGGCAGCTCGCCGCTGCCACCTCGGGAGGCGGCACGGGCGGCGGTGGCGGCGGGCGCGGCGGCGGCGCGCAGCCGAGCAGGACGGACAGCGAAAAGCCGAGCGGCCAGCGCCGACCGAAAGAAAGCTTCATCGGGTGAGGCTACCCGAAATGGCCATCGATGGTCGCGAAACGCCGTGCGAGCTCCTCCGGGATGAAACGAAGGTGCACGCCCATGGATCCCCGCCCCATGGGCCCGCTATAACCACCCCCGCATGGCCCTCGCCACCACCATCACCCGCCCGTGCACCCGCTGCGGGCAGCCTGTCGAGGCGGTGCTCCACCAGTCCTTCGTCATCGAGGACGACGCCTCGCTCCAGACCATCCTCGGCAACCGCTTCCACCTGCTCGACTGCGCGGGCTGCGGCGAGCGACGCGCCTTCGAGGCCGATTTTCTCGTCGTCGATCGCCCGCGCAACCTCTTCGTCCAGGTCGTCGCCAAGGACGAGGACGTGGCGGGCATTCGCGATCACATGCGCTCGCTCCTCGGCGGCCAGAAGGTCTTCGCGAGGATCGTCCAGAACCGCGACGAGCTCGTCGAGAAGGTGAAGATCTACACGCAGAAGCTCGACGACGTGGCGATCGAGGTCGCAAAATACTTCCTCCGCACCCAGATCGGCGACATGGAGGGGAAGACGAGCCGCCACTTCGATCGGATCGAGGGCGACCAGATCGTCTTCCGCGTCCGGGCGCCGGGCCAGCCGGTCAGGATGATACCCTTCCCGCGCGCCGCGTACGAGGTCTTCCGGGAAGACATGCGCACCGCCGAGCATGCCGGCGAGCTCGAGGTCGACGAGCGCCTCGCCCGCAAGCTCTTCCAGCAGAGCCCGGTTGGTGCAGCGGCCAAGCCGGCGAGCGCGCCTGCGTCGAGCGTGCCGGCGCAGAAGTGCGCGCTCGATGTCACGCACGTGGGCGCTGATCGGCAGGGGAGGAGCTTCGCGAGCGACGGGAAGATCATCCTCCTCGTCGACTGGGTGAACCCCACGGGCACCGCCGCGCCGAGCTTGCTCACCACCGAGACGGTGCAGGGCTTCCTCGATCAGAAGGCGCGCGCGTGGACGCCCCTCGTCGAGCTCACCAAGAGCAAGCTGCACGCGGCCTGCTACCGGACGAAGGACGACGTGGCGCTCGGCGAGCCGTACGTGCAGCGGCTCCTCGCGTTCGGCCGGCCGCTCGATCTCGGCACCACCGAGCGGATGGGCCCGGTGCTCCTCCGCGACGGGGCGACGATCATCGGCGTGCTCATGCCGCTCAACCTCCCGCCCGAGCAAACGGCGTCGATCGCGCCTCCACCGAAGCCCGCGGCGGACGAGCCGGTGCGCACGCCCTGCCCGGTGTGCAAGGGGCTCATCCCGATCGGCGATCGCTTCTGCGAGGCATGCGGCGTGGGGCTCGCGTGGAAGGGCGGGGGGAGCGCGGAGCCCAAGTACCCCGATCTCAAACCCGGCAACGTCGTGGTGAGCGAGTCCTTCGAGCACCGGCCGTTTCCGGGGCGCAACACGGTCGACGAGAACAAGCCCGGCGTGGTGGACGCGCGCCCCGTGCGCGGCGGCAAGGCCGCGACGTACTACGCGGCTGTCACCTCCTCGTACGTCGATTACGCCCGCTCGCTGCGCGACGCATGCGTGCGCGCCACCTTCACGCCCTACGACCCCGGCGTGCGCCTCGGCCTCTGCGCCCGCCACTCGATCCTCGGGCAGATCCAGGTCTATTACCTCTTCGATCTCATGCCTGCTGCCGGCCGCGCCTGGTGCGCGCGCGGCGTGCAGACGCCCGAGCATGCGACGAGCACGCGCCTCGGCCCGGAGGTCAAGGTGCCGCCGTTCCCACCCGGCGTGCCGATCGAGCTCGAGCTGCGCGCCGCCGGGGCCACGTTGCTCGCCTTCGTCAACGGCCGGCAGGTGCTCGCCGCGCACGACGCCGCGTTCGGCGCCGGCTCCTTCGGCATCCGCGTCGGCCGCGAGAACGACGTGAGCCACCCCGTCCGCATCCTCTGCCACGGCTACGAGCTGCGCGAGGTGATGCCGTGAAGCTCCGCGCCCTCGGCTGCCCCCACTGCGGCGCGCCCATCTCGGTCGCGTGGACGCTCTGCCGCTACTGCGCAGCGCCGCTCCTCGCCCGCGCCCAGCTCGATCTCGAGGCCGACGATCGCCGCACCGTCGTCGACTTCACCACCGGCGTGACGCCGCACGAGCTCACCCCCGGGCGCTACCCCGAGGTGACGATCGAGCGGGGCATCGGGATGCGCTTCACCCTCGCGCCCGGCGCGTCGAGCCGCCTCTTCGCCGCGAGGCCGTTCAAGGACGGGAGCGCGCGCGTCGAGGGCCTCGTCCTCGATCCGGACGCGGGCATCGAGGTCGGCCTGCGCGTCACCGAGGCCGGCCAGGCGCGCATGGGCTACCTGCTCAAGGTCCGCCCCGCCCTCGGGGAGATCACCGTGGTGCGCTACGCGACGCTCAAGGACGCGCCGGTCTACAACGAGGTCATCCTCCCGTGGACGAAGGCGCGGACGCTGCGCACCATCGGCGAGGTGAACCGGATCGAGCTGCTCGCCGCCGACAGTATGCTCCAGGCGCGCATCAACGACGTGATCGCCGCCCGCCTCGACGATCCTCGCTTCGGCTACGGGGTGCCGGTGTACGGGGCGTCGTCGCTCGGGCAGCAGGCGAGGGTGACCCTGCGCCGCTTCGAGCACGGGATGATCTGAGTCGAGGGGGCAGGAGAGAAGGGAGCAGGAGCGCCGCGCGCAGATGGCGGCGCTCCTCGCTGGGAGGCGCTCTTCCTTACTTGCAGACGGGCGAGTTCGCGACGATGTGCGGGCAGTGCGTCGCCGCGGAGGCGGCGTCCGCGGAGGCCGCGGTGAGGTGGTAGGCGCGGCAGCCGAAGGTGTCGCCGCTGGTATCGCCCGTGTTGAAGTCGCCCGTGCTCGGCTTGAACGTCTTGCACTCGGTCATGCACGCGGCCTTGTCGGCGTAGGTGCCCTGGCCGCCGCAGACCTTCATGGCCACCTCGCAGAACGAGTCGCACGCTTCGCCGCAGACGCCGGCGTTGGCGTCCGTCGGGTCGTTGTCACCCCCGGTGATGCCGGCGTGCGGGCAGTGCATGTCGGGCGCGCCGAGGGCGGGGGCGCCGCCGTGGTAGAGCCGGCAGCCGAGCGTGTTGCCGGCCTTGTCGTCGATGGTGCCGACCGGGTAGCCGGCGCATGTGCCCATGCACGTCTCCATCGTGGTGAACTGGGCGTTCGCCTCGGTGCAGTTGGCGAGCAGCTCGGTGCAGTAGGCCGTGCAGTCGAGCGTCACGCCGCCGCCGCCCGTGCCGCCGGTGCCGGTGGTGCCGCCGGTGCCCGAGGTGGTCGTCGTGGTGGACGTGGTGGTCGAGGTGCTACCGCCGGTGCCGGAGCTGCTGCTCCCGCCGCAGCCGGTACCCGAGGAGAGCGAGGCGAGGGTGATCAGGGCGCCGAAGAAAAGGAATGACAGTCGTTTCATGAACGGAGACCTCCCGTGGAGAGTGGGCCTTGAGCCGCCTCGTCACAGGCGTAGCGGCTCGACCACGGTACGGTTACAGCGCTCTCTCCGGTTACGCAACGGACTCGCGCATATTTCGCGCTTACACCAGTCATCCCCACCGTCGCCGTTGCCGTCGTCGATCTGGCGATAACGCCTGTACGTAGGGGCAGCGGGAGAAGGAACGGGAGCGGGAACGGGAGGGGGAGAGGGCGGGAGGGATGTGCTGCAAATTGCCATCGATGTCAGGAATTTACACTGGCTCAGGGCCCGTGACCCTGCCCGCTGAAAGCCGCAATCACCTTCTTCACGGCCTCCTTGGCCGCATGTTGCCGGGCCGCGGGGAGCCCGGTGAGCGGCGCGCGAAGGCCCTTGATCTCTGCGCAGAGCTCGGCCCGCTCCCCGGGCGGGAAGATCTCGCAGAGCAGGTGGTAGGCGCTCCGGGTCTTCTCGAGGTCGGGCGCGCCGCCGAGGGCGACGGGCGTCGCGTGGCCGATGAGCAGGGCCGCCGCGGCCGCGGTCGGGTGGATGGTCATCCACCGATCCCAGAGGTCGGGCTCGGCCGCGAGCTTGCCGAGCAGGGCCCACTGATCGGTTCGCACCGCCAGATCGGCCACGGAGAGCAGTACCTTCAGGTTTCGGCCCGGGTCGGGCAGCTTGCGCGTCTCGCCGTCGATCGCGAGCAGGTCGGCCTCGACCTCGCCGCCTCCGCCGGAGATGGCGCAGTTGATCGCGACGGCCAAGAGATCGGCGCGGAGCTGCGGGCCGAGGCTCGGGTTGCGGCCGAGCGAGCGCGCCGCGGCGAGGATGGCGGGGCTGCAATGGGTGTCCTTGCGCTGGCGGGCGATGAGCGCCGCCGCGTCGTAGCTGCGCCCGGAGGCGCGCAGATCTTCGAACGCGCGGGTGAACGCGTCCGGATCGTAGGAGCCCTTCTCGGCCGAGGCGAGGAAGAGGTCGAGCGAGCGGAGCGGCGCGCATGCGGCGCCCGTGTCCGCGCCCCTCCGCAGGCGCGGCAGCTTCTTGAGCGCGTCGGCGATGCGCAGCGAGACGGCGAGCGGATACGCCTCGCACGCGGGCTCTTCCATGCCGCCGAGATCGACCTTCGCGGTCGTGCAGGGCAGGGGATCGGCCAGGATCTTCAGCGCCTTCTTCGCGCGATCCACCGCTTGCCCGAGCTCGCCCGAGGCCCCGAGTCCGAGCGGCAAGGGATCGAGGATGGCGGCGATCGACGCG
>JAXLYT010000040.1:0-101235 GCA_046351295.1 Byssovorax sp.
AGCGCGCCGATCTGAAGTGACACGCGCGAGGTGAACGAAGCGGCGGAGCGTCGCGTTCGAGAGCCCCTCGATCTTCTTCAGCCTGCCGGGCCCACGACAGGCGGCCCCGCAAACGCTGTGTCGACGCGCGCCTACAGCGCCAGGATCCGCTGGATGTCGGCCGAGGTCACGTCGTCGCGCACGTCGTCCGCGGTCCCGGGCTGACGATCTTTGCCCGCGGACACTCCGTGGACCTCCCCCTTCGCGCACTCGATCTTGTAGGGCGTCCCCCAGGGATCGACCGTCTTTTTCGCCTCGATCTTCTTCGCGCGCACCAGGTCCTCGATGGTCGGGCACACGTCCGGCGAGCCGTCCAGGCTCTGGAACAGCTCGGCCGTGTTCTTGAGGAGCTTTGCGTCGAGCGCGGCGGACCGGATCGCCTCCTCGTCCACGTGCTTCATCTGCGCGCAGCCGAGGAGCATGACCACCCCGCCGAGGGCGGAGAGGGCCTTTTTCGTGGGGCTCGAATCCCTTGTTTGCGATCGCTGGTGCATGTCGTCCTGCTTCGTGCCGGAGGGGGAATTGTGCCGGGGGATATCGTCGTGGCGAATGCCCGTCACGGAGGTCAGCTTCGGGGGGCGCGCTTCGGGCGGGGTTTTGCTTTCGGCGCGCCGGCGCGCGCGTGCGCCTCGCAGAGCGCGCCGGCGAGATCGTCTTTCTTCACGGCGCGGAGCAGCACCGTCGTGTAGCCCATGCGCCCCCAGCCTCCGGGGACGGGCGAGAACACCTCCGGGAGCGCCTCGCAGAGCGCCTCCTGCGCGTCGAGATCGAGCGCGAGGTTGGCGGTCGCGCCGTCCGGCGCGAGCGTCGCGAAGATGCGCCGCTTCGTGCGGAACGCGGCGCGATCGACGTGGGGGACCTCGTAGGCGCCCTCGAACGAGAGCGCGATCTCCCGGAAGCGCGCGGCGGTGATCATGCCGCCATGCTACGGCGTCGCGGCGCGCGGGACCATCACCGGTGTGGCGCTCGCCCGGCTCGCGCTGCTCGGCAGGCACCAGGCTCGCGGGCAGGGCGCGGCGGACGAGCACCGCGGAGATCGCTCCGGGTCACGGAGCGCTCGTGCTCGACACGATACGTTGGCTGGTGGGCGGCGACTCGCCTCCTGCTGCGGCCGCGGCCCAGCCGGGGTCGGGAGCGGCGCGATCCCCGAGCGCGGCGCGCACGCGGGCGGCGACCTTGGGCGTGAGCGCGTCGAGGAAGAGGAGCCACCGATAGGCGTCGGTGAGCACCTCGAGCGCCGGCCGGTAGGACATCCCGAGCTCGCGACGCGATCGAGATCCGTCGTAGGCCAGGTGCCGACCGTACACATCACGCACGATCTCGGGGGTGATCGGCGCGTCGGTCCCCAGCCGGCGCGCCTTGCGCACCGCGAGCCACGAGAGGAGCAGCATCAGGAAGCGCGGCGGGGTCATCTCCTTGGGGGCGCGGCCGGTGACGGCGCCGACGGCCTCGGCCACCGCTCCGGGCGAGAGCACGTCGCCGGTGATCAGGTAGCGCTCGCCCGCCGCGCCGCGCTCGGCGGCGAGCACATGCGCGCGCCCCACGTCGCGCACGTCGGTGACCGAGACGGTCAGAAACGACGGATCGCCCTGGGCGAGGCCGATCAGCGCGCGCGTCGACGGGGTGAGCCGGTAGTCGAGCGGACCGAAGACGCCGCTCGGGTTGACGATCACCACCTCGGGCCCCCGTCCGGTCCCGGCGTGCTCGCGCACCAGGGCCTCGGCCTCGATCTTCGCGCGCGTGTAGGGGCTCTCGGCGGTGGCGAGCAGGCTCGTCTCGTCGAGCGGCCGCGCGGGGGTCGCGGTGAACCCCACCGTCGCGCCCGAGCTCGTGTAGACCACCCGGCGGACGCCGGCCTTGATCGCCGCGCTCAGCATGTTTCGCGTCCCCTCGATCGCCGGGCGGAGGATGTCGTCCGGCGAGCGCGCGAAGTTACGGTGCGCCGCGCCCACGTGAAAGAGCACATCCACCCCTGCGGCCGCCCGAAGGATGCTGTCCTCGTCGAGGAGATCACCCTCGCGGAGCTCCACCGCGAGCCCGGCGAGCCCACGTCGATCCGACCCTCTTCGCACGAGGGCGGTCACCTGGACGCCCGCGTCGAGCAAGCTTCGAACGACGTGACAGCCGATATGCCCATTGGCACCGGTGACGAGCGCGGATTTCATGCTTCACCTCCGGCCGGTGCAGCAAGCAAGATCGAGCCCGCGCGTTTTCTGAGTCGCGCCCTCGAAAAACGGCCGAGATCGGGCCCGGGGGGTGCATCGCTTGCACCGGGGTGCGTCGGCTGCGCGGGCGCCGGCGCGCGACCCGGCTCCCCTCGCCCAGCGTGCTTTGCTATCGTCGTTCGGGTGATGCACCCCGCGCGACGTCTCATCGCTCCGACCGCGGCGATCGGGGCCGTGGCCTTCTGGCTCACCGGCGGCTGCAACGCGATCACGGGCGTCGACGGGCTCGTCCTCGGCGGCGGCGGCAGCGGCACCACCGCGACCACCGGCGTCGCTTCCGGCGGCGCCTCCGGCGCGGGTGGCGGTGGCCACGGCGGAGCTGCGGGCGGCGGACCGACCGGCGCGGGCGGGCACGGCGGATCCACGAGCGACCCCTGCGCGGGGGTGACCTGCGCCGGACATGGCACCTGCTCGGTCAACCAGGGAATGGCTGCTTGCGCCTGCGACCCGGGCTACCACCCGACCGGCGCGACCTGCGTGGTCGACGAGACCTGCGCCGGAAAGACCTGCGGCGACTGCGCGAGCTGCGAGGTGCACCAGGGCATCGCCACCTGCGTTTGCCCCCCCGATTACGCGTTGCAAGGCAACGACTGCAAGCTCGCGATCGACCCTTGCGCGAACGCCAACTGCCAGCCCGACCAGTTCTGCGTGCCTGAAGCCCACTGCCAGGCGCTCGGCGCGTGCGTGCAGATCTGCGATTGCAGCAACTGCCCGAACTGCGGCCCCGACAACAGCGACGGTAAGTGGGACGACTGGCAAGAGTACTGCGGCGCCGCCATCAACACCTCTCCCGCGACCATGGCCTGCAACAAGCCTTGCCCGCCCGGCGAGGGCTGCTTGCCCTACCAGACGCAGATCTGCTGGCCCATCGAGGGCTGCTTCAGCCTCTGAGCGAGGCCCGCGCGCAAGAAAAAGCAACGGGTCGCGAAGTCCCCAAGAAACCGTTCAAATCATCGAACGGTTTCTCGGGAAGAAGGCCGCGCCGCGCAAACGATCGAGCGGCGCGCGGCGAGGTTGACGGCGCCGGCCGGCTATTTCGTCTTCTTGTGGGCGGCCTCGTCCTTCGCGGCCACCGCCACCGCGTAGATCACCACCATCCGCTTGTTCATCTCGCGCACCATCAGCGACTGACCCTCTCCGCAGTCATCGCCCTTCTTGTGGATCTTCACCGACACGATGCCCGCCAGATCGGCCGGCTGCGAGAGCTCCACGGTGCCAGGCTCGAAGTCCTTCGGGAGCATGTCGAAGAGCTCGGGGAGGTGCTTTTGCAGGAGCCCCGCGTAGTCCTTGCAAGAGGCCTTTTGCTTGGGGTTGCCCTCGGTGCAGTCGCGCTCGCCCGGCAACAGCTTGCTCGCGGCCTTGGCGTCGCGCGCCTTGAGCGCCGCGAGAAACCCGAGCGCCGCGTCGGTTACGGCCTTGCCGTTCGGCACCTCGGCGGTCTTCTCGCCCTCGCCGGCGCGCGGCCTCGCGGCGATCTTCACGGGCGGCTCGTCGTGCTGGCCCGGCGGCCGGAGCACGAGGCTCTCGCACGCCTTCTTGTAGTCGGCGAAGAAGGCGCGGTCCTTCCCGCTGAGCATCATCACGCACATGACGGCCGTGCGCGAGCTCTCGTCCACGGCGAAGAGGCGCGCGTGGATCTGTGAATGATCGTGGACGTTGTGATCCAGCGAGACCCAGCGCCGGAGCGGGCCCATGGTCTCGACCTTGGCGGCGGCGAGGTCGGCCTTGTCGTACTGGAACGAGACGGCGCGATCGATGCACGCGCCGAGATCCCCTTCGGATCCGCAGCCGATCGAGACGAGGCTGACATGGCCGAAGACCGGGCTCTCGACGTGGCAAGGCGAGAACGAGGGGTCGGCGAGCCCGTCGAGATCGACGCCCCACTCGGGCGGGACATCGATGGAGACCGGCGTGCCCCCGGCGGGATCGTGATCGCCCGGCGGATGGATGCGGTAGTACCGGCGCACGAGACCCGCGGCCGGGGGAGGCAGATCGGCGGCGGGCGGGGCGGGGGCGGCGGCGCTCGCGATCGGGGCGGCGCTCGCGCTCGCGGCGGGCGCGGCGGTGGCCGGCGTGTCCGGCGGCGCGGCAGGGCCGGGCGGCGCGGCGGAGCAAGCGGCGAGCAGGGTGGCGGAGAGGAGCCCGATCGGGAGCGCGCGGGAGGTTCGCATCGGGCGCATCATAGATCGTCGAGTCGGGGCGGATCTCGCTCGATCGAGCACATCTCGTGCGCGCGCGAGCGTCTTTCGCGGGCGCGCTGACCGGATATCCTCCTCGGAATCGCGTGCTCCGGTCGGGATGCTGGAGCCGATCGGCGATCCGGTACCGGGTGAGAGGCGAGGTGGCGCGGTGGAGAAGCTGGTCTTTTTCGGCAAGGGCGGCATCGGCAAGTCGACGACGTCGTCGAACCTCAGCGCGACGCTCGCGGCGATGGGGCGGCGCGTGCTCCACGTGGGGTGCGATCCGAAGCACGACTCCACCGTCTCGCTGCTCCACGGCGAGCTGATCATGCCGGTGGTCGATCGGATCACCACCATCCAGGGCGTGAAGCCCGAGGACATCGTGCGCACCTCGCCGCTCGGCGTGGACTGCGTCGAGGCGGGCGGGCCCGAGGCCGGGGTGGGTTGCGGGGGCCGGGGGATCAGCCGGATGCTGGAGATCTTCGCGGCGGCGAGGCTGCTCGCGCCGGGGCGCTACGACGTGGCCGTGTACGACGTGCTCGGGGACGTGGTGTGCGGCGGCTTCGCGGCGCCGCTCCGCACCGGCATCGGCGAGAAGGTGGTCATCGTCGTCTCCGAGGAGGTGATGGCGCTCTACGCGGCGAACAACATCGCGCGCGCCGTCGTCCACTACGCCGAGAACGGCGTGCACCTCGCGGGCATCGTGGTCAACGCGCGCGACGGCGGGGGCGACCTCTCGGCGGTGGAGCGCTTCGCCGGGCTGATCAACACGCGCATCCTCGGCGTCATCCCGCGCGATCTGCTGGTGCGGGAGGCCGAGTACCGGCGGATGACGGTCGTGGAGTACGCGCCGGGCGCGGCGATCACCCGCGTCTTCCGCGAGCTCGCCGACACGCTGCTCGCGCTCGACGCGTCGGCGTGCCCGCTGCCGACGCCGCTCGACGAGGCGCGCTTCTACGAGCTGACGCGCTACAAGTTCGCGCCTCCGCCGGGCGGCCTCGGCGCGCCGGCCCCGGCGGCGCCGCCTCCGGACATGGTGCCCGCGGCGAGGCTCATCGAGCGGCCGGCCGCGCCGGCGATCGAGGTGCGCGTGGATCGGCGCGCGGACCTCGCGGCCGAGCTGCGGGCGGGTGCGCTGGCGGTGCGGCTCGGCAAGGTGAGCGCGGACGAGGCGCTGCGGCGCTTGAAGGAGGATTTTCCGCGCGAAGCGCGGGCGCTCACCCGGGGAGATCTCCTCTCGTGAGCCGCCTCTTCCCCGAGATCGACGGCAAGCCGGCGCCGCGCCCTCCCGCGGCCGGGCCCGCGCAGGAACCCGCCCGGCCCGCGCCGGCCGAGTCGCCGCTCCTCCAGCGCTTCGCGCGCCTGCTCGACCTCGGGCGCCATGATCCGCGGGCCCGGATCGAGGGCGTCCATCGCGTCGGGAGCGCGGCGATCGCGGTGACGATCGGCGTGGGACCGCGCGCGATCGAGCTGCGCTTCCTGCCGAGGAGCGAGGCGCCCGCCGAGGGCGCGGGCGGGGCGCGACCGCGGGGGACGGCGCTGTCGACGCCGCACCTGTGCATCGAGCGGCCGGGCCCTCCCTCGACGGCCGAGGAGGTGGCGCTGATGCGCTACGTGGCCTACCGCGTCCACAACGCGCCGCTGGATCTGCTGCTGCGCGCGGCCGCGGGCGCGCCTCTGCGCGAGCCGAGCGAGGGCGCGGGGACGATGGATCCCGATGTCAACGGTGGATCCCAGGGCCAGGGTGAGCAAGGTCGCGGGGAGGCCTCCGGCCTGGAGAACGAGGACTCGTTCGTCTTCAGCTACGGGAGCCCCTCGGCGTGGCGGAATTTCTTCGAGGGGCAGGAGCTCTACCGCGGGGCATGCGCGGGGATCGAGGGGCGGGTGCTCACCGTGCACCACACGGAGATCGAGTGCCACGCGAGCACGGTGCCCACGCGCGACGGGACGATGAGCTTCTTCAACTACGTGCGCTCGGAGCAGAGCCGGGGCGCGGCGGGGGCCTACCTGATGACGGATCTCGACGATCGGGACGTGATCAAGGGCGGCGGGAGCAAGCTCGACCGGATCCTCGACGAGGTGGCGAAGAGCGACGTGCCGATGGACATGATCCTGGTGCAGAGCTCGTGCGTGCCGATCGTGACGGGCGACGACGTGGAGGCGTCGATCGACAAGCTGCGGCGCAAGGTGCGCGTCCCGGTGCTCAACCTCGACAACAGCTCGGATCCGAGCGCGGAGCTCGTGCGCCTCGCGATGGCCGAGCCCGGCTTCTTCGCGACCGAGAAGCGGCCGGGGTCGATCAACGTGGTGGGATTGCCGTCGATCCCCGGTCACGACGATCTCTTCCGGGCCCTCGACGAGTGCGGGATCTCGCTCAACTGCCGGCTCTTGCCGTCGGTCGATCTCGGGACGTTCCGGCGCTACCTCGCGGCAGACTTGCAGGTGCACTACGGCTGGGAGTGGCAGTCACCGGCGTGCCGCGCGCTGATCTCCGAGATCCCGCTGCCGGCCATCGAGCCGCCGCCGCCCTTCGGCCTCGCGGGGTCGCACGCATGGCTCGCCGCGGTGGCCGCGGCCCTCGGGCAGAGCGAGCGCTTCGATGCGGTGTGGGCCGCGCGGTGCGCGCCGATCGCCGCGCGCTGGGAGGCGCTCTCGGCCGAGGCGCGCGGCTACCGGCTCGGCTTCGTGGTCGACGATCGCTCGCTCGACAAGCTCGCCGATCCGGAGCGGCTGATGGGCATCCCCGTGGTCACGGTGATCGAGGAGATGGGCTTCGGCGTGGACCTGTTCGTGTACCGGCCCGAGGGCGGCGCGGTCCGGGGCGCGCGCGGATTCTCGGGGGCCGAGGTGATCCCGTTCTCGTCGCGCGCGGAGCTCGAGGCGGCGATGCGCGCGTCGCCTGCCGTGGCCTTCTACTCGGAGCTGCACTTCGACCGGCGCCTCTCGCGGACGGGCAAGAACCTCTTCTCGCTGGCCGATTTCGAGATGGGGCCCCGCGGCGCGCTGCGCACGCTCACGCGCCTGCTCGCGCGCTGCCGCCTGCCGTTCTTCCGCAGCTACGGAGCCTACCTCGGTGACCCGTTCGCGCCGGTCGCAGCCCCCGCCGCGGAGAGGAGCGAGCCATGAGCGCCAAGACCACGCCCGTCGAGGTGGCGTACGCGATCCCGCACCGCTTCCCGTTCCACATCGGCCTCTTCCTGGCGACGAACGCCATCCCCGACGCGTACGCGATGATCGACGGGCCCGACTGCGTCTTCCGCAAGACGGAGTGGGTGCACGGCAAGCACGACTGGCGCTCGACGCTGCTCGACGGGCTCGGCCACCACCGGGTCGTCAACACGCTGATGAACGCCGAGCAGGTGATCAAGAACAAGGGGGAAGAGCTCGCCGCGCGCATCCGCAAGGTGGGCGCGCTGCCCGGCTCGGCGCTCGTGCTCGTGTGCTCGATGCCGCACGTGATGATCATCGGCCTGCAGTACGACAAGATCCTCCGCCGCTTGCAGCCGGAGGTGAGCCCGCAGCTCATCGAGGTGCCGAGCCGCTCGCTCGACGGCGACTGGCTCGACGGGTACGCCGAGGCGCTCGCGGCGATCGCCGAGAACATCGACGTGCGCGGGGCCCGGCCCGATCCGGAGAAGGTCGCGGTGATCGGGCACCTGATGGACCGCACGGAGGAGGATCAGGCCGCGAACGTGCGCGAGATCGAGCGGATGCTCGGCGCCCTCGGGCTCACGCCGAGCTCGGTGTGGCTGAGCAACCGGCCCTACGCGCACCTCGCCGAGGCGAAGGACGCCGGGACGCTCCTCGCCTTCCCGCTCGGCCGCCGCGCCGCGGAGCTGCTCGCCGCCCGCACCGGGGCGCGGGTGCTCCCGGTGGAGGTGCCCTTCGGCCTCGGTCGCAGCGGGCGGATGCTGCGCGCGGTGGGGCGGGCGCTCGGGCGGGAGGCCGAGGCGGAGCGCTTCATCGACGCCGAGCTCCGCCGGCTGACGCCGCGCCTCGAGTGGGTGGTGGGCCATGTCTTCGTGGGCAAGCGGGTCGCGTTCTCGCTGCCGCCCGAGCTCTTCGGCGGCGCGGCGCAGATCGCCGCCGAGCTCGGGATGGAGCCGGTGCTCTTCGCGAGCTCGGCGTCCGACAGGACCCTGGACACCGACCTCGCGGCGGAGCTCGGCGCGGCCCCGCCGGCGCTCTTCGCCCCGAGCAAGGCCGTGCTGCAGCAGGCGCTCGGCGCGCTGGTGGAGGCGGGCGAGCTCGACCTCGCCGTGGGCGACAGCGACTTCTGCGACCAGGTGATCCACCGCGTCCCCTGCGTGGAGATGGGCTTCCCCGCGCACTTCGATCACGCGCTCTTCGAGCGGCCGTCGCTCGGCTACCGCGGGTGGATCTGCCTCGTCGATCGGCTGGCCCAGGCCCTCAGCCGCGGCGCGCGCACCCTCGAGGTCCAGCGCTCGCGCGCCGAGCAGAGCGCGCGATGATCGGGCTCGCTTCGCACGGGCCTCGCGTTCGTCTAAGGTTCTCGCCATGTTCGATGGACTGAAGCGGGAGCCGGGCGAGCGGATCATCGTGCAGAGCAAGCGGGGCGGCCCGGCCGGGTACGGCGGGCTGATGTGGCTGGGCATCCTCTTCGGCGGCTCGCAGGTGCTCGGGGCGCTGATGTTCGTGCCGATGATGATGAGCAGCGACGCCGCGTCCCCCGGGGCCCAGATGTGGATCATGACGCTGCTCACCCTGGTGATCTTCGGGGTGTTCCTCGGGCGATGGATCCTGCTCCGGACGCGGCCTGCGTACGTGATCACCGACCGGCGGCTGATCGGCCGGCGGCTCTTCCTGCCGCCGGTGGCGGTGCCCCTCGAGGACGTGGCGGGCGCGGTGCGGGTGCTGGTGCAGTACACGCGCTACGGGCGGGTCGTGAACGAGCTGCTCACGCACCGGGTGGGCATCGCGCGGCGGTCGGGTGGCATGTTCCGGATCGGGCCGATCGCCGACGTGGACGAGCTCGTGAGCCTGCTCCAGGGGGTGGCGCACGGCCACATCGACTGCAAGGCGCTGCCCGACGCCGAGGGCGGGCTCGCGGCGGCCGAGGCGCGCACCGATCTCTTCTACGCGCAGAAGACGCTGACCGGCGGCCTGCCGCGCGGCCCGCTCTTCGTGGGGCCGACCAAGGTGATCGGCTTCGCCGAGAATTTCCTGCAGATGCGGCAGTACCAGGTGCTCACCATGGTCGGCGCGACCCGCCCCGCAGAAGAGGTCGAGCAGAGCGTGCTCGCGCTGGCGCAGAGCGACTCGATCGGCCGGGGGCGCGCGGTGATCATGGACCGCGAGGGGCTCACCCTCGCGGTGAACGGCGCGCAGCTCGCGCTCGAGTCGGGCGAGCATCGGGTGGCCTTCAACCTTGCCGAAGAAGACGCGGCGCGCGCCGCGAAGTACCTCAAGGGCAGCCAGACGCACGCGTACCGCTGACGCTCGCGCAGCGTACCGCTGATGCTCGCGCAGCATACCGCTGACGCTCGCGGTCCCTGTTCGTAGCCCGGGGAAGCCCGTATGCTGCGCCCTTCGTGCGCGCAGGGTTCCTCGATGTCCGGCCCGATGAGCGGGCCACCGTGGCCACCGCGCTGCTGTTCTCGTTCCTCGCGATCTGCGGGGGATCGATCGCGATCATCGCGGCCACCACGCTCTTCGTGCAGGCCTTCGATCTGGGCGAGCTGTCGCGCCTCTACGTGGTGCTGGCGGCGGGCCGCGGGGCCCTCTCGCTCGGCTTCGGCGCGTTCTCCCAGCGCTTCACGGGGCCGCGGCTGCCGGCGGGGTTTTTGCTGCTCACCGGGGTCGCGATGGTCGCCTCCGGCCTGCTCGCGGGGCTCGGCTCGCGCCCGCTGCTCTACGCGCTCTGCCTGCTCCTCCAGCTCCTGCCGCCGCTCCTGCCGGTGATCGCCACCAACGCGGCGATGGACTGCTTCCACGCGCGGCAGGCCAAGCGGCTGCTGCCGCTCGTGGCGGGCGCGGCCACGCTCGGGACGATGGTGGCCGGCGGCGTGGCGCGCGCGATCTCGGGGCCCTTCGGCGAGCGCGCGCTGCTCTACGTGGGCGGCGCGTTCTGCCTCGCGGCGCTGCCCTTCCCTGCCCTGCTCGCCCGGCGCTCGATCGACGCGCCGGCCGAGGCGCAGGGCGCGAAGGCGGCCGGGATGCTCTCGGTGTTCCTGGAGGGCTTCGCGGACCTCCGCGCCTTCGCGGTGATCCGGTTCTTCGCGCTCAACGCGGTGCTCGCCTCGGCGGCCGGGCGCTTCACCGATTTCGCCTTCTTCGCGGCGCTGAAGGCGGGCCACGGCGGGCGCGAGATCGCGGAGATCCAGTCGACCTTCCTCGCCGTCTCGCAGACGGTGATCTTCCTGACGCAGGTCTTCGTCACGAGCCGCTTCGTGGGGCGGTTCGGGGTGCGGGCGGCGCTCCTGACGCGCCCGGCGGTGCTGCTCGCGGCGACCCCCGCGCTCGCGATCGCGCCGGGCGTGGCGAGCGCCACGGCGGCGCGCTTCGGCGAGAACATCGGCAAGGTGGCCGTCTCCGGGGCGGTCGCCGATCTGCTGCTGTCGCCGACGCCGGCGCCCGTCCGGGCCCGCGCGAAGGTGCTCGCCAAGGCCGCGTCGGGCCCCGTGGGCGAGCTCCTGGCGGGCGTGCTGCTCGGCCTCTTCGGGGCCGCGGGGCCGCCGCCGATCGCGATCGCCGCGCTGCTCGGTGCCTTCTCGGTGATCTCGTTCGCGCAGCTCTGGGGCGTGCGCCGGGCGTACACGGCGGCGCTCGGGCGCGCGCTCGGCGAGGGGCAGGTGACGCTCGACGTGGCGCCCGAGAGCGCGGCGCTGCTCCGCGCCGAGCTCTCCCGGATGCTGGCCGAGCGCGTGGCCGCCGGGGACGAGGCGCGCGCCGCCGATCTGCTGGCGCTGATGGGCGACCGGCTCTTTCGCCTCGACGATCTCGCGCCGGCGCTCGCCCCCTCGGCGCCCGTGGAGATCCGGCGCGCGGCGGTGCGGGCCGCGGTGCGCGTGGCGCGGAAGGGCGAGGGGGCCGAGCTGCTCGCGCTGGTGCCGCCGCTCGACGATCCGGAGGCGGAGCGGGCCTTGCTCGCCGGTGCGCGGGCGCTCGGCACAGCCGCGGATCCGGCGCGCGCGGCGCGGGCCATCGCGCGGGGCTCGTCCTCGGACGGCGGCGAGGGCTTGTGGGCCGAGGGGCTCATCGCCCTGGCGAAGACGGAGACGTTGAGCGCGCTGAAGCAGCTCCACGAGGGGGCGAGCGGCGCCGACTCCCCGAGGCGCGCGGCCGCGCTCGCGGCGCTCGGCGAGATCGGCGACAGGCGGGCCGAGGCGGTGGTGGTGCGCGCGCTCTCGTCGAGCGACGAGCGCGTCTTCGCCGAGGCGGCGCGGGCGGCGGTGCTGCTCGACGCGCCCGGGATCGTCACCACGCTGCTCTCGTTCCTGGAGTCGGGCCGGCATGTGCGGGCCGCGGTGCGCGCGCTCTCGGCCGCGCCGCCGGCCGCGATCGACGCGCTGCTCGCGTCGCTGCCGACGACGCGCGGCGAGAAGGACATCCACACCGCGGTGGCCGCCGACGGGAAGGTGACGGGCACGGCGCGCGTCGCCCGGGTGCTCGCGCGCCTCGGCCCGGACGCGGGCGAGCGGGCCCTCGCGCGCTTCTCCACGCTGGGCTACCGGGCGCGCAACGCCCTGTCCCGCGCGCTCGCGGGCGTACCGGACAAGACGGGAAGGCCGATGGATCCGGCGGCGATCACCGCGGCGCTCTCGCTGTCGCTGGCCTACGCGGAGACGCTGGTGGCGGCCCACCCGGGCGCGGGCGAAGGGCTGCTCGCGCGCGAGCTGCGCCACCGGATCGGGGAGACGGCCGAGCGGGTGCTCGATCTCGCCTCGCTGCTCGGCGATCGGGCGCTCGTCGGGCGGGCTCGCACCGCGCTCTTCCGCGCGCCCGCGGGGCCCGGCGGCACCCGGGAGCGCGATCGGGGCAACGCGCTGGAGCTGCTCGAGAACCTCTTGCCGCGAGCGCTCGCGCTGCGCGCCGTGGCGCTGCTCGAGTGGAGCCCGGGCGCGACCGCGGCGAGCCGATCCGAGGGCGCGCCGACCTTCGACGGGTGGCTCTCGAAATGTCGTGCCTTCGACGCGGGGGAGCTACCATCGAGCGATCCGATGCGCGCCGTGCTCGACCGGCTGATGATCCTCCGCGAGTCGTCGCTCTTCACGGGCCTGTCCGGCGAGGAGCTGTACCCGGTGGGGGAGATCGCGCAAATCACGATGTTCTCCCCTGGCAACACTGTTGTACGCGAGGGTGATCCCGGTGACGCGCTCTTCGTGGTCGCCCGCGGGACGCTCCGGGTGGTGCGCGACGGCAAGGCCGTGGGGGAGCTCGGGCGCGGCGGGACGTTCGGGGAGATGGCGCTGCTCGACGGGGCGCCGCGCGCCGCGACGGTGGAGGCGGTGACCGACGCCGAGCTGCTCCGCGTGCCGCGGGGCGAGTTCGAGGCGCTCCTCGACGAGTCGCCGGAGCTCGCGCGCGGGGTGATCCGCACGCTGCTCGGCCATATCCGCGCCCGGAGCTGAGCGCGCGTCAGCGGAGCGCGCGGAGGAGCAGCGCGAGGAGCCCCGCGGCGAGGGCGATCAGCGCGACGACCGCGGGCCAGCGCGCCCTCTGCGGGGCAGGCGCCGGCGCCGTCGCAGGGACGATCACCGGCGCGGCCGGAGGAGGCGGCTCGACCCGGGCCGCAGGAGACACCGGCGCCGCGGAGGCGGGCACGACCTCGATCGACGGCCTCTCCCGCGAGCTCGGCAGATCACCGTCCCCCGATGGATCGAGCCAGCGCTGGCCCGGCGTGAGGATGTCGGCGAGCGCGTCCGCGAGCTCTCCGATCGTCTGGAAGCGATCGGCGGGATCGCGCTCCAGCGCCCGCGCGATGAACGCGTCGAAGCCCGCGGGGACCTCGCGGATCGACGACGGCACGGGGACGGGATCGGCGCAGATCTTGAGCACCAGCACGCCGAACTCGGGGGCGTCGAAGGGGTGCTCGCCGGTGAGGCACAGGAAGGCGATCACGCCGAGCGACCAGAGGTCGGCGCGGGCGTCGACCGTCTTCTTCCCGCGCGCCTGCTCCGGGCTCATGTAGCGCGGCGTGCCCAGCACCTCGCCCGTCTTGGTGGCGCCGCTCTCGGGCTTGGCGAGCGGATCGAGGAGCGACTCCATCACCTTGGCGACGCCGAAATCGAGCACCTTCACGAGCGGGCCCGCCTCGTCCCGGGCGATGAAGATGTTGTCGGGCTTGAGGTCGCGGTGCACCACGCCGAGCCGGTGCGCGTAGGAGAGGGCGCGGCAGACGCCGGTGAGGACGCGGGCGGTCGCGGCGGGTGAGAGCGCCCCTTCGCGCGTGATGCGCGCGGCGAGCGACTCGCCCTCGAGGCACTCCATGGCGATGAAGGGGATGCCGTCGTGCACGCCGTGATCGAGGACCTGCACGACGTTGGCGCTGCGGAGGCGGGCCGCGGCGCGCGCCTCCTTGAGGAAGCGCGCCTGCACGCCGGGCTGCGCGGCGAGCGCCGGCGAGAGGAGCTTGAGCGCCACCGGCGTGCCGAGCGTGAGGTGCTCGGCGCGCCAGACGCACCCCATGCCCCCGCGCCCGATCAGGGTCTCGAGGCGATAGCGATCGCCGAGGACGAGGCCGATGCTCCCGGTGAGCTCAGACAAGCCCCGGAGGCTAGCAGGGAGCCGCGTTCTCCTGCAATCAGGGGGCGAGCGCGTGGGCGCCGACGAGGCCCGCGGGGATGAGCTTGCTCTCGCCCGAGACCTTCTTGACCTCGACCTTGCCGTCGGGGCCGAGCGACCAGGAGAGCTTGACCGCGCTGTGCGACCAGCTCTTCTTCATCTCCTCGAGGCTCTTCTTCGTGTCGTCGTCGAGGTCGGCCGGGTCGGGCTCGACGCCCGCGCCGCAGCCCCCGGCGATGGACACCGGGACGGTGAAGCAGCGGCTCGGCGCGGCGCCGCTCCCGAGGGCGCACACCGACTCGTAGTCGTTGCTCTCGTCGCAGATCTCGAGGCCCGCCATGTTCTGATCGAAGTCGCGCTGCTCGCTCTTCACGACGATGACGGTGCGGCTCCCGAAGGTCTTGGCCTCACCGCCGAGCACATGGGCCTCGTTGTGGACGCCGAAGGCGCCGGGCTCGTAATCGCTGCCGAGGCCCGCCACGGGGCGGAGCACGCTCCCGTCCTTGGCGACGAGCAGGTGGACCACCTCGCCCATCATCTCGGCGCCGTAGCGGAGCACCGAGAGGCGCGCGTCGCCGAGGGGCAGCGTCTTCTCGACCTCGCAGACGGTCTTGGCGTCGTCGGGCATCATCGGCGCGTTCTCGGGCTTGAGGAGGCACTTGCAGAGGGCCTCGACGGTGGGCGCACCGGCCGCGCAGGGGAGCATCGGCTCGGGCGGGCCGCCGGCGGCGTCGAGGCGCTTCTTCACCTCGGCGTTGTCGCGCAGCGAGAGCGACTCGGCGTAGGCCTTGCGCGCGGCCTCGGTGTCCTTCTTGGCCTCGGCGACGCGACCGGCGTTGTAGAGGATCTGCGCGCGCTGGACCGGCTGCTTGACGAGCGCGAGGGCGCGCTTGTTGGCCTTGTCGGCGCGATCGAGCTCGCCGGCGTTGAGCGCCGCCCAGCCCACCTCGGAGAGCACGGCCACGTCGTCGGGCGTGAGGGCGAGGGCCTGATCGAAGGCGGTGAGCGCGGCGGTGAAGTCCTTGGCGCGGGACTTCTTGCGGCCCTCCTGGAGCAGCGCGAGCGCCTTCTTGCGATCGGCCGCGGAGATCGGCGCCTTGGTCGATCGGGCCTTGGCGCTCGCGGCCGCCGCGGTCTTCGCCGAGGCGGAGGGCGCGGCTGCGCTGGTGATCGCGCTCGCGGCGGCGCTCAGGGCGGGGGCCGCCTTGCCGGTCGCGTCGGCCTGGGCCGGCGGAGCGTCCTTGGAGCATGCGAGGAGGAGGGGCAGCGGGGCGAGGAAGGCGAGGTGGCGGAGGCTCATGGGGGCGGCAGAGTGGGGGCAGATGGGGCCGGAAATCCAGCCCGTTCGGAGGCGGCCGCGCCGATCGCGGCCCATGTCTGCCGGGGAGAACGCGGTCGCGCCGGGCGCGATTCCATCCCGTGTTTCATCGCGCTTGCGGCGAGCCCCTCGGCGGGCAGATCGACTACCCTCGCGGCGATGCCGAGCGAAGGCCCGTTCCACGCGCTGCCTCCCCTCTACGCCGGGTGGGCCAAGGACCTCCTCGGCGGCCCGATCCCCGCGGAGACCGAGGCGACCTGCCACGACTGCGCGATGTGCATCAAGCCGGACGGCACGCTGCCGACCTCGATCTACTTCTTCGATCCGGCCCTCAAGTGCTGCGTCTACATGCCCGAGCTGCCGAGCTTCCTCGCCGGGAGGATCCTCGCCGACGAGGATCCGGCCGGGGCGATCGGGCGCGCCACGCTGAGGGCGCGCATCGAGAAGCGGATCGCGGTGACGCCGCTCGGCGTCGGGCGGCCGCCGAGCTACGACCTGCTCTTCCGCAACAGCGCGAGCACGCTCGGCCGGAGCCGGACGCTGCGCTGCCCGCACTTCGTCGAGGAGGGCGGCACCTGCGGGATCTGGAAGCACCGCGACGCGATGTGCACCACCTGGTTCTGCCGCTTCGTGCGCGGCCAGGTGGGCGCCGATTTCTGGAAGGCGCTGCGCGAGCTGCTGGTGATCGTCGAGGGCACGCTCGCGCGGCACGCGGCGCTCGAGCTCGGGGTCGACGTGGAGGTGCTGAGCCGGTGGATCCCGCGCGAGCGGCAGACGGCGCTCGCGCAGGTGCCCGAGGGGCGCGAGCTCGACGGCGAGGTGGAGGACGCGGCCTACGCGGCGATGTGGGGCGAATGGGCAGGCAAGGAGGAGGCGTTCTACCGGGCGGCGGCGGCCAGGGTCGAGGGGCTCCGCTTCGATGAGGTGCTCGCGATCGGCGGGCCGGAGATGGCCATCCTCGCCGGGGTGGCGAAGCGCGCCTACGCGCGGCTCGGCTCGGATCTCGTGCCGCTGCGGCTGCGGGTCGGCAGCTTCCAGATCGCCTCGCAGCGCGACGGCGGCGTGCGCGCCGTGACCCACTCCCACCTCGACGCCATCGACCTGCCGAGCGCGCTGCTCACCGTGCTCCCGGCCTTCGACGGGCGGCCGACGGAGGAGGTGCTGCACGAGCTCGCCGCGCGGGGCGTGGGCTTCGAGGCGGGCTACCTGCGCAAGCTCTGCGACTACGGCATCCTCGTACCGGCATGAAGGGAGCGCGCGATGAGCATCGAGATCGTGGAGGGCTTCGTCTCCAGGACCTACGAGGAGGAGCTCCGTGACACGCTCCTCTCGGCCAATTTCCCGTGGTTTTTGAACCAGCGCACGGTGCCGGACGACTACCCGCTCCTCCGCGTGCCGGCGGACGGGACGATCCTCGACACGCCGCAATTCACCCACACGCTCCATGACAACGGGGGGCCGACGAGCACCTTCTGCGGGCTGGTGATGCCGCTGCTCCACTTCTTCACGGCCAAGACGGGCATCTCGACGCGGCAGGTGATCCGGATCAAGGCCAACCTGACCGTGCCCCACCCGAGGACGATGGGCACCGACGTGTACCAGGGTCCCCATGTGGACTTTCAGTACAACGATGGATCGAGCTTCGTCACGATGGTGTACTACGTCAACGACAGCGACGGGGACACCGTGCTCTTCCACGAGCGGAGCACGGGGCCGATCGCGCGGCTCTCCGAGCGGCAGCGCGTGACACCCCGGCAGGGGCGGCTCGTGTGCTTCGACGGGGAGATCATCCACAGCGGGCAGAACCCGCGGGAGACACCGGCGCGGGCGGTGATCAACCTCAACGTGCGCAGGTGATGGAGCTCAGAGGGCGCAGCCGGACGAGGAGGAGTAGCTGACGATCACGAGGCCGGCGTTGCCGCCCTGGCCGGTGGCCGAGAGGCCCGCCGCAGCGGGGAGCGCGAGGGAGGCGTTGTTCGCCCAGTTGGTGGCGCCGAGGCCGCCGCCGGCCGCGCCGCCGCCGCCGTTGCCGCCGCTGCTGCCGCCGGTCTGGTTGGAGTAGCCGCCGCCGGAGCCGTAGCCGCCGCCGCCGCCGTTGTTGGCAACGTTGGTCGAGCCGAGGCCGCCGCCGTTGAGCCCGGAGCCGCCGCGGCCGCCGTTGTTGGCGCCGTTGCCGCCGGCGCCGGCTGCGCCGTTCGCGCCGGTCAGGCCGCTGCAGTTGTCCGCCGCCGAGGCGCCGCCTGCGTTGGTGCCGCCCGCGCCGCCCGGGGTGAAGCCGCCGTTGCCTCCGGCCGCGAAGGCCACGAGCGATCCGGCGTTGAGGATGGCGCTGCTGCCGCCGCCGCCGGGACCGCCGCCGCAGCCGCCCGCGCGCCCGCCGCCGCCGCCGCCGAAGTAGCCGGCGCCGCCGCCGCCCGTGCCGCCGGCGTTGTAGTTGTTCCCGCCGCCGCCGCCGCCCACGTACACGGTCATGGAGGCGCCCGCGAGCAAGGTGAAGTTGCCCGACGCCGTGCTGCCGTTGGTGCCGCCGCCGAGGTTCGATCCGCCGCCGCCGCCGCCCGCCATGATGTAGCTGATGACCGTGGAGGAGCCGAAGGGGTTCGCCACGACGGACTGGGTGGTGAAGGTCTTGAAGCAGGTCTGCGGGCCCCCGGCCGACGCGGCGGTCCACACGCCGCCCTTGCACGTGAGGACGTTGCCCGACGAGTCGAGGGCGATCTTCTGGCTGACCGCGGTGCACGCCGCGCCCGTGGTCTGCGTGGTGAAGAGCGCGCCGAGCACGGCGGCGGTGTTGGGGTCGATCGTCGTGCTCCCCACCTGCACCGAGCCGGCGTTCTGGATGAGGAAGCTCGCCATGTTGAGGTTCTGCGAGGCGGGGCTGAAGGAGCCGGACGGGCCGGTCGGACCGATGGCGCCCGTGGGGCCGACCGCGCCCGCCGCGCCGGCTGCGCCCGCGAGGCCCTGGGGACCGGTGGGGCCGACGGCGCCCGCTGCGCCCGAGGTGCCCTGCGGGCCCGTGGGGCCGATGGCGCCCGCTGCGCCGGCCGCGCCCGCGGGGCCTTGCGGGCCGGTCGGGCCCACCGCGCCGGCGGGGCCTGCAGGACCTGCGGGGCCTTGCGGGCCCACCGCACCCTGCGGCCCCTCGGGGCCCTGCGGCCCGGCGAGCCCGGCCGTCGAGCCGACCCAGTGCCCCTGCGCATCGATGACGGTCGTGCCGTTGACGGACACGCTGGAAGGGTGGATGTCGCCCGTCACGTCACCCGCGCGCAGCGCGTAAGGCACGCTCGCGGTCGGCTGGCGCGGCGTCATCTCGGGATCGCTCCCGACGGTGATGCCGAGGTAGCGGGTCGCGCCGTTCCAGACCGAGGCCGGGAAGGGCGTGCCCGCGCCGATCTGCGCGGAGAAATAGCCCTGATCGAGGGTGACCTGCTGGGTCTCCGACCAGAGCTCGTTGCCGCCTGCCGCGGCGTCGTAGAGGGTGAACTTGATCGAGACCACCGCGTCGAGGGGAGCGCCGGTGTCGTCGAAGAGCCTGCCCTGCTCGGTGAGGAGGATCGGCACCGGATCCGCCGCCACCGGGAAGGCCAGCGCCAACGTGACCACCGCTGCAGCACCAGCAACTCCGAACGACGCCGATCGCATGAAGACCTCCGCGGACAGAAATGGACAGTATCGACCATTTCACGGCGTTTTTCGGGTCCCTGTCAAGGGAGCCCGAATTTCGCTTTCAATGCGGGTGGTTATGCGCGCAGGACGCGGTCATGCGCTTCGCGCATGACCGCGCGAAGCGCGGGCGCGAAGGGACGCGGGCGCGATCGCTCAGTGCGTCTGCCAGTGCGGGGGGATCTCGCCGAGGGCGAGGAGGGCTTCGTCGGTCGTCGGGATCGGGCGGCGCGGGCCGTTGGCCTTGAACGCGTGCTCGGCGGCGGGGAAGGTGCGCGCGCCGACCTCGTTCACGTACTCGTGCGTCGCCTTGATGATCTGCTCGCCGATCTCGGCGAAGCGCTTGGCGAACTTGGGCTTGAGCTCGGGGTACATGCCGAGCATGTCGTAACAGACGAGCACCTGGCCGTCGCAGCCGGCGCCCGCGCCGATGCCGATGGTGGGCACCGAGACGGCGGCGGTGATCTCCTCGGCCAGATCGGGCGGGATGGCCTCGAGGACGATCGCGAAGACGCCGGCCTCGTCGAGCGCGCGGGCGCCTTCGATCACGCGGAGGGCGGCGTCCTCGCCCTTGCCTTGCACCTTGAAGCCGCCCATCGCGTGCACCGACTGCGGCGTGAGGCCGACGTGGCCCATCACCGGGATGCCGGCGGCGACGATGCGGCGGACATGCTCGGCGACCTCCTCGCCCCCTTCGAGCTTCACGCTCTCGAAGCCGCCGTCCTTGATCATCTTGCCCGCGTTCTCCAGGGCCTGGATCGGCGAGACCTGGAAGCTCATGAAGGGCATGTCGCCGACCACGTGGGCTCGCCGCGCTCCGCGGGCCACGGCGCGGCCGTGGTAGCAGATCTCGTCGACGGTCACGGGGAGGGTCGTCGGGTGCCCTTGCACCACCATGCCGAGCGAGTCGCCGACCAAAAGCATGTCGGCGCCACCCTCGTCGAGGAGGCGGGCCATCGTGTAGTCGTAGGCGGTGATCATCGACAGCGGAGAGGCTCCCTTGCGGGCTCGGATCTCCGGAACGGTCACCTTGCGAATCGGGCGCGGCGTCTGGCCGCTGCCTTGGGGTCCGTACATTGTCCTCCAGGTCGCGGCCGCGTGAATGCGGTCCACGCCTGCATTCAGGCTACGGGCGAAGCGCCCCTCCGGCAAGGGGCATCACGATCCGCCCTGGACCGACGCTCAGAAGCCGGCGGGTCGAGGGAGAGGCGCCGGGTTCGTCAACGCTGTCAACACGTGGTCACGCCACGCGCCGCCGATGAAGAGGTAGTCGCGCGCGTAGCCCTCCACGACGAAGCCGAGGCGGCGGAGCAGGCGGCCGCTCCGCTCGTTGCCGGGGATGTAGTTGGCCATCACGCGGTGCATGGCGAGCGGGCCGAAGAGGTGGGCGATTGCGCCCTCGAGCGCCTCGCGCATCAGGCCCCTGCCCTCCCAGCGGTGGTCCATGCTGTAGCCGAGCGTGCAGGCCTGGAAGGCGCCGCGGATGAAGCTGTTGAAGTTCACGTGGCCGAGGATGGGCGCGTCCGGCTCGCCGCGGGGGAGGATCGTCAGGCGGAGCGATCGATCGCGCGCGTGCTCGTCGAGGTTCTGCGTGAGGCGGCGCCTCCAGTAGGCCTCGGTGAAGTACCCCTCGGGGCGCGGCGGCTCCCACGGCGCGAGGTGCGCGTCGTTCTCGACGGCGTAGGTGAGCAGGCGGCGCGCCTCGTCCGGCGGGAGGATCGTGAGGCGGAGGCGCTCGGTCGTGATGTCGGGCGGCGCGCGCACGGCTCAGAACGAGGCTTCGTCGAGCCTTCGCATGCCCTCGAGGAGGAGCGCCTCGGGGGACGCGGTGATGGTGCGGCCCTGCGGGACGAACGAGGGATCGAGGCGGAAATCGCCCTCGCGCAGCGTGAGCATCTTGTAGAAGGCGTCCTCGCCGCGGAGCGCGTCCCAGCGCGCGTCGACGACCTGGCCCTCGGCGAAATCGATCTCGCCGGAGCTGCCGAGCGAGGTGATGCGGAGCGCGCAGGTCTTCCGGCCGTGCCAGAGGATCTGCACCATGTCGGGCAGGCTCATCTCGGCGAGCGAGCCGGAGACGCCGCGCGCGCCCGAGCTCGCGCCCTTGCGCTCGATGAGCTGGCGGAGCTTGGCGGCGAGCACGTCGGTGGAGACGGGCTTGAGGATGAAGTCGTCGACGCGGAGATCGAAGGCGCGCTGGGCCGTCTGGCGGTCGGTCTTCGCGGTGAGGATGACCCAGGTGCTCTCGCGGGCGAAGCCCTCTTTGAGGGCGGACTCGCGGAGCACGAGGCCGCCGTCGGGACGATCGAGATCGATCTCGGAGAGGACCACGTCGATCTCGTTCGACTCGAGGACCTTGCGCGCCTGGGCGACGGAGCGCGCGATCCGCACCTCGAAGCCCTGCTCGATGAGGCGCAATTCGAGCACCGTCGTCTCCTCGGGATCGGGGTCGACGATCAGGGCCTCGTGGCGATCGCTGAGGAGCTTGGCGCGCATGTCCTCGCCCGTCATCGACTGGCGGAAGAGGTCGACGATGTTGGGATCGAACACCGTGCCGCGGTACTTGAGCAGGACGTCGCAGGCCTCGAAGGGGCGGAGGATCTTGCGGTACGGGTTGCGCGGGTTCTGCGTGAGATCGGCGTAGGTGTCGGCGACGGCGATGATGCGCGCGCCGAGCGGGACCTCTTTGCCGGACTGGCCGTTCGGGAAGCCCTCGCCGTCGTAGCGCTCGTACATCGAGCGAATGGCCGCCACTGTGTCGGGGAGCAGGCCCACCGACTCCATGAGGTGCGTCGGCAGATCGGTGGCCTTGAGCGCGGCGATGCGGTGGCCCTCGTACTCGGCGACGTTGAGGGCCGTGAGGTGGTAGGCGCCCATCTTGCCGAGGTCGTGGAGGTAGGCGGCGGCGACGAAGGCCTGCACCTGCGTGGGCGAGAGGCCGATGCGCTCGCAGGTCTTGCGGGTGATGCGCGCGACCATCGAGGAGTGACCGCGGAGGTCTTGCCGTGAATTTTCGAGGAGGCTGATGAGGACGTTGAGCGTCTCGACGAACTCGGGCGACGCGGTCGGCGGCGGCGCGGCGACGGGCGGGAGCGAGGGTGACTTGAAGACGGGGACCGGCGCCGGCGCGAAGGGCGAGGTCTGCGGCGGGAGCGGCGTGGCCTGCGCAGGCTGCACGCCGGGCGCCATGCCCGTCTGGTAGAGCGCGTTCATCCCGCGCACGGAGGGAGGCGGCGGCGGCGGTGGCGGAGGAGGAGGCGGCGGCGGCGGTGGAGGCTGCGGGATGGCCGACGGCGCGGCGCGGTGCGTCTGCTCGGGCGCGGGCGGCGCGCTCTTCGGCTCGGTGCGCGTGGTCGTCTTGGTGCGCGTCCACGGGTCGTCGCCGATCAGCTCGCCGAGGGCCGGGCGGAGCAGCGGCGAGAAGGCCGCGCGATCGTTGCGGTAGTGGTAGGAGATCGCGGCGCGCACCGCGGCGGGGCGGGCGACGAGGGCGCGCACCTCCTTCACGCGGGCGGCGAGCTTGACCTCCTGCAGCGCGGCGTCGTTGTCCGGATCGGCCGTGACGACCGAGAGGGCCTGCGTCTTGTCGTCGAAGAGGACGGGGAAGACGCCGTGCAAATCGGCCGTCTTCACGGGCACGCGCGAGAGGACGCGGGGATCGATCACCGCCTTGGAGAGCTTCTCGGTGGAGACGAAGCGCGTCGAATAGACGGTGGCGATGAACTTGAGCAGGTCGCCCTCGTTCATCAGATCGAGATCGATCAGGGCCTCTTCGATGCGGATCTTGCGCCGCGTCGCGAAGTCGATCGCGCTCAGGTGCTGGTCGCGGTTGATCTGCCCGCTCTGGAGCAGGCGATCCGCGATGCGCTGATTGATCCCTGAGAAGCGGGGGCTGGTCGTCGTCATCGGCGCGGCGAGGGGTCGTAGGTCGGACCGCCTGCCCGTGCAACTATACGCCGGTCAGGGCGAGCGCCGCGGGAAAAGCCCAACGAAGGGGCGACAGGCGCATTTTTGCGACGCCGCACGGCGGAAGTCACCTGGTCGCGCCCGTTTCCACCCGGCTATCCGGATGAAAACGGGCACGATGCCAGGCCGACGGCGATGTGAGGGCTATTCTTCGTTCACAGCCGCGAGGGGCTCTTCCTGGCGGGCGCGCGGGGGGGCGTAGGCCTGGGGGGCCGGGCCCTCGCCCTCGACGACGACCTGGAGCCGCTTGTAGGCGGGCAGGCCGGTGCCGGCCGGGATGAGCCGGCCCATGATGACGTTCTCCTTGAGGCCGCGGAGATCGTCGGTCTTGCCGCAGATCGCGGCCTCGGTGAGCACCTTGGTCGTCTCCTGGAAGGACGAGGCGCTGATGAACGACTCGGTGGAGAGGCTGGCCTTGGTGATGCCGAGCAGGAGCGCCTCGGCCTCGGCGGGCTTGCCGCCGCGCTCGAGGACGCGCTCGTTCTCCCGCTCGAACACGTGCTTCTCGACCTGCTCGTCGACGAGGAAGTTCGTGTCGCCGACCTGCTTGACACGCACGCGCCGGAGCATCTGGCGGACGATCACCTCGATGTGCTTGTCGTTGATGCCCACGCCCTGCAGGCGGTAAACCTGCTGGATCTCGTTCACGAGCCAGGCCGAGAGCTCCTTCTCACCCTTGACGCGGAGGATGTCGTGCGGGTTCGGCGGGCCGGCCTGGAGGGGCTCGCCCGCGCTCACCCGATCGCCCGGCTGGACCTGGATGTCCTTGCCCTTCGGGATCAGGTACTCGCGGAGATCCTCGGTCATCAGGTGGCCCTCGGGGGAGACGGGCGTGATGATGACCTTGCGCTTGCCCTTCGTGTCCTTGCCGAACGAGACCTCACCCTCGATCTCGCTGATGATGGCGTGATCCTTGGGCTTGCGGGCCTCGAAGAGCTCGGCGACGCGGGGCAGACCGCCGGTGATGTCCTGCACCTTCGTGGTGTCGCGGGGCATCTTGGCGATGATGTCGCCGGCCTCGATGTGCCCACCCTCGACGGCCACGATGTGGGCGCCGACGGGGAGCAGGTAGCGCGCGTCGAGCTCGCTGTTCGGGAGCTTGAGCGTGGTCTTGCCGTTCTGCGGGTCCTTGATCGAGATGCGCGGGCGGAGGTCGGCCGCCTTCGACTCGATGACGACCTTGCGGGAGAGGCCGGTCACCTCGTCGAGGCGGTCCTGCACGGAGACGCCCTCGACGAGATCGCCGAACTTCACGATGCCGGTGACCTCGGTGAGGATCGGCGTGGCGAACTGATCCCACTCGGCGAGGAGCGTGCCCGGCTTGACGTGCGCGCCGTCCTCGACCTTGAGCGTGGCGCCGTACTGGAGCCGGTTGTGCTCGCGCTCGCGGCCCGTCTCGTCGACGATCACGAGCTCGCCGTGGCGCTTCATCACCACCATCGTGCCGTCCTTCTTCTTCTGGATGACGGCGCGGCGGAGGCGGACGGTGCCCTCGGTGCGGGCCTCGAGGTACGAAGCCTCGATCTTGCCGCGGGCCGCGGTGCCGCCGATGTGGAAGGTGCGCATGGTGAGCTGCGTGCCCGGCTCGCCGATCGACTGGGCGGCGATGATGCCGACCGCCTCGCCGATGTTGACGCGGTAGCCGCGCGCGAGGTCGCGCCCGTAGCAGAGGGCGCACACGCCGCGGCGCGTCTGGCAGGTGAGCACCGAGCGGATCACCACGTCCTCGATGCCCGCGTCCTCGATGCCCTTCACCGCGGTCTCGTCGAGCTCGGTGTTGGCCGTGATGAGGACCTCGCCGGTGAGCGGGTCGACCACGTCCTCGAGCACGACGCGGCCGAGGATGCGGTCGCCGAGGCGCTGGATGACCTCGCCGGCCTCGACCAGCTTGGTGACCCGGATGCCGTCGAGCGTGCCGCAGTCGAACTCGCTGATCACGGCGTCCTGCGCCACGTCGACGAGGCGGCGCGTCAGGTAGCCGGAGTTGGCCGTCTTGAGCGCCGTGTCGGCGAGGCCCTTGCGGGCGCCGTGGGTCGAGATGAAGTACTGGAGCACGCTGAGACCCTCGCGGAAGTTCGCGGTGATCGGCGTCTCGATGATTTCGCCGGACGGCTTGGCCATGAGGCCACGCATCGCGGCGAGCTGGCGGATCTGCTGGGTCGAGCCGCGGGCGCCCGAGTCGGCCATGATGTAGATCGGGTTGAAGCTCGGCTCGATCTGGCTCTTGCCCGTCTCGTGATCGGTGACGGTCTCCTTGCCGATGCCCGCCATCATCTCGGTCGTGACCTGGTCGGCGATGCTCGCCCAGATGTCGACGATCTTGTTGTAGCGCTCGCCGTCGGTGATGAGACCCTCCTGGTACTGCTCGACGACGCGCTCCACTTCCTTCTGCGCGTTCTCGAGGAGGATCTTCTTGGCCGGCGGGATCACCATGTGATCCATGCAGATGGAGATGCCGGCGCGCATCGCGTGGTCGAAGCCGAGGGTGCGGAGCCGGTCGGCGAGGAGCACCGTCTCCTTGTTGCGGTGCACGCGGTAGCAGACGTCGATGAGGCCGGAGAGGGCCTTCTTGTCGAGCGTCTTGTTGGCGTACTCGAAGGCCACGCCCTTCGGCAGGACCTCGGAGATGAGCACGCGGCCCACGGTGGTCTCGACGGTGCGGCGCTTCGGGTAACCGAGCTCGTTCAGCACCGCGTTGCCGTCGTCGTCGAGCACGGCGACGCGGACCTTGATGCCGGCGTGGAGGGCGACCTCGCCGTTGTCGTAGGCCATCCGCACCTCTTCGGGAGAGGCGTAGACGCCGCGCAGGTAGCCCTCGGTCTTGCCCGCGTCGTCGACGGTGAGCGAGCCGGGGCGGTAGCAACCGCGCTCGAACTTGCGCTCGCGCGTCGCGTAGTAGAGCCCGAGCACGATGTCCTGCGTCGGGTTGATGATCGGCTTGCCCTAGGCCGGCGAGAGGATGTTGTTCGTGCTCATCATGAGCACGCGCGCCTCCATCTGCGCCTCGACCGAGAGCGGCACGTGGACGGCCATCTGGTCGCCGTCGAAGTCGGCGTTGAAGGCCGCGCACACCAGCGGGTGGAGCTGGATCGCCTTGCCCTCGATCAGCACCGGCTCGAAGGCCTGGATGCCGAGGCGGTGGAGCGTCGGCGCGCGGTTGAGCATCACCGGGTGCTCCGAGATCACCTCCTCGAGGATGTCCCAGACCTCCGGCCGCTCCTTCTCGACCAGCTTCTTCGCGCTCTTGATGGTGGGGGCGAGCCCCCGCTCCTCGAGCTTGTTGTAGATGAAGGGCTTGAAGAGCTCGAGCGCCATCTTCTTCGGCAGGCCGCACTGGTGCAGGCGCAGCGTCGGGCCGACGACGATGACGGAGCGGCCCGAGTAGTCGACGCGCTTGCCGAGCAGGTTCTGCCGGAAGCGGCCCTGCTTGCCCTTGAGCATGTCGCTCAGGGACTTGAGCGGGCGCTTGTTCGGGCCCGTGATCGTCTTGCCGCGGCGGCCGTTGTCGAAGAGGGCGTCGACCGCCTCCTGGAGCATGCGGCGCTCGTTGCGGATGATGATCTCGGGGGCGTTCAGCTCGAGGAGCCGCTTGAGGCGGTTGTTCCGGTTGATGACGCGCCGGTAGAGGTCGTTGAGATCGCTCGTGGCGAAGCGGCCGCCGTCGAGGGGGACGAGGGGGCGGAGATCCGGCGGGAGCACCGGGATCACCGTCAGCATCATCCACTCCGGGCGGTTGCCGCTCTCGCGGAAGGCCTCGATGACCTTGAGCCGCTTGGCGAGCTTCTTCTTCTTCGCCTCGCTGTTGGCCGCGCGCATCTCGGTGCGGAGCAGCTCGCTCAGGGCGTGGACGTCGACCTGCTTGAGCATCTCGAGCACGGCCTCGCCGCCCATGCCGGCGGTGAACTTGTCGTCGCCGTACTCGTCGAGGAGCGTGAGGTACTTCTCCTCGCTGAGGAGGTCACCGCGGGACAGGTCCGTGTCCTTCGGGTCGATGACGATGTACGCCTCGCAGTAGAGGACCTTCTCCAGATCCTTGAGCGTGATGTCGAGCATGTTGCCGATGCGCGACGGCAGGCTCTTGAGGAACCAGATGTGCGCGACCGGCGTGGCGAGGGAGATGTGCCCGAGGCGCTCGCGGCGCACCTTGGACTGGATCACCTCCACGCCGCACTTCTCGCAGACGATCCCGCGGTGCTTCATGCGCTTGTACTTGCCGCAGTTGCACTCGTAGTCCTTCACCGGCCCGAAGATCTTCGCGCAGAAGAGGCCGTCCCGCTCCGGCTTGAAGGTCCGGTAGTTGATGGTCTCGGGCTTCTTCACCTCGCCGTGCGACCACTCGCGGATCTTCTCCGGGCTCGCCAGCGAGATGCGGATGGCGCTGAACGAGAGAGGATCCTTGGGCTTCTCGAAGAAGCTGAAGATGTCACGCATAACGGGGACCTCCGACAATCACAGACAGACAGGGACGAGCGAGGACGGCGAGGGGAGAGGGGGCGCTGCTCGGCGTCATTCCTCTTCCTCCGCGGCCGAGGCCTCGGGCATCCCCGCCGTCTCGACCAGCTCGACGTTCAGACAGAGAGACTGCAGCTCCTTGATGAGCACGTTGAAGCTCTCGGGGAGGCCTGCCTCCAGGGTGTAGTCGCCCTTGACGATCGCCTCGTACATCCTCGTTCTCCCCATCACGTCGTCGCTCTTGACGGTGAGGAACTCCTGGAGCGCGTAGGCTGCGCCGTAGGCTTCCATCGCCCAGACTTCCATCTCGCCGAGGCGCTGGCCGCCGAACTGGGCCTTGCCGCCGAGGGGCTGCTGGGTGACGAGCGAGTAGGGGCCGATCGAGCGGGCGTGGATCTTGTCGTCGACCAGGTGGTGGAGCTTGAGCATGTACATGATGCCCACGGTCACGTTCTGATCGAAGGCGTCGCCGGTGCGGCCGTCGAAGAGGATCGCCTGCCCCGAGGAGGGCAGCGCGGCGAGCGAGAGCGCGCCCTTGATGTCGGTCTCCGAGGCGCCGTCGAACACGGGCGAGGCCATGAAGATGCCCTTGCTCGTCTTCTTGGCGGCGAGCTTGATCTCGTCGTCGCTGAGCGGATCGAAGAAGCCCTCGAGCTCGTGATCGCCCTTGTAGATGCCCTTCAGCATCTCCTTCATCTCGTGCGCGGCGCGCTGCTCTTCGAGCATCCCGTTGAGCTGGCGGCCGAGCTCGTAGGCGCCCCAGCCGAGGTGGATCTCGAGGATCTGCCCGACGTTCATGCGGCTCGGCACGCCGAGCGGGTTGAGCACGAGGTCGACGGGCGAGCCGTCCTGGAGGTAGGGCATGTCCTCTTCCGGGAGGATCCGGCTGATGACGCCCTTGTTGCCGTGACGGCCGGCCATCTTGTCGCCGACCTGGAGCTTGCGCTTGATGGCGATGTAGACCTTCACCATCTTGATGACGCCCGGCGGCAGCTCGTCGCCCTTCGAGAGGCGCTCGATCTTGTCGCGGAAGTGCTCCTCGCGGGTGCGCACGAGGTCCTCGAGATCACGGAGGATCTGCTGCGCCTCTTCCGCGGCCTCGACGGGGATCTCGCCCCAGTACTTGCGGGGGATCTCGGCGAGCGCGGCGTCGGTGATCGGCACGCCCTTCTGGAGGAGGATCTTGCCCTTGTCGTCGACGAGCTTGCCCGTCGTCTCGCGGCCGAGGAGGATCTCCCGCACGCGGCGGTAGAACGAGTCGCGGAGGATCTTGATCTCCTCGTCGCGCGTGCGCTCGATGCGGGCGCGCTCCTGGTCCTCGATGTCGCGGGCGCGATCGTCCTTCTCGGTGCCCTTGCGGGAGAAGACGCGGGCGTTGATCACGATGCCGGCCACGCCGGGCGGCACCTTGAGCGAGCTGTCGCGCACGTCGCCGGCCTTCTCGCCGAAGATCGCGCGGAGCAGCTTCTCTTCGGGGGAGAGCTGGGTCTCGCCCTTCGGGGTGATCTTGCCGACGAGGATGTCGCCGGGGCGAACCTCGGCGCCGATCCGCACGATGCCCGAGTCGTCGAGGTCCTTCAGGGCCTCCTCGCCGACGTTCGGGATGTCGCGGGTGATCTCCTCCTTGCCGAGCTTCGTGTCGCGGGCGACGCACTCGAACTCCTCGATGTGGATCGAGGTGAACACGTCGTCCTTGGCGATGCGCTCGGAGACGAGGATCGAGTCCTCGAAGTTGTAGCCCTGCCAGGGCATGAACGCGACGAGCACGTTCTGGCCGAGCGCGAGCTCGCCCATGTCGCAGGAGGGACCGTCGGCGAGCACGTCGCCCTTCTTCACCGTGTCGCCGGTCGAGACGACGGGCTTCTGGGTGTAGCAGGTGGACTGGTTCGACCGCTGGAACTTGATGAGGTGGTAGATGTCGGGCACCTCGGCGCCCTCGCCCTCGGCGCGGACGACGATGCGGGTCGCGTCGACGCTCTCCACCACGCCCGGCCGGCGCGCCACGACGCACACGCCGGAGTCGCGGGCGAGCCGCTCCTCCATGCCCGTGCCGACGAGGGGCGCGTTCGAGCGGAGCAGGGGCACCGCCTGGCGCTGCATGTTGGCGCCCATGAGCGCGCGGTTCGCGTCGTCGTGCTCGAGGAAGGGCACGAGGGCCGCGGCGACCGACACCATCTGGTTCGGCGCCACGTCCATCAGCTCGACCATCTCGGGCGTGACGATCTTGAAGTCGCCGTTCAAGCGGGCCGAGACGAGCGAGTCCTTGAACTTGCCCTTCTCGTCGACGTTCACGGTCGCCTGCGAGATGTACTTGCCCTCCTCTTCGAGCGCGGAGAGCCAGATCACCTCCTCGGTGACGCGGCCGTTCTCCACCTTGCGGTAGGGCGTCTCGACGAAGCCGAACTCGTTGACGCGCGCGAACGTCGAGAGCGACGCGATGAGGCCGATGTTCGGACCTTCCGGCGTCTCGATCGGGCAGATGCGGCCGTAGTGCGTCGAGTGCACGTCGCGCACCTCGAAGCCGGCGCGCTCGCGGGTCAGGCCGCCCGGCCCGAGGGCCGAGAGGCGACGCTTGTGCGTGACCTCGGAGAGCGGGTTCGTCTGGTCCATGAACTGCGAGAGCTGCGAGCTCCCGAAGTACTCCTTGACGACCGCGGAGACGGGCTTCGCGTTGATCAGGTCGTGCGGCATGAGCGTGTCGATCTCTTGCGACATGCTCATGCGCTCCTTGATCGCGCGCTCCATGCGGACGAGGCCGATGCGGTACTGGTTCTCCATCAGCTCGCCGACGGCGCGCACGCGGCGGTTGCCGAGGTGATCGATGTCGTCGACGGAGCCGCGGCCGTTCTTCAGCTCGATCAGGTGGCGCACCGTCTCCAGGATGTCCTGGGGCGTGAGCACCGTGAGATCGAGGGCCGGGCGCTCCTCCTCCGCCACGTCGCGGTAGAACTTGTAGTTCAGCTTGAGGCGGCCGACCTTGCTGAGGTCGTAGCGCTCCGCGTTGAAGAAGAGGTTGTTGAAGAGGGTCTTCGCCGTCTCCAGGGTGGGCGGGTCACCCGGGCGGAGGCGGCGGTAGATCTCGAGGATCGCGTCCTCCATCGTCTTGACCTTGTCGGCGAGCAGCGTGTCGCGGAGGTAGCTGCCGACGTTGAGGCCGTCGATGAAGAGGATGCGGAAGCTCTCGATGTTCGCCTCGCGGAGGCGCTCGAGCTTCTGCGGGGTGAGCTCCTCGTTCACCTCGATCACCACCTCGCCCGTCTCGGGGTCGACGATGTCGTGCGCGGCGACCTTGCCGTGCAGCTCCTCGGCCTCGATCGGCATCCGCTCGAGCTTGGCCTCCTTCATCTTCCGGATGGCCGCGCGGGTGAACTTGGTGTTCTTCTTGACGATGATGTCCGCGCCGATCTTGATGTCGCGCGTCGCGCGCTGCCCCGCGAGCAGATCGTACTCGACGCTCTTGCTGTACTTCTCCCCCTTGTCCACGAAGACGGTCTCGGTGGAGTAGAAGTAGTTCAAGAGGTCCTGCGTCGAGTAGCCGAGGGCGCGCAGGAGCACGGTCGCGTGCATCTTCCGGCGGCGGTCGATCCGGACGTAGATGATGTCCTTGGGATCGAACTCGAAGTCGAGCCACGAGCCGCGGTAGGGGATCACGCGCGCCGAGTAGAGGAGCTTGCCCGACGAGTGGGTCTTGCCCTTGTCGTGGTCGAAGAACACGCCCGGGGAGCGGTGGAGCTGGCTGACGACGACGCGCTCGGTGCCGTTGATGATGAAGGTGCCGGTCTCGGTCATCAGCGGCAGCTCGCCGAAGTAGACCTCCTGCTCCTTGATGTCGCGCACGATCCGCTCACCGCCGTCGCGGGAGTCGTAGATCATGAGCTGGTTGGTCACCTTGATCGGCGCGGAGAAGGTCATCCCGCGCTGGCGGCACTCGTCGACGTCGTACTTCGGCGGCTCGAGGTTGTACGAGACGAAGACGAGCTCGCTCGTGCCGTTGAAGTCCTTGATGGGGAAAACGGAGCGGAAGACCGCCTGGAGCCCAACCTCTTCCCGCTCGCTCGGCGGGACGTTCATCTGGAGAAACTTGTCGTAGCTCGACTTCTGGATGTCGATCAGGTTCGGGACGTCGACGATGCGACGCACCTTCCCGAGGTTTTTGCGGACGCGGAAGTTGGATTGGACGACCGACGGCATCGATTTCCTCCGGCTCTCACTGTGCGCGCGGCCGAAGCGACCGGGCGACACGAACCGAGCAGCGCCAGGGCCCCCATCGGCCCGGCTGCGATCACCACGCTACGAGGCGCCCTTGGGGGAGCACGCGACCGCGGCTCCACGAACAGCGCCTGGCCGGCCGATCCTCGGGGCCCCCTCGGCCCGGGATCGAAACGCGGCAGACAAAACGGGGACTGCGGCAGAGACTTTCGCCCCTGCCGCCGTCCCTCGGCGGATTCCGATCTCCTTCACGGAGGACGGAGCGCCGTTACTTGAGCTCGACCGTCGCACCCGCCTCGGTGAGCTTCTTCTTCATCTCCTCGGCGTCCGCCTTGGAGACCTGCTCCTTGACGGTCTTCGGGGCAGCCTCGACGAGGTCCTTCGCCTCCTTGAGGCCGAGGCCGGTGATCTCGCGGATCGCCTTGATGACCTGGATCTTGTTGGCGCCGGCGTTGGCGAGCACGACGTCGAACTCGGTCTGCTCGGGGGCCTTCTCGGCCGGAGCAGCCGCGGCCGCGCCGCCGCCACCACCGCCCACGACCACCGGGGCCGAGGCCTTGACGCCCCACTTGTCCTCGAGGGTCTTGATCAGGCCGGCGATCTGGATGACCGGCAGATTGGAAAGATAATCGACGACCTGCTCCTGCGTGATGTCAGCCATGGCGAAAACTCCTTAGGAAACCTGAGACACGTCGCCGGGTCTTCCGGAGCGAGCGTGTGTAGAACAAAACCTGAAGGGCGCAAGACCCTTTCTCGAACCTGCGACGGCCGGCGCAAACTTTGCGTCCTCACCGGCCCGGGGGCTGGTCGGATGCTCCGACGATCGACCCCTGGAGGAAGCCGCTGCCCGGGTCAGGGCGCGGGGGCCGGCGCGCCGCCGCTCGCCTGGTCCTCCTTGGCCTTGAGCAAGTAGACGAAGTTCTGCGCCGGGGCCTGGAGCAGCGAAAGGAGCTGCTGCGCGGGCGCCTGGAGCGTGGAGAGGAGCTGGGCACGAAGCTCGTTCTTGCCGGGCATCGTCGCGAGCTGCCCCTCGACGCCGGCCTGATCGAGGACCTGGCCGTCGATGAGGCCCGCCTTGATCTTGAGCTTGTCGTGGTCCTTGCGGAAGGCCTTGACGACCTTGGCCGCCGCGCTCGGATCCTCGTAGCACCACGCCACGCCGGTCATCCCGGTGAGGGTGCTCTTGAGGTTCTTCGCCCAGGCGTGCTGCTTGATCGCGTGCCGCACCAGCGAGTTCTTGACGACGCGGTACTCGACGCCGCTCTTGCGGAACTCGTCGCGGAGCTTCGAGACCGTCTCGACGTTGAGCCCCTTGAAGTCGACGAAGACCGCGGAGCTCATGCGATCGAAGCGGTCCTTGATCTGGCCGACGAGGACCTCTTTCTGGGAGCGTTCCATGGTCTCTTAGGCCTCCTCGGTCTTGGTGGTCGTGTAGTGCAGCGGGTCGATCCGGACGCCCGGCCCCATCGTCGACGACAGGGTGATGCTCCGGAGGTACACGCCCTTGGCCGTCGAGGGCTTCGCGCGGATGAGCGCCTGGATCAAGGCGTCGGCGTTCACGCCGAGCGCATGCTCGGTGAACGAGACCTTGCCGATCCGGGCGTGCACGATGCCCTTCTTCTCGACGCGGTACTCGACCTTGCCGGCCTTCGCCTCACCCACCGCGGTCTTCACGTCGAAGGTGACGGTGCCGACCTTGGGGTTCGGCATGAGGCCGCGCGGACCGAGGACGCGGCCGAGCTTGCCGACCAGGCCCATCATGTCCGGCGTGGCGATCACGCGGTCGAAGTCCATGAAGCCTTCCTGGATCTTCGCGACCAGGTCGGCCTCGCCCACGAGGTCGGCGCCGGCCGCCTCGGCCTCCTTCGCCTTCTCGCCCTTGGCGAAGACCAGGACGCGGAGCGTCTGGCCCGTGCCGTGGGGGAGGACGACGGCGCCGCGGACCATCTGGTCGGCGTGCTGGGGGTTGACGCCGAGGCGAACCGCGAGGTCCACCGTCTCGTCGAACTTGGCGGGGGCCGCCTTCTTGACCAACGTGCACGCTTCGGCGAGCGAATACTTCTTCGCCCGGTCGACGAGCGCCCGTGCTGCTACCTGCTTCTTGGCGATTTTAGGCATTGTGCCTCCTTGCTGCTGGTTCGGCTTTCGCCTCCCACGGCTCGCCTGACAGGCCGTGGTGAGCTTCGCCCGCGTCCCTCACGAGGCGCGGAAAACTTCGTCGACGAGCCGGCGATCAGTCGCCGATCTCGATGCCCATCGAGCGCGCGGTGCCCGCCATGTTGCGGACCGCGGAGTCGAGGTTCGTGGTGTTCATGTCGCCCATCTTCTGGGCGGCGAGCTCGCGCAGGACCTTGGGGGACACCTTGCCCACCTTGTTCTTGTTCGGCTCCTTCGAGCCCGAGCCGGGCTTCTTCGCCGTCGAGAGGCCGGCGGCCTTCTTGAGGAGCACGCTCGCGGGCGGCGTCTTCAGGATGAACGTGAACGACCGGTCCGAGTAGACCGTGATCACCACGGGGATGATCATGTCGCCCTGGCCCGAGGTCCGCGAGTTGAAGTCCTTGCAGAAGGCCATGATGTTCACGCCATGCTGGCCGAGCGCAGGACCGACGGGCGGCGAGGGGTTGGCCTTGCCGGCCGGGAGCTGGAGTTTGACGAAGCCGGTGATCTTCTTCATGGCGCGCTACCTGTTACCTATCTCTTCTCTACAGCGGAAAAATCGAGCTCGACGCTCGTCGGGCGGCCAAAGATCGACACTTTGACCTTGAGCTTCTGCTTGTCCATCTTCACGTCGTCGACGGTGCCGGTGAAGTTGGCGAACGCGCCGTCGAGCACCCGCACCTCCTCGCCCACCTCGAAGGTGAGGCGGGGTCGGGGCTTCACGGCGTTCTCGACGATGCCGCGGCGGAGGTTGTCGATCTGCGCGATCGGCACCTCGTTCGGGGTCTGGTTGCCGATGAAGCCGGTGACCTTGGGGGTGTCCTTGACGAGGTGCCAGACCTGCTCGCTCATCTCCATCTCGACGAAGATGTAGCCGGGGAGGCTGAGCTTCTGGCGGACCCGGGTCTTGCCGCCGGGGCGGTTCTCCGTGACCGTCTCGCTGGGGATCAGGATCTCACCGAAGCGGTCCTCGAGGTTGAACTGCTTGGCACGCTGCTGGAGCGCGTCGCGCACCTTGGCCTCGTAGCCGGAGTAGGTGTGAATGACGTACCACTTCTTGGACATGGGGCCCCGCAATACCTCAGCTGCCGTCGCCATACACGAGGCTCGTCAAGAACGCCCAGAACCGATCGAGCAGCGCCAGGTAGATCGTCGCCACGGCGCTCGCCGCGATCACGATCACCGTCGAGCTCTGCACCTCTTTCCGCGTCGGCCACTTCACCTTCGTGAGCTCGGACGCGACCTCGTCGGTCCACGCGCGAACGTCGGGCTTGCGGTAGGTGCGCACCACGCCGATGAGGGCGATCAGGCCGCCGAGCACGAGGCCGTAGCTGCCCTTGTCGTCGTCGGGCACCGCGGCGAGGCGGGGCAGGGCCTGGCTGAACCAGTCCTTGTTCGACGCGCTCGCCCACACCGACTGGATGAGGCGGCCGAGCACGTAGGCCGCGATCATCCCGGTGGCGAAGAAGCCGGCGAGGACGTAGCGCTCCGTGCCGAGCACCGCGGCGGCCTGGCCCTCTTCACCCTCGGCCTCGTCGGCCTCGGCGTCGTCCGACTCCTCCTCCGCCGACGGATCGGACGCCTCTTCGTCGTCCGCCTGCTCGGCGTCGTCCGGCGCATGGTCGGGCGAGGAGGTGCGCGCGAGCGCGTCCTCGGACCCTTCTTCGGCGTCGGACGAGCCCTCTTCGGGCTCTTCCTCGACCTTCGGCTGTTTGCTCTGTTGCCGTTGCGCCATGACTCACTTCATCCGAGGTGCTTCGAACCGGGCCGGCCGGTCCCGCCGCCCGTTCGCTGGATCGGGCGAGCTGGAACCATCGAGGTTCGCCGCTGCTTCCGAGGTGCCTTCAGGTGCCTCGGGGGGGCGCCCTCGGCCCTTGCGGGGCGGGGCCATCCGGGCGGCCGGCCGGTCCGAGCACCGGCTGGCAGGGGCAGAGAGGCTCGAACTCCCGACCTGCGGATTTGGAATCCGCTGCTCTACCAACTGAGCTATACCCCTACGATTTCGATCTCCGCGAGGCTCGCCTGCTCGTCCGGCTCGCCTGGGTCACCAAGCTCACCGGTCTCACCGGTCTCATTTGGTCTCGCGGTGCAGCGTGTGCTTCTTGCAGTGCTTGCAGTACTTCTTGAGCTCCAGGAGCTGGCCGGGGCTCTTCGTCGTCTTGTAGTTCCGCGTCTTGCACTCGCTGCAGGCCAGCGAGACGGGCACGCGCCCGCCACCTTGCGTGGGGGGGCGCGCTCCCGTCTCGCCGTCCTCTTCGTTCATCCGGGGCCGCCTGTTACTCCACGATCTTCGTGACGATGCCGGAGCCGACCGTCCTGCCGCCCTCGCGGATGGCGAAGCGCATCTGCTCCTCGATCGCGACGGGCGCGATGAGCTCGATGTTCATGGTGATGTTGTCGCCCGGCATCACCATCTTCACGCCCTCGGGGAGCTTGACCGAGCCGGTCACGTCCGTCGTGCGGATGTAGAACTGCGGCCGGTAGTTGTCGAAGAACGGCGTGTGACGGCCGCCCTCCTCCTTCTTGAGGACGTAGACCTCACCCATGAACTTGGTGTGGGTCTTGATCGAGCCGGGCTTGGCGAGGACCTGGCCGCGCTCGATCTCGTCCTTGTCGACGCCGCGGAGGAGGCAGCCGACGTTGTCGCCCGCCTGCCCCTGATCGAGGAGCTTGCGGAACATCTCGACGCCGGTGACGACGCTCTTCTTGGTCTCGCGGAAGCCGAGGATCTCGACCTCCTCGCCGACCTTGATCACGCCGCGCTCGATGCGGCCGGTGGCCACGGTGCCGCGGCCCTTGATCGAGAACACGTCCTCGACCGCCATGAGGAAGGGCTTGTCGGTGTCGCGGACGGGCTCCGGGATGTAGCTGTCGAGAGCGTCGAGCAGCTTCTGGATCGAGTCCTCCCACTTCGCGTCGCCCTGGAGCGCCGGGAGCGACGCGCCGCGGATGACGGGGGCGTTGTCGCCGTCGAAGTTGTACTTCGTGAGGAGCTCGCGCACCTCCATCTCGACGAGATCGAGCATCTCGGGATCCTCGACCGCGTCGCACTTGTTGAGGAAGACGACGAGGTGCTTCAGACCGACCTGGCGGGCGAGGAGCACGTGCTCGCGGGTCTGCGGCATCACGCTGTCGAGCGCCGACACGACCACGATCGCGCCGTCCATCTGCGCGGCGCCGGTGATCATGTTCTTGATGTAGTCGGCGTGCCCGGGGCAGTCGACGTGCGCGTAGTGGCGCTTCTCCGACTCGTACTCGACGTGGGCCGCGGCGATCGTCACCGTCTTGGTCTCGTCGCGGACGGTGCCGCCCTTGGCGATGTCGGCGTAGGAGATGACCTTCGCCAGCTTCTTCTTCGACTGAACCTTGACGAGGGCCGCCGTCAGCGTGGTCTTGCCGTGGTCGATGTGACCGATGGTCCCGACGTTGACGTGGGGCTTCTTGCGTTCGAACTTCTCCTTGGCCATCGAACTTTCTCCTGACGGTGGTCAGACTGCGGCGGAACGACTTTTTGTGAGGGGTCTGTTTCCGGAGCCCACCATCGGGATTGAACCGACGACCTCATCCTTACCAAGGATGTGCTCTACCAACTGAGCTAGGTGGGCAAGTGCGATCTTGCGGCCATCATGTGACCGGGAGCGGGCGACCGGGTTCGAACCGGCGACGTTCAGCTTGGAAGGCTGACGCTCTACCAACTGAGCTACGCCCGCGTGCTCCGCGTTCCTTCCTGGGCCGTCGTTCGGCCCGCGCTCGGCCCGAGGACGAGTCCTGCGTGCGTCGCGCGGAGCCTCCTAGCCCCAGGTCGGACGGGATGCCAGAAAAACCGTCTCTCGTGGAGAGAGCCGGGTGCTCTGGCCGGAGCCCGCGGGGGCTCCGGGTGGAGGGTGATGGATTCGAACCATCGAAGGCAATGCCGGCAGATTTACAGTCTGCTCCCTTTGGCCGCTCGGGCAACCCTCCGGATTTACTCGACTTTTGTGCTCTGCTTCTCTCTCGCGTCCTCTTCGCGGGCGCCTTTCGTTTCGGCGGGGCCCTGCCGCCTCTCGCCGGCCTGGAGCTGGCGAGGGGACTTGAACCCCTAACCACCTGCTTACAAGGCAGGTGCTCTACCGATTGAGCCACGCCAGCGTTCGTTCGACTCCTGCCCCGAGGTCCGCGGCCTCGGGGCCTTCTGCTCCGCCCGCTCCACCTCGCGCCGCAGCGTGAGGAGGGCGTACGTCCCCCGAAAGGGGAGCAGGCTCTTAGCCCCTAGCAAGAAGAGTGTCAAGCACTACGATTGGCTTTTCGATCACGGGGCGATCGCGCCGCGATCGAGGCCGGATCGAGCCTGGATCACGATGGATCGACCTGCGCCTCGACGATCCCGGCGCGCGATCCGGGCAGGGGGGACGGCCGGGTGGGCGGCGCGGCGGCCTGCGGAAAAAGCGACGGGCGCCCCTTGCGGAGCTCTCCGGGATCTTGCGATCCTTCCCGCGTTCGCGCGAGGACGACGGCGGACGCTGCCCACCACGATCGAGGACCCTGCTTCATGGAATGCCCCGCCTGCCACTCGCCGAACATCGATGGCGCCCGCTTCTGCGCCAAGTGCGGCGCCCTGCTCCCCGCCTCGACCGACGAGAGCGATCCGCTCATCGGCAAGATGGTCGGCGGACGCTTCATGATCACCGGCATCCTCGGCGAGGGCGGCATGGGCCGCGTGTACACCGGCGAGCAGCGCATGGGCACGTCGATCCGCAAGGTCGCCGTCAAGACGCTCCTCGCGCAGTACACGAAGGATCCACAGGTGCGCGCGCGCTTCGATCGCGAGTGCGGCACCGTGAGCGAGCTCGAGCACCCGAACACGATCAAGGTCTACGACTTCGGGCAGACGGACGCGGGCGACTACTACATCGCGATGGAGCTGCTCACCGGCACCTCGCTCGAGTCCGCGCTCGAGAAGGGCCCGCTCGGCCCCGAGCGCGTCGATCGCATCCTCGGGCAGATCTGCGGCTCGCTGCAGGAGGCGCACGACAAGGGCATCGTCCACCGTGATCTCAAGCCCGCGAACATCTACCTGACGACCCGCGCGGGAGAAGAAGACTACGTCAAGGTCCTCGACTTCGGCATCGCCAAGAAGGACGAGAAGCACACCACCAAGAACGATCAGAAGCTCACGCAGCAGGGCACGGTGCTCGGCACGCCGCCGTACATGAGCCCCGAGCAGTTCAAGGGCGGCGAGCTCGACGCGCGCAGCGACATCTACTCGCTCGGCGTGATGACGTACGAGATGCTCACCGGCCGGCTGCCATTCGACGCCGACACGCCGTGGGCGTGGGCCACGCAGCACATGACCGCGCAGCCCTTCCCCTTCGAGACGATCCCCCTCGGCAGCCAGGTGCCGCCGAAGATGAAGCACGCCGTGATGCGCGCGCTCTCGAAGGACAAGAACCAGCGCCACACCACCGTGCGCGAGTTCTACGAGGACTTCACGATGGGCGCGCCGCGCATCTCCGCGCTGCCGCGATCGAGCATGCCCGACGGCGCCGTGAGCGGAGGCACCGCGCTCATGCCCGTGTCCTCGGGCGCGGCGGGCGGACAGCGGACGCAGGTCGGCGAGCCCGTCTTCGGCGCACCGCAGCCCACGGGGCGGACGATGGTCGACTCCGCGCCCGCCATGGGAGGCTACCCGTCCGCGCCCGGCATGCCCGCGCCCGGGATGGGCGCTCCCGGCTATCCATCGAGCCCGGGCCCCGTGCCGACCGGGAGCGGCCAGGCGTACGCGCCGCCCGCGCCGCCCGCGCAGAAGAGCAACCTCGGGCCGATCCTCGGCGGCGTCGCCGTCGTCGGCGTGATCGGCGTCGTGGTCCTGGTCCTCGCCCTCAAGGGGAACAAGAACGGGGGCGGCGGCGAGCTCGCCGACGGCGGCATCGCCCTGCCGGACGGAGGCACCGTCACCGTCGGCTCCGATCAGGAAGACGGCGGCGCGGCCTCCACGGACGCAGGCGCGATCGACGCCGGCAAGGTCCCGCCGCCCATCGTCACGGGCAAGCCCACCACCTCCGCGCCCCCCGCCGATCCGAAGGCCGAGGCCGAGTGCAAGGCCGCGATCGGCCTCGCCACCGGCAACAACGTCGGGATGGCGGTGAGCCACTTCCGCAACTGCGACGGCCCGAGCAAGGCCGCCGCGCGCTCGGCCATCGACGCTGCCGGGAGCCGCGCCGCCGCCAAGGGGTGCGCCGGCGCGCGCGACGCCCAGGCGGCCGCCTCCATCGGGGCCACCTCGGGCATCACCGCGCTCAAGGGCAAGCACTGCCCCGGGATCAAGTGATTGACGCCCGATCGACAGCCGATCGGGCGCCGATCGAGAGCCGAGCCCGCCGCGCGGCCGGACCTTGCCGCCGCCATTTGCCGAATTTCCGGGGAATAAGATCGGGGGGCACCGCTTGACGCGGTATTTCCCGAGGTGGTAGATCAAGGACGTCTCGACCGAGACGAGGGAGTCATTTTTCCCGACTCCGAGGAGCCCATGTCGCGGCTCCAGCATGGGTGCCCTTTGGTGGGCCCCGTCGCTCGCCCGGCCCCCGAGGCAGAAGGTCATCGAACGAGGAATGGGCAGTAAAAGCAGGGCCGCACGCATGATGTGGCCAGAGATCTGTCGCTCCGAGCAGTATCGCGGGCGCTGGGTGGCGCTCGATAACGTCCGCTACGATCCGAGCACTTCCCAGCCCATCGAGGCCGAGGTGGTGGACGCCGACGAAGACCTCGCCGACCTGTGCGGGCGCATGCGCGCCTCGTCACGCACCTCGTGCGCCATCCTCCACTGCGAGGACATGGGCCCCGCCCTCCACAGCCGCCGCCGTTCCCACGCCCCCCACCGCGCCGCCCAGCACTGAGCGCTCCCGGGCGCAGCGCAGAGAGCGCGCTCTCGTGGCCCCGGGGCTAAAGCCCCGGGCTACACGAGGCAAGCCCGCCTTCGCGGGCTTGCCGTGACGTCTCTCTACTTCAGCGTGGGCTTGAGGTGCGGGCGGCCGTCCTTCATCACCACCTCGTAGTCGACGGACTTCGTGGGGTGGGCGGCGCGAAGCTTCGCCGCCTGCGCGCGCAGCGTCTCGGCCAGCTTCTCGTACGTGACGCCGGCGGTCGACTCGTTGGCCGCGCGCTTGGCGTCGACGTACTTCGAATAGATCTGGCGGATGCGCTGATCGTTCAGCGCGGCATCGCCGCCCGCGGGCTGCGGGGCCGCCGGACGCGGCGATACGGCGGTGGGCTCGACCGGCGCGCGCGCAGGTTGCGGAGCCGCGGGCTTCGGCGCATCGCCGACGGACGCGGTCGCGGCCGAGGCCTGCGCGGGGCGCGCGGAGGCACCGGGCGCCTGCACCGGACGAGGCGTCGGGCCCGCGGGCGCGCCGGCCGTACGCTGGGCCGGAGGCGCCTGGACCGGCGGGAGCGCGGGCGCGGGCGGCCCGGGACGCGCCTGCGCACCGGGCGCGCTGGGCGCACCGGCTGACGCGAGCGGGCTCGGACGGCCGGGTGGTGCGAACGGGCTCGGGCGGCCGGGGTGGCCGAAGGGGCTCGGGCGGCCGGGCGAAACCAGAGGGGGACGCGCGGGCACGCCGGCGGGGGCGCGGGGCGAAGCAGGCGAGGCAGCCTGTGCCGCGCTCGGATCGAGCTCGAGATCGACCGCGCCGAACTGCGCGGCGGGCGCGTTCGACCTGGCGCCCGGCGCGGCGGCGGGCCTGGCCGCGGGAGACGCGGGAACGCCCGTGATCCTCGGAGCTTTTTGTTGCTTCGACGCGGGCGTGGGGGCCTCGTCCTCCTCGAAGGGGAGATCGAGCGCGCCGAAGCCGGCCGCGCCCGGGCGCGCCTGGGCGGCCGGGGGCGAGGCGCCGATCGGCTTGCCCGCAGGCGTCCCGATGGGCGACACCTTGGGCGGGGTGATCGGCGCCACGGGGGCGATCGGTCGCCCGGGCGAGGCGGGCGGCGGCGTGACGCGACCGCTGCTCTCGCCGAAGTCGAGATCGAGCGCGCCGAAGCCGGGCGCTCCCTCGCCCTGCGTCTTGGCGGCCTTCATCGCCTGGGCCAGCTCGGCCACGCGCCGCTTGACCCCGCTCTGCGCCTCCGCCGTGCGGATGTCGCTGCGCGGATCGCTGTTCGACCCTGTAGATCCAGTCGATCCCACGCCGGAGGAGGCGGCGGTGAACGCCGACCGCGACGGCGAGGGCCCGCCCCAGCGCAGCCCGCCGCCCGCGCTCTGCACGCTCTGCGGAGGGGGCGTGCGGCTCGCCGATTGCGCCGAGATCGGATCGTCGGCGAGCGCCTCCTCGGCCATCACGTCCTCTTCGATCAGATCGTCGGCGTCGAGCTCGAACGCGTCGTCCTCGCGCGATCGACCGCCCCGCTCGGCCTGCAGCGCGATCGCGTGGGCGAGCTGCTTGTTCTTCTTGCCCCCGGCCGCGGCCAGCGCGTCCTTCTCGCCGAAGCGGGCCGCCGCCTTGATCACGTCGCGCCGGAACGTCCCGTTCTCGATCTCGCGCGTCACGCGGCCCCAGTACTGCTGCATCGTCGTGTAGCGCTGCACCAGCGTCTGGAACTTGAAGCGCTGCGCGGTGTTGCGGATCTGCTCGCGCCGGAAGATCGTGACGAGCTTGTCGACCTCCTTGCGCTGCGTCTGGGGCTCGATCTTCTCGAAGCCCATGAAATACTGCTCGTAGAGCGCCCGGAGACGCTCGATCCGCGTCTCGAGATCCTCGAGCGCCTTGTCGATCTCGATCCCTTCCATCAGCTCACAGCGGCACAATCTTCAGGTTGTCGAAGCACACCGGCGCGTCCCAGTCGTTGAAGCCCACATGCTCGTGCCCCGCGCCGGTGAGGGGCTCCGGGTCGGCGAAGTCGAAGTAGGTCACGTTGTTGACGGACCAGCTCACCGTCTTGGCGTCCGATCGCTCGACCTTGAAATGGTAGACCTGCCCGGGGGACACGGCCCGCTGCCGCTCGTCGTCGGCGGTCTTGTCGATGTCGATCTCGAGCCGGTCGTCGCCGTGCTCGTCGAGGCGCGCCAGCACATGCTTGGTGTTCTTCCACCCGCCGAGGATCGTGAGGTAGCTCGTGGCGTTGGTGTAGCTCGTCCCGGTCGCGCCGCTCACGCCGTCGCCCCACAGCTCGGCCTTGAGATCGCCGTCGGGCGACTCGGCGTAGGCGTCGAACTCGATGCGGGCGTTGACAGGGAGCCGGCGGTTCAGCCAGATGCCCTTGTTCCGCGCGCCGCGGGCGCAGAGCTTGCCATTCTGGAGCTTCCACGCCGGCCCGAGCGCGTTGTAATCGGGCCCGAGCTCCACGCGATCGAAGGCGTCCTCGAACGGCGCGGTGATGAGCGGCCCGCTCGGCGCGGTCTTCGGGCGGACGGGCGCGGCCGTCACCGCGGGCTTGGCCGTCGAGCCGGCGCCGGTCGTGGCCGGGCCCTCCGGCACACAGGCGACGAGCACCAAGGCCCCGAGCGCGGACACGGCGAGCGCGGCGGCCGCGGGCGGGATCATCCCCGCCGCGGGAGGCGTCGATGGCCGAAGGCGCAGGACCGCAAAGTGCACGGCCAGCATCCTAGCAGGGATCGACGCCGGAGGGTGGCCGGCAGAATGCCCTTCATTTTGACGCGATTCAGCAAAGACAGCGCCGGCCGCCGGGCTCGACCCGGGGCACCCCCTTGCCCGGCCTGGAGGCCAAGCGTAAGGAGGAGCCTCCATGCACCCGATCCTGTTCCGAATCCCGCTGCCGCACTTCCTGACGCAGCTCCTCTCGCTGCAGGCAACGTCGATCCCCATCTACAGCTACGGCGTCATGCTCGGCCTGTCGCTGGTGGTCGGGTGGTACTTGACCCTGGGCCTGGCCGAGAAAGACGGCCTGCCCAAGGAGACGATGGCGAACAACTACGTGGTGACGGCCATCGCCGCCGTCGCCGGCTCGCGCATCCTCTACATCCTGACGAACCTCAACGAGTTCGACACCATCGGCTCCCTCTTCGCGATGCGGCGCGGCGGCCTCGTGGCCTACGGCGGCTTCCTCGGCGGCCTGATCGGCTCCACGCTCTTCCTGCGCCGGCACAAGATCCCGCTCCTCCCGTGGGCCGACGTGGCCGTCCCGAGCCTCGCCTCGGGCCTGATGATCACGCGCATCGGCTGCTACCTCTTCGGCTGCGACTTCGGCCAGCCCCTCAAGGCGAGCGCGCCCGGCTGGCTCCAGAAGCTCGGCACCTTCCCCCACTGGCCGGAGGGCACCCTCGACGCCGGCACCGGATCGCCCGCCTGGGCCCAGCACCGCAACGCGCACCTCATCCCGGAGGACGCCGCCGCCTCGCTCCCCGTCCACCCGACGCAGCTCTACGAGTCGCTCGTCGGCGCCGCGCTGCTCGTGCTGCTGCTCACCGCGCGCAAGCGCCAGAAGTTCCGGGGTGAGATCTTCTTCCTCTTCGCCTTCGCCTACGGCATCTGCCGCTACCTGCTCGAGGTCCTCCGCGACGACGCCGAGCGAGGCTCGATCCCGCCCTCGCTGCCCGAGCACATCCTCATCCCCGCCGGCTTCGCGCTGCTCTCGATCGGCTACGTGGTCGGCTTCGCCCAGGCGATCAAGAACATCACCGTCCGCCGCGTGACCCAGGTCGCCGCGTTCATCCCGGTGGTCTTGCTCTTCGTGTGGCTCAAGCCCGAGGGCTTCGACAACACGATGGAGTTCTCGACCTCGCAGTTCATCGCGATCACCAGCGGTTTTGCAGCTTCGGTCGCGTTCGCCATCTTCCACAAGGCCGCCCTCGCGCACCCGGCCTCGGCCATGGATCTGCGCCTCCCTGCGCCGGCCGGCGCGCCCGTGCCGGTGCCCGCCGGGGACGACGAGGAGGACGAGGAAGAGGCGCCCAGGCCGAAGAAGACCGCCTCGAAGGCGAAGGGCAAGGCCCCGATCGGGAAGAAGGGCGCGGCGTCGAAGATCAAGGTCAAGCCCAAGCCCCAGCCGAAGAAGGTCGAGACCGAAGAGGACGACGAGGACGACGCCGACAAGCCCGAGGACAAGGCCGACGAAAAGGCCGAAGACAAGGCGAGCGCGAAGAAGAGCGACGCCGACGACGAGGGCGACGCCAAGGCCGGCGACGAGAAGGACGGCGAGGGCGAGAAGAACGAGAAGAAGAAGAGCGGCGACGAGGACGGCGACGAGGGCTGATCGGTGGACCTTCGCTTCGGGGACGATGGGCTGATCACCGCGGTGATCCAGGATCGGCTGACGGGGCAGGTCCGGATGGTGGGGCACATGAGCCGCGAGGCGCTCGTGGCGACCCTCACCACCGGACGGGCCACCTTCTTCAGCCGATCGCGCGGCAAGCTCTGGGAGAAGGGGGAGAGCTCCGGCCATCACCTCGCCGTCCGATCGATCCACGCGGACTGCGACGCCGACGCCTTGCTCGTGCTGGTGGATCCGGTCGGACCCACCTGCCACACCGGCAGCCCGAGCTGCTTCTTCCGCGCGGTCGACGCCGAGGGCCGCGCCGCCGAGGAGGGCCGTGACGCGACGGTGGTGCTCGACGCGCTCGGCCGGGAGATCGAGGCCCGCAAGCAGAGCGACGCCGGCAAGAGCTACACGCGGCACCTGCTCGACGGCGGCGCGCCGCGGATTGGCGCGAAGATCGAGGAGGAGGCGGGCGAGCTCGCCCGGGCGATCGCGGGTGAGAGCGACGAGCGGGTGGCGAGCGAGGCGGCGGATGTCGTCTACCACGTGATGGTGGGCCTCGCGTCGCGCGGCCTCTCGATGAAGGACGTCGCGAGCGTGCTCGCAGCGCGCGCGGGCACGAGCGGCCACGAGGAGAAGGCGCGGCGCTGAGCGGGCTGCGCTACGCTCGGGCGGTGCTTGCTCGTCTCGCCAAGGCCCCCGCGCTCGGCGCGCTCGCAGTCGCGATCACGATCGCGTCGCCCGCGCGCGCCGACGAGCCGAGCCCGCAGCCAGCGCCGAGCGTAACGCCCCCTCCCGCGGATCCTGCGCCCGCCGAGCGCACGGCCGGGCAGCTCCGCTACACCCTCGAGGGCATCGAGCTGCGCGGCAACAGCCGCACCTCGCCGCGCGTCATCCTCCGCTACGTGCCCTTCAAGGCCGGCGGGATCCTGGAGGTGAACGATCCGGAGATCGAGCTGACCCGCTACCGTCTGCTCGGCACCGGCTTCTTCAGCGCGGTGCAGCTCTCCCTCCGCAAAGGGTCGAAGCGCGGCAGCGCCGTGCTCGTGATCGAGCTCGTCGAGCGCAACACCCTCGTCGTCCAGAACCTCTGGCTCGGGATCGCCGCCGACGAGGACACCGCCGGCAACGCCAAGCCGCTCTCGGCCTTCATGGGCCTGCAGGCCGCCGAGACGAACCTGCTCGGCACCGGGATCACCGTGGGCGCGGGGCTCGGTCTCGCCGCCGATCAGTTCGCGCTGCGCGCGTTCTTCGAGGACCCGGCCTTCCTCGGGACGGGGTGGTCGACGCAATTCGCCCTCCAGTACAACGACGCCCGCGACTTCTTCGGCAACCGCGCCGTCTCGTTCGAGTCCCCCTTGCTGGAGCAGCGCGAGGTCACCGACTACGCCGTGGTCGCCTACAAGCGCCTCGGGGGCACGCTCGGCGCGGGCCACGACATCACGAGCGCGGCCCATTTCTCGCTCGATTACCACCTGGAGCGCATCAGCGCGACCGTGCCCAACGCCGCCTCGCACCTCCGCGGAGACGCCCGCGAGCCGATCGATTTCCACATCCAGCCCGGGGTGAGCGCGCTCTCCACGCTCGGCGCGACGCTCGGCTACGACACGCGCGACGCGCCCTTCCTCGCCACGCGCGGCACCCTGGCGACGGCGCGCATCACCGTCGCGATCCCGCCGCTCGGGAGCAGCTACAGCTTCCAGCGCGTCGAGCTCGCGGCGCAGCGCTACTTCCAGCTCCCCTTCGGGCACGTGATCCGCGCCTCGGCCTTCGCGGGCGGGATCGCCGGGGACGCGCCCTTCTTCGAGAAGTTCTACGTCGGCGACTTCACCGATCTGCTCCCGGACCGGATCCTCGATCTCGCGCCCGATCGCCGGCAGCCGCCGAACTTCCTCGGCACCGACATCATCGAGGTCCGCTACGGCGATTTCGCGGCGCGCCTCGAGGGCGAGTACCGCGTCCGCCTCTACGACGGGCAGCGCTCGATCTACGCGATCGACGTCTTCGGCGCGGCGGGCATCTACGCCGTCGCCTCGCGCCGCGAGCTGACCGATCCGCCGCGGGGCTACACCGGCTGGTCCAGGGTCCCCGCCGATCTGACGTACAACCTGGGCTTCCGGATCGACACCAAGCTCGGCGGCTTCACGCTGGCCTTCTCGAACCTGCTCGGCCTCTTCCCCGCGCGGCGCGGAGCGATCCGGTGAGCGCCGCTCCCCTCCCCCCTTCGAGGCGCCTCGCCGCGGCCCGCCTCGGTCTCGTGCTCGCGCTCGCGCTCGTGGCCGATCCGCGCGACGCCGAGGCGCAGCCCGCGCCGCCGAAGACGCCGGAGTCGCTCCCCGCGCGGGGCGCGCAGATCACCCTGGAGAAGCACCTGGTCGAGCTCTCGGTCGGCTTCCGCGACGCGGTGGACGCGGCGATCGAGAAGAAGCTCACGAGCGGCCTGCCCACGGTGATCACGATGCGCGCGTACCTCTTCCCGAGCGCGGGCGGCGACCCGATCGCGCTCACCGCCAAGAGCTGCCGCATCGTCTACGATCTGTGGGACGAGGTGTTCCGCATCCAGCTCACCCAGCCCGGCGGCCAGAGCAACCCGGTGGCCGTCAACGTCGAGGGCGTCGCCCGCATCTGCTGCGAGGCCCGGCGCCTGCCGCTCGTGGAGCGCTCGCTCCTCCGCGACGACGGGCGCTACTTCGTGGCCGCGCTCGTCGAGGTCAACCCGGTGAGCGCCGAGATGCTGGAGCGGATCAAGAAGTGGGTGACGCGCCCGAGCGGCTCCTCGGCGATCGGCCCCGGCGACTCGCTCTTCGGCTCCTTCGTCGGCCTCTTCGTCACCCGCGCCGGCGACGCCGACAAGAAGATCGCCTTCCGCACCCCGACCTTCGCGCCCCCTTCGCCTCCCCCTCCGCCTCCCCCTCCACAACCTCCCCCGTGATGCGCCACCTCCCCATCGATCTCGACGTGCGCGGCCGGCGCGCCCTCTTCCTCGGCGGCAGCGTCGAGCTCGTGTCCAAGATCGATCGCGCCCTCGACGCGGGGGCGATCGTCACCGTGATCTGCGAGCCCCCGCCTTGCGCCGAGATCGAGGCGCGGGCCGCGCGCGGGGCGATCGCCTTGCACCGCCGCGCGCTCGATCAGGCCGACCTCGAGGGCGCCGCGATCGTCTTCGCGAGCCCGTTCACCACGCCCGAAGAAGAGGCGCTCGCCCACCGCCTCGCCGCGCGGGCCCGCGCCGAGGGCCTGCTCTTCTGCGCGGTCGATCGGCCCGAGGCATGCACCTTCGTCAACGCCGCGGTCGTCGAGACGTCCGGGCTCGTGATGACCTTCCGCACCGGCGGCGCGAGCCCCGGCACCGCCCGCCGCATCCGCGAAGACATCGAGCGCCTCTTCGCCGACCCGCGCTTCGCCCGCTACCTCGACACGCCCGCCGGCCTGCGCGCGCCCCTCCCCCGCGGCGCGCGCGCCGCCCGCCTGGCCGAGGCGGTCAAGGGCTTCGCGATCGAGGCCCGCCTTCATTTCCCCGCCTGGTTCGAGGCCGGCGCCGAGCCCCCGGAGCCCCCGCCCGCGCAAGGCGACCCTTGACCGCCGAACTTCGGTATCCTCCCCCGGGATGACCGACCCGCTGCTCGGCCGCACCATCGCCCAGCGCTACCGGCTGATCTCGCTGATCGGCACGGGCAAGGTCTCCGCGGTGTACCTCGGCCGGCACGTGATGATCGAGCGGATCAGCGCGATCAAGCTGATCGAGGCGGGCCTCGGCAACGACCCGGCCTACCGCGAGCGCTTCCTCCGCGAGGCGCGCGCGGTCAACCGGATCAACCACCCGAACATCGTCGAGATCAGCGACTACGGCGAGGCCGAGGGCCGCGTCTACCTCGTGATGGAGTACGTGCCCGGCGAGCCGCTCTCGAAGATCCTCGAGCGCGGCCGCCTCGGCTACCGGCGCGCCGCCGAGCTCGGCCGGCAGATCGCCGAGGCCCTCGGGCGCGCCCACCAGATGAGCGTGATCCACCGCGATCTCAAGCCTTCGAGCGTGCTCGTCGTCGGCAAGCGCGATCGCGGCCCCGAGGTGAAGCTCACCGACTTCGGCGTGGCCGACGAGCGCGGGCCGACCTCGGCCGACCTCGGCGCCCGCGGCCTGCCGAGCTACGCGGCCCCCGAGCACCGCCACGGCGACCGCGTCGATCCCCGCTGCGATCTCTTCTCGCTCGGCGCCCTGCTCTACGAGGCCACGACCGGCACGCCGCCCTTCCTCGCCGTGGAGCAGCCGCTCGGCGCGCCCCGCGATCTCGGCTACCGCGCGCCTCCCCGCCTCCGCGCGCTCGCCCCCGACACCCCGCCCTTCTTCGAGGACGTGGTGACGACGCTGCTCGCCCCCGATCCCGACGATCGCCCGCGCGACGCGTTCGAGGTGGCCGACCTGCTCCGCCGCGCCCTGGAGGACGATTTCTCCACCGCGCCGCCGCGATCGAGCGAGCCCCCGCTGGCCTCGCTGCGCCCGCCCGCGGCCCCGACCGCCGAGCCCGCCCCGCCGAGCCCCTGGTCACCCCGCGTGAGCGGCGCGGCCGTCTTCGCTGCGGCGCCGCTCGACCGCATCGCTCCGCTGGCCGCGCAGGCGCTCGCGCGGATCGAGCGGCAGACGAAGAGCGTCCGGCTCAGCGGCCCGGCCTGGTCGACGCTCGACGAGGCTCGCAAGCTCTGCGCGATGATGCGCGACATCGGCGAGGTCCTCGTCGCCGACAGCCGCGCGATCGAGGCGTCGCAGGCCGCAGCGCGGGCCGCCCGGGCCGACCTCGGCCGGCGGATCGACGAGCTCGCGCGGGAGCGCTCGAAGACCCTCGGCTGGGCCGGGACCATCGCAGAGCGCACCTTCACCGTGCAGACCGCACGACTCTCGGGCGAGCACTCCATCCCGACCATCGACGCGCTCATCTGGGAGCAGGCCGCGCTCGAGCAGGAAGAAGATCGCGCCCGTGAAAAAGCGGCCGAGCTCGGCGCGAGGATGCGCGCGCTCCAGGCGGAGCTCGACCGGCTCAACGAGGCCGTGGATCACGAGCTCCTGGTCACGACCGCCGGCCTCGAAGGCCGCGCCGCAGCGCTCCGGACTCTCTCGACGGAGGCCGCCCAGCTCCTCGCCGCGATCGCCGCCCAGCTCGACCTCGACGAGGCCGCGCTGTTCGAGGACGCGCCCCCGTCGACCCTGGCCGATGCGCCGCCCACGCTGGAAGACCCTCGAACGCTGGAGGCCGCCCGCGGCGAGCCGATCTCGACCGTTCGCGCGTCTCCTCCGGAGGTAGAGCCTGTCACGTCGGGCTCCGCCTTCGCGCCCTCGCGGCGCGGAGCATGAAGCGCCGGCCTCGCGAGAGGCAACGTCGTCCCCATTCGGTCTTGGGTCGCGGCGGGGTTCTGGGTTAGCCTCCGGCGGCCTTCACGCCCGCCGGCATGCCGGGCGGTCGCGAAGGTCCCCCGCGCGTGTGATCGTCGCTCCCTCCAGCTGGATGGAGCCACGAGACGGTTTCACCTCAAAAGGCTTGTAAGCCAGCCGGCGCGAGAGTTATCTGTGCGCAACTGAAGGGTTTCAGGAGGGCTCCGGGTTATGCGATCAAAGCTTTCATCGACGGCAATGGTACTCACTGGGCTGCTCGCGCTGGCGAGTGCCTCCCCCGCGATGGCGCAAGGGAAGCCGGCGGCGAAGCCCGCTCCGGCCGCCAAGCCCGCCGCTCCTGCTGCCAAGCCGGCGGCCCCGGCAGCGAAGCCGGCGGCTCCCGCGGCCAAGCCTGCGGCGCCCGCGGCGAAGCCCACGCCCGCGCCGACGGCGAAGCCCACCGCCGCCGCGAAGACGCTCACCGAGAAGCAGAAGAAGGACCTCGCCAAGAAGAACTACAAGGAGGGCGAGGCCAAGTTCAAGGACGGCAAGTACGCCGAGGCGCTCGAGCTGTACAAGGCCGCCGAGGAGCTCGTGCCGATCGGCGCGACCAAGTACAAGATCGGCGTCTGCCTCGACAAGCTCAACAAGATCACCGAGGCCGCGGCGGCCTACCAGGTCTTCCTCGACTCGAACCCCGATCCCGAGAAGAACAAGGACGCGATCGCCGACTCGAAGAGCCGCCTCGACGCGCTCAAGAAGACGCCCGGCAAGATCCGGATCGCGGTCGAGCCGCCGAACGCGCCGAACCTCAAGTTCGCGCTCGACGGCGGGCAGCCGCAGGTCGGCCAGCCGCCGGCGCCCGAGCCGCCGCCTGCCCCGCCCCCTGCTCCGCCGCCGCCCGCCAAGGGCGCCAAGGGCGCGACGCCGCCTGTCAAGGGCGCGTCTGCACCTCCGCCTCCCGCCCCGCCGCCGGCCGCTCCGGCCGCGGTCGCCACGCGCTTCAACGCCGAGCTGAGCGTCGCCCCCGGCCACCACAAGGTCGTGGCCACCGCCGACGGCTACGATCCGGCGACGCAGGAGCTCGACGTGTCCTTCGCCGAGACGAAGGAGGTCAAGCTCTCGCTCCACGAGACGCCGCCGCCCCCGCCGCCTCCGCCGCCCCCGCCGCCGGTGGCCGCGGTGCCTCCGCCGCCCCCGCCGCCTCCGCCGCCCCCGCCGCCTCCGCCGAAGTCGAACCTGCCGGCGTACGTCACGCTCGGCCTCGCGGGCGCGGGCGCCGTGGTGGGCACCGCCTTCGGCGTGCTCGCCCTCGGCGCGCGCAGCGACTTCAAGGAGAACCCGACGGTCGAGAACGCGGACAAGACGGATCGCAACGCCTTGATCGCCGACATGTCCTTCGCCGTGGCCCTCACCTTCGGCGTGACCGGCACCGTGCTCCTCCTGAGCAACAGCTCGGACGACAAGCCCGCTGCCCCCGCGAAGACGGGCTTCTACAAGCCGGCCAAGCCCGCTGCCCCGCGCGGCTTCATCACCCCGTTCGCGGCCCCCACCGGCGGCGGCGCGGTTGGCGTGCTGACGTTCTGATCGGAGGGACTTTTCATGACTTCGCGTAACCTTAACATCGCCGCCGCGCTCTTCCTGGGCGCGGCCTCGATGCTAGCTTCGGCCACCGGCTGTGAGCTGCTCGCCTCGGTCGATCGAAGCCTGATCACCGGCGGGACGGGCGGCTCCGGCGGCTCGACCACCACCACCACCACCGCGAGCAGCGGTGGCGGTGGGGCGGGCGGCACGACGACCACCACCGGCACCGGCGGCACCGGCGGCATGCCGCCGATGTGCACCGACCCGGCCACGGACTGCCCCGCCACGGGCAGCGAGTGCATCAAGGCCATCTGCAAGGAAGACAAGACCTGCGGCACGGAGAACGTCGCCAAGGACACGCCGCTCGCCAGCCAGACCGCCGGCGACTGCAAGACCGCCGTGTGCGACGGCAACGGCGGCCTCGGCTCCAAGGACGACGACAACGACATCAAGGACGATAGCAACCCCTGCACCGACGACTCCTGCGACATGGGGAGCGAGGTGCACGCCCCGTCGTCCGCCGGCACCGCTTGCACCGATCCGAACAACGCCAAGGCCAAGCTCTGCGACGGCGCGAGCAAGTGCGTCGAGTGCAACACCGGCACCCAGGCGACCGACTGCACGAGCAAGGTCTGCCAGGACAACGCCTGCGTCGACGCCAAGTGCAGCGACCTCGTGAAGAACGGCGACGAGACCGACGTCGACTGCGGCGGCTCCTGCGGCGGCTGCGCCGACGGCAAGGCATGCTCCGGCAGCGGCGACTGCACGAGCCTGGTCTGCACCGGGATGGTCTGTCAGGCGCCCGCCTGCGACGACAACGTCGAGAACGGCAACGAGACCGACAAGGACTGCGGCGGAGGCACCTGCGTCAAGTGCGGCCCGATGCTCGGTTGCAAGATGGACATCGACTGCGTCGGCGGCTCCTGCAACGGGACGACCTGCAACCCGACCTGCACCGACCTCGTCAAGAACAACGGCGAGAGCGACACCGACTGCGGCGGCGCCAACTGTAACAAGTGCGCCGACGGCAAGGTGTGCACCGGCAACAGCGATTGCACGAGCCTGCACTGCGTGGGCAACGTGTGCGCCGTGCCGACCTGCAACGACGGCATCAAGAACCAGGGCGAGAGCGACATCGACTGCGGCGGCGCGAACTGCGCGCCCTGCGGGACGAACAAGGCCTGCGGCAACAACAGCGACTGCGCGAGCATCCACTGCGTGGGCAACCTCTGCGCGGCGCCGACCTGCAACGACAGCATCAAGAACCAGGGCGAGTCCGACACCGACTGCGGCGGCGTGAACTGCAACAAGTGCGCGGACGGCAAGGTCTGTGGGATCAACACGGACTGCACCAGCCTGCACTGCGTGGGCCTCGTCTGCGTCGCTCCCACCTGCCAGGACGGCATCAAGAACCAGAACGAAGCCGATGTCGATTGCTCCGGCTCCTGCCCCTCCAAGTGTGGTCCGGGCAAGAGCTGCGCGATGGGCACCGACTGCGTGGGCGGCGTCTGCGGCGGGAACAACACCTGCACGGCGAACTGCTCCGACCTCGTGAAGAACAACGCCGAGACCGACGTCGACTGCGGCGGCGGCACCTGCGGCGGCTGCGCCCTCGGCAAGGCCTGCGCGATGGGCTCGGACTGCGCGAGCACCATCTGCACCACCAACGTCTGCTCGCAGATCAACAACTGCGATCCGACGACGGCGATGGACATGACCGGCATGGCCAACGTGTCGATCAACTTCGGCGGCGCCGTCGGCTTCGCCTACGACATGCCCTGCATCAAGGTGAGCGCGGGGACGACCGTGACCTTCAACGGCGACTTCACCTCGCACCCGCTCCAGGGCGGCACCGTGACGGGCTCCGGCGCGAGCGCAGTGGCGACGCCGGCCGGCTCCGGTCCGTTCCAGACCGTGACGAACATGGGCGTCTCCGCCCCGTTCGTGATGTCGAGCCAGGGGACGTTCCCCTACTACTGCGCGTTCCACTATCCCTCGGGGATGGAGGGCGCGATCTTCGTGGTTCCCTGAACGAACCGCGGCACGCATGAACGAGGGCGCTCGGGAAACCGGGCGCCTTCGTCGTTTTGTGACTGCACGATCGCGCGAGCCTCCCCCCGCGTCTGCCGCCGCCCATCGACCTGGGTCACGGTCTTGACCACGGATCCCTTCGAAAGCACCATCCGCCCATGGCTCCGCGCGCCTCGATCGATCCCGTCCTCGCAGCTCTTCAGCGAGCGCCGGTCGTGCCGCTCACCGAGCACGAGATGCTTCTCCTTGCAGCGCTCGAAAACGAGCCCGAGCGGCGCATTCCTTACGCCGACGTGGCGACAAGCTCCAGCAGCGACCCGACGCTGCATGACGTGGAAGGGCGAGCGTAGCGAGAACGACGCGCGGGGGAAGATGTTGCGATCGTCGAACGGCGCTGCGTATGCTCCATCCCGGGCTCGCTCCACTTCGTGCAGCGGCCCGCAGCGCAGGGGTGCCCGATGAGCTTCATGGTGGAGGAAGGCCAGATCTTCGCCGGTAAGTACCGGATCGAGAAGGTGCTCGGCCAGGGCGGGATGGGGTCGGTGCTCGGCGCTCATCACCTCGGGCTCGACGAGCCGGTGGCCATCAAGGTGCTGCTGCCAGCAATGCTCGAGATCCCCGGGATGGTCGATCGCTTCCTGCGCGAGGCGCGCGCGGCGGCGAAGATCAAGAACGACCATGTAGTTCGCGTGACGGACGTGGACACGTTGCCCTCGGGCGTGCCCTTCATCGTGATGGAGCGTCTCGAAGGGGTCGATCTCGCGGCGCTCATGAAGCTGAAGAAGCGGCTCGGCGTGGACGAAGCGGTGAGGTACCTGCTCGAAGCCTGCGCTGCGATCGCTGAGGCGCACGAGCTCGGGATCATCCACCGCGATCTGAAGCCGGGGAACTTGTTCCTCGCGAAGAAGCGCGACGGGTCGTCGATCGTGAAGGTGCTGGACTTCGGGATCTCGAAGCTGACCGGGGTGCTGGCGCAGCACCAGGCGACGACGGTCGGGACAGTGCTGGGGTCGCCGAGCTACATGTCCCCCGAGCAGATGGCGTCCGCGGCCGATGTCGACGGGCGCACCGACATCTGGGCGCTCGGGGCGATGCTCTACCAGCTCACGACGGGCACGTTGCCCTTCACGGGCGACACGCTGCCGCAGATCTGCACAAAGGTGCTGCAAGCTCAGCCGGCGAAGCTGACGGCGCTGCGGCCCGAGCTGCCGGAGCGGTTCGAAGCGGTGGTGCTCCGCTGTCTGGAGAAGGATCGCGAGGCGCGGTTCGCGAGCGTGCGGGAGCTGATGACTGCACTGGCTCCGTTCGCGGAGAAGACGGCCGAGCCGGTGGCGGTTGTTCAAGAGGCGGCGCCGGTCGTGAGCGCGGCCGCTGAAGTCAGGCAGGCCGCTCCGTCGATGCCGGAGAAGACGGAGGTGCTCGTCCCGACGCAGAAGCTGGCGCAGTCGATCGTGAGCAGCGCGGTGACGGTCGCTCGACCTGCGGCGGACGAGAAGTCGAGCCGCGGGTTGCTCCTCGCGGGAGCGGGCGTGCTCGCGCTCTTGGTGCTCGGCGGGGTCGCGGTCGGGCTCCGGAGCGCGGAGGCGCCCACGAGCAACGCCGCTCCGCCGCCTTCGACGACGACGGCGCCGACCGCAGTGGAGACGGCGCGGCCCACACCTGCTGCTCCGCCTCCGCCGTCTGCGGCGCCGCTCGCGAGCGAGACCGCTGAGCCTTCCGCTGCGAAGCCGCCGCCTCCCATACCTCCTCCTTCGGCGAGCGTTCCCCCACCGCCGACCTCAACGGTAAAGGCGCCTCCGGTGGTGCAGAAGCAGCCGCCCGTCGCGAAGCCGCCTCCCAAACCACCGTCGGATGATCCATTCGGAGGTTTCCAGAAATGAAGCATCTTGCTGCTTATCCGCTCATCGTCGCGTGTTGCGTCTCGACGTCCACAGTCGCGATGGCCGATCCAAGCGCGGAAGACAAGCTGACTGCCAAGGCATTGTTCGAGGCAGCACAGGAGCTGAGAAAAGAAGGCAAATTCGAAGATGCCTGCCCGAAGCTCGCCGAGAGTCAGCGGCTCGATCCATCCATGGGGACCGAATTTTATTTGGCCGATTGCCACGAACGCGTCGGGAAGATCGCGAGTGCCTGGATCTACTACGAAGAGGTCGCTGGCCTGGCGCACGCATCAGGCTTGAAGGATCGTGAAGCCTTCGCTCGCAAGCGGGCAGATGCGCTCAAGCCGCGAATCCCGAAGCTTATGATCGAGGTCGCTGAGCAAGCGCGTGGTGGAGGGCCGCTGATTTTGAAGCGAGATCAGGTGGAAGTGAGCAGGCATCAGATCGAGATGCCCATCCCGATGGACCCTGGGACTCATACGATCTCGGCCGAAGCGAAAGGGAAGAAGCGCTGGTCCGAGACGGTGGATGTGAAGGAGGGCGCAACGACAACCGTGAGAGTGCCGCCGCTGGAAGACGAAGGAGCACCGAGCACGCCGCCGCCTGCTCCAAGACCTGCTCCGACGCTCACCACCGTGCCGTCTGCTGGACCTCCCATGAACAATCCACCTCCCGCGCGCTCGACGATGCCGACACCTGTACCGGCGCCGGCCGAACGGCAGGCCGGGTCGAGCTTGAAGACAGCTGGGTTCATCGTGGGAGCCGCCGGTATTGCAGGGCTCGGCGTGGGCTTTGGTTTGGGTGGGCTCGCAATGACAAAGAACGACGCGAGCAACGAAAGCGGGCGGTGCAACGAGCTGAACCAGTGTACCCAGGAGGGTAAGGAGCTCCGCAACGAGAGCTTGCAGGCGGCGACAGTTTCGACTGTCGGTTTCGTCGCGGGCGGGGTTCTGCTCGCCGGCGGCGTCGTGATGATTCTCGTCGCTCCATCATCGCAGAATAAGGTGGGGCTCTCACTGGGTCCGCAGAGCGCTTCTGTGGTGGGGAGGTGGTGATGGGTCGCCCGTTCCGCATTTTCATCGGCGCGCTTCTCTGGGGTGTAGTCGCTCAGGCGCCGGCTTGCGCGCTGGTGCTCGGCATCGAAGAGCCGGGCGATTTGCCGCCGGGCGGCACCGGCGGTTCGGGAGGATCGACGACGTCGACCACGACGACGACATCGTCGGGCGGCTCGACAACCAGTGCGGGGGGCGGAGGAGCAGGCGGTACCGGTGGATCGATGCCGTGCATCGACCCGACCAAGGACTGCCCTGCCACGGGCAGCGAATGCGTGAAGGCCATCTGCACGGAAGACGAGACCTGCGGGACGGAGAACGTCGCCAAAGACACGCCGCTCGCCGGCCAGACCACCGGTGACTGCAAGACCGCCATCTGCGACGGCAGCGGAGGTCTCGGCTCCAAGGACGACGACAACGACATCAAGGACGACAGCAATCCCTGCACGAACGACTCCTGCAGCATGGGGAGCGAGGTGCACGCGCCGTCCTCCGCCGGCACCGCCTGCACCGATGCAACCAGCGCCAATGCCAAGCTCTGCGACGGCGCGGGCAAGTGCGTCGAGTGCAACCCCGCCTCCGCAGCGACGGACTGCGCGAGCAAGGTCTGCCAGGACAACGCCTGCGTCAGCGCCCAGTGCAACGACGGGGTGAAGAACGGCAACGAGACCGACAAGGACTGCGGCGGCCCCGACTGCGGCGGCTGCGCCGACGGCAAGGCCTGCACCGGCAGCAACGACTGCACGAGCGCCGTCTGCACCGGGATGGTCTGCCAGGTCCCCGCCTGCGACGACAACACGATGAACGGGACCGAGACGGACAAGGACTGCGGCGGAAACACCTGTGCCAAGTGCGGTCCTACGCTGGGCTGCAAGATGGACAGCGACTGCGGCGGCGGCTCGTGCAACGGGACGACCTGCAACCCGACCTGCACCGACCTCGTTAAGAACAACGGCGAGAGCGACACCGACTGCGGCGGCGCGAACTGCCAGAAGTGCGGCGATGGCAAGACGTGTGGTGGCAACGCCGACTGCATGAGCCTTCACTGCTCGGGCGACCCCAAGGTTTGCCAACCGCCAACATGCAACGACTCGATCAAGAATCAGGGCGAGAGCGACGTTGACTGCGGCGGACCGAAGTGCGGGCCTTGCGCGACGAACAAGGCCTGCGGCAGCAACAGCGACTGCGTGAGCGCGCACTGCGTGACCAACTTGTGCGCAGCGCCGACGTGCAGCGACAACATCAAGAACCAGGGCGAGACCGACATCGACTGCGGTGGGATGAATTGTGGCGCCTGCAACACCGGCAAGGACTGCGCGCTCAACAGCGACTGCACGAGCCTGCACTGCGTCGGCCTCGTGTGCGCCGCCCCAAGCTGCGCCGACGGCATCAAGAACCAGGGCGAGACCGACATCGATTGCAGCGGCCCTTGCGTGGCGAAGTGCGGGCCGGGCAAGAGCTGTATGGCCAACGCCGACTGTTGGGGCAACGTCTGCGGCGGCGGCAACACCTGCACGCCGAACTGCTCCGATCTCGTGAAGAACAACATGGAGACCGACGTCGACTGCGGCGGCGGCACATGCGGCGGTTGCGCGCTCGGCAAGGCCTGCGCGATGGGCTCGGACTGCACGAGCCAGATCTGCACCACCAATGTCTGCTCGCAGATCAACAACTGCGATCCGACGACGGCGACGAACATGACGGGCATGGCCAACGTCGCCATCAATTTCGCCAATTTTTCCTACGCCCCTCCATGCATCAAGGTGAGCGCAGGCACTACCGTGACCTTCAACGGAAGCTTTTCCACCCATCCGCTTCGAGGCGGGACCGTAACAGGGTCCGGAGCCGGCGCTGTGGCGACACCAGCAGCTTCAGGTCCTTTCGTCAATGTGACCAGCAGCGGCAACTCGAAGCCGTTTGTGATGTCGAGCCAGGGGACCTTCCCCTACTACTGCACGACCCACTACCCCTCGGGGATGATGGGCACGATCTTCGTGGTTCCCTGAACGAACCGCGGCACGCATGAACGCGGGATTGTTAAGCTCGGGCCTGGAAACTCGTCGATCAGAAACGACGCCGACCTCGTCGTTGGCGCCCCGCCCCTCGACCAGACCGCCGGATACTGGGGAGGCACCTCCCTGAGCGGGGGAGCATCCCTCCTTGCGCTCCACGCAAACCTCCCGGACCTCGACGGAACCAGCAGGGTCCTTGGTCTAGACGAAGCCGCCCCCGGAAGTGACGGCGGGCCTCCGGGCAGAAGCAACGCGCCCCCGGTCGTAAGCTCCCGGGCCCGCATGGCTCCCGCCATCCGCCCGGGCTGAACCCTCCCGTAACGCCGGGATACCTCCCCGCCCCTTGATTGTGACGTCCCCTCACCTGCCTCATGCGCGGTGCTCCTCGGCCAAAGCGCCCGGCTCCCGGACGTCTACGTTCGGGCACCGTGCGTAAACGCCCGGGACCTTTTCGTAGACCAGCAGCCCCCCGCCGGAGACGACCGCGCCCCCAAGACTCGCGCGGAGCACCCGGAGCAAGCGCAAAGGACCTCGCCGGAGCCGCTTTTCGCCCCGCCGAAGCGTCCAAGCCCCCGGTCGAGACGCGCGGCGCCTCGACCGATACGCAGAGGACCTCGACCGAACCGCAGAGGACCTCGACGGAAGCGCCCAGACCCGGCCGGTTTTTTTGGAGGGGCTCTCAGGCCCGGATCACCGTGATCGCCCGCCCTCCCGGGCTCGCCTCCACGCTCACCGACAGACGCTCGCTCACGGGCAGAGCTCCGGGACGCCGATCGAAGATCACGAGCCACCCGCTGTCGAGCGCGAGCCCGGCCAGGTAGCTGTCGAGCTGAGAGAGCCCGGCGCGCAGCGGATCGGCCTGCCCGGATCGCCACACCTTGATCTCGATCGCCAGCGTCTCGCCTCGGTAGCGCAGGCAGAGATCCATCCGCCCGCTCCCGATCGCGTACTCGCGCTCGATCGAGCCCCCGTTCACCACCCGGTGCAGGTAGGCCATCAGCACCAGGTGAGGAGCGACCTCGTGATAGGGCGCCGTGCCGAGCAACGGTTCCCCGTGTTGCCGCCAGAAGTCGAGGAATGACGCCAGCAGCCGCGCCTTGTCGAGCTTCCCTTCTGGGGTCAGCCAGGTCACCGGGATCTGCGGCAGCGACGCGCGCGCCGTGCCGGCGAGCGTGCGCACGATCACCTCGCGATAGATCGGGTTGGCCACGGTCAGCCCTCCGCTCTCCGAGCGGCGCAGCAGCCCGAGATCGACCACGTAGCGCAGATCGTCCTCGGGGACGTCGCCCAAGGGTTCGCCTGCCAGCATCGGCTCGACGATCGCGCGAACCCGGGGCTCGCGCAGGCGCTCGATCAGGCTGTCGAGGTGCGTATCTTGCCGCCGGATCAAGATCTCCCCCGCCTCGTCCATGTGCGCCTTCGTGATGGGCACCGCCGCATCTTCCACCAGCTCCTCGGTGAGCTGCCGCCCGAGCGCGTTGACCAGCCAGGGTTGCCCTTGCGTCAGAGAGAACGCGCGATCGACGGCCTCGGGGAGGAAGGCTTGCCCCGTCTCCGCGGTGTGCTGCTCGTAGAGCGCGGCGACCTCCTCGCGGCTGAAATTGCGGAGCGTGATCGAGTCGGCCTTGATGTTGAACGGGCTCGACGTCCCCTGCGGCTCGACGCTGCCGGGAGTCACCTTGTAATCGCGCACGTCGCGCAGCCCCACGAGCGCGAGCGCGTGGGGGAAGCTCGCCGGCCGGTTCGGGTAGCCGTCGCGAACCTGGCGGAGAACGGACAGGAGCGCGTCCTCGCGGAGCGCGTCGATCTCGTCGAGGAAGATCACCAGCGGCCTCGGCGCGCTCCGGGCCCAGGCTGTGAGGGCGGCGCCGATGCGGCTCCCAGGGGGTGCGGCGGGCCATGGCGGGGGCAAGAGATCCTGGGGAAGCTGCGCCTCCGCGTGGCGGCGCCACGCGTTGAGGATGGCCAGCTCTGCCGCGCCGGTGTCCTTCGCGAAGGGCGCGCCGACCTCCATCGACACGAGGACCGCCACGTAGGTGCCTTCGCTCGTGAGCTCCTGGGCGAGGCCGCGGAGAGACGTCGTCTTGCCGACCTGCCGAGGCGCGTGCAGCACGAAGTAGAGCCCCTGATCGATGATCCGCCGGATCCTCGGCAGGCGGCCGAGGATGGGGAGGGTGAAGTGGCGCTCGGGCTGGTTCGGTCCGGCGGTATTGAAGAAGCGGGCCACGGGGCAGCTTGGGGCGCCCGCGGCGCCCACGTCAACCGGATGGTGGCACCTTCATCCTCCACCCCGGGAAGAAAGATCGTCAGGGGAGCGAAACGATTCGGAGGACCTTGCGTAGAGGTCGGTGCTCGGACGCCGGGCAGCAGGAAGAGAGCGGGATGCGCCTCTTCCCCTTGCTCCGCGATCCCTCCCACGGCGCCGCCTTCGGGGACACCGAAGGCCACGCTCCACCCTCGTCCAAGGAACGACTCGAATGCGAACAATCCTCCGACTCCTGGGCTTCACCTGTGGCGCGCTGCTCGTCTCCGGAGCGGCCCATGCGGCTCCCTGCGCGAACGATGGCGACGGCGATGGCGTGTGCGACCCTGACGACAACTGCGTCATGGTCGAGAACCCCGGCCAGGAGGACGCGGATGGCGATGGAGTCGGCGACGCCTGCGATGTTTGCGTGGACGTGCCCGACACCATCCAGCTCGACACGGACGGCGACGGTGTGGGCGACGCGTGCGACTTCTGCAACACCGTCTACAACCCTTCCCAGGCGGACACGGACGGCGACGGTGTCCCCGATGCGTGCGACTTCTGCACCGATCCAGACCACGACGGCTTCTGCGATCTGCTCTGCCCGATGTGCGCCGAGGGGGCGAGCTGCACCTGCCTCCACGAGGACAACTGCCCGGGCCTCGCGGCGAGCCAGCTCGACAGCGACGGCGACGGCCTCGGCGACGCCTGCGACAACTGCCCGATGGCCTACAACCCTGCGCAGATCGACAGCGACGGCGATGGGATGGGCGACGCCTGCGACGTCACCTGCAAGAACCTCCCGCTCAAGGTGGACTACACCACCAACCAGGTCTTCACCTTCGACGCTGATCCGATGGTGCTCAACTCCTCGATGACCATGGTGCTCCGCTTCGACGCGACCACCTTCCCCGCGGGGGCGTTCATGTGGGGCTCGGGCAACCTCCGGTTGACCAAGAAGAGCAACGGCACCACGTCGCGCTCGATCCGAGCTGACTTCTGCACGGTCAACGTCGCCACCACCACCGTGTTTCAGGGCTTCGTGAGCGGGACGGCGATGAGCCCCCCGGTCCTCGGCCACTTCGACATTCCCCTCGGGTTGCCGGTGAACCCGGTCGATCTCTTCGACAAGCCGGGCGCCGGCCTCTGCGTGCGGCAAGCGGGCGCGGGCGACACGCTCATCCGCAGCATGGAGCATCAGGACGACCACCCGGAGACGACCCTCTGTTACATCGTCCCCGAGAAGAAGAACGGCGCCGTCGTCTTTCCGCTCTGAGCGCGTGAAGCGCCCGGGGCGCATCGCGCTCGCGCCGATCGATGGTACCTTCATCGTCCGGCGTGATCGAGCTCGGGCCTGATGTCGTCCTCGCGGGCAAGCTCCGCCTCCTCCGACCGCTCGGTCAGGGAGGCATGGGCGTCGTCTGGGCAGCGCGGCACCTCACGCTCGGCACCGAGGTCGCGGTCAAGCTCATCCGCCCCGAGCGCGTCACCACCGGCTCGGCGCTCGTCCCGCGCTTCGAGCGCGAGGCGCGGGCCACGGCGCGCATCGCGCACCCGCATGTCGTCAAGGTCATGGACTTCGGCACCGTGCCGGACGGCGCGAGCACGGTCCCCTTCCTCGTCATGGAGCTCCTCCAGGGCTTCACGCTGGCGGAGCTCATCGAGCGCGGCGGACGGCTCAGCTTCGCCACGGCCCGATCGCTCGTCGAGCAGCTCGGCAGCGCGCTCGAGGCCGCGCACGAGGCGGGCGTCGTCCACCGCGACATCAAGCCGCAGAACGTCTTCATCATCCAGGGGAGCAAGGGGGTTCCGCTCCTCGTCAAGGTCCTCGATTTCGGCGTCGCGAAGATGGCGGACGACGAGGGGCCGAGCACCGTCCTCACCCAGACGGGCGTGGTGATCGGCTCCGCGCCGTACATGAGCCCCGAGCAGCTCGAGGGCCGCCGCGACGTCGATCTCCGCTCGGATCTCTGGTCGTTCGCGGTCATCGTCTACGAGGCGCTCACCGGCCGGCAGCCCTTCGGCGGCAGCTCCTTCGTCACCGTCGGGGCCGCGGTGCTCCGGGGCCAGTATCGACCGGCCTCCGAGCTCCGGCCGAACCTCCCTCCGTCGATCGACGACTGGTTCGCCAAGGCCCTCTGCCTCGATCCGGAGGGCCGTTTCGCCTCGGCGCGCGCGATGATCGACGCCTTCCCTGCGCAGGGCAGCCTGACCGAGACCGACATGCCCGCGTCGTCACCCGAGGCCCTCGCGCTCGCCACGACCGAGACCGCGCAGGTCGCCCTCCAGCACGACATCACCGCCGAGCAGATGGTCGCGATCACCGCGCCCTCGCCCGCGCCGCTCGCGGCGCCCTCGCCTCGAATCACGCCGGATCTCGGAGGGACCGCGAGCCACGCGCCGCTCGCGGAGAAACCCGCGCCGCGAGGGTGGAAGAGGCTCGCCTTTCCGGCGGGCGTCGCCGCGACCCTCGCGCTCACGGCCGGGATCGCCGCGTCCGGGCGCGTCCGCCCTGGAGGACAGGCGCGCTGTCCGGGCGGGATGGTGCTCATCGAGGGCGCGACGTTCTCCATGGGATCGCCCGCCGAGGGCGAGACGCCGAGCGACGAGACCCCGCTCCACACCGTGACCGTCCCCTCGTTCTGCCTCGACACGACCGAGGTCACGGTCGAGGCGTACACGAAGTGTACATCGTGCAACAAGCCCCCCATGACGGTGCAGATCGAGGGCCTCACCCCCAACGCCCTCTCGTTCTGGGGCCGCTACTGCAACCGCCCGGACGCCGCCTCGCACCCCATCAACTGCGTCGACTGGCACGACGCGGCCGCCTACTGCGCCGCGCAGAACAAGCGCCTGCCGACCGAGGCCGAGTGGGAGCTCGCCGCCCGCGGCACCGAGCGGGCGACCTACCCGTGGGGCCACGCGCCTCCCTCGGCCGCGCGGCTCAACGCGTGCGGCGCCGAGTGCCAGAAGGCGCTCACCGAGGAGCTGCGCAAGATGGACAAGGACCCGTGGCCCGGGATGCACCCGGGCGACGACGGGGCGCCCTTCACCTCGCCGGTGGGCCGTTACCCCGAGGGGGCGACCCCGCGCGGTGTGCTCGATCTGGCGGGCAACGTGTGGGAGTGGACGGACAGCCATTACTGCCCCTATCCGCAGGACGACTGCGACGACTCGCGCCGCGTCCTCCGGGGCGGCGGGTGGGACACGGTGGATAGCCAGTTCGTGCGCGCAGCCCACCGGCGGCCGAGCGCGCCCTCCGCCCGCGGGTGGAGCATCGGGTTCCGCTGCGCCGAGAAGCTCTGAGTCGGGCGCCGATCGCGATCGCGGCTCGGGGCGATCGGCGCGATCGCGAACGCCGATCGGGGCGCTGATCGCCCCGAAAATCCCGTGAAAACCGGGGATATGGGCGCGGCACGGCGGCTGCACAGAGGCTCTGTCGAACGAGGAGCCGCCATGACCATGATCCCCCGCGACAACACCGAGACCTCCGTCACCTTCTCCCTCGCCGAGCTCGCCCGGCTGGAGGAGCAGCGCGTCCACGAGGAGGAGCAGCGGCGCCACAGGGCGCGCGAGAAGGAGGCGCGCGATCGCCGCGAGGCCGAAGAGCGGCGCCGCGCCCAGGAGGCCGCCGAGATCGCCGCCGAGACCGAGGCGCGCGCGCGGAAGCGGCGCGAGCAGGCCGAGATCGAGGCGCGCGAGGAGGCGCGCCGGCAGGCGGAGGCGCAGGTGGCGCGCATCGCGGCCGAGGCCAAGGTCAAGCTCGACGCGGAGAACGCCGCGCGGGCGCACGAGCTCGCCGTGCTGCGCGTCAAGACCGAGGCGGGCCGGAGCCGCGTGCAGCTCGGCCTGGCGATCGCGCTCGGCCTCTCGCTCCTCGCGGGCGGCGGGCTCCACGTCCGCGCGGAGCAGGCGCTCGCCGAGGTGAGCGCGCGCGCCGAGCGCCTCGAAGATGGCCGCGCGACGCTCACCCGCGAGCGCGATCAGGCCAAGAGCGCGGAGCTCGCCTCGCTCGACAAGCGCTTCGGATCGCTGAAGGCGAGGCTCGGCGCAGAGCAGAACGAGGCGGCGCTGATCACCGCGGAGCAGGCGCGCGCCGCGATCGATCCGGCGGCGCTCGATCGCACCCGGATGCGCGCCTTCGGCGACGCGCTCGACGCCCTGCAGGGCAAGGTGGACGCGCGCGACGAGCTGGCCAGGCTCGACCAGCGGCGCGGCGATCTCGACGCGTGGGCGGCCCAGCAGAAGAAGCGCGGCCTGCTCGGCGACGCGGACGAGGCCGCCGCGCGCGCCCGGGCCACCTTCGACGCCGTGGCCCTCGCCACCTACAAGCGCGCGCTCGATCAGGCGAGCCGTGAGCTCGCGCACGGCACCTCCGCGGCGGGCAGCGCCGGCCCGATCGCCACCGCCCGCGTCCCGGAGGGCAAGCCATGCCTGAAGGGCGACCCCGGCTGCGGGCTCGACGGCAAGCGGATCTTCTGAGCGACGAGCGCGCCTCGCGAGCGCGCCCCCTTCGCGAAGGCGCGCGCTTCGCCGGCTACCTCTCCATGGCCGGCTATGGCACCCTCGATCGCAGGATGCCCAAGGACGCCCCCAGCACGAGCGAGCACCGCGGCCCGGTCGTGCCGGGAGCGAGCCGCAAGCGGGCCGCGCTCGTCTGCGCGTTCCCGGTGCCGCTCGCCGTCGCGCTCCCCGACTCGGGGCAGGTGATCGGGCGCGCCTTCCTCGCCGAGCGCGGCCTCGCCGACACCGAGGTCTCGGGCCAGCACCTCAAGATCGATCGCGCCGGCGGGGCGCTCCGCGTCGCCGACGCCGGCTCGCGCAACGGCACCTGGGTCAACGGCGCGCGCCTCTCCCCGCGCGACCTCACGCCCCTCGACGACGGCGCGGTCATCCGCATGGGCCGGACGATCTTCGTCTACCGGCGGGCGCTCGAAGGATCGTTCGATCCCGCGCCCCCGCTCGAAGGCCTCGCCGGCCCCTTCGGCCTGCGCGCCGTGTCCGCCGCCGTGGCCGGCCTCGGCCGGAGCCACCCGCGCAACGTGCTCATCGCGGGCGAGACCGGCGTGGGCAAGGAGCTCGTGGCCCGCGCGGTCGCCGGCGTGCTCGGGCGTTCCACACCGTTTTCCGCCGTCAACGTCGCCGGCGTCGCCAGGAGCGTCTTCGAGTCGCAGATGTTCGGCCATGTGGCGGGCGCCTTCTCCGACGCGAAGAGCGCCTCGCCCGGCGTGGTGGCCGCGCACGAGGGCGGCGCGCTCTTCCTCGACGAGATCGGCGAGCTCGACCTCGACCTGCAGGTGAAGCTCCTCCGCCTGCTGGAGAACCGCGAGGTGCTCCCCGTCGGCGCCCCGCGCCCCGTGCGCGTCGACGTGCTCGTGATCGCCGCCACCAACCGCGACCTCGAGGCCATGGTCGAGGAGGGCCTGTTCCGCCGCGATCTCCACGCGCGCCTCGCCATGGCCGAGATCGACATTCCCCCGCTCCGCCATCGCCGAGAAGACATCTTCGCCGTCGCCGCCGAGCTGATCCGCCGCGCCGGCGGCACCCTCCGCGCCGACGACGTGGAGGTCGAGGCCATGGAGCGCCTGCTCCTCGCCCCCTGGCCGAGCAACGTGCGCGGGCTCGACGCCTGCCTCGCCGCCGCGCGCAGGCTCGACCCGGCGCCAGGCCTCCGCCTCTGGTCGATCGACGAGGTGCTCGGCGGCGGAGGGAGCCCGGCGACGGCGCTCACCGAGGAGATCGTCGAGGCCGCGATCCAGGCCGAAGGGGGCAACGTCACGGCCGCCGCGGAGAAGCTCGGCGTCACGCGCGCCAAGCTCATCCGCTTCCGCAAGCGGCAGAAGTCCCAGCCTTGATCGCAGCGCTCTCCGCGCTGGATCGGCTCAGCTCCCTTCGTGGATCTTGAGCCCCGGGATCTCCTTGACCGGCGTGATGTCCGTGACCAGCGACCCCTCGATGTAGAGGTGCTTGAGCGCGCGCAGCCCCTTGAGCGGCGACAGATCGCGGATCCTCGTCCGCTTCATCTGGAGCATCTCGAGCTTGGTCAGCTTGGCGAGCGGCGAGAGATCGGTCACCTCCGTCTCGTCGATCTGGAGCTCGGTCAGGTTGGTGAGCCCGGCGAGCGGCGAGAGATCGGTCACCGGCGTCCGCCCGAGGTCGATGCGATCGAGCTTGATCAGCAGGGCGAGCGGCGAGAGGTCCTTCACCTGCGTCGCCGAGACGCGCAGCGACTCGAGCTGCGTCATCCCCTTGAGCAGCGCGATGTCGTCGAGCTTCCCGGGCGCGAGGTAGAGCCCCTTCACCCCCGTCAGGTACGGGAACAGGCACGGATCGAGCGCGTCGTTCGACGAAGCCTGCGAGAGATCGAGCGTCTTGACCTTGGCGAGCTCGGCCTTCTGGATCGGCCCCGCCTCCTTGCGGAGCTGCTGGCGCACCTTCGCCTCGAAGACCGGATCGGAGAAGGTCGCGGTCGCGTCCTTCGGGCAATCGGCCGCCTTCTTCTTCGGCGGCGCGGCGGCGCTCGGCGCGGGCGCCGCGGCGCTCGGCGTGGGCGCGGGCGACACCGCGGGAGGCGCGGCGAGCGCGGCCGACGCCGAGGGCGCCGAGGGCCCCTTGGCGGGCGAATCGTCGCAGCCCGCGGCGAGGGCGGCGGTGACGACGAGCAACACGGGAGCACGATGGAGCACGGCGTGGATCATCGCCCCGACGATATCACCTCCGCTACGGGATCGCCCCCGCGCGCGCCGAGGCGCTCACCGCGAGCGGCGTGCTCCGCGCCTCGCTCCCGAGCTCGCGCGTGTAGAGCATCTCGTACGCCGCCATGCTCGTGATGACGCGCTTGGTGTATTGCCGCGTCTCCTCGTAGGGGATGCGCTCCACCCAGAAGTCGAAGTCGTCCGTCGGACGCTGCGCGATCCACTTCTTCGGCGCGCCGCCGCCCGCGTTGTAGCCGGGGATGGCGAGGAGCGGATCGTCCGGGAACTGCCCGCGCAGGACGCTCAGGTAGCGGCAGCCGAGCGCGATGTTCACCTCCGGGCGCTTGAGCGCTTCTTCGTCCCACGGCAGACCGAGCGGCGCGGCCATGTTCTTCGCGGTCGGCACGATGAGCTGCATCAGCCCGACGGCCTTGGCCGCCGAGACGACGCGCGGATCGAAGGCTGATTCTTCGCGCATGATCGCGTACGCCAGCGCTTCGGGGATCGACTGCCGCCTGGCCTCGGCCCCGACCACGCTCGCGTAGGGCCGCGGGTAGGCCGCCTCCCACACCGCGCGAAACCGGCCGGTGGGGTAGTGGGCGAGCCATTCGACCGGGTCGTTCGCGGCGGGCGTGTGGCTGTTCATCCCCGTCCGGAAGAAGCCGTGGGCCCAGCCGATCGCCCCGCTCCGGTGGAGCAGCAGCGCGACGGCGAGCGTCTCGTCCGGCGGCGCCGTCCGCGCGCTCACTCCGAGCGCGTCGAGCTCTCCCTTCGCGAGCTTGGCATCGCCCTGGCGGATAAGTGAAACCGCGCGCACAAAACCCGGATCGTCGGCCCATGGGCCGCGCGGCACGGTGAAGCTCCCGCCCTGCTCCGCGCCGGCGGCCTCGGCCAGGCTGCGCTCGGCGCGCCCGCGATCGCGCTCGCCGAGGCGCGCGTACGCGAGCGCCATGTAATACGAGAGCGGGTAGTCGCGGATCACCGAGGCGAGCTCGCCGAGCCCCTGCTCCACCGCGCCCGTCTCCAGGTGCGCGCGGGCGAGGTAATACGGGAAGCGCCCCGCCGCGAAGTACGCCCGCTCCCGCGGCGAGCGCGCGAGCCCCCTTTCGAGCCAGGGGATCGCGCTTGCCCAGTCCCGCTTGGTGATCGACGCGAGCGCGAGCTCGAAGAGCCCGTCGCTCGTGAGATCGCCGTTCGGGTAGTCGCCCGCGATCGTCGAGAGCAGCGCGCGGAAGCGCCCCTCGTCGCCCGCGTCGAGCGCCGCGCGCGCCCCCTTGATCCGCGCGTCGTCCGCGAAGCGGTGCGACGGAAACTCCTTCTCCAGCCGGGCGTAGCGCCCCATCGCCTCGAGGTGCCGGCCGTCCGACGCCGAGGCCTTGCCGCCCGAGAAGAGCGCGTCGACGAGGCGCGGCTGCCCCTCGCAGCGCGCGATCGCGTCGCCGTAGCTGTCGGCCGCCGCGGGCTTCTTGCGCAGCTTCACCAGCGCCTCGCTGCGCGAAAGGAACAGCTCGCACGCGTACTCCCCGGCCTTCTTCGCGCGCGGCTGCTTCACGAGCTTGTCGGTGATCACCACCGCGTCGCGCGGCTGCCCCGAGCCGACGAGGCTCTTCGCCCGCGCGAGCAGCTCCTCCGCGCTCGGCTGCTCCAGCGGGCGCCGCCGCCTGGTGCTCAGCGTCGAGAGCCCCTGCTTCTCCAGGTCCTTGGCCTCGCCTGCCCCCTGCCCGCCGCTCGACTCGTAGATCACCCGCCGCGCGAGGAGCACCGCCTCCTCCGCATGCGCCTCGCTCGGCCGCTGGAGCAGCGCGCTCGCGAAGCGCAGCGCGACCGTCGGCCACTGGGGCGGGTGCTTGTCCCGCCCGAGGTACGAACGGAAGCGCCCGGCCGCGCCGTCGATGTCCTTCTTGCCGAGCAGCGCGTCGGCCATCACGAGATCGACCGCGGCGGCCAGCATGGGCAACGTGACCGCCCCCGCCTCGGCGATCGCCGCGTCGTGCTGCCCGATCCCGGTGAGCTGCTGCGCCGCCTGGAGGTGCGCATACGCCGCGATCGGCGAGGGCGACGCCGCCGCCTCTTGAAACGCCTTGGCCGAGCCCGCCGGATCGCCCCCGAGCGCGCGGAGCCGGCCGAGCTGGTAAAGCCACGAGACCCGGTCCTCCGGCGAGAGCGGCGCCGCGCCCGCGATCGCCGCCTGGAGCGCCGCCGCGGCCTTCGCGTACGCCTCGCGATCGACCTCGGCCTTCACCGCTGCGAGCCGGGGGTCGTCGAGGACCATCGTGATCTTGCCCGGATCGAACGCGTTCGGATCGGGCGGGGGCTCGGGCGCAGCCGGCGCGCTCGTCACGAGCGGCGCCACCGCCACCGTCGAGGCCACAGGCGGAGGCGGCGCGCAGTTGGGCGAGCAGCTCGCGCCCACGACCCCCGAAGGAGCGAGGGAGACACAGCCCGAGCCGGTGGCCCCCACGAGCCCGGTCAGCAATCCCAGCGTGCGCAGCGCCCGGCCGATCATCGCGGCGGAGGGTAGCCGAAAGCTTGCCTTTGCCCAAAGTCTTCGCATGCGGTTGGCGAACGGACAACGCCCAGCCCCGCCGGCTCCATCCTGATCAAGGATCGATCGGAGCACGGTCGCGCTACGAAGGAGCCGCTCGGTGATCCGCCGAGATCTTCTTCAACGCAAAGGCGCGAAGGCGCAAAAAAGAACGAGAAAAAGCCCTCTTTTTCATCTTGCGTCTTTGCGCCTTTGCGTCTTTGCGTTAAAAAAACAGCAGAAATTGGCCTCTGCAAGGGACAGCTTCGCGACCGCCCAGGAGCTCCGCGGCAGCGCGACCGCGACCGTCACCTGGTCGCGATCCGAGCCCTTCGGAGCCTGGATCCGCCTCGGCGACGAGACCTTGCTCGCCGTCGATCACACCCTCGCCGGCCGCCTCGGCATCCCTCGCACCGAAGCCACCCACGCGACGCGCCCCCTCGAGCTGCACATCGCCGTCACCTCGCGCTGCCCCGCGCCCTGCGAAGGCTGCTACCTCGACGCCCGCCCGGACGGCGACGCGCCGCCTCTCTCGACCATCGTCGAGCGCCTCCACGAAGCGCGCGAGGCCGGCGTCTCCACGGTGGCCTTCGGGGGCGGTGAGCCCCTCACCCGCGACGACCTCGGCGCCATCGCGGCGGAAGCGCGCCGGCTCGGCCTCGTCCCCGTGCTCACCACCAGCGGCATCGGCCTTCGCGAGGAGCAGGTGCCCGCGCTCCGCGCCTTTGCCCAGATCAACGTCAGCCACGACGGCGCGGGCGAGGCCTACGAGAAGGTGCGCGGCTTCGACGGGCGCGCCGCGGCCGAGCGGGCCATCCGCATGCTCTCCGCCGCCGGCATCCCCACCGGCGTCAACGTCGTCATCACCCGTGACACATTCGACACGCTGGATTCCACCGTGACCCACCTGGCCACGCTGGGCGCCGGGGAGATCCAGCTCCTCCGCTACAAGCCCGGAGGCCGCGCCGCCGGCCCGGGCTACGCCGATCGCCGCCTGCTCCCCGCGCAGGCCGCCGCGCTCTTTCCGGCCATCGCCCGGATCGTCGAGCGCCGCCTCCTCAAGGTGCGGATCGACTGCGCCATGGTCCCCCTGCTCGGCGGGAGCTTGCTCGCGGCGGGCCACGGCGCCTCGGCCCTCGAAGCCTTCGGCCTCTTCGGCTGCGAGGCCGCGCGCCACCTCGGCGGCATGCGCGTCGATGGAAGCCCCGCCCCGTGCAGCTTCTTCGCGGCCCCGCCCGCGCTCGCCTCGCTCCACGGCCACGGCGCAGAGCCTCCTCCGCGCCGGCTCCCGCTCGCGTCGGCGTGGGACGTCGATCCCGACCTCGCCGCCTTCCGCGCCTACCACGCGGCCTTGCCCGAACCTTGCCGCTCCTGCCCGCTCGCCTCCGTCTGCCGCGGCGGCTGCCAGGTCGTCTCGCGCCACGCGTCGGGCGGCGCCTTCGGGCCCGATCCCGAGTGCCCGCGCGTGCTCGCCCACCGCGGGCAAGGCGCATGATCGCCCCCTGCGAGCCGGGGCCGGGCGAGGCGGTCTTCCTCTTCGCCTTCCGCCGCCTGCTCCTCGTGCTCCACGGGGCGGGCAGCATCCTGCTCGCGGGCGCCTCGACACACCACACGCTCCAGATGCGCCACTATCTTCGAGGCAGCTTCGCGCGCGTCGCGCAGGAGAAGACCTGGGCCAAGGTCGCGGCGATGAGCTACGTCACGACGTTCGCGATCGGCGCGCTGCTCTACCCGAGCTACCGGGCCGAAGTGCGCGGCGTCTACCTCGACCGGTACGCGCCCGGGTACGCCCGCCTCTTCGACGTGAAAGAGGCCTACGCCTCGCTCGCCCTGGTCGTCGCGATCGGCCTCGGCGCGCTCGCCATGACGCTTCGTCCCGCCGAGCAGAAGGCCCTCGTGCGGGTGTACGCGGCGATGAGCCTGCTCGTGACGGGCGTCGTCTGGTTCGACATCATCGCGGGGATCCTCGTCCTCTCCGTGCGAGGTCTCGGGTGAAGAGCGGGCGCGTCTTCGCGGCGATCCTCGCGGCCCGCGCCGCGTTCGGCCTGGCCTTCCTCGCCGCGAGCCTCGGCCACCTCCCGCTCCTCCAGTACTACCCGCTCGATCATCGCTGGGCCTTCGAGGCCGTGCCCCGGAGCCACGCCATGAGCTGGTACGGCCTCACCGCCTTCGGCCTCGTCGCGGCTCTGCTCGGCGGCGGGCTCTGCTTCGCGATCGGCGCCCTCCCCCGCGCCGGCCGCGCCCTCGAACGACCCTCGATCATCCTCGCCCTGGCCCGGGCCGGCGGCCTCGTGCTGCTCGTCGACTTCGCCTACTTCGGCTGGACGCTCGGCACCCAGCCGCCCGATCCCTGGCCCATCCCGGCCTGGTATTGCCCTCGTTGACGAACGGATCCACGCGACCACGATGGCTACCCGCGCCTTCCTCGCCTGCCTCGCCTGGATCGCCCTCGCCCTCGCGACGGCGGCGCACGGCGCGTGGCGCGGCCTCCGCGAAGGGCGTGGCCCGCTGCTCGTCCGGCGCCTCAAGAGCCCCACGCTCTACCTCTTCGCGGCGTACCTCGCCGTGGCCGGCCTCGTCACGCCCACCTCCCCGGGCGAGTCCTCGTCTCCCCTCCTCTGGCTCGCCCTGGTGCTCCCGCTCGCATTCACGCTGGCGTCGTGCGCGGCGCTCGACGGCGCCTCCCGCGCGCCGATCCGCCGCGTGCTCCTCGCGCTGCTCCACGGCGGCGCCGTGCTCTGCGCCGCCGCGATCGTCCTCGCCCTGGCCTCGCCGGCCTTCGTGCCCGCCTGGCTCAGGTGAGCGCGCGGCCCTACGCGCCGAGCTTCGAGAGCTCGCCGCCGAGCCACGCCAAACGTCCGCCGCCGAGCGCCTTCCCGAGCGCGCGGAGGCGCGCGCGATCACCGGCCGGGAGCTTGCCGAGGAGGTGGGCGATCACGCTCTGCACGTCGCCCATCACGACGGGCACCGCGCCGGTCGAGGCCGCTCGATCGAGCAACGCGAGCAGGGCGTCCCGCGTGCGCTCGTGGTCAACCCTGGGCAACAACGTCCACACCGGGTGGTTCGCCGCCGTCGGCACCCCCCACGGACCCAGGGAGCCGGCCGCGCTGAAGGCCACCTCCAGCCGCGCGTCCGCGAGCCCCCCGACGAGCAGCCGCGCCGTCGCCATCTCCCGCTCCGGAGACCAGAGCGTGAAGGGCTCCGCCCGCCCCTCGCGCACCGCCTCGACGCGATCGAGCAGGGCCGGATCCACGGGCACCTTGGGGTTGTAGAACCACGCGGGCATGCGCACCCGGTCCTGCCTCAGGAGGCGCGCCGCCGCGCAGGCCACCTTGGCGTCCGGGTCTCCGAGCGCGGGCCCGAGCACCGAGAGATCGTCCTTGCCTGCGACCTCGGCGGCGAGCACCTGCGTGAAGAGCTGCGCCTCGGCGTCGTCCTCGGGGCGCATCCGATCGTCGACGATCTTCGCGCGCAGCGGGTCGCTCCGGCCGGTGAGGCTCGTGCTCTTCCACAGCGCGCCTCGGGGGAGCGCGTCTACCTTGTTGCCGAGCGCCCTGGCGATCCGCCCCATGCTCTTGACGTGATCCTGCGTCACGCCCTCGCGCAGGTAGTCCCAGCGCGCGTTGAAGAGCGGCAGCGCCCGCGCGTCCACCTGCTCCTCGGCGAGGGCGATCACCTCGGCGTGATCGGCCGCGCGCGCGCTCCCGCAGAAGGCGCAGAACATCCCCTTGGCGTACCGATCGGGGATGGCCCTCGCGCCCGGGTGGCGGTGATCGCCGGCCACGGTGACCATCACCCGGGAGAGCTCCACCTTGGGCGCCTTGGCCACCTTGCCGGCGCTCGCCTTCTTCGCGGGCTTCGCCGGCGCGAGCAGCGCCTCGATCTCCACGAGCGCAGGCTCGCCCTTCTTCTTGCGCGAGGCCACGGCCAGATCGAGCGGCGTCGAGCCGGCCTTCACCTCGAGCTCGAAGGGCTGATACACCTTGAGCTTGTCCCCCGTCGTCGCCGCGGGATCGGCCCCCATCGCGAGCAGGGCCTTCACCGACGCCACGTCGCGCCCGAGCACGGCGTTGTGCAGCGGCCTGAAGCCGAAGCAGCTCGGCAGGTTCGGGTCCCCCGTCTCCTCGGCGAGCACCACCGCGGCGCGCCCCGACGCCAGGCGTATCCAGTGCCACGCGGCGCTCCCGAGCTCCTCCCTCGAAGGCGGGCGGAGGCGCCAGAGCAGACGCACGGCGTCGGGCTGATCTTCGTCGACGGCGCTCATCAACGGCGTGGGCGAGATCGACCCCTGGTAGGCGCGATGATCGAGGGGAGCGCCCTTTTCGATGAGCTTGCGCATCAGCCCCACGAGCCCCTTGCGCGCGGCCACGTGCAAGGGGCTCATGTCGTCCTCGCCCGCGACGACGCCCACGCCGGCGTCGATCAGGTGCTCCGCGACGGCGAGATCCCCCCGCCAGAGGGCGTCCGCGAGCGCCTCGGCGGCGTCGGCCGGCCGATCGCCTCCGGCGATCAGCGCTCGTACCTGGGCGAGATCGCCGCGTTCCACGGCCTCGGCGAGCATCGACATGGGGGGCGCGTCTCCTTCGAGCGCGCCGGCGCGGCGCGCGACCGGATCATTCGTAGCAGACGCTGAGCGTCGGCACATCGCTCGCCGCGAAGGCCCGCTTGCCCCAGAGCCGTGTCGCCTCCACGTCCTGTCGCAAGTAGATGCCATCGTGGAGATCGGCCATCGGCCTCGGGGCGTCGAGCGGAATGGTGAAGGTGCCGTTGGCGAGCCCCTTGTTGAGCTCGCTCCCGAGGAGCTCGCCCACAGGAGGTGCGTTGTTCCAGGTGACGCCGAGCTCGCCCCACGGCGCGCCGATCACCCGCGCTTCGACGGGCCGGGGGAAGCTCCCGGTCACGTTCATCTGGTGCACCGTGAGCGAGCCGGACACGAGCGTCGCGCCGGCCGGAACGGCGGAGAGGTCCCACGCGAGCAGGGAGAGGCGGGTGCTCCCGAAGGCCTTGCCGAGCCAGAGGATGCGGCTCGTGCCGTAATTGGTGCTCGGCGTGTCGCTCTCGATCCAGGCGCTGGCGCTCGGCACCAGGTTGTCGAGGCAGGTCAGGTCGCACGCGTTCCCCGCGCCATCACCGTCGCTATCTGTCTGATCGGGGTTGGCGACACCAGGGCAGTTGTCGCACGCGTCCCCCACACCATCGCCGTCGGTATCGGTCTGATCGGGGTTTTCGACGTTGGGGCAGTTGTCTCCCTCGCCGTCCGCGAAGTCGGGCGTGTACAGCTCGCAGGTCGCCGTGTGGGTGCCGTTTCCGCCGCCTCCTGCGACGAGGACCTCTCCGTTGTCGAGGAGAGTCGCCGTGAAGTCGAAGCGCGGGTAGCCCATCGAGCCCGCGGAGGACCAGGCGTTCGTCACCGGATCGTACAGCTCGGCGCTCGACAGTTCGGTGCCTCCGCCGGCGCTCCAGCCCCCTGTAACGAGCACCTTGCCGCTGCCGAGCAGCGTCGCCGTGTGCCAAGCGCGAACGGTGGTCATCGAGCCTGACGAGGACCAGGTGTCCGTCGCCGGGTCGTACAGCTCGGCGCTCGATGAAATGGCGGAGCCGTTCCAGCCCCCCGCGACGAGGACTTTGGCGTTGCCGAGCAGCGCCATCGTGTGGGCCGAGTGACCAGTCCCCATCGAGCTCGCCGCGGTCCAAGTGTTCGTCGCCGGGTCATAGAGCACAGCGCTCGTCAGGGTCGCTACGGGTACACCGGGCCCTCCGCCCCCGGTGACAAGGACCTTGCCGTTACCGAGCAGCGTTGCCTGGTGGCCGTAGCGAGCACCTACCGAGCCCGCCGAGGACCAGGTATTCGTCCCCGGATCGTAGAGCTCGGCGCTCGACCGTGGCGGGCCTGAAAAGGTGTCGCCGCCCGTGACAAGGACCTTGCCGTTACCGAGGCGCGTTGCTGTGTGCAAGGCACGACCTTCGGCCATCGAGCCCGCGGGCGACCAGGTGTTGGTCGACGGGTCGTACAGCTCGGCGCTCGTCACGGCAGTGCCGGTCGCGTCCCCGCCCCCCGCGACGAGGACCTTGCCATTGCCGAGCAGCGTGGCCGTGGGGAACTGGCGGCCCGAGGCCGAGTTGCCGGCGGACGACCAGGTGTTGGTCGATGGGTTGTACAGCTCGGCGCTCGAAAGGACGGTCCAGCCGGCCCCGCCGACCACGAAGACCTTGCCATTTCCGAGGAGCGCCGCAGCGTGACAGTAGCGAGGGGTGATCATCGACGCGGCCCAGGCCCACCCAGCGTCGACCAGCGCCTCTCCCTCGGCGTCCACGAACGGCTCGATCTGCGCGCCGTTCACGCCGAGCTTCGCCGTCCCCTCGCCACCCGTGCTGCATGCGGCCATCGCCAGGGCGAGCCCCGCGATCATCCGACCACCGATCATCCAAGTGAATCGTTTCATGGTACCTCCCATGAGAAGGTCGATCGCACCCACGGTGAGAACAGCGCTCATGGGCGCTCCTCGGTGCGAATCCGGCGCATCGATGTGGAGTGGGGTGCCGGGCCCTCGAATCATCGTGAGATCGCTCGATCTCGGGCCGATTTCTCCGTCAGCCCATCGAGGCCTGTCGCGACGGCGCGCGCCGGCGAGGGACGTGGAGCGTGCGGCCAAGAACGGTCCCGCGCGCCCGACGCCGGAATGCCGAAGGCCTCACGCGCCGTCGGAGCGACCTTCTCCGGAGGCGCGCGGTCCGGGCGGCGACGCACGAGCATCGCTCAGGCACCAACCGAGATGACTGCCGCGATCAGTCGTGGATGCTCTGCTGGAACTTCACCTCCCCGCTCTGGTGATCCATCGGGGGCATCTCCTTCACCCAGTCGTATTCGAAGCGCAGTCGTACGTTGAAGTCGGCGGGCGGGTTCATGCCGTGCACGTCGAAGGTCAGCCCCGACACCGTCTGGTCGCCCGCTTGCTTGCAGGGGCTCAGTCGGTTGAAGAGCATCCAGCGGAGGTCCGAGCCTTCGACCGGGATCGTCCCGTAGGGGCCGATGGGGAGGCTGTGCAGCTCGGGAGGCGCGATCGCGGCGTGCGTCGAGGGATCGAGGTAGTCGCAGATTTCGTTGCTCGGGAACCCCGGCGCGGGGTGGGTCGCGTTCCTTCCGGCCCATTCGACGCGGGCGCGCAAGTTGGTGCAGAACTGATTGGGGTTCATGTTCTGCACGTGGACTTTGTAAACGACGTGGTCCGTCTTCTCCACGGCCCGCCCCTCGGCCTGGTTGTAGGTCGGGTTCGGGGTGGCGTTGTGTTGCTCGCTCCAAATACCGATGTGGAGACCGGGCATCGCGCCCGGGCCAGGCAGGTCGTACTCGCAGATGAACATGATGGCCTCCATCGACGGAGCGCAAAAACGTGAGCGGTCGTGGCTGCTCGGGCCGCGAGCGCGGTGACGGCACAGCCGTCGCGGGCCGGGGGCATCCAACGTCCGTGCCATGCGCGCGCGCGGGCGCGCACCCGCCGATCGCCGCAGGAGTCAGCGCCTCTCCTCGGAAGGGCGCGCTCGGCGCTCCGAAAACGGCGCGCTCGCCCGCAAAGCGTTCATGCGCGCTCGCCCGCTCTCTCCGGTGGCCCTCTCGAGATGGAGGGCTCGGCTCGTGTATCGTCCGGACACGGCAGCGCGGGGGGAGACGCTGCGGTCGCGTGGAGCACGGCACATGCGGGGGAGCGTGGGCCGCGCTCGCGCGGAGAGCGGGTCAAGCGACCTCAGGTGGGGCGTTTCGCCCCAGGGCGAGGTCGTCTCACGAGGTCGCGGCGGAGAGCGGCTCGGGGGCGGGGCGCCGGAGGAGCTTAGCGACGGCGACGCGGAGAGCGTCGAGATCGAAGGGCTTGTCGAGGACGACAGCCGCGCCGAGATCCTTGGCCAGGGCGTGCAGGCGCGCGTCGCCGAAGGCGGTCATCACGATCACCGGCAGCGCCATCCCCGCGCGGCGCAGGTGATCGAGCGCCTCCAGGCCGCTCCAGCCGGGCATGCGGATGTCGGTGATCAGCAGGTCGAAGGGGAGCATGGCCGCCTCGAAGCGCGTGGCGGCGCGGATGAGCTGCATCCCGTCCTGGGTCTCGATCACGTGGTGCCCGTCGTCGCGTAGCTGCGCGGCGATCAACGAGCGCATCTCCCGGTCGTCCTCGGCGAGGAGGATGTGCGCGTAGTGCGGCGGGTCGACGGCCTGGTCGCGGGGCGAGGTGATGGGGGGCTGGGCATGATCCATGGATGGCTCCTTTGTGCTGGCCCCGCTGCACGGACCAGGCCATCGAAAGACCAGGAGCCCCAGGAGACTCGACGCGATGCGCCTCGTTGCCAAGCTGACCGCTGCGCTCTTCCTCGCCATCGGGGCCGTCTTCGCGCTCCACGGCTACCTCTCGGTGCAGCGCGAGCGCACCATCGTCGACGCCTACCGCCACCGCGGCGATCAGCTCGTCCTCGAGGTGCTCTCCGCCGCCGTGCGCGAGAGCTGGCGGCGCGGCGAGAGCGCCGCGGCGCTGCAGCAGATCGCCTCGGCCGACGCGCGCTCCGACGGCCTGCGCTTGCGCTGGGTGTGGCTGGACCTCCCGAGCGGCGATCCGGCCGGCCCGGCGGTCCCGATGGATCCCGCGCGCAGCGAGATCGTTCGCGTCGAGAAGGGCGGGGCGCGCGCTTTTCTCTACGCGCCGGTCGACGTGGGCGAGGGCCGCGCCGGCGCCATCGAGCTCACCGAGTCGGTCGAGGACGAAGAGCAGTTCCTCCGCGCCAGCGGGCGCAACGCCGTCCTCACCGCGCTCGGCCTCGTCGCCTTCGGATCGGTGCTGGCGCTCGGCCTCGGCGCCTTCTTCGTCGGCCGCCCGGTGCGGCGCATCGTCGACAAGATGGCGCGCATCGGCGAGGGCGATCTGGGCGCGCCCCTCGTCCTCGGCGGCAAGGACGAGCTCTCCACGGTGGCCCTGGCCATCAACCGCATGTGCGAGCGCCTCGCCGAGGCGCGCGCCGGCCTGGCCGCAGAGACCGAGGCCCGGATCCACGCCCTCTCGCAGCTCCGCCACGCCGATCGCCTCACCACCGTCGGAACGCTGGCCTCGGGGATCGCCCACGAGCTCGGCACGCCGCTCAACGTCGTCGGCGGGCGGGCCAAGCGCATCCTCCGCGGCGCCCCGCCGGCGGAGGTCGAGCAGAGCGCGAAGATCATCGTCGAGCAGGCCGATCGCATGACGGCCATCATCCGCCAGCTCCTCGATTTCGCGCGCCGCCGCGGCGCCCAGAAGACGCGCGCCGAGCTCGGCGCCCTCCTCCGCGACGTGAGCACCCTGCTCGCCCCGCTCGCGGCGAAGCGCAGCGTGACCATCCGCCTCGCGGAGCCGCTGCCCGAGGCGCGCGCCGAGGTCGACGCCGGGCAGATCCAGCAGGCCCTCACCAACCTCATGATGAACGGCATCCAGGCCATGAAATCGGGCGGCGAGCTCGTGGTGGGCATCGCCCGCGCGCGCGTCACGCCGCCCGCGGAGATCGGAGGCGCGGAGGGCGATTACCTGGCGCTGCGCGTGCGGGATCGGGGCGAGGGCATCGCCGCCGAGCACCTGCCACACATCTTCGAGCCCTTCTTCACCACCAAGGAGGTGGGCGAGGGCACCGGCCTCGGCCTGAGCGTGACCTGGGGCATCGCCCGCGAGCATCAGGGCTTCATCGACGTGCAGAGCGAGCCCGGCGAGGGCACGATCTTCACCCTCTATCTCCCGGCGAGCGCGGAGGCCGCGGACGATCACGCGCCGCCCGGAGGGCGCTAGACTGTCCGACCATGACCCGACGCGTCCTCCTCGTCGACGACGACCCGGCGATGTGCGAGCTGCTCGAGCTCGACCTCCGCGATCGGGCCTTCGAGGCCATCACCCGCCACGCCGCAAACGAGGCCCTCGCCCTCCTCGACGAGGAGGAGGTCTCCGTCGTGCTCACCGACCTCAACATGCGAGGGATGAGCGGGATCGAGCTCTGCCGGCGCGTCTCCGAGCGCCACCCCGACGTGCCGGTGGTGGTGCTCACCGCCTTCGGCAGCATCGAGACCGCCGTCTCCGCCATCCGCGCCGGCGCCTACGATTACCTCTCCAAGCCCGTCGACGCCGAGGCCCTGACGCTGGCCCTGGAGCGGGCCATCACCCACCACGCCTTGCGCGTCGAGCTGCGCCGCCTCCGCCTCGTCGCCGGCGAGCAGGCCGAGCCCGGCGATCTCGTCGGCCCGAGCCTCGCCATGCGCAAGGTGCGCGATCTGATCGCCCGCGTGGCCGACTCCGACGCCAGCGTGCTCGTCACCGGCGAGAGCGGCACGGGCAAGGAGGTGGTGGCCCGCTCCCTCCACGCGCGCAGCAAGCGCAGGCACGGCCCCTTCGTCGCCATCAACTGCGCCGCCGTCCCCGAGGCCCTCCTGGAGAGCGAGCTCTTCGGCCACGTGAAGGGCGCCTTCACCGACGCGCGCAGCGGGCGCGTGGGCCTCTTCGTCCAGGCCAGCGGCGGGACCATCTTCCTCGACGAGATCGGCGAGCTCCCGCTGGGCATGCAGCCCAAGCTCCTCCGCGCCCTGCAGGAGCGCAGCGTGCGCCCCGTGGGCGGCAGCGCCGAGGTCTCCTTCGACGTGCGCGTCGTCGCCGCCACCAACCGCGATCTGGAGTCGGCCATCGAGGAGCGCCGCTTCCGCGAGGACCTCTACTACCGCATCAACGTCATCCACGTCGCCCTCCCCCCGCTGCGCGAGCGGGGCGGCGACGTGCTCCTCCTCGCCCAGCGCTTCGCCCTCGATTTCGCGGCCCGCGCCGGCAAGCGCGTGACGGGTATCTCCCCCGCCGCGGCGGAGAAGCTCGCCGCCTACCCCTTCCCCGGCAACGTGCGCGAGCTGATGAACGCCATGGAGCGCGCCGTGACCCTCACCCGCTACGAGCAGATCACGGTCGACGATCTCCCCGAGCGGATCCGCGACGCCCGCCCCGCCCCCGAGCTCGTCGACGCCACGGCAGCGAGCGAGCTCGTGCCCCTCGAAGAAGTGGAGCGCCGCTACGTGCGCCGCGTCCTCGAAGCCGCGGGGGGCAACAAGGCCCAGGCCGCGCGCATCCTCGGCCTCGATCGCAAGACCCTGCACCGCAAGCTGGAGCGCTGGCACGGCAGCGGCGCCGACGACTGAAGGGGTGACGATTTGAGCGCCGCGGGAGGGGCGAAATGCCCCACCCCGGGTCGAATCACCCCTCGGGTCCCGCGCCCCGCGGCCCGATCGCCCCGCCCGCGCGCTGGCACGCTCGCTGCTCGGCATCTCCACCCATGAGCACACCTCTCGAGGGCGTCGGTACCCCCGCCCTCTGGGCCGGCTTCCTGGCCTTCGTCCTCGCCATGCTGGTCGTCGACCTCGGCGTCTTCCACCGCAAGACGCACGCGGTCACCCTCAAGGAGGCCGGCGTCTGGAGCGTCGTCTGGGTCACCCTGGCCCTCGTCTTCAACGCCGGGGTCTACGTCCTCTTCGGCCCCGAGCGCGCCCTCTCGTTCACCGCCGGCTATGTCATCGAGAAGGCCCTCGCCGTCGACAACATCTTCGTCTTCGCGGTCATCTTCGCCCACTTCGCCATCCCCGCCGCGCACCAGCATCGCGTGCTCTTCTGGGGCGTGCTCGGCGCGCTGGGCATGCGCGCCGCCTTCATCCTCGCCGGGGGCGCCTTCCTCGACGCCTTCCACTGGGCGACCTACGTCTTCGGCGCCGTGCTCGCCTTCACGGGCGTCAAGCTCATGCTCCAGCGCAACGAGGAACACGACCCCGGCAAGAGCCCGGTGGTCCGCGCCCTCCGCCGCGTGCTCCCCGTCAGCGGCGAGCTGGAGGGCGAGCGCTTCTTCGTGACGCGGAGCGGTCGCCGCCTGGTGACGCCGCTCTTCCTGGCCCTGATCGTCATCGAGGTCTCGGACGTGGTCTTCGCCGTGGACTCGGTGCCGGCGATCTTCGCGGTCACGCGCGACCCCTTCATCGTCTTCACCTCCAACGTCTTCGCCATCCTCGGCCTGCGCGCGATGTACTTCCTCCTCGCGGGGGTGATCCAGAAGTTTCACCTGCTCAAGGTGGGTCTCTCCGCGGTGCTCATCTTCGTCGGCGCCAAGATGCTCCTTTTCGACGTGGTGAAGATCCCCATCGCCGCCTCGCTCGGGGTGATCGCCGCCATCCTCGGCGGCTCGATCGCGCTCTCGCTGTTGCGCCCGCGACCTGCGCCTGCGGTGTCGGCGAGCTGAGCGCATGCCCCGGTGATCGGCCCGCGTGCGGCGGTCGCGCATCGCGTCGATCCCGGCCTCCACCACCGCCCTGGCGAAGGATTCGCTCCGGATCCCCAGCGATCACCACGCCTCCGACAACGAATCGAGCCCACTTCACCCCGGACGGTCCCGGCGCGAGCCTCGCCCGCGCTCGGCGGTGCGAACGGGGCACCATTTCACCGGCCCCGGTCCGCTCCTCCGTTGGCCGGAGCCGGAGAGCGTGATACCCGAGGAGATCGTGCGAACACATCGATTGTGGTTGGGAATCGGCGCCGCCGTGGCTCTCCTCGCTGCCCCGGGGGTGGCCTCCGCGGGTTGCCCGCACGAGAACCCGGGCGATCCGGTGTGCGATCCGTACGTGTCGATGGTCGTCCCCACCGGCATCTTCGAGGTCTTCTTCCCGTCGAAGGCCAGCGGCCCGTTCATCGGCGGCGGGGCCGAGCTCGCCTTCCTCTCCTGGTCGAGCAACAACAACGCGTACGGCCCCTCGCACGGGCGCTTCTTCGGCAACGCGGCCTTCATGAGCAGCCTGGAGCAAGGTCGAAAGGCCATGCTCTACCGCTTCGGCGGCGTCGTCTCCTTCGAGGGCAACGCCAGCCGCCGCTACATGATCCCCCACTTCGGCGCGGCGATCGGCGGGCTCTGGGAGAGCTACCTCGGCAACAACCCCCTGCTCGACGCGTCGCTCGGCGCCTTCATCGTCCACACGCGCCGCTTCGTCCTCGACGCCGAGGGGGGCCTCGTCTTCCCCTTCACCCACGTCGAAGAGCTCTTCGGCCCGCGGGTACAGCTCACCGCCAGCTTCGCGCTCTGGTGAAAGGAACGAGCATGGTCACCTTCGTCGTCAACGGTGTGTCCCGCTCGGTCGACGTGCCCGAGGACGTGCCGCTCCTCTGGGTGCTGCGCGAGGAGCTCGGCTTGACCGGGACCAAGTACGGCTGCGGCATCGCCCTCTGCGGCGCGTGCACGGTGCACGTGGACGACAGCCCCGTGCGCGCATGCGTGACGCCGGTGGGCGAGGTGGCGGGCAAGAGCGTGCTCACCATCGAGGGCCTCGGAGAGAAGGCGCTGCACGAGGTGCAGAAGGCCTGGATCGCCGAGAACGTGCCCCAGTGCGGCTACTGCCAGTCGGGCCAGATCATGAGCGCGGTGGTGCTGCTCCGGAGGAAGCCCAAGCCCACCGAGGCCGACATCGACGCCGTGCTCGACGCCAACCTCTGCCGATGCGGGACGTACCCGCGCATCCGCCGGGCGATCGCGAGAGCCGCGGGCGCCCTGGGCGAGGCCGCGAAGGCCACCGCGACGCACGACGCGCACGAGGAGAAGGGCCGATGAGCGCCGCGATCAGCCGCAGGGATCTGCTCCGCGCGTCGCTCGCAGTCGGCGGCGTCTTCTTCCTGGAGATCGGCGGCCTCGGGTGCGAGCCCGCGGGCCTGCCGCCGCCGGTGCAGCCCAGCGCGCGGCCGGGCGATTTCGTGCCGAGCGCGTGGATCCGGATCACGCCCGACGATCAGGTGATCTTCACCCTCGACCGCGTGGAGATGGGCCAGGGGACGATGACGTCCCACGCGCAGCTCGTCGCCGACGAGCTCGAGATCAACCCGGCGCGCTTCATCATCGAGCTCGCGGGCGCCAACGTCGCCTACGACAACCAGGACGCGCAGGTGCGCATGCAGGTGACGGGCGGGAGCACCAGCACCAAGGCCTCGTTCGAGCCCCTCCGCCGCGCCGGCGCGGTCGCGCGCGAGATGCTCAAGCGCGTCGCGGCGCGGCGCTTCTCGGCCAAGCTCGAGGACTGCAAGGCCGAGGAAGGCACGATCGTCCACGTGCCCTCCGGCCGCCGCCTCCGCTACGGCGAGCTCGCCACCGAGGCCGCCGCCGAGCCCGTCCCCGAGGTCACGCTCAAGGCCGACAACCAGCACACGTGGATCGGCAAATCGGTAACCCGGCTCGACGCGCGCATGAAGGTCGACGGCTCGGCGAAGTTCGGGATCGACGTGAACGTGCCCGGCATGCTCAACGCCGTGCTCCTCCGCCCCCCGCGCCTCGGCGCCGAGGTGAGCGCGGTCGACGATCGCGCCGCGCGATCGATGCCCGGCGTGGTGGACGTGCTGCGCATCCCGCAGGGCGTGGCCGTGGTGGCCGCGCGCCACTGGCAGGCTCGCCGCGCCGCCGACGCGGTGAAGGTCACCTGGTCGGGCGGCGCCGAGTGGGTGAGCAGCGAGGCCATCCGCGCCATGTACCTCGACCGCGCCAAGCAGCCGGCCAAGATGATCCGCGCGGCCGGCAACGTCGAGCGCGCCGAGAAAGAGGCCGCGCAGACGATCGAGGCCGTCTACGAGCTGCCCTACCTCGCCCACGCCACCATGGAGCCGCAGAACGCCACGGTGCATTTCACCGGCGATCGCTGCGAGATCTGGTGCCCGACCCAGGGCCCCGCCCTCGTGCGCGAGGTGGTGCGCAGGGTGACCGGCTTGCCGTACGAGTCCATCGTCGTGCACCAGACGCTGCTCGGCGGCGGCTTCGGCCGGCGCGGCGTGCACGACTTCCTCGAGGAGGCGCTCCAGATCGCGCTCAAGATCAACAAACCGATCAAGCTCGTCTGGACGCGCGAAGACGACATGCGCTTCAGCCCCTACCGGCCCGCGGCGCTGAGCTTCGTCCGCGGCACGCTCGACGCGCGCGGCGCGATCGCCTCGTGGAACCACCGGATCGTGTGCCAGTCGGTCGTCGGCGACATGGGCGGCGAGTGGGTCGGCGCCATCCTCCCCGCGAGCGCACCGTTGGCCCTCAAACTATTGTCCAGCCAGCTCGGCCGCGGCATCGGCGGCGGGAGCGGCCTCGACCCGACCAGCACGGAGGGCGCGGCCAACATGGCCTACGAGGTGCCGAACCTCCAGTTCGAGCACGCCCCCATGCGCCACCCGATCCCGGTCGCCGCCTGGCGCTCGGTGGGCAACTCGCACAACGTCTTCGTCACCGAGTCCTTCTTCGATGAGCTCGCGCGGAAGGCCGGCAAAGATCCGCTCGCCGCGCGCCGCGCGCTGCTCACCAAGTCGCCTCGCCACCTCGCGGTGCTCAACCTGGCCGCCGAGAAGGCCGGCTGGGGCAAGCCGCTCCCCGAGGGCCATTTCCACGGCGTCGCGCAGGCCCTCTCGTTCGACACGTTCTGCGCCGAGGTGGCCGAGGTGAGCGTGAAGGGCGGCGAGGTGAAGGTGCACAAGATCACCGCCGCCGTGGACTGCGGCAAGGTCGTCAACCCCGACCTCGTGAAGGCGCAGATCGAATCGGGCATCATCTTCGGCCTCGGCGCCGCGCTGCGCGGGGAGATCACGTGGAAGAAGGGCGGGGTCGAGCAGAGTAACTTCCACGACTACGAGCCGCTCCGGATGCGGGAGACGCCCGAGATCGAGGTGCACATCGTGCCGAGCAAGGAGGCGCCGACCGGCGTGGGCGAGCCCGGCTTGCCGCCCGTCGCGCCCGCCGTCGCCAACGCCATCCTCGCCGCCACCGGCAAGCCGGTGCGCATGCTGCCCTTCACCCGCGGCCTCGCCGCCAAGGAGCCCGCCAAGTGAGCCGCCGCCTCTGGAATCTCAGGCGTCTCGCCGCCGTGCTCGCCGCCGGCGCGTGCGTCGCGCTCACCGCGCGCGCGGAGGACAAGGTGCAGACGGGCGCCTCGTTCTTGCCCGTGTACGAGGTGCTCCAGCACCCGCGCTGCCAAAACTGCCACCCCGCGGGCGACGCGCCGCATGTCGGCGATCTCGGCAAGCTCCACCGGATGAACGTGTCGCGCCACAGCCCGGAGGCCGGCCTGCCCTGCTCGACCTGCCACCGCGATCACAACGCGATGATCGAGCATGGCCCACCCGGCGCGCCCGGCTGGGACATGCCGCCCTCGTCTCACCCGAGCCCCTTCGAGGGCAAGAGCCCCGGCGCGCTCTGCGCGCAGCTCAAGGATCCGGCGAAGAACGGCGGCAAATCGGTGGCCGATCTGCACGGCCCCATGGCGCACGACGCGCTCGTGCTGTGGGCCTTCACGCCCGGCCCTGGGCGCGCCGCCCCGCCCGTGTCGCACGCGGAGCTCGTGAAGCGGGTGGACCGCTGGATCGCCGAAGGAGCGCCCTGCCCGGCGCCGTGAGCGCGGCCGCGAGGTGGGTCGCGACCGCGCTCGATCTCCCCCGCGCCTGCGAGGAGCTCAGAGGTTCATCCCTCCGGAGACCTCGATCCGCTGGCCGTTGATCCACCCGCTCTCGTCGGCGAGCAGCATGGCCACGGCGCCCCCGATGTCGTCGGGCTCGCCCACGCGGCCGAGCGCGGTCACCGAGGCGACCATCTTGTTCACCATCGCGTTGTCGCGCACCGCGCCGCCGTTGAAGTCGGTGGCGATGGCCCCGGGCGCGAGCGTGTTGACCGAGATCTTCCGCTCGCCGAGCTCCTTCGCCATGTAGCGGGTGAGCACCTCCACGGCGCCCTTCATGCTCCCGTACGCCGCATATCCGGGCAGGCTGAAGCGGGCGAGGCCCGACGACACGTTGAGGATCCGGCCGCCGTTCTTGATCAGCGGCAGGAGCTTCTGGGTGAGCAGGAAGGGCGCCTTGACGTGGACGTTGTACAGCTCGTCGAGCTCGGCCTCGGTCGTCTGGGCGATCGGCTTATGCAGCCCATGGCCGGCGTTGTTCACCAGCGCGTCGAAGCTGTCGCGACCGAACACCTGCTCCAGCGTGCCCTTCAGCGACTCGGCGAACGCGCCGAAGCCCTTGCTGTCGGCGACATCGAGCTGAAGCGCGGCGGCCTTCTGCCCCTTGGCCCGGATGGCCGCCACCACCTCGTCCGCCTCGCGCGCGGCGCTGCGGTAGGTGATGACGCTGCCCACGCCGTGGTCGGCCAGGTGCAAGGCCATGCTCTTGCCGAGGCCTCGGCTGCCGCCGGTGATGACGGCAAGGGCGATGTTGCGGGCGGAACGATCGGTGTGGGTGCTCATGCTGGACTCCTTCGAGGCGAGCAACGGGCCCGGGGGTTGGGGCGCCGGCCTCGCTCGCAACCCAGTCTTAAGCCGCGCCGAGCGCTGCCGGAAGACCCGGCGGGCTCGACACACTGTATCGTTCTTCCAGACAATGAGCCTCGACCTCGAATCCGTCCGCGTCTTCGTCAAGGTGGCCGAGCTCGCGAGCTTCACCCGCGCGGCCGAGCAGCTCGGCATGCCCAAGGCCCGCGCGTCGGCGCGGGTGCGCGCGCTCGAGGCCGAGGTGGGCGCGCGCCTCCTGCACCGTACGACCCGGGCGGTGCGCCTCACCCCCGACGGCGAGACCTTTCTCCTCCGGGCCAGGCGGCTGCTCGCCGACGCCGACGAGCTCGGCGCGCTCTTCGCGGCGCCGAGCGCGCTCCGCGGCCTGGTGCGGGTGGACTTGCCGGTGATCCTCGCGCGCTCCCAGATCATCCCGCGCCTGCCGGAGCTGCTCGCCGCGCACCCAGGCCTCGAGCTCCAGCTCTCGAGCACGGATCGCCGGGTCGACGTCGTCAAGGAGGGCTTCGATTGCGTCCTGCGGATCGGGCCGCTCGGCGACTCGCCGCTCAAGGCTCGCCGGCTCGGCATGCTCCACCTCGTCAACTGCGCGAGCCCGGCCTACTTGCTCCGCCATGGCACGCCGCTCACCCCCGGCGACCTCGATCGACACTTCATCGTCCATTACTCGCCCTCCCTCGGCGCCGACCCGCCGGGCTTCGAGCACGCAGCCCCAGGCGGCTACCAGGAGCGACGGATGCGCTGTCTCGTCACGGTGAATAATGCCGACGCCTACGAGGCCGCCTGCCGGGCGGGCCTCGGCATCATCCAGGCGCCCCGGATGGGCCTGTCCGCGGCGCTCGCGCGGGGCGAGCTGATCGAGATCCTGGCCGATTACCCGGCCCGACCGATGCCGGTGTCGCTGATCCATGCCCATGGAACGCGCGTCCCTCGCCGCGCGCGCACGGTCATGAGCTGGATCGCCCAGGTGCTCACCCCCCTCCTCGATCCGGCGTGATCGACAGCCGAACCGCGGCGCCGCCGAGGACGCCCATCGCCCCCATTGACCGGTCAGGCTACGCTCGCCCGCCGGATCGAGCGATGAGCGTCTGCACGCCCTACTCCCCTCCCCCCACGGCTTTCATCTCGTACGACTCGTTTCGGATCGACCCCGAGGCCGGCTACATCGAGTACGCCTACTCGCGCGACGACGCCGAGCGCTTCCTCCTCCGGATCCGCCTGGATCTGAGCCCCGCACGCGATCCCGGCGTCGCCGCCGCCCTCGCGCCCGCGGCCTTCACCCTCGGCCTCGCCCTGATCTCGTACGTCTTCGTCGTCTACTGCCCGCCCGAGATCCGCGTCCGCGCCGCGTACCTGAGCGACGAGCAGATCGACTTCTGGCAGAGCATCTTCGTCGGCGGGCTGATGGAGCACTTCTACGTCCACCAGATCCCCTTCCAAGGCCTGCGGATCGTGGCCGACGCGGCCCCCTCCGAGCGCGTGCCCCTCTTCGCCCTCCCTGTGCCTGACGAGAAGCGCGTGCTCGTCGCGCTCGGCGGCGGCAAGGACTCCGCGCTCCTCGTCGAGATGCTCCGCGAGGCGGGCGCGCAGATCGCTGGCAGCTACTACGAGGACTACCCGCGCGAGACCGAGGCGCTCGCCGTCCTCGCGGCCTTCTTCGAGGCAGCGCGCACCGAACAGCTCCACATCGTCTCGCAGGACCTCGTCTCCGACCCCGAGCTGCTCGCCGCCGCCAGGCACGACGACGTCCACGACTACACGTTCTACCCCATCTTCTACGCGCTCTCCGCGGTGCTCGTCGCCCGCATGCACGGCTACCGCTACATCGCCGTCGGCAACGAGCGGAGCGCCAACTTCGGCAACGCCGAGCACCAGGGCCACCCGGTCAACCACCAGTACGAGAAGAGCTTCGGCTTCGAGCGGCGACTCTCGGCGTACATCGAGCGCTGGCTCGCCCCCGAGGTCCGCTATTTCTCCGGGCTGATGCACCTCTGGGAGATCCAGATCGTCGAGCGCTTCGTCCGCTACCCGCAGTACTTCCCCGTCCTCCTCTCGTGCAACCAGCCGAGGGACCGGACCTGGTGCCGCGGGTGCGCCAAGTGCGCCGTCACGTACCTGCTGCTCTCGGCCTTCTTACCGCCGGCCGAGGCGGCGCAGATCCTCGGCGGAGACCTCTTCGCCGACGAGGCACTGGCCGTTCATTTCGACGCGATCCTCGGTATCGCCGGCGACAAGCCCCTCGAGTGCGTGTGCACGCGGGAGGAGGGCATCCTCGCGGCGCGGCTCGCGGGCGAGCGGTACCGGGACGCGGGCGTCGCGCTCCCGCCCTACCTCGCGCGGGCGATCGAGGCGACGCGCGCCGAGGCGATCGACGCGGAGGCGCTGCTCCACGGCTACAACGAGGAGAACCTCCTGCCGGCGTGGCTCCGCCCGACCTCCTCGTGACGGCGCCGCGCGGGCGCCCGGGCTTGCTAGAGCCCCTTCTTCGTCACGAGCCGCGCGTTGCGCTCGATCTCGTGGCGCGCCGCCGTCACCAGCGCGGCGCAGGTGTGGTCGCGCAGGCGCACCACGCGGAGCTCGGCGTAGGTCTCGTCGGGGAGCAGGTCGTCGTCGACGCCGTAGGTCATGGTGTCGACCTGGGCCGCGCGATCGTCCTCCACGCGCGGGCGCTTCACGGCGAGGGTGCCGGCGCTCGACACCGCGTTGGCCCAGCGATCGCCGCGCCGCACCGCGAAGAAGCGCTGGCCCACCTTCACGCCGTCCTTCTCCCCGCGATCGATGAAGACCACCTGGTTCTGGGAGAACACCTGGTTCGGGTACACCGCGGCGAGGATGGTCGCGTCGAGATCCACGTCGGAGGCGACCGGCGGCACCATGTCGAACTTGCGCCCCACCGGGCCGATCTTCGCGCCGCGCTCGATCACGTCGAGCGACTCGATGATCTTGGCGCGCACCATCCGCGTCTTGGTGTTGTACCGATCGACGCGGGCGGTGCCGCGGATCGAGACGAGCGAGCCCTTGGCGCTGTCGGACTCGACCGAGCGGATGGGGCGGAAGATCGTCAGCTCGTCGCCCGGCTGCACCTCGTGCCCCTCGTCGAGCTGCACGTAGATGTCGTCGCCGTCGGCGAGCATCATCTTGTCGCCGGGGCTGCCCACGAGCTCGCCCCAGGTGTCTTCCTTCTTGTCGTCGACCCAGCCCACCTCGCGGAGGAACACCGTCTGCGGCGGCACCTTGCTACGGAAGCCGAGGAAGCCCACGCTCCCCTTCGACGGCCCGGACGAGGCGTCGCGCAGGCGCACCCGGTCGCCGGGGTAGATCCAGTGCGGGTTCTGGATCTGCGGGTTATAGGCCCAGATGCGCGGCCACTGGTAGGGGCTCTGGTAGTAGCGGCTCGAGATCTCCCAGAGCGTGTCGCCGCGGCGCACCGCGTGCTGCTCGGGCACGAACGAGCCCTCGACCACGTAGCTGCCGGTGGCCGATCCGCGCACGGACGGCGGGCCGCCGGTGCCGTGACCGAAGTCGAAGCCGTCGGTCGAGTGCGACGTGTCGGTGACGGAGCGCGAGCCCGCGCCGAGGTGGGAGTCGGGGTTGAAGCCCGCGGGCGGCAGGTTGCCCGGATAGGTGGGCGCGCCCTGCGGGGGGAGCTGGATCACCGTGACGTTCTGCCCGGGCGTGCCTTGATCGTCGCCGCCTTGCGGCGCGGGCGCGGCGCCGCCCGGATCTTGGGCGAAGGCCACCGGCGAGGCGGCGAGCACGAGGGCCGGGAGGGCGAGCGCGAGGGGAGCGGTCTTCGACGTCATGGCTTCTTCTTGTCGCTGGGGAGCTTGGCGGCTTTGCGGGCCGCGTCCGTCGCAGGATAATTCGAAAGGAGCTTCTTGCGGGCGGCGTCGGCCGCGGCCTTGTCGCCCGCCTTGCCGTAGAGCTGCGCCGCGCGCAGCAGGGCGTCGGCCGCGCGCTGCCCCTGCGGGAAGCTCGCCGCCACCGCCTCGAAGAGCTCGGCGGCGCGGCGGTGCTCGCCCTTGCCCGCCGTGCACTCCGCGCGAAGGAAGCTCACCTGCTCGGCGGCGGGGTTGTCGGGGTACTTCGAGAGGAACGCGCCGAAGGCCTCGATCGCGCGATCGAAGCTCTTGCTCTTGTAGAGATCGAACGCCTTGTCGTAGTCGTCCTGGGCCGGCCCGCCCCCCGCGATCTTCCCGCGCGCGCCGCCCTGCACCGAGCCGCCGTTACCCACCGCGCGCACGACGGGCCGGGGCGCGTCGGAGTCCGGATCGTCGGAGGCGTCAGGCTCGGGCTCGAGGTGCACCACGTCGAGGCTCGGACGATCGCCGTCGCTCTTCGGCGCCGCGGGCCCCGCGGCCGGCGCGGCGCTCCCCGCGGCGGCCGGGCCGCGGAACGTCCCGCGCGCGAGCTCGGCGTTGTCGAAGCGCTCCTCGAGCGCGGCGTGCGCGGCCCTCAGCTTGCCGAGCTCGGCGCGCAGCTCCGCCACCTGCTTGTCGAGGGCGTCATGCTCCCCCGCGCAGCCCGCGAGCAAGGCGCAGAGCGGCAGAGCGAGGCAGGACGCGAGGACCCTCATCTCGGTCGAGGGTAGTCCTCCTCGGGCCCGCTCGCCAAAAAACAGGCAGGGCTCCGCGTGGCCGACGCGATCCGCACGCGATCTGCTAGCGTCAGCCACCCCCTTTCCACCTTGCCCCTCTTGCCTCGAAGGCCCCGCATGACGCGACCTCGGCTCTCCTTGATCTCCCTCGCCTCGGCCCTCTTCGCCTCGCTCGGGCTCGCCCTCTCCGGCGGTGCCGCCGCCACCCTCACCGCATGCGGCGGCAGCGGCGGCAGCAGCAGCACCACCGGCACCGGCGGGACCGAGGCCCCCGCGTGCTTCGACTACACCGGCTACGATGGGACCGACCCGGCCGTGTCCTTCCAGACCGACGTCCTACCCATCTTCCGGACCTCCTGCGGCCTCTCCGCCTCGTGCCACGGCACCGAGCAAGGCCACCCGGAGAAGCAGCACTACCTCGGCCCGAAGAACGCCGATCCTGCCCCCACCGCGGCCCAGATCCAGGCGATCTTCGATCAGAACGTCGGCGTGGCCTCGGTCGAGAACCCGGACATGAAGATCATCGAGGCCGGGCACCCCGAGGAGAGCTTCCTCATGTACAAGCTCGACGGCGTGGGCTGCGACAAGCTCACCTGCGCCGCCAAGGACACCTGCGAGGCGCTCATGCCCCAGGGGAACACGAAGCCGATGGCCGCCGACAAGCGCGACGCGATCCGGGCCTGGATCAAGCAGGGAGCGAAGAACGATTGATCGGCCGGCTCACAGGCAAGATCGTCGAGGACGCGGCCGATGGGACGCTGGTCCTCGATGTCAACGGTGTTGGATACGAGGTCACGGCGCCGCTCGGCGCGGTGGGGAGGCTCGCCCCTGACACGGCGGGCGCGGTCACCCTCTTCGTCCACACGCATGTCCGCGAGGACGCGCTGCTCCTCTACGGCTTCGCCTCGCTCGACGATCGGGCGGCCTTCCGGCACCTGATCAGCGTGGCCGGCATCGGGCCGAAGATCGCGATGGCCATCCTCGGGGCCATGAGCGTGGCCGATCTCGGGGCCGCCATCGCCCGCGCCGAGACGGTGCGGCTCACCAAGATCTCCGGGGTCGGCAAGAAGACGGCGGAGCGCATCGTCCTGGAGCTGAAGGACCGGATCCTGGCCCCCACCCCCGCCCAGGCGATCCAGGCCCCGCTCATTTCCGCCCCTACTGCCAAGGGCGAGCTCCTCACCAGCGCCTTGACCCGGATGGGCTTCCGGCCTGCCGAGGCGGAGCGAGCCGTGAGCGCGCTGGGTGCCAGGGTCGAGAGCGCCCCGCTCGGGGAGCTCGTGCGGGACGCCCTGGCTCTCTTGTCGAAGTAGGCGTCCAAGTAGACGGCCTCCCGTAGCGGGATGCTTCACGGTTCTCGACACAGGGGCAGGCAGGCGCCTATGCTCGCGCCGGCTGTGGGCCCTGCCTGCGAGGAGAAGCGGTGATTACCTGCCCGAAGTGCTTCAAGGAGAATCAGGACCACTACAAGTTTTGTCTCGGCTGCGGCGCCGAGCTACCGCGCGATGCTGCCCCCAAGAAGTTCGCGGCGGGCACGCCTCCGCACGGCGTCCCGCAAGCGCGCCCGGTGGCTCCGCCGATCGCCGACGAGGCGACGCACCAGGGCGGGCTCGAGCCGCGCGTGGCCGCGCCCCGCCCCAAGCCCGCGGGCCTCGGCACAGCGCAGATGGCGCCGCCGCCGGTGGCCGCGCCCGCGCCCGCACCGCAGCCCGCCGTCGCCGCGCCTCCCCCGCAGCCGGTGATGGCCCCCGCGCCCGCTCCTGCACCAGCTCCCGCGCCTGCGCCCGCCGCGGCCGGCGGCACGGTCATCTGCCCGCAGTGCGATCACCCGAACCCGCCCAACAACAAGTTCTGCGCGTCGTGCGGCTTCAAGCTGACGCGCCCCGCGGCGGCGCCCCCCGTGCAAGAGACCTCGGCGATCCAGGCCGCGCCTGCGATGAGCGGCGTCGTGCTCACCGCCCTGCGCGCGGACGGGACCGAGTCGGGCACCTATCCGCTCCCGGCAGGCCCCACCACGGTGGGCCGCGACACGGGGGCGATCTTCGCGGGTGACAGCTACCTCTCGCCGCGCCACGCGACCTTCTCTCCCCGCGGCGGCAAGCTCTTCGTCAAGGACGAGGGCTCGCTCAACGGCGTCTACAAGAAGCTCCGCCGCGACGAGCCCGTGGCGATCAACCCGGGCGATGTCTTCCGCATCGGGCAGGAGTTGCTCCGCTTCGAGCCGCTCACCGCGCTGCCCGCCACGCAGGACAGCGTCGATCGGCTCGGCAGCCCGGCCAAGGGCTACATCGGCCGCATCGCGCTGATCATCGGGCGCGACACGACGGGCAACGCGTTCCCCGTGCCCGAGGCGGGCATGCACCTCGGCCGCGAGCGCGGCGACGTGCTCTTCCCGGAGGACGGCTATGTCTCCGGCCTGCACTGCCGCCTCTCCTACCAGGGCGGGCAGCTCTTCTTGACCGATCTCGGCAGCTCCAACGGCAGCTTCGTGCGCCTGGGCGGCGAGGCCGAGGTGACGAACGGCGACGTGCTGCTGATGGGCCAGCAGCTCTTCCGCGTCGGGATGTGAGCGTCCGCGGGCCCAGCACCCACGAGAAGGAAGGTTCCGATGGAGTCGGTTCGCACGATCCGCGTCGTCGCGGCGGTGATCGAGCACGAGGGTCGCTACCTGATCACCCAGCGCCGGCCGGCCGCGGTGCTGCCGCTGCTCTGGGAGTTCCCCGGCGGTAAGGTGGAGGACACCGAGACGGACGCCGCCGCGCTCAAGCGCGAGGTGCGCCACCGCCTCGGCGTGGAGATCGAGTGCGGCCAGCTCATCTCCTTCGTGAGCCACCCCTACGAGCGCTACGTGGTCGACCTCTACCTCTACGAGTGCCGCATCACCCAGGGTGATCCCTCGCCGCTCGCCGTCAACGCCTTCAAGTGGGTGACGAGCGCCGAGTTCGATCAGCACCCGTTCACGCCGGCCGACGAGGCCAGCATGAACAAGCTGCTCGGCGTCTGATCGTCGCTCTGCAGCTGATCTAGAACGTCCCCTGGAAGAGCAGGCCACCCGGCGTGGGCGCGATCCGCAAGGACGTGGCCGGCGGGGGCGCCTGCGCGGCCGGCTGCTTCTTCGGGCCGAGGACGACGAAGAGCACGCCCGCCGCGCCGAGCGCCGCGATCCCCGTGCCGAGCGTCACCGCCGAGACGGTGCCGTACGTCGCGCCCGTGTCGGCCAGATCTTTCTTGCCGGGATCGCAGCCCGTGAGCGCCGTCTTGTCGGCGCACGAGTCGGTGATCTCCGCGATCGTCCCCGCGCGCAGGCCGTAGAAGATGCCCGAGGTGATGAGCAGCGCCGCGCCCGCTCCGCCGACGATGTACGCCGGCGTCCGCGAGCCGGGCGGCGGCGGTGGTGGCGGAGGGGGTGGTGGCGGAGGCGGAGGAAGCGGCTCCGCGTCGGCGAGCTCGATCGCGAGCGTCTCGCTCCCGGCCTCGCTCACGCTCAGCTCCTTGTGCTGGGAGGCCTTGCCCGCGGCGTCCTGCACCTCGATCACGTGGGCGCCGGGATCGAGCGGGATCGGCACGTCCTGCGCGGCGCGGCTCAGGGGCGCGCCGTCGAGCACGATCTTCGAGTCGATCTGCTTGCCGCTGATCGACAGGCGCAGCGTCGCCACGCGCTTGCGCAGCGCCTCGGCGCGGGCGGGCGCGTTGTCCGCCACCTCGGCGGCCGCGGGCCCGGCGCTGCGCGCCTCTTCGGCGGCGAGCTCGAAGCCGTTGATGGCCGCGACCAGGTGGCCGAGGTTCTCCTCGCAGAGAGCGATGTGGAAGCGCACCTGCGGCGTCATCTTGATGGCCGCGACCTTGCGGAATTTCTCCAGCGCGTCGGCCCAGCTCTTCTGCTTCTCGAGCTCCTTGCCCTCGCCGAACATCTGGCGCGCGGCGGCGCGTTCTTCGGGCGTGGGATCGGCGAGCGCCGCGCCGCTCGTCAGGGCGCAGGCCAGGGAGAGGGCCGCGGCGAGCCGCGAGGCTCGGTGCGAGAGGATCCCTGCGCGTGACATCCGCGGCACGATACCCGGATCGGGGCGCCGGTCCAAACCCGCGGTGAGAGGCGGTCGGACAATGTCCGATCGAGCGCCGATCGCCCGCGGATCGCCGCTCACGAGGAGGCGCGGCTCGACCGGCGGAGCAGCGCGAGGAAGACCGGGCCGCCGAGCAGGGCCGTCACCGCGCCCACCGGCGGCTCGGTGCCGGTGAAGCGAAACGTGAGCCTCGCCAGCAGATCGCAGCCCACGAGCGCGGTGGCGCCGAAGAGGATCGAGCAGGGCAGGAGGCGCCGGTGGTCCGGGCCGAGCAGGCGGCGCAGCGCGTGGGGCACCACGAGGCCGACGAAGCCGATCAGGCCGGTGACGCTGACGATCGCGCCGACCACCGCCGACGAGGCCAGGAACACCCGCCGCTCCAGCCGGCGCACGTCGACGCCCAGCGTGGCCGCCGTCTCGTCGCCGAGGGCGAGCAGGTTGAGGTGCGCCGCGTCGAGCAAGAGCACGAGCGCGCCCCCGCCCACGTAGATCGCGACCACGGCGAGGCCGGTCGAGGTGGGCAGATCGATGAAGCCGGTGAGCCACCGGAGGAGCTGCTGCGCGCGCGACGGCGACACGAGCGTCTTGAGGAACGTGATCAGCGCGGCGGCGATCGAGTTGACCATCACCCCGGCGAGGAGGATCGACGTGCCCGAGGATCCGGAGGCGGCGTCGCGGGCGATGCCATAGACGAGCACCGTGGCGCCGAGCCCGCCGATCAACGCGGCCGCCGGGACGAGCGCGGCGCCGATCACCGACGTCGCCGCGACGCCGAGGGCGATGGCCAGCGTCGCGCCGAGGGCCGCGCCGCCGGAGACGCCGAGCACGTAGGGCTCGGCCAGCGGGTTGCGCAAGAGGGCCTGGAAGGCCGCGCCCACCGCGGCGAGACCGCCGCCGGAGAGCGCGGCGAGGAGCACCCGCGGGAGGCGGATGTCGAGGAGGATCACCCGGTCGAGGCTCGCGGGATCGGCGAGCGCACGGAACGGTGACACCGGCTCCGCGCCCGCGAGCAGGCCCGCGACGATCGCGACCGGGAGCAGCAGCGCGAAGAGCGCGATCGGGCGCAGGATCGCGCCGCCGCTCGAGCTCGCGGCCGCGCGCGCGTGCCCCTCGCCCGGGAGATCGCCAGGCGAAGGCATCCGCGGATCAGGCCTCGGTCGCGGGCCCGTGGTGGCCCGCCGGACCGTGATCGTTGCGCTCGAAGATCAGCCGCAGGCCCGTGAGCGTGAGGTCGTCGTCCACCACCTCGATCGACTCCGTCTGCGGGGCGATCAGGCGCCCGAGGCCGCCCGTCGCCACCACGCGGCACGCGTAGCCGAGCTCGCGCTTGAGGCGGGTGACGAGGCCGTCGACGAGGCCCGCGTAACCGTAGACGATGCCCGACTGCATCGAGTGGACCGGGTTGCGCCCGACCACGCGCGGGGGCAGCGCCAGCTCCACGCGGTGGAGGCGCGCCGCCCGGGAAAACAAGGCCTCCGCGCTGATCTGCACGCCCGGGGTGATCACCCCGCCGAGGTACTCGCCCTTGGGCGTCACGCAGTCGAAGGTGGTGGCGGTGCCGAAGTCGACCACGATGACGGCGCTCTTCGCCCACTCGTACGCGGCCACGGCGTTGACGATCCGATCGGCGCCGACCTCGCGCGGGTTCTCGTAGAGGATCGCCATCCCGGTCTTGATCCCGGGCCCGACGACCAGCGCCTCCCGGCCGAACGCGCGGCGCGCCAGCTCGACCATGGTGTCGGTGAGCGGCGGGACGACGCTCGCGATGATCGCGCTGTCGATCCGGTCGAGGTCGACCTTGCGGAGGGAGAGCATCTGCCGCACGAGCACGGCGTACTCGTCCGCGGTGCGGGCCCGGGCGCTCTCGCAGCGCACGTGCTCGAGGAGCCGCGGGCCGTCGAACACGCCGAAGCTGATGTTGGTGTTGCCGACGTCGATGACGAGGAGCATGCACGCCTCCGATCGGGAAGGGCTTCGTTGGGCGGGGCGCATGCGCCGGAGCGCGTTCGAGGGGAGGCTCCGGCGCGGGCGGAGGGAACGTCGACGAGCTCAGCCCTCGTGGACGGTGACCTTGTTCATCTTCACCGGCGTGCGCGGGCGATCGTTGCGATCGGTCGGGGTCTTGCCGATCTTCAACACCACGTCCATGCCCTCGATCACCTTGCCGAACACGGGGTGCTTGGAGGGGCCGGGGGTGAACCAGTCGAGGTAGTCGTTGTGCACGGTGTTGATGAAGAACTGGCAGCTGCCGCTGTTGGGGCGGCCGGTGTTGGCCATCGACAGCGTGCCGGGCTCGTTCGAGAGCTTGGCGTCCGCGGGGTGCTCGTCCTTGATCGTCCCATCGGGGCCGTCGCCGGTGCCGGCCATGGGGCTGTTCGGATCGCGGCTGTGGGGGCAGCCGAACTGGAGCATGAAGTTGTCGATGACCCGGTGGAAGTGGAGGCCATCGTAGAAGCCGCTCTTGGCGAGCTTGACGAAGTTACCGGCGGTGATCGGCATCTTGTCAACGAAGAGCTCGATCTTGATGGTCCCGAGCGAGGTCTCGAGGGTAGCGGTGGGATTTGCCATGGCCGTGAGCCTAGTCATGCCCGCAGAAATTCCCATCATGATTTTTGGTCCGTGCCGGCGGTGGACAGCGGGGCGCGCGAGGCCCACCCTTTCCCTCGCTCGACGCGCTCCCGGAGGCCCCGCTTGTCCCTCGGCGATCTCATCTTCCCCTGGATCAACGACACCGCCCTCGGCGAGGGCATGACCCCGTACCGCGCCGAGGTCGCCCGCGGCGCGCGAGGCCGGGTGCTCGAGGTGGCCGCCGGCAGCGGCCTCAACTTCGCCCACTACCCCGCGGGCACCGACGTCGTGGCCATCGAGCCCGCCCGCGGCATGCGCATCAAGGCCGAGCAGCGCCGCGCGAGGAGCGGCGCGAGCGTGCAGATCCTCGACGGCCGCGCCGAGCGCCTCGCGTTCGACGCAGGCTCCTTCGACACGGTGATCGTCACCTTCGCCCTCTGCTCGATCAAGGACTTACCTGGCACGATCCGCGAGATTTACCGCGTGCTCCGCCCCGGCGGCGAGCTCCGCCTCGTCGAGCACGTGCAGAGCGAGAGGCCGCGCGTGCGGCGCCTGCAAGAGCGCCTCGAGCCCGTGTGGCGCTGGGCCTTCGGCGGCTGCTCGCTCCTGCGCGACGTGCGCGCGGAGCTCGCGCGCGAGGGCTTCGAGCCGGGCGCCCTCCGCTCGATCGATCTGCCCCTCCCCTTGCCCGCGAAGGCGGGCTTGATCGGCGCGGCGATCCGGATCTAGCGGCCGATCAAGGCCAGACCGAGCCCGAGGTGCACTCCTCCACGAGGAGCTTCGGGTGATCCTTGTCGCGGGTGTCGTTGTTGACGAACACCTGGTTGGTCGACGACGCGGCGTACGTCGTCGACTTGCACTCGGCGCTCTGCCCGGGGCCGACCACGATGTGCGCGCCCACTTTGAGGTGACACTCGTTGTAGAAGTTGAGATCGCTCCACTCGGGGCAGATGGCGTTGTCTCTGCGATACGCGTCGACGGGCCCCTTGGGCTTGCCGAACGACCACCAGCGGCCGAGCGCCGTCTGCACCTTGGCCTGGTTCCACACGCGGAACACGCTCACCGGCTTGACCACCTCGAAGACCTTGCCCGTGCAGAGGCCGCCCTTGCCCGGATCGCCGAGCGCCATCTTGAGCAGATCGGGATCGCTCACCTCCGCGAGCCCTTCGGGCGCGTCCACCTTGCCCGGACAGGCCGCCGCCGGAGGAGCGTTGACCGCCGCGGTCGCGCTCGGCACCGCGGTCGGCGCAGCGGTCGCCTCGGCGCTCGGCGTCTCCGGGTGAGAGACCGGCGTCTCGGGGCTCGGAGGGGCGCCGCCGCATGCGACGAGGAAGAGCGCGGCGATCGCGGACAGCGAGAGAGCAAGGCGCATCGCGTGATGATGCGAGAGAGAGCCCCCTCGCTGTCAAGCGTCGCGCGTCCGTTCATCGCGACTTGCGCGCTCATGCGCGGCACACCCGTGCCCGGCACACCCGTGCCCGGCACACCCGATGCTCCCGTGAGCGATATCGACCCACACCCGCGCATTCGCGGGCTCATCCGCGCACCCGATGCGTCCTCGGCCGCAACTTTCGCGGCGCACCCCGGAGCAGATCATGCGCATCGCATTCTCGATCCTTCTCGCGGTCCACGCCCTGATTCACCTGATGGGCTTCCTCAAGGCCTTCGAGCTCGCGCGCTTGCCGCAGCTCACGCTCCCGATCTCCCGCGCGATGGGCCTCGTCTGGCTCGGAGCAGCGCTCCTCCTCGCCGCGGCGACCGCGGCCCTCTTCCTCGCGCCGCGGTGGTTCTGGCTCATCGGCGCCATCGGCGTCGTCGCCTCGCAGGTGGCCATCGCCGCCGCGTGGCGCGACGCGCGCTTCGGGACGATCGCCAACGCGATCACGCTGCTCATGGTAGGCTACGGCGCCTTCGCCCACGGCCCCTTCGGGCTCCACGCCGAGTACGAGGCGCGCGTGGTCCGGAGCCTCGCCGCGCTGCCTCCGCCGAGGCTCGTGACCGAGGCCGATCTCGCGCCCTTACCGGCGCCGGTGCAGCGCTACCTGCGCTTCGTGGGCGTCGTCGGCCACCCCGAGCCGCGCGCCTTCCGCGTGCGCTTCAACGGGCGGATCCGCAGCGGCCCCACCGCGCCCTGGATGAGCTTCACCGGGGAGCAGCACAGCGCCGTCCACCCGCCGTCACGCCTCTT
>JAXLYT010000041.1:0-97881 GCA_046351295.1 Byssovorax sp.
GCCTCCTCCGCTTCCCCCGCCTCCGGTCCCGCTCGAACCGGTCGTCCCGGTGGTCCCGCTGGTGCTCCCCGTGCTGGATCGAGGCTGGGTCGAGGATCCACAGGCGACGAGCAGCGCGAGGGGGAACAGCAGCGAGAGTCGGCGCAAGGTCATGCGGGCAAAGTACCAGCGCGATCTCGGCGAAACCAGGGAGCCCGAGGCGCCGCGGATCGCGGCGGCGTCACCTCTCCGGGACGACCTCGCCGGTCTGCTCCGGGATTTGCGCGCAGCGGTTTTTTCGGCCAGCGGTGGCCTCGGCGTCGAGGCGCAAGAAATCCGCAGCGGATCGACCTATCCTCCCGGCCATGTCGACCTGGCTCGGCCGCACCCTCGCGGTCATGACCCTCGGCCTCTCCACCCTCCTCGCCTGCGGCGCGCGCTCCGAGCTCGGCGTCGACGTGTGCACCGACGGCGAGACCGTGATCTGCGGCTCCGACGTGGGCGCCTGCCGCCCCGGCAAGGCCCGTTGCATCAAGGGACACCTCGGCCCCTGCGAGGGCTCGATCGGCCCGGTGCCCGAGACGTGCAACGACGTTGACGACAACTGCGACGGTCAGGTCGACGAGGGCTTCCACCTCGGCGAAGCCTGCGACGGCCCCGACAAAGACCTCTGCCTCGACGACGTGATGACCTGCGACGGCTGCTCGAAGGGCCCCGACAAGCTCGAGGTGTGCAACGGCGTGGACGACAACTGCAACGGGATCATCGACGCCGACTGCGACACCGGCGACTGCAAGCCGACCCTGGTCGTGACGGGCTCCACGCCGTCGTCGCCCAACTGCGTCGACGAGCCGGTCACCATGGGCAGCGACGGGGTGATCGAGTTCCCCTGCCAGGGCGGGCCGGTGAGCGCGAAGCTCGGCGAGATCGAGTTCACCGGCTTCGCCAAGGACGGGCAAGTGTCGCTGACCGGCGTGGCGATGGTGATCGGGCCGGACGGCTGCCTGTGGGAAGACGACCACTTCATCGAGGGCTCGCTCTCCTCCGGCGAGCTCTCCTACTCGTACGCCGAGACGATGATCGATCCGATGGGGCAACCCTCGTGCTGGAGCCCCTGCACCGAGACGGGGACGGTGGAGATCAAGTGGTGAGCCGAGCCGCTCAGGGCGATGTCGATCCGCTCGGGATCCGCCGCCGGATCGCGCGCAGCAGCGCGTCCACCGAGGGCCGGTAGCCGAAGGTGATCTGATCGGGCCCCGTCACGATCGGTGCGCAGATCGACCCGACCGCAGCCCGCTCGCCGAGGGCCTGGATCACCTGAAGCTCGCGCACGCCGGGCAGGGCGCGGGCCGCGCGCTCGATCGGCGCGTAGCTCCCGTCCGGCTGCTGGCAGATCGGGTTGGTCGCGACCGCATCGCCCTCGCACTCGCATGCGCCGCTCGCGCAGTCCTTGGGCATCGGGCGCGGGTAGATGCATGCGTACTGCAGGTCGTCTTTCCCCGGGATCAGCCGCTCGTGCCCGTTGATCGGGTTGCTCTGCGCGGAGGGCGCGTCGGGCGGCGCGAGGGCGGCCTTCGTCGCGGGGTTCTGCCCCATGCGCGGCGCGATCGACGGGATCATCAGCGGATCGGCCGGGGGGACGCCGTTATTCGGATCGCCGAGCAGGAGGCCCCAGTCGAGCTCGTTCGGCGGGGTGAAGCCGGAGGCCAGGGATTTCGGGTCCTTGGCGATGTCTTGCCAGGGCACGCCGAGCACGGCGCCGAAGAGCACCAGGTTGGGCGAACGGTTATGGGCGAAGATCGGGTTCGGGACGAGGCTCCCGTCGCGCGCGGCGATCATCGGCTCGCCGAGCGCGCTCACGTAGCGCTCGACCGGGTAGAGGAAGTCGATCCCGAAGCGCCGCTTCTGATCGAAGCAGCGCAGGTTGATCGGATCGTCGATGGGATCGATCGGGCCCTTCTGGCAGCTCGGATCGTTCGCTGTCGGCGGGCACCCCTCGGGCGTCGCCTGACCGCAGGACGCGCAGCAAGGGTCGCTCGGGCTCGTCTCGCACTCGCTGCGGGCGCGCGGCAGGTGGAAGGGCTGCTTGGGATCGCCGGGGGTCGAGCCCTGGTTCGAGAGGTAGTACTGGCTGCCCTCGCGGGTCGAGCAGTCGTTCTCGTCGGTGAGCAAGAGGACGACGAGCACCGAATCTGGGCGGAGGAAATCGGCGCGCTGCTGGAGGAGCGTCGCGTCGACGCCGGAGGGCGTGGCCTTGCCGTCGATCACCTGAATCGTCGCGTAGGGCTCGGGATCGACGAGGAATCGGTAGAAGCTCTCGAGCTGCGACTCGAAGCCGCAGCCGCTCTCCCCGACGCCCGACACCAGGGTCTGGAGCTTCCCCGCGAGCGCGCCTTCGTCGATGTCACCGGGCGGGCTCTGCGTTTGCCCCGGATCCCAGGCCAAAAAGCCCTTCCCCGCGTAGGTCGGCAGCATGCCGCCTCCGGGCACCCGGGCGAGCAGGTGCGCGGCGTCGTCCTGCGCGCTGTTGAAGGTGCCGCTCGTGGGGCTGCACAGATCGGCGCCGTGGCCGCCGAGGCTCGTCGAGATGATGCCGATGTGCATGTCGGTGATCGGCGGGAAATCGCGCACGCCCGTGGCGCACGGCGCGGCGGAATCGGCGGGCGTGGGCAGCACGTTGCCGAGGCCGTTGACGCATGCCGGGTGCACCAGCCGATCGACGAGGTAAGGCATCGTCTCGGCGAGCAGGGTGTGGGCAAGATCGAGGTTCGGCGAGTTGTCGACCACGAGGAGCAGATCGATCTTGCTGCTCTTGTCGAGGGGCGGCGGAGGCGAGGCCTCTTCTTCCTCCGCGGCGTCCGCGTCGGGGCCGGCGTCGAGCACGAGGCTCGTGTCGAGCGACGCGCGGCCGTCGCACCCGGCGAGGGCGCATCCGACGCAGGCGGCGGCGGGCCCGGCGAGCGCGGCCCCGAGGAGCGCGCCCCAGAGAAGAAAGCCTCTCGTCATGGCGCGTAGGCTACATCCTGGCGGTATTGGCTGCTACGGTGCGGGCATGGGTTCGCGAGCGCGGCATGTTTGCCCGATCTGTGCGCGCGAGGTCAGCCCGCGCGACGGCACGCCGAAAAATCCTTCGTTTCCTTTCTGTTCCCCGCCCTGCAAGCTGGTCGATCTCGGCCGGTGGCTCGACGGCGCCTACCGCATCCCGGTCGACGACGACGCGACCGCCGGCGAGGCTCAGCCCGAGGGCGACGCGCGTCGCGAGGAGGACGCATGAAGCGCCGCGTGATCTTCGCGACGTCCGCCCTGCTGCTCGGCCTCGCGCCGCGCGCCGAGGCGCAGCTCTGGCAGCAGCCCGCCGCGGGCGCGCAGGCCGCGCCGGGCCAGTTCGTCCCGCAGACCCAGCCGAACGCGTGGGGCAACATGCAGGCGGGCGGGCTCGCGCCGCCGGCGCCGCTCCCGGGCGGCCAGGTGCCCGGCTCGGGGGAGACGGCGCAGCGCCTCGACGCGTCGAAGCAGGCCGACTCCGGTCGCAAACTCGAGTGGGTGTGGGTCGAGGCCGAGGGCGGCTTCGAGCACACCGGCCTCGAGACGTTCAACGCCGAGGGCACGCTCATGTCGGGCTTCGTCAACCCCTCGGTCAACGGCGGCATGGCCGGCGCCGGCGTCGGCGGGCGACTGCTCTTCTTCACGCTCGGCGCGCGCGGTCGCGCGAGCTTCTTCAGCGCCTACCAGCGCTTCTCGATCGGGCCCGAAATAGGCGTGCGCCTGCCCATCGGCAAGCTGGAGCCGCACTTCGCGCTCGGCGCGGGCTACACCACGCTCGCCCATGTCAAGGACGCCACGGGGACCACCGGCGTGCTCGGCGCCAAGGGCTACGACGTGCGCGCGTCCGGCGGCCTCGACTACTTCCTCCTCCGCTACCTCTCGGTCGGCCTCGGCCTGAGCTGGGAGCTGCTCGGCCTGAGCCGCCCCGCGCTCGACGGGGCCGCGCTCGCCGCGATGAAGGCGAGCCCGGGCCTCACCCCCGCGCTCGCGACGCGGGTCGATCGCCTCGGGCAGAGCGCGTCGAGCCAGGGCTCCGCGCTCGCGGTGTCGGCGGTGATCGGCGGCCACTTCTAGCCTCGGACGACCACCGGCCGCGTGAACGTCCTCTTCACCCTCGCCTCCGCCGCCGTGGTCGCGGGCCCCATCGCGATCTTCTTCGCCGTGCTCCGCGCCGTGCTCGGCCGCCTGAGCGCCGAGGCGCCGCGGCCGAAGCGCCTCCAGCACGCCGTCCTCACGTTCACCCTCGGCGCGCTCCTCTTCGTCCCCGGCCTCTTCATCGAACGCTGGATCCGCCGGCAAGCCGGGCTCGATCCGCATGCCTCGGGCGCGGACCTCGTGCCCTTGATCTACGCCTTCTTCGTCGCCGCGCCGCTCGAGCAGGGCCTCAAGGTGGCCGCGGTCGGCCCGGTGTGGCGCTCGCGCTTCTTCGAGGCCCCGATCGACGGGGTGATCTACGCCGCCGCGGCCGGCCTCGGCTTCGTCTCCGCGCACGACGCGCTCTTCCTCGCGCAGTCGAGCGGCGCCTCGCTCGACCTCGCGCGCGCCTTGCTCGCCGCGCCGGCGCACCTCTTCTTCGCCGCGCTCTGGGGCTACGCGCTCGGCCGCGACGCCAAGTCCACGGCCCGCCGGGGCGCCCCGCAGACGCGCCTCGGGGGCCGCGCCTTCAACCTCACGTGGCTCGGTGTCACGCTGTTCAACGGCGTCTACGACTACATCGTCTTCGCCCGGGGCGGCACCGCGATGATCGCCGCCGCGCCCATCCTCGCGACCATGGCGGTGGTCGGCTTCGCCGCGCAGCGCGAGCTGTTCAAGTCGAGCGCCGTGCTCGTGTCGAGCGGCCCGCGCCGGCGGATCTTCACCTCCCTCGCGCCGCCCTCGATCCGCGCCGTGCGCGCCGCGCTCTTCCGCACCGAGCGCCCCGTCATGCTGCGCTGGATCGGCATCGGCGCGCTCACCACCACCGGGGTGATGACCACGACGCTCGCCGGCGCCGTGGCCCTCGGGCACCGCATCGGCGTGGACTTCGCCGCCGTCGATCAGGGCGAGAGCGCCTCGATGTCGAGCCTCTTCCCCCTCGCGCTCCTCGGCGGCGCCGCGCTCCTCGCGTTCCCGATCGCGGGCTACCTGGTGGCCCGCGCCTCGGCGACGCGGAGCGTCCTCGAGCCGGCGATCAGCGCCTCGCTCGCGATCGCCGGGACGCTCGTGCTCCTCGGGCTCGCCGCGCCCGTGGCCGTCGTCTTCGCCGTGGCCTTCGCGCCCGTCGCCTTCGGGCTCGCATGCGCGGGCGCTTGGATGGGCATCGGGCGTTGACGCTGCGAGACGCTGGGAGCCGACGTGAGCCGATGTGACCCGGCGTGCCCCACGCGGGGACGCTACGCGGTCTTGACCTTCTCGGGCTCGCGGGTGAGCTCGTGCTCGAGCTGCTTGAGCAAGTCCTTCGCGTGGGAAGACAGGCGCTTCGGCACGGACACCTGCATCACCACCTGGAGCGAGCCCTTGCCGCGGCCGTCGAGGCGCTGCGCGCCCTTGTTCTTCACGCTGATCACCTCGCCGGGCTGGGTGCCGGCGGGGATGTCGACCGTCACCTGCGTGTCGTCCGGCAGATCGAGCTTGATCGATCCGCCGAGCGCGGCCTCGGCGAAGGAGACGGTCGCACGGGTGATGAGATCGGCGCCGTCGCGCTCGAAGCGCTCGTCCTGCGCGACCTCGATGTCCACGTAGAGATCGCCCGGCGGGCCGCCCTGCGTGCCGGGCATGCCTTGCCCGGGCACCCGCAGCCGAAGCCCGCTGTCGACGCCGGCGGGGAAGGTCACGAGCACCTTGCGCGACTTTTCCACCGCGCCCTGGCCGTTGCACGTCGGGCAGGGCGTCTTGACCACCGAGCCCTCGCCGCGGCACTCCGGGCAGGTCTGCGTGAACATCACGAAGCCGCGCGAGGTGGACACCTGGCCTACGCCTCCGCATGCGCCGCACTGCTTGCGCTTCGTGCCGGCCTTGGCGCCGGTGCCGCCGCAGTCCTCGCACGAGGCGGGGGTGCGGAGCACGACCTCCTGCTTGCAGCCGAGGAGCGCGTCCTTGAGGGAGAGGCGCTGCTGGGACGGAGGTCTTGCCCGCGGCTCGGGCCGTTGCGGCGGCGGCCACCGCCCCGAAGCCGCCGAACACCTCCGAGAAGATGTCCTGGAAGTGGGAGAAGATGTCCCCGCCCATGTCGGGCGAGCCCTCGAGGCCCGCGTGGCCGAAGCGATCGTAGCGGCCGCGCTTGTTCTCGTCGGAGAGGACCTGGAACGCCTCCGTCGCCTCCTTGAAGGAGGCCTCGGCCTCGGCGTTGCCGGGGTTGCGATCGGGGTGGTACTTCAGCGCGAGCTGGCGGTACGCCTTGCGGATGTCATCGGCGGAGGCGTCCTTCGCGACGCCGAGGACCTCGTAGTAATCTCGTTTTTGGCTCATGACCGGGCGACGTCAGCGACCCCTCCAAGGATGGAGGGCGAAGTGACCATAAGGCGGCGCCGGTCACTGTCAACGCAGAACGCGGCAGAACATGGGCGAGAGGCCGCCCCGAAGAGCGGCCTCCACGCGTGGATCAGCGAGAATTGAAGGGGGTTTCGCGCGATCGCCGCGTCACTGCCCGCGGCGCTGGAAGGCGGGGGTGTCCCACTCCGAGTCGAGCGGCGGCACGAAGGTGTTGCGCTCGCGGCCGTTCGCCTGGCCGGACTCCTTGGTGGCCGGCGGCGGGAGCGGCGCGCGGCGGCTCGGGAAGGCGGGCTCCTGCATCGGCGGGCGCTGCGTCTGGAGCGGGGCGGCGGGGCGCGCCGAGACCGGGGTGGTGGTCGCGACCGGGCGGGCGCCGAGCGACGACGGGCCGACGGCGCTCAGCGTGGACGACGAGGTGCGGGACGAGGCCGTGTACTGCGGGACCTCGGCCACGACGTGATCGAAGCCCGTCGCGATGACGGTGACCTTGATCGCGTCGCCCATCGTCTCGTCGACGGTCGCGCCGAAGATGATGTTCGCGTCCTCGTGCGCCTGCTCCTGCACGAGCGTCGCGGCCTCCTCGATCTCGCGCATCCGCATGTCGGGGCCGCCGACGATGTTGATGAGCACGCCGGTCGCGCCCTCGACGGAGATGTCGTCGAGCAGCGGGGAGCTGACGGCCATCTCGGCGGCGAGGCGGGCGCGGCCCTGGCCCTTCGCGCAGCCGGTGCCCATGAGCGCGCGGCCCATGCTGCTCATCACCGTCTTCACGTCGGCGAAGTCGACGTTGACGATGCCGTTCTGGGTGATGAGATCGCTGATGCCCTTGATCGCCTGGTAGAGCACCTCGTCCGCCTTGCGGAAGGCCTCGACGAAGCTCAGGTCCTCGTCGCCGAGGGAGAGGAGCTTCTGGTTCGGGATCGTGATCAGCGTGTCGACGTGCTCGGTGAGCATGGCGAGGCCGAGCTCGGCGCGGCGCGCGCGCTGCTTGCCCTCGAAGAAGAAGGGCTTGGTCACCACGCCCACCGTGAGGCACCCCTCCTCCTTGGCGAGCTGGGCGATGACGGGCGCGGCGCCGGTGCCGGTGCCGCCGCCCATGCCGGCGCACACGAAGACCATGTCCGCGCCGGAGATGACCTCCTTGATGCGCTGCACGTCCTCGAGCGCCGCCTTGCGGCCCTTCTCGGGATCGGCGCCCGCGCCGAGGCCCCGGGTCACGTTGGCGCCGATGTGCAGCTTCATCGGAGCGAGGCTCGCCCCGAGCGCCTGCGCGTCGGTGTTCACGGTCATGAACTCGACCCCTTCGAGGCCGAAGTTGATCATGGTGTTCACGGCGTTGCCGCCCGAACCTCCGCAGCCGATCACCTTGATCCGCGCGTCGTACCCGGCGCTCTCGTCGGCAAACTCGATGGAGAAACTCATGAACTCCTCCCGGGGGGTTTGGCCAGGGCCGAGCTCGCGCTCTGCCAGGGCCGACGGGCTGTCCGGGCCCGTCTCAAATCACGGGCCAAAGCCCGCGTGGAAAACGTTGGTGGAGCCGCTCTCGCGACCCCGCTTTGATCACCCTCGGAAGGCGCCTCTTCCTGCCGAGAATGGGTACTGCCAGGAACCTGCTCACCCTGCGCTCGCCTTGCCCGGAGCTCGTTCGACGATCTTCCCCTCGGACCTGCGCGCGTCTGTCAGAATCAAACCGAATTCTCTAACAATTTTCTCCTCTATCGTCACGCCTAGAATGCCGCTCGGAGCCAGTTCCAGAAGCGGCCGTTCTTCTGCTTCTCAATCACGATTTCTTCCGGCTCCTTCACCCGCTCGCGGGGGCTCGTCTTGCGGAGCTCGGGCCGGGCGGAGAGCTCGTTCACGGAGACCACCCGCTCGCGGGCGGTGGCGAGGGAGCTCGCGCCGTACTGCACCAGGCCCACGCCGGTCGAGTACTGCGGGCCGGCGACGAGCTGGGTGATCCCCCGGACGCCGACGGGGAGGCCGAGCCTGACGGGCATGCCGAGAATTTCCTCGGCAAATTCGGTCATCCCGTCGAGGAGCACGGCCCCGCCGGTGAGGACCACGCCCGCCGAGAGCTGCTCGAGCATGCCGGTGTCCTCGATGCGCTTGCGGAGCACGGCGAAGATCTCTTCGACCCGGGGCTCGATGATGTCGGAGAGGACGCGGCGGGCCGAGCGGCGCGGGCCGTGGCCGCCCACGCCGGGCACCTCGATCTCCTCCTCGTCTCCCACCATTCGCCCGAGAGCGCACCCGAAATTGCGTTTGATTCGCTCGGCTTCTCCCATTGGAGTCCGGAGGCCGGCGGAGATATCGGCCGTGACGTTGTTGCCGCCGACGGGGATGACGCTCGCGTGGGCGATGCCGCCGTCCACGTAGATGAGCAGGTCGGTCGTGCCGCCGCCGATGTCGATGACCGCGACGCCGATCTCCTTCTCGTCCTCGGAGAGCACGGCCTCGGCCGAGGCCAGCGGCTCGAGGACCACGTCGGCGACCGTCAGCCCGCAGCGCTCCGCGCAGCGGACCACGTTCTGGACGCAGGAGGTGGCGGCCGTGATGAGGTTGACCTTCACGCCGAGGCGCACCCCGCTCATCCCCACCGGGTCGCGGATGCCGTCCTGGTTGTCGACGACGAACTCGCGCGGCAAAACATGGAGGATCTGGCGATCGGCGTCGACGGGGATGGCGCGCGCCCCTTCGAGCACCCGGTCCACGTCGGCCCGCGTCACCTCGCCGCCGGCGATCGCCGCGACGCCGTCCGAGCTCTGGCAGCGGATGTGGCTCCCGGCGACGCCCGCGTACACGGTGCGGATCTCCACGCCCGCCATGGTCTGGGCCGCGTCGATCGCCTCGGCGATCGAGCGCACGGTCCAGTCGATGTTGGAGACCACGCCCTTGCGCAGCCCGCGGCAGGGGACGTTGCCCACGCCGAGGATGGTGATCCCGTCGGCGTCGACCTCGCCGACCACGGCCGACACCTTCGTCGTCCCGATGTCCAGGCCGACGACGATCTCAGAGTTCTCGATCCGGCTCTTCATGCTCGTCCTACCTCGGGCGGAGCAGGGCTCCGCGGTAAGGCGAGCCGAAGCTGCCATCCAGCCGCGATTTCGGCCAAGTTTTCGGGCCGAACAAAAGCGATCGACCGCGCGTGGGCGCGCCGGACGCCGCGGGCAGAGGCTCTGCGGGTCGTCATCGCATCCTCACCACCACCCGCTCGGGGTGCGCGTCGTTGTCGAGGAAGATCACCTGGGGCTGGGCCTTGCGCCGCGCGACCTCGAAGAGCACGCGGTTCGCCTGCTCGATCTTGTCGCGGTAGGGCGGCTGGCCGAGGTGGAGGAAGATGCCCTCCTTGCCGATGGTGACCACGAGCGAGCCGTCCTTCTCGAGGTGCAGCTCCTGCAGCGTGTAGCGCTTGGCGACGCCCACCCGGTCGAGGTCGGCCGCCACGTCGAGCACCCGCTTGATCGCGAGCACCACGCCCGGGCGATCGCGCACGACCTGATCGGCGGCGAGGCCCGTCACGAGCGGCAGATCGCTCGGATCGTCCTCGCCGAGCTTCTTGAAGATCTCCCCGTCGCGCGTCGCGAGGTACAAATCCTCGCCGATGACCGCGACCGCGGAGGCCTCGCGCTCGATCACGCTGATGGTGACCGTCGAGGGCAGCTTGCGCGTGACCTCGGCGCGCTCGATCCACGGGTCCTGCTTGACCATCTGCCCGGCGAGGGCGAGGTCGAGGGCGAAGATGTTCTTGCCCACCTCGACGCCGGCGAGGCTCGCCACCGCGGTCGCGCTGCGCTTCTTCTCGCCGTCGACGAGCACGGTGCGGATGGCGAAGCGGGGGCTACTCATCACGTAGCGCCGCGCGCCCCAGGCCACGGCCACGGAGGCGGCGATCACGACGACCACGCCGAGGGCGAGCTGCGCCGCGCGCAGGGCCTTGCCGCCGCGCTCGCGGAGCGTCGGGGCCTTCTTCTTGCCGGGCGGGGGCCGCACCGTCGTCGTCGCGGGCCCGGGGAGCGGCGAGTCTTCTTCGATGATGGGATCGACCGGGGCCTCGATCACCTTGCGCCGCGCGACGGAGCTTGCCGCCGCGAGGGGCTTGTCCGCCTTCGGGCGAGCGTTCCCCTTCGGGTCCGCGCCCTTCGGCGCGAGCTTGCGGTTCTCGGGGAGGCGCTCGCTCACGTCGGCCCCTCCCGCACGCTGCCGGGCACCGGCGTCGTCCCGCCGCTCCGCGCGTCGAGGCGCTGGCGGAGAACACGCACCGAGGCGTTCACGTCGCCCGCGCCGAGGGCGATCACCACGTCGCCCGGGCGCACCACGCGCTCGAGCGCGGCGGGCAGCTCGTTCTTGTCCGCGACGTAGCTCGCGTCGTGGTGGCCGTGCTCGCGGATCGACTGCACGAGCCGCTCCGCGGACACGCCCGGGATCGGCGCCTCGCCCGCCGCGTAGATGTCGGTGACGAAGAGCACGTCGGCCTGGTTGAAGGCGCGGGTGAAGTCCTCGTAGAGGTCGCGCGTGCGGGTGTAGCGGTGCGGCTGGAAGGCCACGACGATCCGGTGATCGTCGCCCGGGAACGCGCGCTGCGCGGCCTCGATGGTGGCGCGGATCTCGGCCGGGTGGTGGCCGTAGTCGTCGATGAGCGTCACCCCGCCGGCCACGCCGACGACGGTGAAGCGTCGGGCCACGCCGCCGAAGGTCGAGAGCGCCTGCTTGGTCACGTCGAGCGGGACCTCGAGCTCGTCGGCCACCGCGATCGTCGCGAGGCAGTTCAGCACGTTGTGCGCGCCGGGCATCTTCACCGTGAAACCGCCGAGAGGCTCGCCGCGCCGGTAGGCGTTGAAGCTCGTCTCCAGGCCGCGGAACTGGATGCCCCGCGCCGAGTAGTCGCTCTGGGGCGAGACGCCGTAGGTGACGTGGCGCCGCGGCACCTTGGGCAGGATGTCCTGCACGTGGGGGTGATCGAGGCAGAGCACCGCGAGCCCGTAGAAGGGCACGCGCGCCGCGAACTCGATGAAGGCGTCCTTGAGCTTGTCGTGGGAGCCGTAGTGGTCGAGGTGCTCGGGGTCGATGTTGGTGACGACCGCGATGGTCGGCGTCAGGCGGAGGAACGAGCCGTCGCTCTCGTCGGCCTCGGCGACGAGCAGATCGCCCGCGCCGAGCCTCGCGTTCGAGCCGAGCGCCGCCATCTTCCCGCCGACGACCACGGTGGGATCGAGGCCGGCCTGGCGGAGCACCGTCGCGACGAGCGAGGTGGTGGTGGTCTTGCCGTGCGATCCGGCGATGGCGACGCCGTACTTCACGCGCATCAGCTCGGCGAGCATCTCGGCCCGGGTGATCACGGGGATGCCGAGGGCCCGCGCCTCGGTGAGCTCGGGGTTGTCCGGGCGGATCGCGCTCGAGAAGACGACCACGTCGGCGCCGGCGATGTTCTCGAACTTGTGGCCGATGTCGACGCGCACGCCCAGCGTGAGGAGGCGCCGCGTGGTGCTGCTCTCCTTCATGTCGGAGCCGGAGACGTCGAACTCCAGCGAGCGGAGGATCTCGGCGAGGCCGCTCATCCCGACGCCGCCGATGCCGACGAAATGCACATGCCTGACGCGACCGCGGAACATCAGCTCGCCTCCCGGGCTCGCGCGCGCGCCCGCACCACGTCGAGGAGATCCCTCGCCACATCCATCGCCGCGTCGGGCTTGCCGAGCGCCGCCGCGGCCTTCGCCATCCGCGCCCTCCTGCCAGGGTCACGGGCGAGGCGCCCGAGCTCCGCGGCGATGCGCTCCGGCGTCGCCGCCGTCTGCGCGAGGGCCACCGCCGCGCCCGCCTTCTCCAGCGAGACGGCGTTCTTGTGCTGGTGATCGTCCGCGGCGAAGGGGTACGGGATCAGGATCGACGGCCGGCCCACCGCGCAGAGCTCGGCGAGGGACGAGGCCCCGGCCCGCTCGATCACCACGTCGGCCGCGCCGAGGGCCCCGGCCACGTCGTCGATGAAGGGGACGACGCTCGCCGAGCGGACGGAGAGCTCGGCGTAGAGCGCGCGGACCGCCTCTTCCCGATCGCGGCCCGTCTGGTGGATGACCGCGAGCGGCAGCCCTTCCTTCTCGGCGAGCGCGACGGCGCGGGGCACGTTCTCGTTGAGGGCCTGGGCGCCCTGGCTCCCGCCGAGCACCAGTACGGCGAGCCGATCTCGTTGGGGCTCATACGAAATCGGCGCGAAGGCCTTGCGGAGCGGCACGCCGGAGCGGCGCACGATGCTCGGCCGGAGGAAGCGCTCGACCTCGGGGAAGGCCACGTAGGCCCGCTCGGCGAAGGGGGTGAGCAGGCGGTTACTGAGCCCGAGCACGCTGTTCGGCTCCAGCATCGCCACCGGCACGCCGGAGAGGCGCGCCGCGAGCGAGATCGGCCCGCCCGCGTAGCCGCCCACGGAGAGCACGATCGCGGGGCGGACGCGCTTGATGAGCGCGCGCGCCTCGGGGATGGATCCGGCGGCGCGCGTGACGCCGCGCACGAAGCCGCCCACGCCGCCGCCGCGGAGCGGGGCCACGTCCATGAGCATCAGCTCGCCGCCGATGCCGCCGATCACCCGGCCCTCGATGCCGCGCGCGGTGCCGACGTAGACGACGCGGACCTCGGGATCGAGGCGCGCGATCGCCTCTCCCACCGCGACCATCGGGAAGACATGGCCTCCCGTGCCGCCGCCGGCGATCAGCACGGTCACCACGCGGATCCCTCCGCGGCGCCTTCGCCGGCCGAGGTGGCGATCAGCGCGGACGCGCTCGGGAGCGCGCCCGCGGGCCTGCGAGCCTTGCCCTTCTCGGCCTCGATCACCCGGGGCCGGCTGATGCTGAGCAGGATGCCGGCCGCGGCCGCGTTCACGAGGAGGGACGAGCCGCCGTAGCTCAGGAAGGGCAAGGTCAGCCCCTTGGTGGGGAAGATGGCCATCGCGACCGCGAGGTTCGTGAGGGCCTGCACGCCGAACATGGTGGCGATGCCGAACGCGAGGAAGCTGCCGTAGTCGTCGGCCGCCTCGAGGGCGATCTTCACGCCGCGCGAGACGATGAGCAGGTACACCGCGCAGAGCGCGAGGATGCCGAGGAAGCCGAGCTCCTCGCCGATGATCGCGGAGACGAAATCGGTGTGGGCCTCCGGCAGGTAGAGCACCTGGAGGCCATGGCCGAGGCCGAGCCCGGTGGTGCCGCCCGAGCCGAAGCTCATCACGGACTGGAACGGCTGGTACGCCAGATCGTTCCGGTTGTTCTCCATGTCGAGCCAGGCGAGGTAGCGCTTGAAGCGGTACTCGCTGAAGCGCACGAGCACCACGGCGCCGAGCGCCATGAGGGTCGTGAGCGCGCCGAGGTAGTGGACCTTGGCGCCGGCCACGAAGAGCAGCGTGAAGGTCAAAAAGAGGAGCACGACGGCGCTCCCGAAATCGGGCTGCTTCAGGCAGAGCAGCGCGAGCACGCCGACCACGAGCAGGTGCGGGACGAAGCCCACCGAGAAGCTCTTGATCTTGTCGGCCTTCTTCGAGAGCGAGTAGGCGAGCCAGATGACGATGCCGAGCTTGGCCGTCTCGGCCGGCTGGATGTGGATGGGCCCGAGCGCGATCCAGCGGTAGGCGTTGCCCGCGCGGTGGCCGAGGCCGACGACGCAGAGCAGGAGCATCAGCGCCACGGTGCCGAGGATCGGGTACGCGAGGGGGCGGAGGCGGTGGTAGTTGAGCCGGCTCGTCAGCCACATGGTGACGATCGCCCCGAGGGCGTAGGCCGCCTGGCGCTTGAGGAAGTACTGCGCGTCGTGGTGGCGCACCGTCGCCTCGATGGCGCTGGCGCTGTAGACCATCACCACCCCGAAGCCGATGAGGGCGATCACCGCCGCGGCGAGCACCGAGTCGACCGGCCCGGCGGGGCTCGATCGGAGCAGCGCGGGCACGGCGAGCGCGCCCTCGGTCGAGGCCTGCGACGCGGCCTCCGGCGCGGGCGCGGGCTTGCCGATATGGCGGTTGCCCGAGCCCGGGCCGGGGCCCGGCCGCTCGCTCGCGGTCGTCCGGCCGAACCAGCTCATGACGCCCCCTCCGGCGCGCGCTCTGCGCCGATCAGGTCGCGCACCGCGGCCGCGAAGACGTCTCCTCGATCCTTGTAGTCACGAAACATGTCGAAGCTCGAGCACGCAGGACTGAGGAGCACACAATCTCCGGGCTGGGCAAATTCCCGGGCGATTTTCACGGCTTGGGCCATCGAGCCGGCGCGGGCGATCGGCAGCGTCCCCCGCGCTGCCTCCTCGATCCGCGCGGCGGCCTCGCCGATGAGCACGAGGGCCCGCCCCTTGTCGCGCAGGGCCGCCACGAGCGGCGCGTAGTCGCCCATCTTGTCGCGCCCACCGGCGATGAGCACCGCGCGCTCCTCGACGATGCCGCGGAGCGCCGCGACCGAGGCGCCCACGTTCGTGCCCTTGGAGTCGTCGTAGTAGCGGATGCCGTCCTTGTCGCCGACGAGGACGTTCCGGTGCCCGAGCCCGCGGAAGCTCGCGAGCGTGCGCTCGATCGCGTCCGGCGGGACGCCGAGATCGGCGGCGACGGCGATGGCCGCCCCGGCGTTCTCCAGGTTGTGCTTGCCCGCGATCTTCAGGATCGACACCGGGTAGCGGTGCCCGCTCGGCCGGTGCAAAAGGGCGTCGCCGTCGAGCGCGATGTCGGCCGAGGGGTCGCTCACGCTGAAGGTGAGGACGCGGGCCGAGCCCCGGGCGGCCTCGCGGGCGCAGAGGGCGTCGCCGCGGGGGATGACGGCGAGATCGTTCGAGGTCATACGAACGAAGGGGTTGCCCTTCGCGCGGGCGTAGGCGTCGAAGCTCTCGTAGCGGTCGAGGTGATCGTCGGTGATGTTGAGCAGGGCGTGGGCCCGGGCGTGGAGCGTCGGGACTCGCTCGGCCTGGAAGCTCGAAATCTCCAGGACCAGCATGTCCCAGGGCTCGTTCACCACCTCGGCGAGCGGCGTACCGAAGTTGCCGCCCACGAAGGTCCGCGCGTGGATCTGGCCGAGCATCTCGCCGATCAGCGCCGTCGTGGTGCTCTTGCCGTTCGTGCCGCCGATGAGGACGATCGGCGCGGTCACGAAGCGGGAGGCGAGCTCCATCTCCCCGATCACCTCGCGGCCGCTCCGCTCGAAGTCGACGAGGGCCGGGAAGCTCGGGACGCCGGGGGAGATCACCACCAGATCGGCGCGGGCGAAGATCGCCGGATCGTGGCCGCCGAGCGCGAGCGCCGCGCCCCGCGCCTCGAGGGCGAGCGCGGCCGCGCCGAGCTTGTCGCGCGCGGAGGTGTCGTTGGCGACGACCTCGGCCCCGCGATCGAGGAGCATGTTCGCGGCCGCGATCCCGCTCCGGCCGAGGCCGACCACCACCGCGCGCTTGCCCTTGAGATCCATCACCATCACCGCACCTTGAGGGACGCCAGGGCGACCAGCGCGAGGAGGATGGAGATGATCCAGAAGCGGACGATGATCTTCGGCTCGGCCCAGCCCTTCTTCTCGTAGTGGTGGTGGATCGGCGCCATCAAGAAGACGCGCTTGCCGGTGAGCTTGAAGGAGATGACCTGCGTGATCACGCTCAGCGTCTCGATGAAGAAGATCCCCCCGAGCAGCACGCTGAGCAGCTCGTTCTTGGTGCACACCGCGAGCATCCCGAGGCCCCCGCCGAGCGCGAGCGAGCCCACGTCCCCCATGAAGACCTGCGCCGGGTAGGTGTTGTACCAGAGGAAGCCGATGCCCGCGCCGATGATGGATCCGCAGTAGACGCTGAGCTCGCCGCACGAGGCGATCTTCGGGATGTCGAGGTAGGTCGCGAGCGAGAAGCTCGCGATGGAGGCGCCGGCCACGTAGGCCCAGATGAGGTACGTCCCGGCGTTGATCATCACCGGGCCGATCGCGAGACCGTCGAGGCCGTCGGTGAGGTTGACGGCGTTCGACGTGGCGACCACCACGAAGACGGCGAAGGGGATGTAGACGCTGATCGGCAGATCGATCGAGTGCTTGGAGAAGGCCGCGAAGGGGAACGCGAGGCGCGTCTTGATCTCCAGCCAGTCGGCGGGCAGCTTCGAGGTGGCGAGGAAGGTGTACGCGATGGCCGCGCCGCCGATGAGGAACTGGCCGATGAGCTTGTAGCGGCCGGGCAGACCGCCCGAATTCTTCCGCTTGATCTTGAGGTAATCGTCGAGGTAGCCGATGACGCCGTAGCCAGCGGTGACGGCGGTGGTCGCGAGGACGAAGGGGTTCCGGAGGTCGGCCCAGAGCACCGTCGGGAGCAGGAGCGAGAGGAGGATCAGCGCGCCGCCCATGGTGGGGGTGCCGGCCTTGACCCGGTGCGTCTCGGGGCCCGTGGTGCGCACCACCTGGCCGATCTGCTTCCTGCGCAGCTCGCGGATGAACCACGGCGCGAGCACGAACGAGAGGAGCATGGCGGTGATGGTCGCCATGATCGTCCGGAAGGGGATGTACCGGAGGACGTTCAGCCAGGAGAGCCAGCCGTAGTGGAACTTCAGCGGGTAGAAGAGCTCGTAGATCATGCGCCCTGTCGCCTCGCCTGCTCGCCGGCCTCGAGCTCGAACGCGAGGGTCGTGACGACGCGCTCGGTGCCGACCCCGCGCGAGCCCTTCACGAGCACCAGATCGGTCGGACGAACCGCGACCTGAACCAGCGCGGCCGCCTCGGCGGCCGTCTCGGCGAACATGGACTCGACGCCGCCCTCGGCCGCGCGCGCGGCGATCCTCGCGGCGTCGCCGCGGATCGCGAAGACCCGCGCGGCCCCGCTCGCGGCGGCGGCCCGGCCCACCTCGTCGTGGCCGGGCGCGCTCTCGCCGCCGAGCTCGAGCATCTCGCCGAGCACGAGGACGAGGCGCCGGCCGAGGCTCCGGGCGAGCTCGCTCGCCGCGACGATCGACGCCTTGGTCGAGGCCGGGTTCGCGTTGTAGCTGTCGTCGATCACGGCGAGGCCGTTCGGGAAGAGGCGCGGCACGAGCCGGCCTCCGCCCGCGCCGACGTCGGCCCGCGCGAAGGCGGCCTCGCAGGTGGGCCCGTCGAGCCGCTCGCCGAGCGCCTCCTCGACCACCGCGACCGCAGCGGCCGAGGCGAGCGCGCCTGCCTCGCCCAGGAGTAGCGAGGCAAAGGCGAGGCTCGCCTCGACCGCTGCGATCGAGGGTCACGCGAGACCTGTCGAGCCCGAGGACCTCCCGGGCGAGGATGCGCACATGCGCGCCGTGCGCACGGCCGTATCCGATCTTCTTCTCTGCCGGCGAATCGTTCAGCGCGGCCATGACGCGGGCGTCGTCGGCGTTGCCGATCGCGACGCCGCTCGCGGGCAGGGCGCGGAAGAGAGCGCCCTTCTCGTGGGCCACGCCCTCGATCGAGCCCACGCGCTCGGTGTGGGCGGCGGCGACGAGCGTGACGACGCCGATCTCCGGCTCCGCGATCCGGCAGAGCTCGGCGATCTCCCCGGGCTGGTTCATCCCCATCTCGACGAGGCCGACGCGGTGCTCGGGCCCGAGGCCGAGGAGCACCATCGGCACGCCGATGCGGTTGTTGAGGTTGCCGGCGCTGCCGTGGATCGCGCCCGGGTGGAGGTAGTCGAGCAGCGCGCCCGTGGCGACGCGGGTGGTCGTCTTGCCGGCCGATCCGGTGATGCCGATGAGCTTTCGATCACCGCCCTGGGCTCGCCACCGCCGCGCATGGGCCCGGCCGAGATCGCCGAGCGCGCTGAGTGTCGAAGGTACACGAACCAGCGCGAGCCCCGGCACGGGCGGGACGTCGCGCTCGATCACCGCGAGCCGGGCGCCGGCGCGGGCCGCGGCCGCGAGGTGCGCGTGACCATCGTGGATCTCGCCGGCGAGGGCGACGAAGAGCGCCCCTTCGCCGAGGGCGCGGGTGTCGGTGGAGACCGAGGTGAAGCGCGCGCTCGCGTCGAGCGAGGCGCCGGGGAGCAAGCTGCCGCCCGTGGCGTCGAGGACCTCGCCCAGGGTGAAGGGCGCGCGGTTCCGCGGGATGGGCGTGGCCATCAGGCAGCCCTCCTCGCGGCGCGCCGCGCGGCGAGGGCGCGTCGGGCCTCGTCGCGATCGTCGAAGGCGAAGGTCGTCGCGCCGATGATCTGGTAGGGCTCGTGGCCCTTGCCGGCGATCAGCACCACGTCGCCGGGGGCGGCCTCGGCGATCGCGAGATCGATGGCCTTCCGGCGATCGAGCTCCACCGTGACGCGGGCCTTCGTGCCTTCGAGCCCGCCGAGGATCGCCGCGGCGATCGCGCCCGGCTCCTCGCTCCGCGGGTTGTCGTTGGTGACGATGGCCCACGCGGCGGCCTCGCCGACGGCCGCACCCATGAGCGGGCGCTTCTTGGGATCGCGATCGCCGCCGCAGCCGAAGACGCAGATCACGCTCCCCGCGCCGAGCGAGGAGACGCTCTCCAGCACCCGGGCGAGGGCGTCCGGCGTGTGGGCGTAGTCGACGAGGACGAGGATGTCGTCGTCGGCCGGCGAGTCGCAGCGCTCGAGCCGGCCGGGCACGCCGATCGCCGTGGAGAGCGCGGCGGCGGCGGCGTGCACGTCGAGGTCGAGCAGCCAGGCGATCGCGAGCGCGCAGAGCAGATTCGACGCGTTGTGCGCGCCGGAGAGCGGCGAGCGGATCTCGACCACGCCGGCCGGCGTCTTGACGCGCAGGTGGATGCCGGCGCGGCCGAAGGAGAGGTGCTCGGGCGCGATCTCCGCGTCGGCACCCGCGGCGGTGGAGAAGCGGGCCAGCATCGCGGTGCGCGGCGAGCCGGCGGGGGCGACGCGCGCGGCGAGCTCGCGACCGAACGGATCGTCGACGTTGATCGCGGCCGCGCCCGGCGCGAGGTCCTCGAAGAGGCGGGCCTTGGCGGCCGCGTAAGCCTCCATCGTCCCGTGGTAGTCGAGGTGGTCCTGCGTCAGGTTGGTGAAGGCCGCGACGCGGAAGCGCACCGCCTCGACGCGCTTCGCGGCGATGCCGATCGACGAGGCCTCCATCACCAGGTGGCTCGCCCCGCGGGCCCGCATGGCCGCGGCGATCCGGGCGAGCTCGTCGGCCTCCGGGCTCGTGTGCGGCGACGGCCGCGCGAGATCGTCGAAGGCGTAGCCGAGGGTGCCGACGATCCCCGCGCGCCCGCCGGCGGCGTCGATCACCGCGCGCACGAGGTGCGCCGTGGTCGTCTTGCCGTTGGTGCCGGTGATCCCCACCACCTCCAGGGCGAAGCTCTGGTGCCCGTAGATCGCCGCCGAGGCCTGGGCCAGCGCGGCCGGCTCGTCGGGCACCTCGATCCGCGCGGCGCGGCCCGTGTCCACCGTGCTCCCCTTCTCGACGATCACGCAGACCGCGCCGCGGGCGATCGCGTCGCGCACGAAGCTCGCGCCCTCCACGCGCGCGCCGGCGCGGGCCACGAAGAGATCGCCCGGCAGGACGCGCCGCGAGTCGTGGTGCACGCCCGTGATCCGGACGCCGGGATCGCCGGGCGCGATCACCTCGGCGCCCGCGATCTCGCGCGCGACCTCGCGCACGTCGAGCGGGAACGGCGCGACCGCGAGCGGGCCCTCGCCGTGCGCGGAGCCCGCCGCGTGGCGCGCGAAGGCGCCCTCGCTCCGGAGGGGAGCGTGCAGCGGTCCGTGGGCGAGGGGCTCGGTCGCGCTCATGTGGGGGGCTCGAAGAAGAGCTTCACCGTGGCCCCGCGGGGCAGCACCGTGCCGGCCGGCGGGGTCTGCCGCGTCAGGCGACCCGTGCCCTCGATGCTCGGCTGAAGGCCGAGGCCGATCGCCGTCTTGACGGCCTCGCGCGCCGGCAAGCCCGAGAGATCGGGCACACGGGACTCGCCGGCCTTCATCGGGGCCGAGGGCGTCACCGCGGAGGCCGGCGGCTGCCCGCCCTTGTTCTCGGCGAGCACCTGGTACGTGTTCGCCGCGGGGTCGCCGTCCTCGGCCTTCTTCGAGAGATCGGCGAGCTTGACCGGCACGCTCCCCCTCGGCATCACGCCGAGGTAGCGGAGGGCCATCTCTCCCACCCGCCGGAAGACGGGCCCGGCCACCGAGCCGCCGGCGTGGGTGCCGCCCATCGGCTCGTCGAGCACCACCGCCATCGCGAGGCGAGGCTTCTCCACGGGCACGAAGCCGATGAAGGAGGCGACGTAGTGCGCGTCGGTGTACTTGCCCGTCGCCGGATCGATCTTCTGGGCCGTCGCCGTCTTGCCGGCCACCCGGAAGCCGGGGATCGCGGCCTCCACGCCGGTGCCCTCGCCCTCGGTGACGGAGACGAGCATCTCGCCGACCATCTGGGCGATGTGGGGCGGGACCACGTCGCGCCGCACGCGCGGCGACGCCTCGGAGAGCGTCACGCCGGTGCCGTCGTTGACTCGTTTGACCAGCAACGGTTCGAGCAGGCGCCCGTTGTTCGCCACGGCGGCCGTCGCCATCGCCATCTGCAGCGCGGTGACGTTGATGCCCTGCCCGAAGGCGGCCGAGGCCGTCTCCACCTGCACCCAGGGGCGCCCGCGCGGGCGGAGCACGCCCATCGACTCGCCCGGGAAGGGCACGCCCGTGGTGTCGCCGAAGCCGAAGCGGCGCAGGCCCTCGTAGAGGCGGGGCTCGCCGAGGCCGAGGGCGATCTTCGCGGCGCCGATGTTGGACGAGATGCTGAGGATCTGCGTCGGCGTCAGCCACTTGCTCACGTGGGTGTCGTGGATCACCACGTTGTCGATGGCCATCGTCCCCTCCTCGCAATAGATCGAGGCGTTGGGGGCGACGCTCTTGGCGGCGAGCGCCGTCGCCATGAGGAAGACCTTCATCGACGAGCCCGGCTCGAAGCGATCGACCACCGCGCGGTTGCGCCGGGCGTCGGGATCGGCCGTGGAGTAGTCGTTGGGGTTGTAGCCGGGGGCGCTCGCCATCGCGAGGATCTCCCCCGTCGACGGATCGACCACCACCACCGAGCCGCCGATCGCCTCGTAGGTCTTGATCGCGGCCGAGAGCTCGCGCTCCGCGGTGAACTGGATGCCCTTGTCGATCGTCAGGTAGACGTTGTGTCCCGCGAGCGCCTGCTCGTCCTCGATGCCCTCGGAGAAGAGCAGGCGGCCCGATCGATCGCGGAGGCCGTGCACCTCGGAGGCGTGGCCCCGGAGCTCGTGCTCCAGCGAGAGCTCGAGGCCCTCGCGGCCGTCGCCGTCGGGCGAGACGAAGCCGAGCAGCGGGCCGGCGAGCTCGCGGTTCGGGTAGAAGCGGTGGCCCTCGCCCTCGATGGTGAGCCCGGCGATCGGGTAGCGCTGGGCGCGGTCGCCGAGGGCGCGGATCTTCTGCACCTCCTCCTCGGAGACGCGGCGCTTGAGCCAGGCGAAGCGGCGGCGGCGGCGGAGCTTGTCGGCGACCTCCTCGACCGGCAGATCGAGGGCCTGGGCGATGCGCTCGGCGTACTGCGAGACGCGCATCTCGACGTACTTCTGCTCGATGCCACGCAGGGCCTCGACGGCGTCGAGCGAGACGCTCGGCACCTCGACGCTCTCGGCGAGCGGCGCGCCGTTGCGATCGTAGATCGTCCCGCGCTTCGGCTGGATGTGGAGGCGCCGCTGCCGCTGCCGCTCGGCGAGCTCGAGCCACTGGTCGCCGTCGTCGACCTGCACACGGTACGCGCCGGAGACGATGCCGCCGAGGCCGATGCCCATCAGCCCGCAGAGCAGGCCCATCCGGACCCGGATCCACCGGGCGCGCTGGGGATCGAGGTTCTTCACGGCGCGCCTCCATCGCCAGGCGGCGCGCCGGGGACGCCGGCCGCGGGAGCAGCCGCGCCGGGAGCGCCGGCCGCAGGAGCCCCGCTCGCGCCGGGCTGCGCCATCGCGGCCTCGTCGGCCTTGTCCTCGTCGGGCGCGGTGGGCGCGTAGCCGCGCAGCGCGATCACCCGCTCCGGCGGGGGCGGCGTCATCCCGAGCAGCGTCTCGGCCACATGCTCCACGCGCTGCGGCGTCTCGAAGCTCGCCGCCTCGAGCGAGAGCACGCGCTTGACCTCGCGCAGGCGCGCCTGCTCGGCCCGGGCGCGCCCGAGCTTGTAGCCGAGATCGACCGTGCGGCCGCGCAGGCCGAGATGGACCACGAAGGCGACCACCGTTGCCAGCGTTGCCAGCGTCCACAGCGCGAGGAAGGGCCGCTGCTTCACGAGAGCACCTCGCCGCCGCCCTCGCCCCCGCCGTACCACCCTCCGCGCGGATCGCTCCCCGGGTTCGACTCCGGCTCGTCTCGACCAGGCGAAGAGTCGGCCTCGGCGTCGATCCGCGCCGCGGCCCGGAGCTTGGCGCTCCGCGCCCGGGGGTTCTCGTTCATCTCCGCGTCGCCCGGCACCTGGGGCTTCTTGGTCAGCGGACGGAACACCGAGCGATCGCGGAAGGCCTGCTTGACCAGGCGATCTTCGAGCGAGTGGAAGGAGATGATCGCCCCGACCGCGCCCACCTTGAGCAGGCCCGGAAGGTCGTCGAGGAGCTGCTCGAGCTCGTCGAGCTCGCCGTTCACCGCGATGCGCAGCGCCTGGAAGGTGCGCGTCGCGGGATCGACCCCGCCGATGCGGGCGGGGCCCACGGCCCGCACGACCGCCCGCCGCAGATCGAGCGAGGTGTGCAATTCGCCCTGGGCGCGCGCCTGCTTGATGCAGCGCGCGACGCGGCGGGAGCGGCGCTCCTCGCCGTAGCGGTAGATCACGTCGGCCAGCTCGTCGTCGTCGAGGCGATCGATCAGATCGAGCGCGGTCTCGCCGCTCGATCCGTCCATGCGCATGTCGAGCGGCCCCTCGGCGCGGAAGCTCATCCCGCGCGCCGCGTCATCGAGCTGCATCGAGCTCACGCCGAGGTCGGCGACGAGGCCGTCCACCGCCGCGATGCCGAGCCGATCGAGCGCCGCGCGGGCCGACGAGAAGCGCTCGTGGACGAAGGTCACCCGATCGCCGAAGGGCGCGAGCCGCGCCTCGGCCAGCGCGAGCGCCGTGGTGTCGCGATCGAGCCCGATCACGCGCGTCCCGGGCACCTCGAGGATCGCCTCGGTGTGACCGCCTGCGCCGAGGGTCACGTCGAGGTAGAGGCCGCCCTCACGCGGCGCGATCGCGCTCACCACCTCGCCGCGGAGGACGGTGACATGCGGCTCGGCGCGGGGACGCGGAGGAGGAGGAGGCAGGCGCATGGGGACGATGTTCTCGACGTTCATAGGCGGAACTGCTCCGCGATCGCGGTCTTGAAGCCCTGGAGCTCCGCCTCGCCCATCACCTGGGCGGCCTCCCACCGCGCCTTCGACCAGAGCTCGGCCGTGCGCCCCATGCCCGCCCAGAGCACCTCCTTGCTGAGCTCGGCGTGGTCACGCAGCGAGGGCGGGATGAGGATGCGCCCCTGCTTGTCGAGCTCGCACTCGACCGCGGCGGAGAGGTAGAGCCGGCGGAAGGCCACCACGTTCTGATCGAACTGGGGCATGGCGGCGATCTTCGTCTCGAGGTCCTCCCAGGCCCGCATCGGGTAGAGGTGCAGGCAGCGGTCGAAGAGGGCGCGGGTGACCACGAGGCGCAGATCGCCTCCCGCGGTGAGCGCGTCGCGATAGCGCGAGGGCAGGCTGGTGCGCCCTTTCGCGTCGATCGCGTGCTCGAACTGGCCGCGGAACATCATGGTCATGGGCTCGCTTCCGCCGCGACTCCCGGGCTGGGCCAGGGGCCGGCTCCGGGGAGACTGGAAGGAGGCGTGGCACTTCTTGCCACTTCTTCCCACAGAGCCTGGCAACGCTACGGAGGGGGGTCCAAAGAGTCAACACTTTGGCCTTTTTGGCCAGTTCCTATATGGGGCGATGTAGGACGTTGCCTTACCAAAACCCAGGGCGTTCCGGCCACTTTCCCGCAACTTTCCCCCATCTGTGGGAAAAAGTGGAGGAGGGCGGGAGGAAGAGGGGGTTGACGGGCGCAGAAAAGGTGCTCCAGGCCACCCGAGGCGCGCCGCGGCATGAAAAAAGCCGCCCCTGATCCAGGAGCGGCTCGTTCGAGCGCCGGGGCGCGCCGCAGCATGCCCCGCGCTGTGCGTGAGCGTCCCCCGCGGGGGCGCGCACTTGCTTACGCACTTCGCGAAGCGGTCACTTCTTCGCCGTCCCGACCGGGATCTGCTTCGGCATCGCGTCCGGCTTCTTGGGGACGGCGATGGTCAGCACGCCCTCCTTGAGGTCGGCCTTCACCTTGTCGGTGTCGACGCCGGCCGGCATCGTGAAGGACCGGGTGAAGGAACCCCAGGAGCGCTCCGTGGCGTAGTAGGTCGCCGTCTCCTCCTTCTTCTCTTCCTCCCGCTTGCCGCTCACCGTCAGCCGGTTGCCGGAGATCGACACCTCGAGGTCCTTCTCCTTCATGCCCGGGACGTCGGCCGTGAACATGTACGCCTCGGGTGTCTCCTTCACGTCGACATCCGGGTTGAAGCTCATCTCGGGATAGTTGCGGCCGAAGAGGCTGAGCTCACGGAAGGGATCGAAGCGCATCATCTCGCGCATCATCTGGAAGGGATCCCATCCGGTGGTCGCGGGGACGTTGGCCGGGTTGGTCGGCTGGCGGCGAACGATGTTCATGGTGCTTCTCCTGAGGGTTCAGGTTTGTCTTGCTTGCCTCCGTCATGCTCCACCGCGCGGAGCGTGGCTGCCCGCTGCCAAGCATCGCTCGTGCCGATGCTCGCGCGCCGGATCACCGGCAAAACAAGGCGATCACCCGACGGATGCGCCCGCGCGCAGATGAAAGATCTTCGGCCCCCCGCAAGCGCTTCGCGCGCCTCAACCGCGGATGGTGAGCACCGCGCCGGCGATCAGGAGCATCTGGAAAACGAGGCCCCGGAAGCGCGCCGCCGGCACGCGGTGGTGGAGCTTCTCTCCCGCGACGATGCCGAGGACGAGCGCGACGAGGAAGAGGCTCGATCGCACGAGGCTCTCCCGCCCGATCGATCCGCGGGCTGCGTAGGTCGAGACGAGCGCGAGGTTGAGCACGACCCAGAGCAGCGAGAGGCTGGCGCGGAAGGTGGCCTTGTCGGTGAGGGTGCGGCCGGAGACGTAGACGGCCATCGGCCCGCCCGTCCCGAAGGCGCCATGCACCGCGCCGCCGAGGAAGAGCACCAGCACGTCGAAGGGGCGGAGCGGGCTCTTGGCCGAAGGCTCGACCGGCGCCTTGCGCAGGAGCTCGATCGCGCTGAGCACGATCACGAAGACGCCGAAGATGCGGGTGAGCAGGTGGGTGTCGAGCCTCGCGCCGGCGAAGAGGCCGATCGGCAAGCCGAGGGCCATGAGCGGGACGACCCGGCGGAAGAGGAAGCCCCAGGCGATGTCGCGGCGGTAGCGGATCGCCAGGTACGAGGAGAGGAGCATGTTCACCGGCACATAGGCCGGGAGCAGGTCGCTCACCGGGACGAGGAACATCCCGAAGGTGACGGAGATCAGCGTGGCCCCGAAGCCGAGGGAGGCCTCGACGGTGAACGCGAGCACGACGACCGCGAGCAGGAGGAGGAGGGTCGTCATGGAAGGGCGGACTCTGCCGGAGAGGAGCCTCGCTGTCCATGCGCCGGTTGGGGAGCACGCAGGGGTAGGCTAGGCTCCGCGCGCACGATGCCCTCCGCCGACGACCTCCGCCTCGCAGCGTCGAGGCCGCTCCCCTCCCCGGCCTCGCTCCTCGACGAGATGCCCGTGGGCGCGGCCGGCGCCGAGGCCGTACGCCGCGCGCGGAGGGAGGTCGAGGCGGTGATCCGCGGCGAGGACGATCGCCTGCTCGTCGTGGTCGGCCCCTGCTCGATCCACGATCCCGGCGCGGCCCGCGAGTACGCCGAGCGCCTCGTTTCCATGCGGGATCGCGTCGCGGACGATCTGCTCCTCGTGATGCGCGTGTACTTCGAGAAGCCGCGCACCCTCGGCGGGTGGCGGGGGCTCATCAACGATCCGCACCTCGACGGGAGCTTCGCGATCGACGAGGGCCTGCGCCTCGCCCGCGGGCTGCTCCGCGATCTCGCGGCGCTCGGCATGCCCGCCGGCACCGAGCTGCTCGACCCGCTCACGCCGCTCTACCTCTCGGATCTGCTCGCCTGGGGCGCGATCGGCGCGCGCACCACCGAGAGCCCGATCCACCGCGAGCTCGCCTCGGGCATGCCCATGCCGGTGGGCTTCAAGAACGGGACGGGGGGCGACGTGCAGATCGCGGTCGACGCGGTGCGCGCGGCGCGGCTCGCCCACCGCTTCCTCTCGGTGACGACGGAGGGAGGGTTCGCGGCGGCCGAGACCCGGGGCAACGACGCGTGCCACGTGATCCTCCGCGGATCGCGGCGCGGGCCGAATTTCCAGGGCCACGAGGTGGCGGACGCCGTCATGCGCCTCTCCGCGGCGGGCCTGCCCGGGCGGCTGATGATCGACGTGAGCCACGGCAACAGCCGGAAGAAGGCCGAGGCCCAGCCCGCGGTCGCCCGCGCCGTGGCCGAGCAGATCCGCGCAGGATCGCAGGTCGTCTTCGGGCTGATGATCGAGAGCCACCTCGCCTTCGGGAGGCAAGATCACCGCCCCTCCGCGCCGCTCGCCCGCGGGCAGAGCATCACCGACGCATGCCTCGGGTGGGACGAGACGGTGCCCGTGCTCGAAGAGCTGGCCCGGGCCGCGCGCGATCGGAGGGCGCGCGCGGGCGCCGCGACCAACCCGCCGAGCCGCACGGAGCTCGACGCGGTGCGCGAGGAGATCGACGCCATCGACGATCGGATCCTCGCGCTCCTCCACGAGCGGGCGGAGGTCGCGCTCGCGGCCTTCTCGGCCAAGGAGGCCGAGGGGAGGCCCTCGTTCTACGATCCCGAGCGCGAGCGGACGATCGTCGAGCGGCTCACGGGGGCGCCTCCCGGGGCCTTGCCGCCGTCGTCGGTGGAGACGATCTTCCGGGAGATCATCCGCGCTTGTCGTCTCATCCAGGTTCGACCGCCCTCTGGAAGATGATCACCTCGCACCCAAGCTGCGCGCGATTCTGTAAGCTCCCCATCATCCATGGAACCCGGGACGAGCCCTCCTCTGCGGAGCGATGATCGACGGAGCGCCAGGGCGCTCGCCGCGCTCCATGCAACCCCGGCGCTGCGCGACGTGAGCCAGCGCCTGCTCCGCAAGCTGCTCACCCTGGGGCAGACGCGCGCGCTCGACGATCACGACGTGCTCTGCCGCGAGACCGATCCGGCGGACGCGTTCTTCGTCGTCCTCGACGGCCGGCTCGCCATGCGCAAGGGCGGCGACTACATCGCGCCCGTGCCTCCCGGAGGCTCGTTCGGGTTCGAGGCGCTGCTCGGCGGCGCGCGCTTCCCGGCCACCGTCACCGCGGCCGGGCCCGCGACCATCGTGCGCTTCCCGCGTGACGGCGTGCTCAAGCTCCTCGACGACTCCGCGGCCTTCCGGCAGGCCCTCCGCCCGCTCACCGAGGTCGCGCTCGACGACCTGGAGACGGCCGAGGTCGTGCAGCTCAGGAGCACGTTCGAGGGCGCCCCGCTCCACGATCTCACGCTGCTGCTCGCGTTCCAGGTGGTGCGGGATTTCGGTGACAAGGTCTTGATCCTGAGCCCCGGCGAGGCCGTGACCTCGCCGGAGCCCGGCCTCTTCGGCGCCTACTTCGCGAAGGCGCCCCCCGGCGAGGTGCGCGCCCATGTCGCGGACTTCGACTACGTCTTCCTCGACGCCTTCGGCGAGGACCTGCCCGCGGTGCAAGGGCGCGGCGATTTCACGGCCGTGACGCTCACACGAGGCGCGCCGCCGGAGACGACGGGCGGCTTCCCCACGCGGCTCTACACGGTGCTCGTCGACGAGCGATCCCCGCGCGGCAAGCCGCAGCTCGACGGCTTCCGCGCGAGCGGCCCGCCGTCCCTGCACCGGCATGCGCCCTGCTGGGTGCAGCTCCGGATCGAGGCGCTCCGCGGGCGGGGCAGCGAGCGCGGAGGCGAGCACCTCGATCCCGTGACGCGGGACAGCCTCGGGCGGTGGGCCCGAGCGCTCACCCAGCGCCGCGTGGGGCTGACACTGAGCGGCGGCGGCGCGTGGGGCTTCATCCACCTCGTGCTGCTCGAGGAGCTGCACAAGCGCAGGGTGCCCGTGGACATCGTCACGTCGGCGTCGATCGGGACGATGATCGGCGCCTTCTACGCCGCGAGCGGGATCGACGGCGCGCGCAAGCTCCTCGAGCTGGCCGATCGCGGTCTGCTCGATCGCACCGCGCTCAAGGCGATCGTGAACGGGGACGCGCTGCGCTTGTTCGTGGAGGAGCACCTCGGCCAGCGCTGGCTCGAGCACTTCACCACCCGCTTCCACCCGGTGGCGACCGATCTGAACTCGGCCGAGGGCCTCGCGCTCGACGAGGGCCCGCTCGGGATGGCGGTGCGGGCGAGCTGCTCTGCGCCGGGCATCTGGCAGCCCACGGTGGTCGGGGCGCGCCACTTCGTCGACGGGTGCGTCACGCACAACACGCCGTCGAGCATCCTGCCCAGCCTGGGCGCCCACCTGGTGTTCGCCAGCAACTGCTACCCCGCGGCGCAGCGGATCCTGAGCGAGGTCGGCCAGGTGGCGAGCATGGGCGCGCGGGCGCTGCGCATGTTCGGCAACTACCCGCCGGGCTCGCGCCTGCTCGACCTGATGTGCGCCGGCGATCTGATGCTCCACTCGAGCGGGGAGCTCGAGGCGCAGGGCTGCGACGTCTACTACAGCGAGCGCCCCGGGGAGAGCCCGCTGCTCGGCGCGGCCCGCTTCGCCGTCGCGCGCAAGATGATCGAGGATCGGAGCATGTCCGGCGTCGCCGCGCGGGTCGACGCCATGCAGGCGAAGGCCGACGAGTTCGCCCGCAAGTGGGGCAAGCTCAAGGGTCGCAGCCAGCTCCGCCAGCCCATCTCGCTGCGCGCGTCCTCCCGGCGCGGCTGACGCTCGCGCCGCGGAAGATCGCTCGCCGCCGATCGATCCCTGCGCTAGAGAAGCCGCGATCGATGAGCAAGACGCGCTTCCGAACGCTGGCCTGGACGACGCTCGCGGTGACCGTGCTGGTGGTCCTCTGGGGCGCGCTCGTGCGGGCGACCGACTCGGGCGACGGGTGCGGGAGCAACTGGCCCACATGCCACGGCGAGGTCTTCCACCGGCCGAAGACGCTACAGACGTTGATCGAGCTCACCCACCGCGTCAGCTCGGGCGGCGTCCTCGGCGTGCTGATCCTCGTCGAGGTGGTGTGGGCCTTCCGCGCCTTTCCGCGCGCGCATCCGGTGCGCAAGGGCGCCGTGGCCACGCTCGTCCTGATGATCACCGAGTCGCTCCTCGGCGCGGCGCTCGTGCTGCTCAAGCACGTGGGACAAGACCGATCGCCCGCGCGCGCCGTGTGGATGGCCATCCACCTCGCCAACACCTTCTCGCTGATCGCGGCGCTCGCATGCACGGCGTTCTGGGCAGCGCACGAGGTCGGCCCCCGCCTGCGGGCCCAGGGGCGCGTGGGCGCGCTGCTCGGCGTGGGCGCAGCCAGCACCATGCTCATCGGGATCAGCGGGGCGCTCACCGCGCTCGGCGACACCCTCTTCAAGCCGACGAGCCTCGCCCAGGGGCTCGCCGACGACATCGCCCCCGCGGCCCACTTCCTCCAGCAGCTCCGCGTCGTCCACCCGGCCGCCGCGGTGCTCGGCGCGCTCTTCCTCCTCTACGCGCGCTCGGTCATCGCCGAGTCGCGCCCCTCGCCCGCCGTCAAGCGCTGGTCGATCGCCCTCGCCGCGCTGATCGTGGCGCAGATCGGCCTCGGCTTCGTCAACCTCGCCCTGCTCGCGCCGGTGTGGATGCAGATCGTCCACCTCCTCTTCGCGGACCTCGTGTGGATCGCGTTCGTCCTGCTCGCGGCGGCCGCGCTCTCCACCGAGCCTCTGCCCGCGAAGGCCGCCGCCGAGCCCGCGCTCTCGGCGGGGTGATCCGGCCCCCGCGTCAGGGGATCTTGCAGACGCCCATCTGCCTGTCGCCGTCCCTCCGGATCGCCGCGATGGGCTTGCTCCCGAAGCGCGCAGAGAGCTCTCCCTCGCCCGGGCGGCCGAGCGACGTCTCGGCGCCGCGGAGGCAGAGCCTGTCGCCGGAGGCCTCGATCCAGGCGGTGATCTCCGCCGTGCGCTCCTCGGGCTTTACCCCTGCCCGGCCGCGCATCGCGACGCGCGCCGGGATCTCGCCGAGGAAGCGGATCGTCCCCTTCGCGTCGCCGCAAGGCTCGCGCAGCATGCCGAGCCCGCCGAGCGCCGAGAGCGGGCCGATCTCGGCGCGCCCGAGATCCACGGCGCCCGCGAAGACCTCGCCGCTCTGGGTGGAGTAGCCGACGAGCACGAGCCCATCGCCGTCGAGGCGGCGCCCCAGGGTCAGCCGCGTGCGGGTCACGTCGGGGACGCGGATCGTGCGGAGCGCGGGGCTCTGCGCGTCCCCCGCCATCACCCAGAGCATGCCCTTGTCCGCGTCGAGGAGGACGAGCTTGCCGCCGGGCGCTTCCGCGGCCGTGTTGAAGCGGATCTTCACCTCGCCGCCCGGCGCCGCGCGCCCTTCGCGCGCCCGGATCCGGGCCTTGCCGAGCAGGATCAAGAGGTCGAAGGGATCGCGCTCGGAGGCGCCGATCACCGGGACGAGCGATCCCGACGCGGTCGAGATCGCTCGATCACGCGCTTCGATCCGGCGAGGCGCGGCGTCGGGCTGGAAGGGGAGCCACGCCTCGCCGCTCCACGCGCCGTCGCGCAGCGCGCCAATCGGGCTCGCCGGCGGGAGGTGGAGCGAGAGCACGGGCGCGGCCGATCGATCGCCGCGCGCGGCATGCGAAGCCGCGCGCGATGCGCCGAAATCGCAGGTGAGGTGGACGCGATCAGGGCCGCGGATCAAGGGGCTGCGCGCGGGAGCGAAGTCGGGATCGGCGGGCTGCTCGGGGGGCGGCGCGCCTCCCCAGCCGAGGCGGAGCAGGCCGCCGCCGAGGGCGCAGCCGGCGGGCGAGCAGCCGAAGGGCGCGCCCTCGTCCGAGGGGGGATCGATCGTCCCGGTGGGAGGGCCCTCGATCGGCGCCCAGGTGCGGCCTCCGTCCGTGGATTCGAAGAAGCGCGCGCGGCCCGGCGAGGGCGCCGTGGCCAGCGCAAACCGGCCGCCGCTCACCACCTCGGTCGCGCCCTCGGGCAACGGAAACAGCTCGATCGTCCCGCGGGGATCGATGCGCATGCCGGCGCTGCGGCCGCCGGGGCGCGCGTCCACGGGCAGCGCGGCCGCGCCTTCGGGCGCAGGCTCGCCGGGCGCTTCGCCCTCGTCCGGCAAGCGCGCCCAGCCGCGCACGGCGCCGTCGGGATCGATCCAGAAGTCCTCGTCGATCAGCCGGTGCGGGGCGGACTGCCTGCCGGGCAAGGCCCGCAGTCGAGCGCCCCGGAGGCCTGGATCGGCCGGGTCGATCCACACGAGCCGCACCCCGTCGCCCGCGCCGCTCGCGGCCCCCTCGGCCGGCTTGCCGGCGAGCAGCGCCACGGCCTGTCCGCCCTCGCCGGGCACCCAGCGCAGGAGCCGCGCCGCCGCGGGACCGCGCAGGCGGCGCTCGATCCACGCATGCCCGAAGGCGCGGAGGCACACCCGCGCGTCCCCCGGCGGGGTCGTGTCGGGAGGCGGAGGCTCGGCGGGCGGGCTCTCGGTCGGCGGCGGAGGCGGCCCTCCACCGCGCGCGTCGGCATCGTCCACAGGCGTCGCCGAGGCCGCGGGTCTGCCCAGATCGCCCGGCGAGGGCGCCGCCGGCCCGCAGCGGCCCGCAAACGCGAGGCGCCCGCCCGGGCCCGCGAGGAACGTGCCTTGCTCGGGGAATGTGTGGTGGAGGCGAGGACGGGTGGGCTCGCCTCCGAAGGACAGGAGCAGGGCGCCCGGCTCCCCCGCGCATGCCACGAGCGCCGAGGGCTCCGCCGATCCCGGGGCCGACCACGGTGTGCACCGGGTGATCCTTTCGTCAACGAAGAGCGACGGGACCGATACGATGGGCAACATCGTCTCTCCCGAGAGCACGTCGAGACCGCCCTCGCGGACGCCGAGGAGGCGCGGCCACGGCGCGGGCTCGCCGGGGGCGCCCAGGCTGGGCCGGGCCGGGAGCAGCGCGCCCGACGCGACGGCATGCGCCAGCGCCTCGCCGGGGAGCGAGCGGCGGGTGGTGGGGAAGGAGCCGAGCGTGGGGATGCCCCGGGCGCGGACCTCGTCGTCGGGCGAGGGGCCGCCGTCGTCTCGCTCCTCGGTGAGCGCGCCCTGCGGATCGAGCCGGAGCGCGGCCCCGGTGCTCGGGCTGCCGAGGACGAGATCGCCCGTGGGCCCGGGCCGGAGCGATCCGAACGCGCGCCCGCGCTCGCGGAAGAGGTCGGTGAAGCGCTCGCCCCCGCTGGTGGTGAGCTCGGCGCGGCCGAGCAGATCGAGGCGCACGCCGCGCTGCGCGTCGAGGGCGAGGGCCTCGGACAGACCTGGAATTGTCGCGCGGCGCGCGACGAGCGTGTCCGGCGAGACCTCCAGCATGCCTACCTGTGTCCGGATGAAGAAGGTGCGGAGCCAGGGGCGCACGCCGCCCGTCGCGCCCGCGTCGGTGATCGCCTCGAGGTCGCCGAGGAAGCTCGCGGCGCGGTAGGTGCGCGCGTCCGACCAGAGGACATAACCTCCACCGAGCCGCGCCGGGAGCGAGCGAAAGCCGAGGAGCCGCTCGGCCGCGCGGGCCTGGCCCTGGACGAGCCCGTTCTGGAGCAGGACGCGGGTGCCATCGAGGAGCGCGGGCTCGACGCCGGGCAGGCTCGATCCGGGGCCGGCCTCGTCGAAGAAAGAGCCGAGGCGATCGACGTAGAGCCAGCGCGCCGGGCCGAGGAGCGCGTCCTGCGCAGCGCGCGCGACCGGTGGATATGCTCGATCCTTGCGCGCGATGTCGCCGTGCGCGATGTCGCCGTGCGCGGTGTCGCGGGCCGCGCAGGCCGAGAGCGCGAGGAGCGCGCTGGAGAGGCCGAGGGCGAAGAGGCGAGGCACCGAGGAGCGAACGCTAGCGCTTCGAGCGGCGAGGTCCCAGCGGCGTTTCCGGCCCGCGCTCACGGGACGGCCGCTTCTCCCTTGCGGAGGCCGTCGCAGGCGAGCGGCTGCACGAGCTCGTAGCCCGCGCCCGCCAGCACCAGCGCCGCACGGGGAGGCTCCTTCCGGGTCCCGCGCGCGAAGCGGGCCACCACCTTGCGCACCGCGCCCGCGCCCTCGTAGAGGCCGAGATCGGGCTCGTGGCGCTCGTCCCGCACGCCGAGCTCCAGCGCGTCGAGGCAGGCCCGCTCGCTCGACCAGCGGAGCACCGCCGACGCAGCGCCGGTGGTGGTGAGCACGCCCGGGAGCGCGTCGCGATCGAGGCCGATTTTCCCTTCGAACGAGACGAACACCCGCGCCTCATCGGCCGGCCCGGGCGCGCTGCATGCCGGATCGCTCCCGAGCCTGGCCGCGCCGAGCAGGGCGAGGCGCTCCTCGGCGCCGACCAGGCCGGTGGCGGCGTTGACCGGCACGAGCAGCGCCTCGCCGCTTGCATCCATCACCACCGCCACCGGCTCGCCGCGCCGCTCGCCCGCGCCGAGCGCGAAGGCGCGCAGCCCGGTCGGGACCATGAGCCGCGAGAGATCGCGCAGCGCCGCGGGCGCAGCCGAAGGCGCGCTCCCCTTCCCTGCCCCGGGGCCCTTCGCGCGCGGAGGCGGGGTCGCGACCGAGACCACGAGCGCGTCGAACGCCGGCCGCGCGAAGAAGACGCGCCCGCCGATCTCCACGCCCACGGCGCGATCCTCGGCGCAGCCGCCGATCGGGCGGACGATGCCCGCCTGCTCCAGGATCGAAGCGGGACAGGTGTCGCGGTAGCCGATGGGAAACGGTTCCAGGCCTCCCTCCGGATCGAGCCACGCGCCGAGGCGCATCTCGCGCATCCGCGGCGCGCCCGCGCCGAGCCCGAGGCGGCCGAGGGGCAGCGCGCGCCGGTGCACCTCGCCGGAGAGATCGAGAGGCGAGATCCAGCCGAGATCGAGGTCGCCCTGCGACGGCATCGCCCCGCCGTTCGCGTAGGGATAGCTCGCGGCGCCGAGGGTCCCGATCCGCACGGTGATCATCCCGCGCGACTGGGGGCCGGGCGCGGCGCCGAAGCCGAGCGGCTCCGCGGAGCGCTTGCCCGTGGCCGGCGCGCTCGCGGCGCAGCGCATGCGGAGCAAGGGCGGGGGCGCCACGCGCGACATCGACCCCCGATCGCGCGCGACCTCGCCGCGGGCCGCGCTGCTCGGATCGGACGGGCTGCCCCAGCCGAGGCGCACGAAGGATCCGATCGCGCAGCCGGCCGGGCTGCAACGGGAGAGGTTGTGGCTCGATCCGCCGGGCGGAGGCTCGATCGCGCGCCAGCGCCGGCCATGGTCGGTGGTCTCGAAGAGGAGCCCGTCGTCGGTCTCGACGAGCGCGAAGCGCCCCGCGGACACCACCCGCCCTGCCCCCTGCGGCAGCGGAAAGGCCTTCGCTCGCCCCGAAGGATCGATGCTCACCGCGGCGACCTCCGTGAAGGATCCCCCGGGGAGGAAGCCCTCGATGGTGCCGTCGGCCGCCGCGTGGAGGCTGCGATCGAGCACCACGGGAGATCGCTCGCTCCCGTAAGACGAGAGCGAGAGCGGCGGCTCACCCCGATCCAGCCGGACGATGCGCAGGTCGCCGCGCACGCTCACCCGCGCCTCGCCGGGCTGCGCGGCCACGGTCCTCCCGAGGAGCGCGATCGCGCCGCCGAGGCGCCGCGGGATCCAGGCGATCACCTCGGTCGCGTCGGCCCCGTCGAGCTCGTGCTCGACCCACGCGTCGGGCCCCTTGCGCACGCAGAAGACGGCGCTCCGCGACGATGATCCGTTCGGCGTGCCCGCGGCCCGATCGGCCGGTGGGGCGGGCGGCGGACGGCCGTCGCAGGGGCCGAGGAAGCCTATGGCCTCGCCGTCGTCACCGAGGAAGCGATCGAGATCCGGCGCCCCGGCGAGATCGAAGGTGCGCTCGATCCGCGGCGCCCCGGCGAGATCGATCACCGTCGCCCGCCGCGGATCGGCGCAGGCGAGGAGCGGGCCGTCCGCGGCGCGGAACGCGACGCACTCGGCCTCGGGCGAGAGGCCCGCCAGCGGGACGACCGAGGTGGTGCGGAGCGAGGCCGGATCGAAGCGCCCGACGAGCCCGTCGTCGGCGATGACGACGCCGCCGTCGTCGAGGGGTAACCCTGCCCGCGCGAGGCTCGCGATCGCGCCCGCCTCGCCGCCCGGCCAGGGATCGAGCGGTGGATCCGGGCGCGCGGCCGGATCCGGCGGCGAGGGCGGCGGCCGATCGACCACCGCGCCCGCGCCGTCGACGAAGCGCTCGCGCCCATCGCGGAGCAGGACGGCGATCGCCGCGCCCCGCGCCTCGATCCGCTGCACGCTCCCGAGCTCGTCGGTCGCGTCGCGGAACGAGCGCCCCCCGTCGGTCGTGACGAGCACCCGGCCGAGCGCGTCGAGGATCACCCCGAGGTTCGGGCCGATCGCCGCGGCCCGCGTCACCGCCGGGCGCCCGAGCGACACGGGGCGGTCGCCGCGCGGAGGCATCACGAGCGCCCCACCGGGGAGCAAGATCCCGGTCCCGTTCATCCAGTCGAAGGTGCCCTGGGGCTCGGCCGGGAGGCTGGCGATCCGGTGCAGCGCGCCGTCGAAGCTCGCCGCGCCGTAGAGCTCTCGCCCGGCCCAGAAGAGATAGCGGTTCGGCCCGTCGCCGGCCCAGCGCGGCCCGACGCCGCCTCCTTGCACCTCGGGCTCGGCCGGCCCTGTCCGCACGAGCTCGGCGCCCCGGATCTCCACCCGCCGCCCGTCGACCACCGCCCGCGTGATCCCCTGCGCATCGCGCTCGATCCGTTGCGCGCCGGGCGCGAGGTAGCGCGCCCCGGGCGCCGGGGGCGGTCGCGCGCTCGCGACCGGACGCGGCTCTGCAGGAGGCGGAGGCGATGGGGAAGGAGGCGCGCCGCATGCCGCGCCGAGCGCCGCGATCGCGACGAGGAGGGCAGGGCTCGGGCGGAGGATCATGCGAGATCGGCCGGGGGAGACGATCCGCACAGGATCGCCTCCCGGCCTCGCGAGGGGCGCGCCGCGATCAAGGCGCGTAGCGGGCCACCCAGCCGTCCACGCCCTCGGGCCCGGACACGGTCTGCCAGCCGCACACGTAGATCTCGGCGTTGTCGTCGTAGGCCACGCCGCGCACGGAGTCGTTGGCGTTGCCGCTGCCGTTGTAGGTCGTCGTCCAGATCGTGTTGCCCGCGGAGGTGAAGCGGCGGAGCCACCCGTCGGTGGTGCCGCCCGCCAGGGTCGTCGCCCCGCCGACGAGGATGTTCCCCGCCGCGTCGATCGCCACGCCGTAGGCCGCGTCGTCGCCGTGCGCAGCCCCGTCGAACGTCTGGGTCCACACGGTGTTGCCGGCGGTGTCGTACTTGCGGACCCAGATGTTCTGGCCCTGGTTCATGATCGTCTCGGCGCCGGCCACCACGATGTTGCCGGCGGCGTCCGTCGCCACCGCGGAGCCGTAGTCGGTGCCGTTGCCCGTGCCCGCGTAGATCTTCGTCCAGAGGACGTTGAAGCCCCCGCCGTTGTCCTTGTACTTGCGCACCCAGGTATCCATGCCGGTGGCCGAGCGGACATAGCCGGTGGCGGTGAGCGTCCCGTTCGGGCCGACCGAGACGCCGAGCCCCTCGTCGTCGAGGCTCCCGTTCCCGTTCACCTTGTCGAACCAGACGATCGTGCCGTCGAAGCCGGTCACCTTCGCGATGTAGATGTCCTTGCCCTGGTTGGCCGTCACCTGGGCGCCGGCGGCGTAGTAGATGTCGCCCGCGTCGTTGACCGCGACGCCGTAGCCCACGTCGTCGAGGTTGAGCGCGCCGCTGTAGCGCCGGGTCCAGTTGATGCCGCCCTCGACGCTCATCGATCGCACCCAGATGTTCTTTCCGACGGGGACGGGGTTCAGCACCGTCTCGTACCCGACGATGATCAGCACGCCGTTCGGTCCGCGGGCGATGCCGTACCCGCCGTCGTCGCCGTGATCGTTGCCGTCGAAGACCGAGCTCCAGGTCAAGGTGCCGTCCGAAAGGTAGCGACGGACGACGATGTCGAGGCCGCGGCCCGGCACCGGGACGGTGCCCACGGTGTACACGTTGCCCGCCGCGTCCGTGGTCACGCCGTTGAGCACGTCGACATCGTTGATCTCGCCGAAGTAGTCCTGGTTCCAGATCGAGGTGGACGGCTGGGTGCAGGTCGCGTTGCAGGCGTCGTTGTTGAGCTTGTTGCCGTCGTCGCAGAACTCGCCCGGGCCCTTGAAGCCGTCGCCGCAGACGGCGTTCTTGCACTGGAGGGTGCAGGCGCCGGCGTTGGAGTTCATCGCGCCGAGATCGCACTCCTCGACCCCGGCCTGGACGAAGGCGTCACCGCAGACGGCGTTCTTGCAGGCCACGGTGCATGCGCCGGTGTTGGCGTTCATCGCCCCGAGGTCGCACTGCTCGACGCCCACCTGGACGAAGCCGTCGCCGCACGCGGCGTTCTTGCACTGGAGGGTGCACGCGCCGCCGTTGGAGTTCATCGCGCCCTGGTCGCACTGCTCGCCCGCCTGGAGGAAGCCGTCGCCGCAGCTCGGCAGCTTGCAGGAGAGCGTGCAGGCGCCGTCGTTCGCGTTCATCGCCCCGAGGTCGCACTGCTCGTTCGGGCCCACCAGGCCGTCGCCGCATGTCTCGTTCTTGCACGCCGACGTGCAGAGCCCGTTGTCCGAGTTGGCGGCGCCGAGATCGCACTCCTCCACGCCCGCCTCCACGAGGCCGTCGCCGCACGTCGCGTTCTTGCAAGCCGCGGTGCAGGCGGCGGAGTCGCCGTTCAGCGGACCGTCGTCGCACTCCTCGCCGCTCTGCACGAACCCGTCGCCGCATGCGGCGTTCTTGCACATCGTGGTGCACTCGCCGTTGTCGGCGTTGTCCGGCCCGAGATCGCACTCCTCCACGCCGATCTGCACGAGGCTGTCGCCGCACTTCGCGTTCTTGCACTTGGCGGTGCAGGCCGAGGCGTCCGAGTTCTTCACCCCGTTGTCGCACTCCTCCACGCCGGCCTCGATCAGGCTGTCGCCGCAGCTCGCCTTCTTGCAGGCGCTGGTGCACGCGGCGTCGTCGGCGTTCTTGGTGCCGTCGTCGCACTCCTCGCCGTCCTGGAGGAAGCCGTCGCCGCAGCCGGCGCTCTTGCACTTGGTGGTGCAGGTCCCCTTGTCGTCGTTCTTGTCCCCGAGATCGCACTCCTCGACATCGGCCTCGACCAGGCCATCGCCGCACGCCGCGTTCTTGCAGGCCGAGGTGCACGCCGCGGTGTCCGCGTTCTCGATGCCGTTGTCGCACTCCTCGCCCGCCTGCACCACGCCGTCGCCGCACTTCGGGTCCCCGCCCGTCGTGGTCGAGGTCGTCCCGCCGCCGCCCGTCCCGGAGGTGCCGCCCCCGCAGGCGGAGCCTGCCATGGCCATCATCGCGAGCGGAACGCTGAAGTAACGAAGGTATGCGCTGTTCATCCGACACATTCTAGAGAACGGGCGACCGGACGCAAAGCGCGATCGGGCGCGCCGCAGGTCGCCATGGGGCCCTGGATGACCGGGAGAATCCGCCGGAATCGGCCTCGCCCTACGCGCGCTCGACCGAGGCAATGCGCGGCGCCCAGCGCGTGCGACGACGCCTTGACGCCCCGGCGCCCGGCGAGGAAGAGTGGCCCGGTGGGCCGCCCGGCGACGCTCGTGCGCTTGATCCTCTCCTGGCTCGCCGCGGGCACGCTCGGGTGCGCGGCGCAGCCCATGCCCGGGCCCCCTCCGGCCGAGACGTCGCAGCCGCAGGCCGGCGTGAGCGCGGCTCCCTCGGCGACGGCCGCGCAGATCTGCGCGCCGGGCGCGGGCCGCTGCGTCGACGCCGGTCACGTCGAGCGCTGCGATCCCGGCGGCGCGCGGCGCGCGACCGAGGCCTGCGGCGCGGCGAGCACCTGCCTCGACGATCGCTGCGTCCCGCTCGATCTGCCTGCCCGCGCGCTGCTCGCCGATCGCCCGTTCGATCGAGACGCGCTCCTCGCCCTCTCGCCGGAGGGCTTCCTCGATGCGTGGGCGCAGCGCGCGCCGATCCCCGCGGCGCGCCTCGACGCGCTCGTCGCGGCGATCGAGGGCGCCGATCCGCCGGCCGACGCCGACCCGGCCGGGCCCCCCAACGCCCTCTGTGCTCCATCGGGATACGTTGTCCCCCAGCGTGGCGGAAAGAGCCAGGGCATCCAGGCGGCGCTCCTCTCCGGGGTGCTCGTCGCGGCGCGCCCGGGCCCCGTCGAGCTGTGGGCCGGCGTGTCGGGCAAGCTCCGGATCTACCTGAACGGCAAGCTCGCCCTCAAGGCGTCGGGCGAGGCCGATCCGCCGCCGCGCCCGGACGAGATCGTCGCGACGGCCGAGCTGCACGAGGGCCCGAACGCGCTGCTCGTGGCGCTCGAGCGGCCGGCCCAGGGCACGCCGGGCTTCTTCCTCCGGGCCCGCGGGCCGGGCCACGCGCGGCGGGACGATCTGCTCTTCGCGCCCGGCCCCACCGACGAGCCGGCCTGCGGGGCCGCCGATCTCGTCGCGACGCGCCTCGCCCCCACGGCGGTCGAGAAGGGCTACGCGGTGGAGATGAGCGCGACGTTCCACGGGCTCGTCCCGCGCGCGCCCGGGCCGCTCGCGTACACGGTCGATCTCGGCGAGGGCGCGGCCGCGCGGCGCGTCACCACGGGCAGCCTCGATCTGCTCGCGGCGGCGCGCGGGACGGTGACGGCCTCGCTCGCCGTCCCGCTCACCTCGACGACCGCGACCAAGCTCCGCGTGTCCTTCGAGGGCGCGCCCGAGCGCGCCGCGCGCGACCTCCCCCTCACCTACCGCGGCGATCTTCACGAGCGCATCGTCGCGCTGCGCGCCGGGGTCGCGTCGCTCGCCTTCGGCGCCGCGCCCGCGGGCGATCGCGAGAGCCTCCTCGGCGAGGTCGAGATGCTGAGCGCCGCGCTCGCCGCGCAGGACGCCGATGTCACCTACCTGAAGCAGCGCGCCGCCGAGGCCGAGGACATCGCCGCGGGCTTCGCCGCCGGCAAGAACCCCTACGAGACCAGGCGAGGCGTGCTCTACCGCGCCTACCGATCGCGCCTCGACGGGCAGATGCAGCCCTACCTCGCGCTCGTCCCCCGCTCGCTCAAGAAAGGCAAACGCTACCCCTTGATCCTCGGCATGCACGGGCTCAACGGGCTGCCGGGGCAGGCTCTCCGCACCGTGGTCGGCGAGGCCCCGGATCGGGCCAACATGAACGTGCTCTCCGAGGCGCGGCACCTGCCGGGCCTGCCCGATCACGGCGCGATCGTCGTCGCCCCCTGGGCCTACGGCAACGCCGGCCAGCGCCTCCCGGGCGAGGACGACGTGCTCCGCGTCATCGAGGAGATGAAGGCCAGCTACCCGGTCGATCCGGACCGCATCTCCATCACCGGCTACTCGCTCGGCGGCACCGTCTCGTTCGTCGTCCCCCTGCACTACCCGGACGTCTTCTCGGCCGCGGCGCCCCTCTGCGGATACCCGAACTTCGCGCAGTGGTCCGAGGTGCGGACCGTCCCCCACACGCCGTGGGAAGACCTGCTCATCCCCAAGCGATCGATCGTCCGCTACGCGGAGAACGGGCTGCACCTGCCGCTCCACATCGTCCACGGCGGCAAGGACGGCCCGGAGCGCTCCGCGGTGATCGCCGACCGGTACCGCGACCTCGGCTACAGCCGCGTGTTCGACGTGCAGGACGACCTCGACCACGACGTGTGGGAGTACGCGTACGAGAAGGGCCGGATGCTCGACTGGCTGCGGGCGCAGAAGCGCCCGCGGCTCCCCAAGCGCGTGCGCCTCTCGACCGGGGAGGCGCGCTACGACAGGGCCTACTGGGTGCGCCTGCTCTCGGCGAGAGACCCCGATCGCTTCGCGTCGATCGACGCCGAGGTGGGGGGCGTGGTCAAGGTCAAGACGGGGAACGTCGAGGCGTTCTCCCTCGATCTCTCGGGCTTCGACGTGAAGGGCCTGGAGGTCGACGGGACGGCGCTCCCCGCATGCGGCGGCAAGGGGACGAGCCATGTCACGATCGACGACGGTGGTGTCCATTGTTCCACGGAGGCGCCCAGCCTCGCCGGGAAGAAGCACGCCGGGGTGAGCGGGCCGCTCGACGACATCCAGCGGCACGCGGCGCTCGTGGTGTACGGGACGGGCGACCCGACCTCCGCGGAGGTCAACAAGCTCGTGGCCGAGCATCTCCGGACACTGGATCGGATGGCCGTGACCTACCCGATCAAGGCCGATGTCGACGTGACCGACGAGGAGCTCGGCCGCACGTCGCTGATCCTCGTGGGCGGGCCGGCCTCGAACCGGGTGACGAAGCTCTTCGACGACGCGCTCCCCGTGCGCTTCGACGACAAGGGGCTGACGTTGCGAGGCAAGCGGCACGAGGGTGAGTCGGTGGGCGTCTCGCTGATCGTGCCGAACCCGCGCAACGCGGAGGAGTACCTCGTGCTCCACGCGGGGGTCGGGCCGCGGGGCACGCTGGCCGCGAGGCATTTGCCGGCGCTCGCGCCGGACTACCTGGTCTACGACGAGCGCATCACGTCGGCGCGGAGCGGGCAGCTCCTGCTGGGCAGCCGCGCGGTGCTCGACGGTGGGTTCTTCGACAAGACCTGGCGCTGAGCGCCGCGCGCCGCGGAAGCGGGAGGATCAGCGGGCGCTCGTGATCGCGCAGGAGATCTCCTGGACGAGATCCGCGGCGCGCAGCGCGGCGCGGGCCGGGTCTCCCTTCGGCGTCGCGCGGCCCTCGTCCCAGCGGGCGATCAGCCGGAGGGCGCGCGCGCCGTCGCCGCGACGCCGGGCGTCGGTCGCGCCCAGATCGAGCGCCTCGGCGCACACGCTCCGGGGCCCCCAGCGCACGAGGGCGATGCCCTGCTTGGCGAGCGCGACCCCCGGCAGCGAGGCCTCGTCGAGATCGATCCACGCCGAGGGATCGAGGATCACGAGGGCGCGGTAGGCCTCGGGCTCGGGCGTCTGGCAGCGGGGATCGTCGGCGGCGCGAAGGGACGACCAGGGGGCGAGCGGCACGATCGCGCCGAGGTCGCCGGTGCGCCGATCGAGGGGCGCGACGCTCGCGGTGTCCGCGGTGATCCCGTCGATGACGAGCACCCCGATCGCGCCGTCGTCGCGGCGCCCGAGCGTGAGCGGGTGTCGCCGGGCGCTGTCGCGATCGGCGCCGATCAGGATCGGCGGCAGGCCGCCCTCGGGGCGATGCTCTTCGATGGAGATCCGCCGGCGAATCTCGCCGATCACGAGCGCGTGGCCGCCGGGCAGGAAGAGCCCCGCCGAGGCCGGCGTGTCGACGAAGCTCGACCGCCGCGCCTCGAAGCCGGGCCAGGGGGAGATCTTGTCGCCGACCACGAGCAGCTCGGAGGTCTCGCCCGCGAGCAGGAGCCCGACCTCGCCCTCCGGCGTGAGCAGGGGCGTCACCTGGGCCCTGCGTTGCAGCGTGAGCGCGGCGTCGGTGGCGTTGAGTCGGCGAGGGCCGGCGGTGGGCTCGAAGGGCGGCCGGAGGATCAGCGTGTGGGTGCGGAGCACGGCGGGTGATCCGCTCGCCGGCGCGCGCGGAGAACCGGGGCGCGGCTTCTTCGGTGAGCCGGCCGGCGCGGGCATCGGCGGCAGCGGAAAGATGCCCGCGCCGCCGCTCGGCCCGGGCGACCCCGCCGGTTCGGAGGCGGCGAGATCGCGCACGAGCTCCAGCGTGTCGCCGTAGCCGGTGGACAGCGTCTGGCGCGCGCCCGAAGGCCCCGGCGGGGCGACCCAGCGCGGCGCGGGGAGGCCGCGGGGCGCGCAGGCGAGGCGGGGCGCGCCCGAGCGGGGCTCGGGCCTCGCGAGCGGCTCGGCGTCGATGATCGGCCGGAGCGCGCCGGGGCCCCAGCCGAGGCGGATGATCGGGCCCATCACGCAGCCGAGCGCGGAGCAGCCGCCGCCGATCACCGAGGCCGGCGCGATCGGGGAGAGGCCCGCCTCGGCCCAGCGGCGGCCGTGATCGACGGTCTCGAAGAGCGCGCCGCGCTTTCCGACGGCGAGGCCGTGATCGCCGGTCGTGACCATCGAGGCGACGGAGGGCGGCAGATCGTGGGGCGCGACGGCGCCGCTCGGATCGATCGTCACCCCGAGCACCACGCCCGAGAGCGCCTCGGGCACGGGCGTGATCCAGCCCGCGATCGAACCGTCGGCGCGCGCGTGGAAGCGGCGATCGACGCGCGCCGCCGTGCCGTGGAGCGACGGCGGCACCGACGAGCGGGCCCAGCCGAACCCCTCCGGCGCAGGAGGGAGCCGCACGATCCGCGTCCTGCCGAGATCGCGCACCGGGCCCGGATCGCGCTCGGGCGGCGGGAGCGGATCGCCCGGGAGGACGAGGGCCGTGGCGGTCCCGTCGCGACGCGGGACCCACGCCATGACCTTCGCGCCCGGCTCGAGATCGATCCGGTGCTCGATCCAGGCCGGCGCTCGCCCCTCGGCGCCGGCGCTCCGGGCGCAGAAGACGGGACCGAGGGTGGGCTCGTTGAGCTGCTCGAAGCGGCTCGGATCGTCCGGATCGATCGGGCGGGGCCGGGTGGCGCAGGCGCCGGTGAAGCCGAGCGCGCCCTCGTCGTCGGCGACGAAGGTGCCCTCGCCGGAGAACGATTTTTCGAGGGCGGGAGCCGCTGTCCCCTCGGCCGAGAGGACATAGGCCCCGTCCCCCTGGAAGCGCTCCCACTGGCACGTCACGAGGCTCCCGCGCGGCTCCGGGACGAGCTCGCAGCCGAGCCCACCCGCGAGGAGCGAGGCCGATCCGGCGAGGGCCCTGCCGGTGCGGAGATCGACCTGGACCAGCGCGCCTTGCACGAGGCCGAAGGCCGTTCCATCGGGGAGGCGCGCCCCGCCGTAGACCGCGGCCTCGAGCGGGCTCGTCTCGCCGCCGCGCGCCGGGTACCCGGGCGGCGCGGAGCCCGGCCGGGCGGGGCGTGGGGCCTGGAACGAGCGGAAGGTCTCATGCTCGGCCGCGGGGCCCTCGGCGGCGGTGAGCGCGCCGTCTTCACCCACGGCGAAGCGGCCTTGCCAGGTCTCGATCAGCAGATCGCGCTCGCCGAGGCCGAGCGCGCGCACGGCCGTGCCGGCGATCGGGGAGAGATCGCGGAACATACGGCCGCCGTCGTTCGACGCGGAGACCCGGCCGAAGACGTCGAGGCGCAGCGAGCGCGAGGGCCCGATCGCCACGAGATCCTGGATCGCCGGCGCCGGGAAGGGCGTGAGCGCCGCCGCGCCTGGGAGCAGCTCGAGGAGGCCGGCCTCGGTGACCAGCACCGCGCCGCGCAAGCCCACGCGCGCGCCGCGCAGCCCCGGCAGGTCCGGGCCGACCGGCATGAGCGGCCCGGTGTGCGAGGCCGCGCGGAAGACCCGGCGTCGGCTCCAGGCGACGAAGCCTCCCCCCTGCTCGGCCGGCAGCGCGATCGCGCCGGCGAGCCCCTCGCCTTGCTGCGAGAGCTCGGGCTCCCAGGCCGCGGCGAGGACCTCCCCGTCCGCCGACACCTCCATCCGCGCAGCGCCCGCGATCACCCGATCGCCCGCCTCGCCGCGGCTCACCCAGAACACGTCGTCCGGGGCGCCGAGGAAGATCCGGGCGCCCGCCGGGACAGGAGCCGGTCCGGCGCGCGGAGGCGAATGCCCCGGAGGCCGCGCCCTCTCCGCGCCCCCACAGGCGGCGAGGAGCAGGGCGCAGGCGAGGCCGCGGGCGGATCGGGACATCGGCGAGCAGCGCCCAGGCGCGATCGCCGGGCGCCTGCCAGCGTACACCAGAACCCGCATCGAAGCGCATCCGCGCCGCGCAATCCGGGTGCCCCTCGCGTCGGAAGGAGATATCCTCGCTGGAAGATCCCGAATCCGGAGCCCGGCTCAGGCCGCCTCCGGCCTCTCCGCGAGCCCGAACGACCCCGGCCCGGCACCTCCGTCGTGAACCCCCTCGTCCCCGAATTCATCCTCCAGAAGGACGCGCAGGACCAGACCTCGGGGACGTTCGAGGCCGCGGTGCTCGTGGTCGACATCGCGGGGTTCACGTCGCTCACGGGCAAGCTGATGCAGCACGGGCGCGAGGGCGCCGAGACGCTCGCCAAGGCCCTGCGCTTCTACTTCGATCCGACGGTCTCCGCGGTCGAGGAGGGCGGCGGCTTCATCACCGGGTTCGCGGGCGACTCGTGCACCGCGCTCTTCCCGCACACGCCGCACCGCAGCTCGGCCGAGTATGCCCTCGACGCCGCCGACCGGATGCAGCGCTTCGTCACGCAGAACCGGATCTTCGACACCGCGCGCTTCGGCAGCTTCCCCTTCTCGATCCGCGTCGGCCTCTCCTGGGGCCGGGTCGACTGGGGCATCGTCCGCGTCTCGCCCGAGCGATCGTACTTCTACTTCATCGGCCCGGCCCTCGAGTCGAGCGTGACGGTCGAGCGCCTCGCCAAGTCGGGCGAGGTGCTGCTCGACACGGCCTTCCGCCGCCGCGTGCCCCGCGCCGAGGCCACGCACGTCGAGGGCGACGTCTTCCGCGGGATCAGCGTCAACCCGCCGAGCCAGCGCCTGCGCGCCTCGTACCTGCCGATGCCGCAGCAGGGCGCGCGCTTCCTCGGGCCGCACATCCGCGAGTGGGCCGCCAAGAGCGAGTTCCGCGACGTCGTGAGCGCCTTCCTCGCGTTCGATCACGCGACCGACATGCCGGCGTTGATCACCCTGCTCCACGAGCTGTCGCTCCAGTACGGCGGCACCTTCACGGGCATGGACATCGGCGACAAGGGCACGAGCGCGCTCGTGCATTTCGGCGCGCCGGTCGCTCACGAGAACGACACCGAGCGCGCCCTCGATTTCGCGCTCGAGCTGCGCCGCGTCCTGCCGCGGCCGATGCTCCTCCGCGGCGGCATCACGCGGGACATGCGCTACGTGGGGATGAACGGAGGCACGCGCCGGCACGACTTCGCATGCCTCGGGCGCGCCACGAACCTCGCGGCCCGGATGATGATGCGGGCGCCCTGGGGCGAGCTCTACTGCGATCCGCGCGTCGGCCTCGAGCAGCAGGCCGGCTACCAGATGAAGGCGCAGGGCGATTTCGAGCTCAAGGGCTTCGAGCACCCGGTCGCGCTCTACGCGCTCGGCCGCAAGAAGCCGGCCGCGGTCACCAAGGAGTTCACGGCCAAGGAGATGGTGGGGCGCGAGGCCGAGCTCGCGCGGCTCGACGCGGCGGTCGCGCCCATCTTCGAGTCCACCGCCGGCCCGGGCCGCTTCGCCGGCTGCATCTACATCGACGGGGAGACGGGGCTCGGCAAGAGCTACCTGGTCGAGACCTTCCGCCGCGCGCTCGACGCCAGGCACCCGCACGGCTTCCTGTGGATCGAGGCCCCCTGCGACCAGACGCTCCAGCGCTCGCTCAACGCCTTCGAGACCGCGCTCAAGGCGTATTTTCACCAGTCCCCGTCGAACGGGAAAGAAGAGAACCACGTCCACTTCGACGACACGCTCGACTGGCTGATCGAGCGCACCTCCTCGGATTTCCCGTCGCTCGGCCGCGAGCTCGAGAAGGCCCGCTCGATCTTCGGCGCGCTCATCGGCATCCGCTGGGAGGGCTCGCTCTACGAGCGCCTCAACCCCAAGGATCGCTTCACCCACACGCTCTCGGCGATCGCCGCGTGGCTGCGGGCGGAGAGCAGCCTCCAGCCGGTCATCCTCCACCTCGAGGACGCGCACTGGATCGACGAGGACACCATCCGGGTGATCCAGGCCTTGAGCCGCATCGGCGTCGACGGCTCGGCCCCTTCGTCCGACGAGGGCGCGCCCCTCGCGATCGTCTGCACCGCCCGCCACCAGGACGACGGCACGCCCTCGCGCTTCCCGCTCGGCGCGGACGTGCCGATCGTGGAGATCCAGCTCGGGCCGCTCACCCAGGAGCAGATCGGGCGCGTCGCCGACAACGCCGCCGGGCGCCGGATCCCCGATGTTTTCCGCTCGATGCTGATGGAGCACTCGGGCGGCAACCCGTTCTACGCCGAGGAGATCCTCGGCTACTGGAACGAGGCCGACGTGCAGACCGCGCTCGGCGACACGACGGTCTCGTCGCCCTCGGTGGCCCTGCTCCCGGCCGACGTGAACAGCGTGCTGATCGCCCGGCTCGATCGGCTGCAACCGGCGCTCAAGAACATCATCCTCGCCGCGGCGGTGCTCGGCAAGGAGCTCGATCTGCCCGTGTTGCGCGAGATGTTCGACGACAAGAGGCAGATCAACGACCTCGTCGACGAGGCCGTGCGGCAGGGCCTCCTCCAGCCCCTCGGCGGGGACAGCTACCGCTTCCGCCACACGCTGCTCCGCAACGCGGCCTACGAGATCCAGTCGCGGGCGCGCTTGCAGCGGCTCCATTTCCGCGCCGCCGAGGCCATCAAGGCCGTGCACGGCGACGACCTCGAGCCGCACCTCGCCGCGCTCGCGCGCCATTTCCGGCGGGCGGACGCGCCGGACGAGGCGCGGAGCTACATGCTGCGCGCCGCGCGGCAGGCGGCGAGCCGCTACGCCCACCTCGACGCTCGTCGCCTCTACCGCGCGTACTTGAAGATGGTCACCGAGCCCACCGCGGAGAGCGTCATCGCCCGCCTGGAGCTCGCCCGCGACGTGCTGGAGCTCGTCGGGGAGCACGGGCGCGCCGCGGACGAGCACCGGCACGTGATCGCCGAGGCGCAGCAGCTCGAGGACCGGAGCTCGGAGGCGCTCGGCTGGCTCGGCCTCGGGCGGGTGCGGTGGGCCTGCGGTGAGCTCGACGAGGCGCGCGAGCACCTCGACCAGGCGCTCTCGATCGCGCGCTCGCTCGGCAACCGCTGGACGGAGAGCCGGGTCCTCGCCCACCTCGCGCTGGTGCTGAAGGCCCAGGGCAAGCCCGCCGAGGCCCTCGCGACCTTCGAGCAGGCCCTCAAGATGGGCGAGGTGCTGGGCATCCGGACCGAGCCCACGGTGTTCGGCGGCATCGTCCAGCACTACGAGAACGAGCGCAGGGTCGACGAGGCGCTCGCCCTGTACGAGCAGGCCATGAGCGTGCACCGCGAAGGCGCCTGAGAGCGCCCCCCACGGGCCGCGCGGCCAGGGGGCTCCGGCGGGCCCGGTCGATCCGGCGCTGCGCCCTTGCGCCCCGGTAGGACTTTCGAGAAAGATACCCGGGGTGATGCGGAGGACAGCGTCCTCCTCGCCCGCGGAGCAGGCGTCGCCGGGCATGCAAGCGCAAGACAAGCCATCGAGCGGCAAACCGGGCGGGAGAGGCATGAGCTTGCCTCCTCCCTCGCGTCCCCCGCCCTCGATCCCGCCGCCTTCCCGGCCGCCGCTGTCGATCGCGCCTCCCTCGCGTCCCCCCGCGGCGGCGCACCGGAGCGCCGCCGGCCCGCTCCACGAGATCGCCGCCGGCGGCGCCTCCGGGCTCCTCCTCGTCATCCACGGCCTGGCCTTCGCCGCGCTCGTCTTCACGGGAAAGCTCGGGCCTCACCTGCCCGCCGGCATCGGCGCCTTCCTGATCGGCTCCGCGGCCCTCGCGCTGGTGGTCGCCCTCCGCTCGTCGTTCAGGCCGGCCGTCGCCGCGCCCCAGGACACGACCTCCGCCCTGCTCGCGCTCGTCGGCGCGTCCGTCGCCGCGGGGGCGAGCGCCGAGGAGGACATCCTGCCGACCGCGCTCGCCGCGTTCACGCTCACCACCCTCGCCATCGGGGCGATCTTCACCGCCCTCGGGGCCCTCGGCCTCGGCAAGATCATCCGGTTCGTCCCCTACCCCGTGATCGGCGGGTTCCTCGCCGGCACCGGGTGGCTCCTCGTGCTCGGCGGCATGACCGTGCTCACCGGCAGCGAGCCCCACTACGGCACGCTCGGCGCCCTGTTCGCGCCGGGCGCCCTCCTGCGCTGGATCCCGGGGCTCGCCTTCGGCCTCCTGCTCGTCGTGCTCTCGCGGAAGGTCAAGAGCCCCTTCGTCGTGCCGGCGCTGATCGTCCTCGGCCCGGTGCTCTTCTACGCGAGCCTCGGGGCGAGCGGCCACAGCGTCGAGGACGCGAGCGCCGCGAACCTGCTCCTCGGTCCCTTCTCGCAGGGCAAGCTCTGGCCCGCCCTCGGGGCCGCCGATCTCCGGCACGTCGAGTGGTCGCTGCTCGGGCACAACGCGGGCATCGCCGTGGCGCTCGTGGTGCTGGCGAGCATCTCGATGCCGCTCCGCACCTCGGGGCTCGAGCTGGTCGCCGAGCACGAGATCGATCTCGACCGCGAGCTCGGCGCCGCGGGCCTCGGCAACCTCCTCGCCGGTGCGCTCGGCGCCCCCGTCGGCTACCTCGCGCTCGGCGAGTCCACCCTCGCCTTCAAGCTCGGCGCGCGCGGCCGCGTCCCCGGCGTGATCGCGGCCGCCCTCTGCGTCCTCTGCCTCGCGCTCGGCGCGCCGATCTTCGCCTTCGTCCCCCGCGCGGCGCTCGGCGGCGTCCTCTTCTTCCTCGGCCTCTCGGTGCTGCTCGACGCGATCTACGCCTCCTTCTTCCGGCTCCCGCGCGCGGAGTACGCGCTGGTGCTCCTCATCCTGCTCGCGGTCGTGACCGTGGGCTTCCTCGAAGGGGTCGGCCTCGGGATCGTGATCTCCGCGGTGCTCTTCGCCCTCAACTACGCGCGGATCAACGTGGTCAAGCACGTGATCTCCGGCGCCGTGCTCCGGAGCAAGGCCGCGCGCCCCGCGACGAGCGAGGCGCTGCTCCACCACCTCGGCGCGCAGATCCACGTGCTCAAGCTGCAGGGCTACCTCTTCTTCGGCACCGCTTACAACCTGCTCACCCGGGTGCAGGCGCGCATGGCCGGCGGGGAGCCGATGCCGGTCCGCTACATCGTCCTCGACTTCCGCCACGTCGACGGGATCGACTCGTCGGCCGTGCTCAGCTTCGCCAAGATGCGCAAGCTCGCCGAGGCGCAGAAGATCACCCTGGCCTTCACCGATCTGCCGCGCGGCGTGCGGAGGCAGCTCGAGCGCGGCGGGTGCGTGGATCCGAAGGTCGTGCCGGAGGGCGTGAAGCCTGGCTCCGAGGTCCCGGTGCTCGTCTTCCCCGATCTCGACCACGGCCTCGAGTGGTGCGAGGACCGCATCCTCAGCGAGAACGCCGATTCGCGTCCCTCGACGGACGCCCTGGAGCGCGAGATCGCCGGGATGAGCCGCCACCGCGAGCTCGTGGCCGAGCTGTCGCGCTACCTCGAGCGGGTGGACGCCGACGCGGGCTTCGAGCTCTTCAAGCAGGGCGAGTCGTCGAACGATCTCTACCTCATCGAGTCGGGCGAGGTCGCCGCGTGGCTCACGCTCGACGGCAAGCGCGAGAAGCGGCTCCGCACCATGGGCCCCGGCAGCGTGGTCGGCGAGGCTGCGCTCTACCTCGGCGCGCCCCGCTCGGCCTCGGTGCGCGCCTCCCGCCCGTCCGTCCTCTACCGCATGCGCGAAGGCGCCCTCGAACGGATGACCGAAGAGGCCCCGCATCTCGCGGCGACCTTCCACCACTTCGTGGCCCAGCTCCTCGCCGAGCGGGTGGTCAACACCACGACCGAAGCGCAGATGGTGTTCTACTGATCGTCCGGCGGCTCGGACACCGCTCGGCCCCCGGTGTCCGCCCGGGAGGACACCCGCGCGCGGCGACACCGAGAAACACCAGCGATCCTCTGCGGATCGCGCGCGAGCCGCGACGCCGCCCCCGCTGGCACGCGCGGTGCTCTACGTCGAGGCAGGAGGCACGAACATGATGGATTGGTTCAAGGCAGGCGGTTTCGGGATGTTCATCATTCTGGCGCTCGGCGCGGCGGGCGTCGGGTACGGCGTGAGCGCGTGGCTCAACCCCACCCGGCGCCGCCAGAAGGTCCTCCGCTCCTTCCCGGCGCTGATCCTCTCGGCCGCGCTCTTCACCTTCGGGACCGATCTCTGGGCGGTGAACACGCACCTCGGCAACGAGACCTTCCTGAAGACGATCGGCGTCACGCCGGATCAGACGGCGTTCGTGGCGATGATGGGGCTGACCGAGGCGGCGCAGGCGCTCACGCTCGGGGGGGTGCTCGCGATGATCGTGATCGCGATCAAGATGGTGGTGGACGGCAAGGTCGCGGACAGCGCGGCGAGCTGAGCGAGAGCGGCGACGGCGACGGGGGGCGTTGCCGGTGTGGAGGGATCAGGGACGAGGGCCCGGTGGGGGCATCATGCCGGGCGGTGCGCCGGGCGGTCCCATCATGCCGGGGGGCATCCCCGGGGGGCCGCCTGGGCCCTTCTTCGGGCCTTCGCGGAGGGCCTCGGCGAGGAGCGAGCGGTAGATCTCGGAGCGCTCGGTCAGCTCCTCGTGGGTGCCGGTGGCGACGACCTTCCCCGCGTCGATCACCACGTTGAAGGTCGACTTCAGGAGGTGCGGCGCATGCGTCACCACCAGGCACGTGCGCCCCTCGGCGATCTCCTTCACGCCGCGGAGGAGCTGCTCGGCCGTCGCGCTCGGCAGGCCGGCCTCGGGCTCGTCGAGCACGAAGATCCGCGCGCTGCGGAGGAGCATCCGCGCGAGCATCAGCCGGCGCTGCTCGCCGCCGGAGAAGTTCGGCGGCACCATTTTCACCTCGGTGGCGAGGCTCCGCGCGCCGCCCGGCTCGCAGAGCTCCTTCAGATCGACGCGCGCGAGGGCCGCGTGCATCGCGGCGTGCGGAGGCGGCGGATCGAGGCCGAGGGCGAGGTTCTGCTCCACGCTGCGCTCGAGGAGGCGCGAGGCCTGGCCGAGCACCGCGAACACCTGGGGCAGCTCGGCGGGCTCGATGCGACCGAGGTCGGTCCCGTCGATGGTGATCGAGCCCGACGCCGGATCGTCGAGGCGCAGCAGCAGCCGGAGCAGCGTGGATTTGCCGCAGCCGGATCGGCCGCAGATGCCGACGAGCGCGCCCGGCGGGATGCGCAGATCGAGGCCGTCGATCACCGGCTTGCCCGCGCCGGGCGGCGTGTACGAGAGGCCCTTGAAATCGATCTCCCCGGCCTTCACCGCCGAGGCGCTCACCGGCTGGGCGGGCGGCGCGGGCGACGCCGGCAGATCGAGGAGGATCTGCGTCGCCCGGAGCAGCGGCTCGCGCTCGATGAGCCCCGCGCGCAGCGCGTCGAGCGCCTCGAGGCGGGCCATCAGGAGGGGCACGACGAGGAGGAGCTTGGCCACCTCGCCCGGGTCCGACACCTGCCCGCCGAGCTTGAGCGCGACCAGGATGAGCAGCGGCGAGATCGCCGAGAACACGCTCTTGATCTGGCCGGAGACGGCGAGCGCCCCGGTGAAGCGGCGCCGCGCGTCGGCCGTGCGGTGGGCGGCGTGCGCGAACTCGACGACGGCATCGCGGCGCGCGCCGAGGAGGCGCAGATCTTCGGTGGCGGCGAGCATCTCCCCGAGGCTCCCGAACACGGCCACGTCGGCATGCTGCATGGCCTGCATCTCCCGCCCGACGCGGCGCGAGGCGCGATCGGAGGCGAGGCGCGAGAGGACGAAGAGCAGCGCGCCGCCGGCGAGCACGACGCCCGTCCCGCCGGCCACGAGCTCGAAGGAGAGCACCGCCAGCGTGATGATCGCCTGAGGCAGCCCCGCGAGGAGCGACACCGCGAAATCGGCCACCATCCCCGACTCGCGCGCCACGGCGAGCTTGACGATCTCCATGCCGCGCACCGGGGGCGCTTTCACCCCGGGAGGCGGCGCGGGCGCGTTGGGGCCGGCCTTGGCCTCCATCGTGGCCTTGCCCGCCTCGTCCACGGCGCGGGGCGAGGCGTGGAGCACGGCGCGGAGCATCTCGATCCGCAGGGCCGCGGTGACCTCGCCGGAGAGCTGCGATCCGCGCTGGCTCGAGTAGACGCTGATCGCGACGGTGACGAGCGTGGCGCCCAGGGCGGCCAGGATCACCGCCCAGGGAGAGAAGCCCGCGACGAGGTGCGCGAAGAAGCCCGCCACGCCGGCCGCGGGCGGGCCCGAGGGGCGGCCGAGCACGGCGTTGAGCGCGATGCCCATCACCGCGGGCAGGACGCCCGCCGTGGCGCCGGTGAGCGCCGAGAGGAGGATGAGCTGGGTCAGGCTCCCGGCCAGGCCGCCCCGGAGCGATGGACCGAGCCGGCGCAGGATGGCGAGGAGGGTGCGCATGGGCCGGCCGCCACGGTAGCAGAGCTCGCCGGCTTGCACGCGGGCGCCTTTCGATCGACCCTCTCTCCCGTGGCTGCCCCGCACCGGCTGCTCCCGCTCGTCCTCTCGGCGTCGCTCGTCGCGTCGTTCGCCGCGGCGCTCGGCTGCGCAGAGCCGGGCAGCTCGGCGGGCCCCGCGCCCTCGGCGAGCGCGCCCCCCGCGGGGAGCCCCGGCCGCTGGTCGCGCGAGGCCCTCACGGCGCCGAGCGCGCCCGCAGGTCCCCTGTCACCGCCCGTGCTCGACACCGTCGATCCCACCGCGCTCGATCAGCTCCTCGCCAAGGCCCGCGCCGAGCGCGCGCCCCACGGGATCGAGCGGCAGCGCGATCGGCGAGGACACGGGCCTGCCCTCCGGCGCACCGATCACCGAGCCCCCTCCTTCGAGCCGAAGCGCCGCCCCGCCGTGACCGTGGGCGCGCCGGTGATGCAGGCGACCATGGCCAACCCGGCGATCGAGCGGGCCGCGCGCGCCCAGCTCTACTGGAACCTGCAGCGCTGTCGCGACAAGGAGGAAGATCCCGCTCCCCGACGCCATCCACCTGAAGTTCAACATCGACGCCGACGGGTATATCGCCGTGTCCACGATCATCGCGACCGCCGCCGATCCGAAGCATGCGGAGAGGCCGCCCACCGCATGCGGCGCGAGCTGTCGACCGCGACCTTCCGCGCGCCCGCCGCGACACGCGGGCAGATCGGGTTGATCGACGCGACCGTGCCCTCGGTCGATTGACGAGCGGGGGCCGACCGGCGTCGCGCCGGGACGCGGAGCACCCCGCACCGCTGAACGACGGATACCTGCTCGGCGGGTGGCTCCACCCACGCCCGCCGGCTCAGAACGAGCCGCTGACCACGAGCGCCTGCGTCGCGCCCAGCACGGGCGTCACCTTCAGACTCGCGGCCTTCGCCGCGCGCGACGGCGCCGTGAAGTAGATCGCCGCGCCGCCCGCGAGCAGCACCCCGCCGCCGATGAAGAGCCCGGTCGAGGCGGCCGCGAACGTCTTGGCGTCGTTGACGAGCGTTACGCCCGTCGCGTCGCACAGCGTGTCCGTCCGGCAATGCTCGTCCTGCGCGGTGGACCACTTGCCCGCGGCGAGGCCCCCGAGCGCGCCGCCCACGATCATCACCGCCGCGCCGCCTCCGGCCAGGCCGAGGCCGAGCTTTTTGCGCGTCCCGAGGCCGGGCTCCGGCAAGGGCTCGACGGGTCGAGGAGGGGGCGGCGGCGTCACCTTCGGCACCGGCAGATCTTCGAGGGCCGGGACCGCGACGGACACCGTCTCGCCGGGACCGCGCGTCGCGACCTCGACCGACCAGGGCTTCTTGCCGGGCGCGCTGGCCGCGATCACGTGCTTGCCGGGATCGATCGGCAGCGCCGTGCCCCACGCTGCGCGATCGAGCGGGATCCCGTCGCGCTTGATCGTCATGTCGGCGACCGGCGCCGCCACACTGACGCTGAGCTTCTCGAGCTTCGGCTCGATCTCGCCGGCTCGCCGCTCGGCCTTCTCGACCCGCTCGGCCTGGTCGGCCTTGCGCGCCATGTCGGCGGCCTCGCGGAAGGCCGCCCAGGCGCTCGCCGTCTTGCCCGCCTTGGAGAGGCAGTCGCCGAGGTTGTAGACGGCGCCGTAGCCGGGATCGAGCTCGTGGCTCGCGCGCAGCTTCGGGCATGCCTTGTCGAAGTCGCCCGCGGCCATCAGGTCGCGCCTTTCGCGGAAGAGCGCCTCGGCCTGGGCTGCCTTGTCGGAGGGCACGTCGGCGCGCGCGATCGTTGCGATCGCAACGATCGCGCCCGCGAGGATCGCAGAGGCTTGCGAGAGGGTCCGGCGGCGCATCGTCAGTTCCACACCTTCCCGACCACGCCGGTCTTGATGTTGAACTCGGTGGACGACCCGGCGATGAGCAGCTTGCCGTCGGCCGCGAGCGTGATCGCGTCGGCCTGGGCCCCGCCGATCACGATGTCGACCCAGCCGTTGCCATCGCCGAGGGTCGTGTCGATCGTCCCGTCGGCCGCGAAGCGCGCGAGGAACGGGCCGCCGCTCGCGTGGTTGCCGAGCACGACCACCCGCCCGTCCGGCAGCGTCACGGCGCCGACCGGGATGTCGTCGCCCCCGGGCATCGGGTCGAGCACCGTCGCGGCGCCGATCGGCATCAGCGAGGCGTCGAGCCGCTGGAGCGAGAGCGCGAGCCCTTCGTAGCCGATGACGCCCACCTCGTCGCCGGGGAGGACGACGAGGGCGACCGTCGAGTAGCTCGGCGTCGTCTGGAGCTGCACGCTCCCCGCGGGCTTGCCCTGCGCGTCGAAGCGATCGATCCAGTGCACGGGCAGGAGCATCGACGGGTCCATCGACGCCACGATCGCCCGGCCCTTGCCGTCGATGGCCAGCGCGTAGGGGACGCGGCTGTCGAAGGTCAAATACCCGTTGCTCCCCTGGCCGCCGAAGTTGGTGTCGAAGATGCCAGTCGGCGTGATCCGGGCGAGGAACATCTTCGGGGCCAGGTTGAGCGTGGTCGTGCCGAGAGCGAGCATCAGATCGGTGCTCGTCAAAGCCGCCGCCACGACGTTCTCGTCCTGCCCGAGGGGGAGCAAGTGGGCGCCCTTGTCCTCCGGGACGATCTCGATGGGAGAGCCGTCGTCCTTGCGGCGGAGCAGCACGATATCCCGATCGGTCTTGTCGGGCCGCCGCGCCGAGCCGAGGAAGAGCACGTCCCCCGTCAGCACCCGGAAGGCGCCGCGCGCGTCCTCCCCGGCGTTGAGGCAGCCGCAGATCGACTCGGAGAGGACGCCGGTCATGTTGAATGTCGTGTCGAGCGTCCCGTCCGCGGTGAGCCGCGCGCCGGACATCGCCGCCCCGTGCACGGCCGACTCGGTGTAGCCGCTCGCCAGGATCTTCCCGTCGCCGCCGACGCGGAGGCTCTCGATCTTGCCGTACTTGGCGTTCCAGCTCCACGTGGCCACACCGCCCGTGCCGAAGGTCTTGTCGAGCGTGCCGGGCTCGCCCGTCACCGTGACGCTCACCGAATCTATCTTGGTCTTGTCTCCGCTCGTGGCGACGAGGGTGAGGTCGAACGTCGTCCCGAGCGGCATCGCCGGCGTGGCGCCCACGGCGACCTTGCCCTTCGTCTCCCCGCCCGCGATCGTCGTCCCGGTGAACACCACGCCGTCGGGCTCGCCGCTCGCCTTGATCTCGACCGGGAGATCGAAGCCGCCGGTGCGGATGATCTCCACGCTGAACGCCGTCTTCCCGTTGATGGGGGCGGTGACGGAGGCCGCTTTGATCGACAACGAATAGTCGGGCTGGGACTGCCCGGTGCTGCCGGTGGTCGTGCTCATCGTGCTCGTCGTCGACGTCGCGGCCCCGCCTGCGCCGCCCGTGCCGGAGGTGTCGAGCTCCACGTCCTTGATGCCGAGGATCGTCTGACAGCCGCCGGCCGCGGCGAGCGCGAGGACCGTCGAGCCGATCAGGGGGAGGTAGGTTCCGATCCGGTGCGCGCCGCGGGCCATGGGTCGACCCTAGCACGGCAAAAGGCGGGATTTATAGCGGTTTGCGCCGCCCGCTCGCCCTATTTGCGCAGCCCGAGCTTGCCCTTCTCGACCGTCAGGTTGGACACGGCGGCGGCGATCTGCTTCGCGAGCGGGACCCCGCGGGGGAGGATCATCCCCTCCGGGCCGCCCACGCGATCGAAGCACCACGCGATGGCGGAGCCGTCGTCGTCCCAGCGGGAGAGGCGGCTCCGCCCCTCGCTCGGCAAGGTGCCCACGATCTCCTTGCGGCCGAGATCGAGCACCGCGATCCGCTCGGCCGAGGCGAGGAGCATCGACGCGCCGTCGGCCGCGACGGAGAGGTCTTCCCAGGGGCTCTCGCCGGAGGCCTCCAGGATGCGCTCCACCGCCCCGGTGACGCTGTTCTTGATCGTCACGCCGCCCGCGTCCGCGAAGACCAGCTCGCCCTGCCGCGGCCCGTCGCCGAGTCCCTCCGCGCGCGGCGTGGCGTAGCCGACGAGGACCACGTCCCGGCGCTGCTCGTCGATCCGCGCGATCGCGCCCGAGCTGAGCGAGAGCCAGAGCCCCGGCCCGATCGCGCCGCGCGCCCGGCTCGGCCGGACGTCGTACACGTAGCCGTCGGCGAGGGCGAGTATCCGCGGCTCGCCGCCCGCGATCGGCGTCTCGACGATCGCCCCGTCGAGGCGCTGCGTGTAGACGCGGCTGCATGCGCTGTCGGCGCCCAGCATCAGGCCCGGCTCGCGGGCGATGGTGCCCACGACGTTGCCCTTCTGTACTTCGAAGATCGGGTAGCTCGTCCCCTCCGCCTGCCAGCCGAGCAGGCGGCCGTCGGCGCAGCGGCGGAGCAGGCTGCCCTTGCGCGAGAGCATCCGCTGCCCGTCGGGCAAGCGGTAGACGCGCACCTCGGGGCCCACCTGCCAGGCGATCTGATCGCCCATCCGCTCCATGGCCGCGGGAGAGTCGCTCGCCCCGCGCGGCTCCTCGCCGCCGTCCGAGCTCCGCCCCTCGAAGCGCAGCAGGCGCGACGCCGCCGGGGCCTCGGCGTTGAAGAGCACGAGCTGCCGGGTGAGGTAGCGGTGCTCGCCGAGCTTCCAGCCGTGGAGCGGCGAGCTCGGCCCGAGATCGCGGCCGGTGAGCTCGTCGAAATCGACGGGGCGCGAGAGGATCGGCGGCTGATCCGGGCGCTGCGGCGGCGCGCAGGGCGTGCCCCCGGGCAGCGGGTCGTCCTTCGCCCGGCCGCCCTTCTTCAGGTAGAACCAGCGGCCGCTGCTCGACGCGTCGCACACCGCCAGATCGAGCCCGCCCTCGTCCCAGCGCACGGAGGAAGGCTCCGTGTCGAGCGCCTCGCGCAGGAGCACCGGCGGGCTCTTCGCGTCGCGCGCGGCGGCGGAGAAATCGACGATCTCGAAGCCGCCCGCCTCCACCACGGCGAGCGCGGGATCGCGCGGGCTGAAGAGCGCATGCACCACCGGCGCCTGGGCCTGGTACAGGGCCTCGCGCCGGTCGGCCGGCGCCCAGAGCAGCACGCGGCTCGACTCGGTCGCCGCCACGCGCTCGCCGTCGGACGACACATCGGCCACGGTGCCCTGGAACGCGTGCCGGTCCACGCCGTGCGCGGGCGCCTCGCGCGTGCGGCGGAGGTCCCACCGGGCGATGCCCTCGTCGGTCGCGCAGGCCAGCACGGGCGCGGCGGCGGCCAGGCGGAGCGCGCCCGCGCAGCGCAGCGGGGCGACGGCGGCGAGCGCGGCGGTCCCGTCGTTGCGCAGGCGGAAGACCTTGACCTCGCCGCTCACCGAGCGCGTCACGAACGAGGTGTCGAAGGCGAAGTGGGCCCGCTCGGCGATCGGCTCGGCGTGGGGCCGCAGCTCGGTGAGCACGGGGAACCGGAAGCGCTTCTTTCCGACCTCGGGATCGATGTCGAGGTCGGCGTCCTCGATCACCTCGGGCTCGGCGGGGCGGAAATTCACGAGCGAGAGCGTCGCGCCCGAGCTCTGGGCGACGAGCCAGTGCTCGTCCCAGGGGAAGGCGGCGCCCGTCACCTGGCCGAGCGTGAGGAAATCGGCGCGCGCCGCGCGGGCGGCGGTGGTCGCGAGATCGAGCGGGAGCATCCCGTCGGTCGAGCCGCGATCCATCGCGGCGGCGATGAAGGCCGCGCGGCGGTACGGATCTTCGGTGCGCCGCGACTTGGCCGCGAGCTCGGCGGTGCGCTCGAGCTCGATCGCCGCGGCGCGCGTCAGCGCCTCGGCCTCCTTGGCGGCGTCGACCCAGACCTTGGCGAGCGCCCCGAGGCCCACCGCGCCGAGGACGCCGGCGACGATCGCCGCGCGGCCGAGCGATCGCAGGCGCGCGCGGCGCCGGCTCTCGGCGAAGAAGGCCTGCTCGCGCGGGGCGAGGCCCTTCTGGAGCAAGGCGCGGCGCGAGAGCAGCTCGGCGAGGAAGGCGCCCTCCGCCAGCCGCTCGGCGGGGCGCTCGGCGTCTTCCCATGCGAGCGCCGCCTCGCGGAGCTGCTCCAGCAGCGCGAGGCGCTCCATCTGCGAGAGGCGCGCCGAGGCGAGGAGCTTGAGCGCGCCGAGCGAGGGGTGGCCGAGCTCGACCGCCCCGCCTTGCCTCCGCACGAGGCGCTCGCCTTCGAGCTTGCCGAGCACCCGCGCCGCGTCGGCCTGCTCGCGATCGTCGCCGAAGGTGCCGAGCAGCTCCGCCAAGGGCCAGCTCCGCGGCGCGCCGTCGGTGCCGGAGAGGCGGAGGAGCAGCTCGATCGCGGTCGCGCGGTCCTCGGCGCCGAGCGCGTTGAGCACCCGCTCGGCATGCCGGCCGACCGCGCCGCTCACCCCGCCCATCTCCTTCCACAGCTCGCCGCGCAGCGACGGCGGACCGCGTCGCTCGGACGGGACCTTCTGCCCCTCCTGACGATCGGCGCGATCGGCGCGCCCTTGCGCCGCCCAGAAGGCGCGGAGCGAGAGCGCCACGTAAGGGAGGCGCGCGCCGCCCGCCCGGAGCTCCCGTTGCACATCGTCAACGATGGTCTCCACCCCGCTCACGAGCGCGCCGGCGACCTGCGCGGGCGCCGCCACGATGTCGCCCACCGCGGCGATCGGCGGCGCGCCGACGAAGCGGAGCGAGGCGCGCAGGGCCGCCCCGAGCGCCGCGTCCGCGAGCAGCTCGGGCAGCTTCTCCTCGGCCAGGGTGGCGATGAAGCGGAGGCCAGGCGCCCCTGCGCGAAGCCCCTCCCCGGCCCCGAGCGTCACGCCCGCCTCCGGCGCGGCGACCGCGGTCGCCGCGGCGATCGCCGCGAGCAGCGCGGAGAGGCGCGTCCGCTTGTCGGCCGGCGCAGCGAGCAGCTCGCCGAGCGGGTCGACGAGGAGCGCGAGCCCTACCTGTGCCGTCGCGCAGTGGGCCATGAGCGCGGGCGGCGACGCCTTGCCGAGCTCGGGCTCGATCGCCGCGAGCGCGTCGGCGAGCGCGCGATCCGGATCGTCGCCGGGGCGCACGGGGACCGCGATCCAGTTGTCCTTGCCGTCGACCGCGCGGAGGCCGAGGTACGGCACGAGGCCGGCCGCGGCGAGCGACGATTTGCCCGCGCCCTGCGCGCCGTGCAGCACGAGGCAGGGCTCGCAGGAGAGCTCTCGACCGAGTCGGGCGATGTCGTCGTCGCGCCCGAAGAGCAGGCCCTCCTGCATGGAGCCGAAGGGCGAGAGCCCCGGGTAGGGCGGATCGGGCACGCCGTACGGCCGCTGCCAGGCCGCGTCGAGCAGCTCGCCGAGCCGCCCGGCCGAGGCGCCCCGCTGCTGCGGATCGATGGAGAGCAGGCGTCGCGCCGTGGCCCCGAGCCCCGCCGGGAAGAGCGCCGGATCCGCGTCGAAATCGCGGAGCGCGCCGCGGAGCGTGGCCTGCGTCAGCCCGTCGAGCCAGGCGCTCACGAGGCTCGGATCGTCCCAGCGCTCGGGCTCGTCTTCCGCGGCGTAGGGGAGCCTCCCCGTGATCAGCTGCACGAGGCACACCGCGAGCGCATACGCGTCCGCCGCGGCCGTCGGCTCGGCGAGCTCGAGCACCTCGGGCGCGATGAACCCCGGCGTGCCGACCACCGTCTGCTGCGTCCCCGCCGAACGCGATCCCGCGCCGTCGGGCGTCATGGCCTGCGTCGCCGCGAAGGCCTCGTTCTGCGCGAGGAAGACCGCCGTGCCCACCTCCGCGTCGGCCGCGCGCAAGGTGGCCTGCGCATCGATCGGCGCGCGGCGGGCCGCCGGCGCGCCCCTCGATCCGGCGCGGCGCGAGATGCCGAAGTCGAGGACCTTGAGCGCGCCGTCCGTGCAGAGGAAGAGGTTGGCAGGCTTGAGATCGAGGTGAATGACGCCGCGGGCGTGGATCACGTCGAGCGCCGCCGCCGTGTTGCACGCCCAGCGCAGGACCCGCCGCCAGGGGACGCGGCCGCGCGCCTTGAGCAGATCGGCGAGGTTCTGCCCTTCGAGCAGCTCCATGGCCACGAAGCGCTGGGGCGGCGCGGTGTTGAGGATGCCCGCGGCGTAGATGGTGACGAGCGAGGGGTGGCGGAAGGACGCGAGGAGCTTCGCCTCCTCCGCCCAGCTCCCGGCGTCGCTGCCCGTCACGAGGAGCTTGAGGGCGACCTCGCGGAAGGGCGCGCCGTCGGGCAGGAGCTCCTCGGCGCGCCAGACATCGCCGAAGCCGCCGTGGCCGATGCGCGAGATGAGCCGGTACTTGTGATCGAGCACGTCACCCGCGGCGATTTCGCCGGGGCGGCGCGGGCTGTCGTTCACGGTCGGCGCGTCGTCGGACATCGACTTCGCCCGTTACGGTACCACGGCGCCCGGGCGAGGCGCGCGCGGCGGGCTCTTCACCACCACCTCGCCGAGCCCGAGCGCGTCGATCTGCGCCTTGATCGCCTTCGCGTCGCCGACCACGACGACCCGCAGCGCCTCCGGCGCGAGCGTCGCCGCCGCGGCCCGCTTCACGTCCTCCCGGGTCAGCTTCGCGTAGCGATCGGCCCGCGTGGCGAACTCGTCGAGCGGCAACCCCTCGGCCGAGAGGGCCGACATCACCCCCGCCACGGCGGCGTCGGTCTCGAAGCGCGCCGGGAGGCGGCGGATCGCCCGGATCCGCGCCACGTCGAGCTCTTCCTGTGAGACGAGCTCCTCGCGGATGCGGGCGATCTCGCGCCACATCTCCCCGAGCGCCGCGCCCGTCTGCTCGCGCGTCACCGTCGCGCTCGCGCTGAAGGGCCCCGGCCCCCGGCGGAGCTCCAGGCTCGACTGCGCGACGTACGTGTACCCGTGCTTCTCGCGCAGGTTCATGTTGAGCCGGCTCGCGTAGTAGCCGCCGAGGATCGTGTTCATCATCGAGACCGCGTCGAAGCTCGGATCGGTGCGCGCGATGCCCATCGCCGTCACCGTCACCCAGGACTGCGAGAGCCCGGGCTGATCGATCAAGGTGACGCGCGGCCCGGGCAGGATCTTCGGCCGCGGCGGCGCGATCGGGCTCGCCGCGCTGCCCTTCCATGCGCCGAAGACGCGCTCGATCTGCGGGGCGATCCCGGCCATCGTGACATCGCCGGCCACCGCGATGGTGAGCCGCGCCGGCACCAGGTTGTCGCGGTGGAACGCCTGCAGATCGGCGACGCGGATCGCCTTGTTCGAGGCCTCGTCCCCGACCACCGGGAGGCGGTACGGGTGACCCTCGGGGTAGAGCAGCGCGAGCGTCTCCTCGGTCACGAGCGTCGCGGGCTTGCCGCTCTGGTTGAACAGCGAGGTCAGCCGCCGCGAGCGGACGCGCTCGACCTCGTCGGGCGCGAAGGCCGGGCTCTGCACGAGATCGCCCATGATCGCGAGGGCCTCCGGGAGCCGGTCCGGGAGGCACTGGGCGGTGACGGCGATCGAGTCGTACTCGGCCGTGGCCTCGGCGGTGATCCCGAGGCGGCGCAGATCGTCGTCGAGCGCGATGGCGCTGCGCTTCTTCGTGCCCTGGAAGAGCATGGCCGCGGTGAAGCTCCCGACGCCCGGCGCCCCTTGGTCGGCGCCTCCCGCGAAGGCCAGCCGCAGGGCGACGATCGGCAGATCGTGGCGCTCGGTGACGAGCAGGCGGATCCCGTTCGGGAGCCGCCGCTCCTCGGCGGAGGGCGGGACGAAGCGCGGCTCCGGGTCGGGCAGAGGGGCGGTCGCCAGCGGATCGGGCGCGGGCGAAGAGGCGGCTGCATGCGCGGTCGAGGCGGCCGGCGGTGGCGCCGGAGGCCGGGGCGCGACAGGCTCGATCGAGGGCTCGCAGGCGCCGAGCGCGAAGGCCGCGAGGAGGATGGAAGCGCGCTTGCTCACGGCTTGCTCCGCTTGACGAGGCGACCGCCCTTGGGCGCGCCGGGCGTCGGCGTGACGACGGCGACGAGCCTTCGATCGAGGGGGAGGAGCTTCTGCGCGGCCGCCTTCAGATCGGCCGGCGCAAGCGCCTCGATCTGGGCGAGGTGCTTGCTCAGATAGCCCGGATCCCCGGCGAAATACGCCTCGTTGTTGAGCACCGCCGCGCGCGTCGTCTCCGCCTCCAGGCCGAAGAGCATGTTGGGGATGATCACCGACCGGGCGCGCTCCATCTCCTCCTCCGTCGGCCCCCCCGCCTGCATCTTGGCGAGCTCGGCGTCGATCTCCTTGAGGACCTTCTCGACCGGCGTGTCCTTCTTGAGCAACACCGAGATGTAGAACACGCCGGCGAGCAGGGCGCTGTCCGCGTCCGCCGAGACGGCCTGGGCGATCTGGAGATCGTAGACGAGCCGCTTGTGGAGCCGGCTCGACTTGCCGAGGCTGAGGACCATCGACAAGAGATCGAGCTCGGTGCTGCCCGGCGCGTAGCGGGTCACCGTCGGCCAGACGACGTAGACGCGGGAGAGCTCGACATCCGCCTCGACGTCGATGCGCACCTCGCTCGCGAGCGACACGGGCATGGGTGCCCTCTTCGCGGCCGGATCGGCGCCCTTCGGGACGCGGCCGAAGTAGCGCTCGACGAGCTCCCTCGCCCGCGGCTTCTGGATGTCGCCGGCGATGACGAGGCTCGCGTTGCCCGGCACGTAGTAGCGCTTGAAGAAGGCGCGCACGTCGTCGAGGCTCGCGGCGTCGAGCTCTGCCGGGACGCCCATGGAGGCGTTGTGGTACGGGTGCCCCTCGGGGTAGAGGCTGTTGCGGATCGCCACCGGGACGACGAGCCCGTAGGGCGAGTTCTCGTAGCGCTGCCTCCGCTCGTTCTTCACCACCTCGCGCTCGCGATCGAAGCTCGCCTGATCGAGCCGATCGAGCAAGGACGCCATCCGGTCGGACTCGAGCCAGAGGGCGAGGGCGAGCTCGCTCGCGGGGAGCGTCTCGTAGTACGAGGTCACGTCGACGTTGGTGCTGCCGTTGCTCGCGCTCACCCCGGCCTGCGCGAGGTATTTCTCGAACATCCCCGCGGGGACGTTGCGCGAGCCGTTGTACATGACGTGCTCGAAGAGGTGCGCGACGCCGCTCTTGCCCGGGGGATCGTCCTTGGAGCCGACGTGGTAGTCGAGGCTCACGGCGACGATCGGCGTCCGGTGATCCTCGTGGAGGATGACCTCGAGCCCGTTCGGCAAGACGAACCGCTCGAAGGTGAGCTCGACGCGGGCGGCGAGCGATTGATGAGCAGGCGCGACCCTCGGGCGAGGCGCGTCGGCGAGGCCAGGCAGGGAGAGCGGTAGAGCGCCGAGGATCAGGGCGAAGGGGAGCAGGCGGGCGCGCATCGGAGGCGGAGCTTACCCTACCCGGCCGGGGCGCGGGCCGGTCACCTTCGCGGAGGGCGGCGGGCGCGCGGCGACAATCAAGTTGCGCTTGCGGTCAATGCGGCGGCGCCCACGCATCCGATACCAAGGTTTTAGCCGGCGCCCGGGCCGCGCTCGATCTCGCACCTGGAGGACCTGCGAATGAAATCCGCACATCACCGAAGCGCTCTTTTTTGGGTCACAGCCGCGCTCATGCTCACCGGCTGCGGGTCGACGGACCCGACGAACGGGGAGCCCGAGAGCCCGACGGTCACACCCGGCGACCCCCCGACCTATCTCCGGACCCCGGCCACCGGCACGGACATCAACAAGCCGGCGAAGAACACGCTCTATTTCTGCCCGCGGGCGCCGCTCAAGGCCTATCCGCCGCTCACCCGACCGAGCACCCCGTGGGTCAACGGAGAGGCGGTGGACATCTCGAAGATCCCGATCGTGGAGGGCTCCGAGACCCGGACGAGCGAGTTCGCGATGACCATGACGGACGCCGGGCGGCATTTGAAGGGCAATGGAATTCCGAATCACCCCATCGGCACCTTCCCGGTCCAGGAGGGCACCGCCGCGTACGAGTATTACGCCGCGATCCCCGTCATGACCTACGGCACCTCGGCGGACATCCCGGTGGACTCGTACGATCTCGACATCACCCTGCCGAAGAACCCCACGCCGAACGAGACGCCGGCCTGCATCAAGTGGATCCCGACCGGCGTCGTGACCCAGACAGGCGCCATGTGGCACCTCGATTTCGCCTTCGACGCGCAGAAGCACCTGCTCGACCCGGTGGCGGCGTTGCCGATGGATCTCTGCTGGGGGCACCCCTACGAGAAGCAGTATCACTACCATGGTTATTCGTGGAAATGCTTCCCGAACCAGGGAGACGCGAAGGATCACTCCCCGCTCTTCGGCTACGCGATCGACGGCTTCGGCGTGTTCGGGCCGCGCGGCGAGGGCGGCAAGCTGGTCTCGAACGACGACCTCGACGAGTGCCACGGCCACACGCACATGATCGCGTGGGACGGCGAGATGAAGGAGATGTACCACTACCACGTGAACAACGAGTATCCCTACTCGATAGGCTGCTTCCGCGGGACGCCGATCGAGCTGCCCGAGCAACTCCAGCACTGACGGTCAATGCAGCACGGAAGGTCAATGAAACGACAGCCACTCGTCGCCCCGGTACCCGCTCCAGCAGGGCGGGTCCGAGGGTGAGGCGGGCGGCGTCGACCGGAACAGGCGGGCCACGCGGGATTTCGCGGGGAGCAGGCCCTCGCGCGCGAGCACGGCCCACGGGATGATCGGGCCCGTGCCGTCGAGCACGGACTCGGCGTGGGAGTGCCCGATGCCGCCGATCACGATGCCTTGCGTGGTCAGCGTCCACATCGGCGCGTCGAGCGCGTCCTTGCAGCCCCAGAGATAGCCCGCGTCCGACTGCTCGTCGCCGCAGCGCGCGATCGTGCCTCGCGGCGGCGCCGCGGGCGCGCGGTTCAGCGCCGCGGTGTAGATCGGGACGCAGGCCGCGGCGAGCTCGCGGAGCTTGTCGACATTCGAGACGACCTCGTCGAGCCCGACCTCCTCGCCGGTCAAGAGATCGATCTCGGTGCCCGAGCGCACGCCGTTCATCGGGTGCCCGCCGCCGTAGTCGTTCGAGGTCTCGACCTGGACGACCAGGATCCCATCGCCGATCTCGACGAGGCGCTGCGTCGCCCAGATCGAGCGGGGCGGGCGGCACGAGGCGATCTCCTTGACGCTCCCGTCGAAGCCGGCCGCGTCGCGCAGCACGCGGTTGACCTTGCGATCGAGATCCGGGCTCGGGCCGCCGAACACGCGGAAGCCTTGATCCGTCGCCCAGCAATGGCCGAGCTCCGTGCCCTCGAGCGCGGCCTTCCGCTTCTTCGGATCGTGGGGCAGGCAGAGCACGGTCGCGCCCTCGGGCGTCTCGATCTCCCGGACCACGTCGACGGATCCCTGGGCGCGGCACGCCGGGTCCTCGTCGTTGGCCTCGACCACGGTCCTGCGCTGGACCCAGACGAGGCCCGGATACCCCGCCGGCAAGGGCGCGAGCTCGAAGCCCTGGGTCTTGCCGCCGAGGGTGTAGCGGCCGCGCAGCGTTCCGTTCGAGGGATCGCACGCGCCGTCGAAGGTGCCGCCGCGCCTCTCGTCGGCGCGGAAGGCCGTGGGCCCCGCGCGCCGGCCCGTGATCGCGAGCCCGTCGCCCTCGCGATCGTAGTGCGACTCCCCCGCGAGCGTGTCGCCGTCACCGCGCAGCACGACGCTCACCTTGGTCGGGCCGATGTGCCCGCGATACGCGCGCGCAAAGTCGCACGGCGCGCTCACGGCGAGCTCGTCGAGGCTCGCGGCGAGCGTGGTGCGCTCCACGTGGAGCGGCGCGGGCGCAGGCGGCTTCGGCGCAGGCGCCGCCGTGGCGGGCACCGCGGTGATGGCCGGAGGCGGCGGGACGATCACCGAGACGGTCTGCGGGGCCGGCGCAGGCGCGCACGCGCCGAGGAACGCGAGCCCGGCGGCGGGGAGCGCGAGGAGCAGGTGCGGGGCGCGGGCGGCGATCACCAGGCGACTCTACGCGCTCTCGCGGCCCGCGGCTCGATCCCCTTGCGGGGCTGCCACGACCGGCCCACCCTTCGCTCCCCCGCGCGCCTCGACGCGCGCCTGTAACTCCGAGGAGAGCGAGCGATGAGCCTGACATTTTATTATGCACCGATGACGAGCGCGACCCGCATCCACTGGGCGCTCGAGGAGCTCGGCGTGCCCTACGAGAAGGTGAAGCTCGACCTCGCGGCGGGCGACCAGAAGAAGCCCGAGTACCTGGCCCTGAACCCCAACGGGAAGGTCCCGCTCCTCGTCGACAGCGGGACACCGATCTTCGAGTCCCTGGCGATCCTGCTCCACCTCGGCGAGACGTACGGCGTCGAGAAGGGCCTGTTCCCCGTACCCGGCCTGGAGCGCGCCGAGGTGTTCAAGTGGATGGCGTGGGGCACGGCGTCGCTCGTCGAGGCAGGCGGCCGGCTGCTGCGGAACACGTCGGATCGGTTCCCGGCCGAGGAGCGGAACGCCAAGGCCGCCGAGCGCGCGAAACAGGAGCTCGGCGATCTGATGGCGATTGTGGACAAGGCGCTCGAGGGCAAGGAGTACCTCGTGGGCGGCCGCTTCTCCTTCGCCGATCTGGCGGTGGTGGGCTTCGTGCCCTTCCTGTCCCGCATCGGGGCCGATCTCGGGTCGCTGAAGAACGTGCAGGCATGCGCCGGTCGCTGCATGGCGCGCCCCGCGCTCGCGAGGGCGATGCAGGGCTGAGGCGCGAGCGCGATCGAGGAGGCGCGGGCGCGCGATCGGGCGTCAGCGCCCCTTGAACAGCGGGAGCAGCGCGACCAAAAAGTAGATCACCGCGTTCATGTAGCCGGCTTGCAAACCCGCTTGCTTGGCCTTCGAGGTGTGCAAAAGGCTGAGCACGCCCGCGGCGCCCCAGGCCAGCGAGCGGGCCACCGCCAGCACCATGCTCGGCGAGATCAGGCTGATGACCAGCAGCACCAGCGCGACGACCACGGCGGCCTGTCGCATCTGGTTCAGCCGGTTCAGCTCGATGATGGTCTGGCTCTGATCGTGGTCCATGGACGCTCCGTTCGGCGGTGTACGCGCGGGCGACGTCGGGCGACGGCGCATGTCCGTCGCCCCCCTGCCGCCCGCGTGATGCTCGCTCCTTCGAGAGGCGCTTGCAAGGATCGGCCTCGATCTTCCTTCCCACCCCTGCGAGCCAAACGATGACTGGAGGCGGGGGGCCCCGATGGTCTCCGCGAGCCACGCCCATCCCGTGCTCGCCCCCTCCCCGATCACCCCGCCACGTTACTCTCCGCGGCCATGATCCACCGCGCCCTCCCCTTACTCCTCCCTCTCTCCCTCCTCGCCTGCGGCGGTGCCTACCCCGAGCCCGCCCCGCCTTCGCTCCTCAGCAACGCAAGCTACGGCTCCTCTTCCTCATCCTTCTCCGCCCCGAGCAGCCCCTCCGTCCCGCAGCACAACGCTCACGGCGATCTCATCGTCAAGCCCGACCTGGCCTGCGTCTCCTTCGTCCTGCGCACCGAGGTCCTCGACGCCAAGGCCGGCCTCGACCTCCTCCAGCGCGCCTCCTCCGCGATCGCCAAGCGCTTCGAGATGGCCACCGCGGGCGCTGCGCGCACGAAGATGCTGGGCGCCGTCGTCAACGGGGTGTCCCACAGCAAGCTCTCTTCCACCGACGGCAAGCCCACGTTCGTTGTCACCGCGGATGGATCCATCGAGGCGTCGATGGACAAGGAGGCCGATTACTGGGCCCGCGCGCGCCTCGTCGCCGCGCTCGTCACGGCGGCGAGCGAGAAGGAGGTGGCCGCCGAGAAGGGGCAGCCGGAGATCGAGACCGCCTTCGGCAGCCCGGAGCTCAAGCTCCGCGATCCCGAGGCGTTCCGCGCCGAGCTGGAGAAGCGCTGGATCGCACGGGCCCGGGCCTTTGCTTCGGCCGCCGAGTCGCAGGCGGCGCCGCTCGCGATCGTCAACTGCGAGCCGCCGCCGGTGATCACCGTCACCCCCATCTCCGTCGAGCAGATCGCCCTCTCCTTGCCTGTCTCGTGCCGGATCGACGCGGGCCGGCGCGCGACCCCATGAGCGCCCTCTTCGCACGCGCCGCGCCCGCGGGTAAGCTCGCGAGGATGCAGCTCGACGGTGCGACGTTCCGGCAATTGCAAGACGCGCTCCTCTCGGCGTTTCCCTCGCGGAGCGCGCTCGAACAGATGGTCCGCTTCCAGCTCGACAAGAACCTGGCCGTCATCGCCTCGGGAGGGAACCTCGCCACCACGGTGTTCGAGCTCATCCAGGCCGCCGAGGCGGGGGGCTGGCTCGCCGATTTGGTCCACGGCGCCGGGGCCGCCAACCCGGGCAACCCATCGCTTCGCGCGTTCATCGAGGCGAAGGCCCCCGCGCGCCCCGCTCCCGCAGCCTCCGCGCACCCGGCTCGAGCGCAAGGAGCCCCCGGCGCCCGCAGGACCACGCTGCTCCCCGACGAGACGATTCGCGCTCTTCACGCGGCGGCCATCAGAGGTGGGTTGGTCAACGCGCGAGGTACCCTGTTTGGAGGTATCTCCCCAGGATTCATGAACAGCCTCCCGATGCAAAGCACGCTCTCATCGCAGCTCCTCTCCGACTTGCACGAATTGAACCGCGTCGAAAAGCTCCTCGACGGGACTGTCCCTCTGGCCGTCTGGCTCTCCAACGCCATCACCCTGCTCGATATCCACCCGGATAGCCTCGTCTTTCAGGACGCGAGCCAGCTCATCGCCAAACAGAAGAGTTGAGCCGTATCCGAGCCGAGGACATGTCCGGTGGAGGCGCCGATGCCCCTTCACGTCGATCTGCCTTGCTCGGCCCGCGCCCCGCTCGCCCCCCTGCTGACGGGCGCGGTCATCGAGCGAGGCGTGGCACGAGGCGGCTCCGGCAGGCTGCGGGGCGAGCGCGCGGGGCTTCAGGGCATCGCGCAGCGGGCGGGCTCGCGCAGGTGCGGGAAGAGGCGGGCCTCCGGCGCGCGCGGGGTGAAGGGCAGCGCGCTCACCGCGGCAGCGAGCGGGTGGCTCAAGTAGCGATCGGCGAGGTAGCCCTGGATCCAGGCGAAGAGGGCGGGCACCTCGCCGAGGCGCCGCAGCTCGAAGGAGAGCAGGGCGATGTCCTCCTCGTCGAGCAGGCATGCGCGATCGATCTCGTGCTCGCCGACGAGCGCGTAGATCGCCGCGAGATCATGGCGTTCGAGGGCGTCGCGGGTCGCCGCGGGGGCGCTCTCCCAGAGCAGCTTGCCGGGATAGCTCGCGAGGTGCCCCTCGGCGAGGTCGCCTTCCAGATCGGCGAGCGCGCCGGCTCGCTGCACGCCGGATCCCCAGGCGAAGAAGGCCTCTTCCTCGGCTGCGGTGAGGCTCCGCCGGGCGTCGCCGGGCAAGGTGCCGATGAGGGCAATCATCAGGAGCCAGGCGCCGCTGATGCGGCCGGTGATCGCGTCGACCTGGGCGAGCGTCACCCGGGAGGGGTGGCTCGTGAGGATCGCCACGGCCTCGACCTGCACCTCCCAGCCCATGGCGATCGTGGCGAGGAGATGATCGAGGCGGGCCGCGTCGCTCGACAGGGCGCGGAGGGCGCGGCCGAGATCGGCGGCGAGGGCGCAGCGCGGCTCGGCGTTCTCGGCCTTTCCCGTGGCCAGCGAGGCGAGGGTGGGCGCGAGGTAGGCGCGGGTCTTCCTGCGCAGCTCGTCGCGATCGGTGGAGGCGCCGCCGTGGAAGGCGAGGCCGTCGACGACCTGATCGTCGATCTTGGTGAGCAGCGCGAGCTCGGCGCCCGCGCGCCCGACCTCGGCCGATGCGCGGGAGCCGCCGAGCGCCTGGTAGGTGAGCTGGGAGAGCACCCCGAGCCCGGCGCTGAGGAGGCGGACCCTGGGCGCGATGCGGCCCTCGGGATCGGCGGCGGAGAGGGCGGGACCGAGGTCGGCGAGCCAGCGCTCCCCGGCCTGACGGAGATCGGTGGCGAAACGGTTCGAAGGAGAAGAAGGAGACATGCGGGACACCGATCGCCAAGGTCGGGGCGATGTCCGCAAAGGGCCAAGAAAACGGCGTCGATTTTTTCCGGCGCCGCTCCGGGGCCAAAAGAGACGCTAGCCCCCGGAGCTCGATCCCATCGACGACCCGCCCGAGCTGCTGCTGCTCGACGAGTTGCTGCACGCGGTGACGCAGTCGAGGAAGGTCTTGCTCTTGTCGGTGGGAGAGCCGCCGAAGGCGTCCTTGATCTCGTCGCAGCTCGCGGCGTTGATGCAGCCGGAGACGCAGGCGTTCTGACCCGAGCAATCGATCGGACCGCCCCCGGAGCCCGGGGTCACGTCCAGGCAGTCGACGAGGTGGTTCGTGGCGATGTCGCAGGGGTTGAGGAGCGGGTTGGGCGTCCCCTTGGAGCAGGCGTCGAGGGCCGACAGCTGGGTGTTGCAGCCGTCGAAGGTGGTGTGTCCGCTCTTGCAGTGGACGTTGTCCTTCACGCACGAGAGGAAGTCGTCGAACTCGCTGCCGCACCCGGCGTCGGAGGCCTGCTTCTCGGCCTCGCCGCCCGCCTTCTCGCAGTCGGCGCGGTCGTTGCTCGTACAGCTCTCGCAGGCGCAGATCTCGTCGCAGATCGACGAGACGCTGACGCCGCCGCAGCCGCCCGAGATGAAGCCGCCGAGCATGACAGAAAGGAGCCCTACCCCTGAAATCAAGCCAAGAACGTTAGTTTTCATCGTACCCACCTCTTGCTCGACCCGCACGGCCGCGGGCCCGTTGGAGAGATGGAAAGCAAACACCGCCGAGGGAAGCGGGGCGAGGGAAATCAGTCTTGCGGATCGTGCTTTGCGTTGATGCCGTGGCGGCGGAGGTAGGCGCGCACATGGGCCCGCTCCATCCCGGCGCGGCGGGCCATCTCGGACACATTGCCCTTGGCCTCTTCGTTGAGGGCGGCGAAGTAGTCGCGCTCGAAGCGGGTGAGCACGTCGCGCTTCGCGTCCTGGAACTGGCGGCCCTTGATCCCGCCGGAGAGCGGGCTCGGGCCGCCGGAGGCGAGGGGCGCCTCGGTCATCGCGCCGAGGTGCGCGGCGATGTCGAGCTCTTCGCCCTCGCCGGCGAGCGCGAAGGCCACGGCCACGGCGTTGCGCAGCTCGCGCACGTTGCCGGGCCAGTCGTGGCGCATCAGGCGTTCGAGGGTCGCGTTGGGGATGCGCTCGTAGGCGGACTCGTCGCCGAGGTCTTTCAACATGCGGCGGACGAGGACGGGGATGTCTTCGAGGCGCTGGCGCAGCGCGGGCAGCTCGATCTTTACCTGGGCGACGCGGAAGTAGAGGTCGCTCCGGAAGCCACCGGCGTTGACGGCGCGCACCAGATCGCGGCGCGTCGCGGCCAGCACGCGCACGTCGACCTCGCGGTAGGTCGACGCGCCGACGGCCTTGATCCGCCGCTCGGCGAGGGCCCGGAGCAGCTTCGGCTGCACGTCCATGGGCAGCTCGCCGAGCTCGTCGAGGAAGATGGTGCCGCCGTCGGCCTCCTGGAAGGGCGAGAGGCGCTTGTCGACGGCGCCGGTGAACGCGCCGCGCTCGTGGCCGAAGAGGGTCGCCTCGGCCAGCGTGGGCGGGATCGAGCCGCAGTCGACCACGACGAAGGGCTTCTTGGCGCGGGCGCTGGCGAGGTGCATCGCCTGGGCGACGAGCTCTTTGCCGGTGCCGGTCTCGCCGGTGATGAGCACGGTGAGATCGGTCGGCGAGATCTTCGAGAGCTTGTCGAAGATGCGCTGCATGCCCTGGCTCTCGGCCACCATCGGGCCGAAGGCCGAGATGGTCGAGAGCGCGATGCGCTCGGGGCGCGCGGGCTCGAAGAGCACCTCGCTCTCGCCGATGCGGAGCTTCGTCCCCGCGAGGAGGAAGATCTCCCCGACCCGGACGCTGCCCACGAAGGTGCCGTTGCGGCTGCCGAGGTCGCGCACCCGCACGCCCTCCTCGGTGGCGACGAACTCGGCGTGCACGGCGCTCACCTTGCCGTCGTCGAGCACCATCTTGCACGCCGCGTTGCGGCCCACGATCACCGGCTCGGTGCCGATCTCGATCCACGGGGCGGAGGCGAGCTTGGCGGCCTTGATCCGGCCTCCGCGCACCTCGACCCTGTTCTTTCCTACGACGGTCGCGTCAAGCACCCTGGGGCCTTCCTGTCTTCCTGCGTTTGGCGTGGGCATCCGCCCCCATCCCGTCGACGGTCATGGTCGGCGGGCCGTCCACCTCGGTCGGGTTGTCCTCCACGGGGACATAGGACTGGATGGGCGGGCGGGGCGGAGGAGGGATGAAGGCCGGGTGGGCGCCGCCGAACGCAGGAGGCGGCGGCGCGGCCGGGGCCGGGGCATAGGGGCGCGCCGCGGCGGCCGGGGCCGGCGCAGGCAGCGGCGCGGGCCGGGGAATGGCCGCGTGGTGCGGATACGCCGGGTGCGGCGTCACCCTCGGAGGAGCCGGCGAAGGGCTCGCTGCGGCATGGGGCGAAGGCGGCGCATACTCGGCCACATCGGGGATCGTGGGCACGCGCGGGAGGTCGACGGCCATCATGCGCTGCGTGCCGCCGAGCGGCTCGTGGAGGGCGTCCGGCGGCGGGGGCGGGCGGGATCGCGAGGCGGTGCGGCGGGCCCGGGTGATGTTGGCGGGCTGGATCGATCGCCAGGCGGTGAGGGCCTCGGCCGCGGAGCCGAAGCGGCGCTCGCGGCGGCGCTCGAGGGCGCGCTCCAGGAAGCGCTCGATCCCCGCGGGCCAGCGCTCGCCCGTGGCCTCGGCGAGCGAGGGAGCCTGTCGATCGAGCTTCATCGCGACGAGCACCGCGGCGGTCGTGCCCTCGAAGGGGAGGCGCCCGGAGAGGGCCCGGAAGGCCACCGCGCCGACGGCGTAGATGTCGGCCCGCTCGTCCGCGCGCGCGGCCCCGCGCACCTGCTCGGGCGCCATGTACGCGAAGGAGCCGAGCGTCGCGTCGAAGGCGGTGAGCGTGGGCTCGCCCTTCTCGCGGCGAGCCAGCTTGGAGATGCCGAAGTCGAGGATCTTCGCCCGTTCGAGGCGCTCTTCCGGCGGCTGCTCGTCCGGGCGGGGAACGTAGGCGCCCCCTGCCGTGCCGAAGCCGCCGCTCGGCGGGGCGTAGCGGCCCGAGGGGGGCGGCGGCGCGGGCTTGAGCTGCTCGAGGAAGATGTTGCCGGGCTTGAGATCACGGTGGATGACGCCGGCCGCGTGGGCGGCCGCGAGCCCCTGGAGCACGTCGTCGATGATCGGCCCGACCTCGCTGAACGGGAGGTACTGCTCGCGCTTCAGGCGATCGGCGAGCGACTCGCCGGTGAGCTGCTCGAAGACGAGCAGGTGCGCGCCGTCCTCCGCCTCGCCCACGTCGACGAGCTGGCAGACGTAGGGGCTCTTGATGGCCGAGGCGATCTTGGCCTCGCGCTCGAAGCGCTTGACCAGATCGGGCTTCATCGCCGCGCGGGCGAGGAGGACCTTGATCGCGACCTCCCGCGGGCGGACGACGCCGCGATCGTCCACGGGTCGAGGATCGTCGCTGGTGGCGGCCCAGACCTCGCCCATCCCGCCGCGACCGAGCAGGCGAGTGACGCGGTAGCCCGCCAAAATGTCACCCGGGTGGATCGCCACGTAGCCTGGATCGGCACGGTACCACGTGCAGCCGGAGGGGCATCAGCAAAAAGTGGGCGCGGGCTGGAGGCGCTCCACGGGCAGGCGCCGGACCGCCATGGAGGACGATCGCGGTTCGCCTTTGTCTGGCCCCTCGCCGCGGGTGAAGGTAGGCTCCCGACCCCATGCCGCGGACCGTCGAGGACATCGAAAACTACCTGTTTCAGTTGGATCGCCGCTTCGAGAACGACCACGGGACGTACCTGATCGGCGGTCACGAATCGACGCCCATCGCCCTCCGGGTGGCCCCGCCGATCGTCGCCGTCCGGGTGGCGATCGGCCCGGTGCCCCAGGACGCCGAGCACCAGACGAGGCTGTTTCGCCGGCTGCTCGAGTACAACGCCACCGACCTGATGCACGTCTCGTACGGCATCGCCGACGGAGCGGTGGTGCTGACCGCGGCGCTGGAGCTCGAGAACCTCGATCTGAACGAGCTCGAGGCCGTGCTGAGCGACGTGGACCTCGCGCTCGCGCGCCACGTCCCGGTCCTCTACGAGGCTGCTGGAGCGTGATCGCCCGGCACACCCGCCCGCCTCGCCGCCCGCCTCGTCACCTGGCGGGCCGCGGGGCGAGGCGCGCCCGCGTTTCTTCGGACATGACCCCTCGGCAGGGAGTGGAGAGCTAGATTTATGGGAATTTTCGCGCGCCTGGCGACCCTCATCAAGTCGAACCTCAACGATCTGATCAGCCGCTCGGAGGACCCCGAGAAGATGCTGAACCAGGTCGTGATCGACATGGCCAACCAGCTCATCGAGGCCAAAAAGCAGGTCGCCGTCTCGATCGCCGACGAGAAGCGCCTGGCCAAGCAGGCCGAGCAAGAAGCGTCGAACGCGGCGGAGTGGGAGCGGCGGGCGATGCTGGCGATCAAGGCCGGCGACGACGCCCTGGCGAAGGAGGCGCTCTCCCGCAAGAAGGAGCACGACGCCCTCGCCCAGACGCTCAAGGACCAGTGGCAGAAGCAGAAGCAGGCCGTCGAGCAGCTCAAGACGGCGCTGCGGATGCTGAACAACAAGATCGAGGAAGCGAAGCGGAAGAAGAACGTCCTCATCGCCCGGAAGAAGCGCGCCGAAGCGCAGCGCGCCATCCAGGAGACGATGAGCGGGATGAACAACACGTCCGCGTTCGAGACCTTCGATCGGATGTCGCAGAAGATCGATCAGATCGAGGCCGAGGCCGAGGCGTCGAGCGAGATCGCCGAGCAGTACACGGGCGACACGCTGGCGGAGAAGTTCGGTCAGCTCGAGGCGAGCGCCGGCGCGGACGACGATCTGATGGCGCTCAAGCGGAAGATGGGCGTGCTGCCGCCCGAGGCGCCCAAGGAGACGGCGGCGCCGCAGCAGATGCGCGTGGCCGGCACGCCGACCCCGGCGGCGCCCCAGGTGTCGCAGGCCGAGCAGGACGAGCTGGCCGCGGCGCTCGCCGAGCTCGAGGCCCAGGAGCAGCAAGAGCAAGCCCGGATGAAGCGCTGACGCAGGCGCGGCCTCCATGACCCAGGCATCCACCCAGGCACCCAGCGCGGACCTAACTGGCAAGAAGAGCGCGCCCACCACCCCGGTGCACGCCGAGGACTGCGCGCTCTTCCTCGATCGCATCGGGGTCAGCTCGAGCGACGGGCTCGGCGCCGAGGAGGCCGAAAAGCGCCTCCGCGAGCACGGGCCGAACAAGCTCCCGGAGGCCAAGAAGAAGAGCGCGATCCTCCGGATCCTCGAGCAGTTCATCAACCCGCTCGTGCTCACGCTGCTCGCCGCCGCGGCGATCGCGGTGGCCGTGGGGGCGACGGCCGAGGGGAGCTTCCTCACCCGCTACGGCGACGCGATCGCCATCCTGCTCATCGTCATCCTCAACGCGTTCCTCGGCTACTACCAGGAGCGGCGGGCCGAGGCCGCGCTCGACGCGCTGCAGAAGCTCTCGGCGCCGAACGCGCGGCTCCGGCGCGGCGGCAAGGTGATCATCGTCCCGGCCGCGGACGTCGTGCCCGGCGACATCCTGGAGCTCGAGGCGGGCGACGCGATCGCGGCCGACGCGCGCCTCGTGCAGGCGATCGATCTGGCGACGGAAGAAGCGGCGCTCACCGGCGAGAGCTCGGCCTCCGTGAAGGACGCGACCGCGCCCGTCGCGGCCGACGCGCCCCTCGCCGATCGCGTGACCATGGTCTTCACCGGCACGAGCGTGATGCGCGGCAAGGCGCGCGCGGTCGTGACGGCCACGGGTGTGCACACCGAGCTCGGCAAGATCGGCGAGATGATCCGCTCGGTCGGCGATCAGAAGACGCCCCTCGAGGAGCGCCTCGACTCGTTCGGCAAGCAGATCCTGCGGGTGTGCCTCGCGCTCTCCGCCGTGCTGATGGGCTGGGGCTTCCTCCGCGGCTACGCGCCTTTCCTCAAGCTGATCGGCGTCGCCTCGCTCGGCAGCCCGCGCCCCTTCCACGAACTCCTGCTCGAGGCGGTGAGCCTCGCCGTCGCGGCGATCCCCGAGGGCTTGCCGGCGATCACGACGATCACCCTCGCGCTCGGGATGCAGCGGATGGCCAAGCGCGGCGCGATCGTCCGCAAGCTGCCCGCGGTGGAGACGCTCGGCGCGGCCACGGTGATCGCGTCGGACAAGACGGGCACGCTCACGCAGAACGAGATGACGGTGCGCGCGGTCTTCGCGGGCGATCGGCGCTTCAAGGTGACCGGGCAGGGCTACGAGCCGGCCGGCGCCTTCCAGGACGATCAAGGCAAGTCGCTCGACGCGCTTCCCGTGCCCCTCCGCTTCACCCTCACGACGGCCGCGCTGTGCAACAACGCGCACCTCGACGTGGACCCGGAGACGAAGCGCTGGCGGATCGTGGGCGACCCCACGGAGGGCGCGCTGCTGACGGTGGCGGCCAAGGGCAGCCTGCGCCGGGAAGACCTCGCGCCGGAGAACCCCATCGTGGGCGAGCTGCCGTTCGACAGCGATCGCAAGCGGATGACGGTGCTCACGCGCGACCACAACGGCAAGGAGGTGGCGCACGTGAAGGGGAGCGTGGACGTGCTCCTCCCCCGCTGCACGAAGATGTCGGCGGACGACGGGGTGCGCGACCTCGACGACGCATCGCGCGCGAAGATCATGGCCGAGGCCGACCGGATGAGCGGCGAGGCCCTGCGCGTGCTCGCGCTCTGCCGCCGCGTGCGCAAGGGGACGACGTCGCTCGAGCTGTCGATGACGGGCGCGCCCCCGTCGAGCCGCACGCACGTCGCCGACGAGGTGGAGCGCGAGCTGACCTTCCTCGGCCTCGTGGGGATGATGGACCCGCCGCGGGCCGGCGTGAGAGAGGCCGTCGAGACCTGCCGTCGCGCCGGGATCCGCGCGGTGATGATCACCGGCGATCACCGGCTGACCGCGACCGCGATCGCCAAGGAGATCGGCCTGTGGGACGAGGGCGACCAGGCGATCACGGGCTCGGAGCTCGCCGAGATCGACGACAAGGCGCTCTCCGAGCGGATCATGAGCCTGCGCGTCTTCGCGCGGACGACCGCGGAGCAGAAGCTCCGGATCGTGCGGGCCTTCAAGGCGCGCGGGCATGTGGTCGCGATGACGGGCGACGGGGTGAACGACGCGCCCGCCCTGCGCGAGGCGCACATCGGCGTGGCCATGGGCCTCGGCGGCACCGACGTGGCGCGGCAGGCGGCCGATCTGGTGCTCGCCGACGACAACTTCGCCACCATCGTCGAGGCGGTGCGCGAGGGTCGGGCGATCTACCGGAACATCCAGAAGTTCATCTTCTTCTTGCTCTCGTCGAACATGGGCCTGCTCGTGGCGGTGTTCGTGGTCTCGTTCTTCGGCAAGTGGCCGCCGCTCACGCCGCTGATGATCCTCTGGATCAACCTCGTGACGAACGGCCTGCCCGCCCTCGCCCTGGGCGTCGATCCGCCGGACAACAACCTCATGAAAGAGTCGCCCCGCAAGAACGACGAGGGCCTGCTCGTGCGGCGCGACTACATCGGCATGGCCTTCGTGGGCGCGGTGATGGGCCTCTGCGCGGTCGCCCTCTACGCCATGGCCGTGCAGACCGACGAGGAGTCCCTCCTCCACACCCGGGCGGTGGCCTTCTCGCTCCTCGCCCTGTCGCCCCTCTTCCACGCGTGGAGCTGCCGGAGCCCCATCCGCTCGCTCTTCGCCTCGCGGCCGCTCGTCAGCCTGCCGCTCCTCGTGGCCGTCATCGCCAGCGCCGCGATCCACCTCGTGGCCATCCTGGTGCCGGCCCTGCGCCCGGTGTTCCGCACCTACCCGATGAGCTCCGAGGAGTGGCTGATCCTCCTCGGCCTCGCCGCGCTGATCATCCCGGCCGTCGAGCTGGCCAAGGTGTTCTACCGGGCCGTCCGCCCCGCCGAGCCGGAGAGCCCCGTCTCCATCCGCTCGCAGCGCTCCCCCTGACCTTCCCCGGCAAGATCGTCCGGCGTGAAGAAACAAACCCGGCCCTCCTGCGTCCAACCGTTGCGCATGCGAAAAGCCTCGACGATCGCCCTGCTCGGCCCGGCCGCCCTCCTCCTCGGCCTCGCCTCCCCGGCCCAGGCCGAGGGCACCTCCCTTCGGGCCACCCTGGTCGAGCCGAAATCGATCAAGCTCGACGGTATCCCCAAGGAGTGGTCGGCCCTCTCCGCGATGCCCTACGCCTCCAAGGGCCGCGCCGGAAAGCCCGACGCCGAGGGCAAGGCCGCGGTGGCCTACGACGCGGCCAACGTCTACGTCACCGCCGAGCTGACCGACGACACCCTCCGCCCGGGAGCCGACCATATCGAGCTCTGCCTCGGCTTCCCCGGCGGCACCGTCTACGAGCTGTCGATCTTCCCGGGCGAGCCCGGCAAATCCCCGGGCAGCGCCAAGATGAAAGACGGCGGGGCGGTCGCCGGCGCCAAGGTCGTCGAGGCCCCCACGAGCGGCGGCTGGTCGATCGAGGCCGCCATCCCCTGGTCCGCCTTCCCCGCGGCCAAGAGCGTGCGCGTGGGCCTGCGCGGGGCGATCTTCTTCCACGACGCCGACAGCGGCTCGGCCATCAAGAACATCCTCGGCACCGCGCCCTCCACGGCCTACGCCTCGCTGCCCCCCATCTCCACCGAGCCCGAGCAGGCGCTCGCCGACGGCCTCGTGCGCGACAAATCGATCAAGGGCGCCCCTCGCCACAACCTGCTCGCCGATGTCGCGGGCGACGCGATGAAGGAGCGGGTGCTCGTCTACGACCGCTACCTCGTCGTGCTCGGATCCGGCTTCCGCAAGGGCGCCGAGTACTACTACAGCGACCTCGGCGTCGACCCTGCGCAGGGCATGCTCCCCTCGTTCGAGGTGCGTGACCTCACCGGCGACGGGCAGTCGGAGATCCTCCTCCGCAAGCGGATCGGCACGCCCTCCCGCTACCGCGAGGTCCTCCAGGTGCTCCACTTCGGGAGCGGCGACGTGCCTGTGCCGATCTTCCAGCACGAGGTGGGGGTGACCACCGACGCGGGCTCGATCGCCAACGAGGTGAGCGTCATCCAGAGCGGCGCGAAGGCGTCGATCAAGATCACCCCCGGCGCGTCGCGCGGCTTCTCGATCGACAACTACAAGGAGCCGACCGAGTCGAGCTTCGATCCGGTGCTCCTCCCCTGGGGCGCGATCGCCTCGCAGACGTACACGTACAGCGGCTCGGGCTTCACCAAGATGGGCGAAGAGAAGCAGGCCCCGCAGGAGAAATCCCCCGACAAGGGCGACGCCGCACAGAGCTTGCCCAAACCCCCTGCCCCGCCGAGCGCAAGCGAGCTGCTCGAGCAGGTGCATGCGCAGTACCGGCGCGATCGCGGCGTCTCCGGCAAGGCGCGCTTCGACCTCGCGGTCGACCTCACCGCCGACAAGCAGGCCGAGCGCGTGCTCCTCTACGATCGCGACCTCGTGCTCTTCGGCAAGGGCTACAAGGGCGGCACGGGCTACACCTTCCTCACCCTCACCCAGTTCGCCGCGGGCGCCGACATCACCGACCTCGGCGCGCGCGATCTCACCGGCGACGGCAAGGCCGAGCTGATCGTGAAGGGCGTGATGCACGCCCCCGCGCCGAAGGAGATCGGCGGCACGGTCGATCGCGAGGTTTTGCTCGTCTACCAGATGAACGGCGAGTCTTTGAAGCGCATCTTCGCCGCGGAGACCGCCCGCTCGCTCGGCAGCAAGCGCGTGACCGGCGCGCTCCGCCTCCTCCCCGACGGCATCGAGCTCGGCCCCGGCAAGGCCGTCGAGTGGACCGAATCGACCTATCCCTTCGGCCAAGACCAGGCGAACGGCGGCTTCGAGCCCCTCTTGCTCCCGTGGGGCGGCAACAAGCCCATCAAATACCGCTGGTCCGGCTCGAGCTTCTCGCGTTAACGGCGAGACGAGCTCTCGACGATCGCGCGTTGGCTTCGCACGAAGCCGTGTGCTGATTTGCGGGGTCTCATTTCAACGCAAAGGCGCCAAGGCGCAAAGACGCAAAAAAGAAAAGACAGGCTCAGTCTCTTCTTCTTGCGCCTTGGCGCCTTGGCGCCTTTGCGTTCAAAAAATGCGGGGAATGCCCTCTTGGCCGGGCTGGAGCCGATGCTCAGCTCGCCTGCTTGCGAGCAGCGCGCCGGCGGCGCGAGAAGAGGCCGAAGAGCGCCGCGAGCGCGCCCACCGTCGCGGGGGCCGCGGGGGCTTCGTTATCGCCGGCCACCCGGCAGCCGCACTCGCCGCCGGTCTCGTGCGCCGTGCCTCCGCCGGTGGTGGCGGTGGTGCCTTCGCCGCCGGTCCCGCCGGTCGTCGCGGTGGTGGTCCCCTCGCCGCCCGTGCCCATGCCGCCCATGCCGCCGGCGCCGGTCGTGGTCGTCGTGGTGCCGCCGCCCATGCCGCCGGCGCCGGTCGGGGTGGGCGTGGTGCCGCCGCCCATGCCGCCCATACCGCCTGCGCCGGCCATGCCGCCGGCGCCGCCGCTGCCGCCCGCGCCGGCCATGCCGCCGGCGCCGCCGGTGCCGACCACCGGGTTCGGCTTGACCACCACGTCCACGGTGTCGCTCGACGAGCCCTTGCCGTCGCCGACCTGCACCTCGAAGGTGAAGATCGTTGGAGCAGCAACGACCGGCGCCTGGAACACCGGCGTCGGCGTCGCCTGCGCGAGGAGCGGCACCATCGGCCCCGCGTCCTGCTTCCAGGTGAAGGTGAGCGGATCGCCGTCCGGATCCGAGCTCTGCGAGGCGTCGAGTTGCACGAGCGCGCCGGACATCACGGCCTGGTCGGGGCCCGCGTGCGCGACGGGGACGCCGTTGCACTGCCCGGCGTCGTCGACCACGGACGAGAACGGCTTGTTCTTCACGAACACGACGCCCATGTTGTCGATGTCCCAGCCCGGCGCGCCCGACGCCATGTCCGTGCCGATCACGAAGCGCAGGCGCACCGTCTTGCCGGCGAAGGCGTTGCCGAAGTTGAGGGCGACCGGCACCATCGCCGGGTACCCCGCGCTCTCCGCCACATACGCCTGCCGCAGGGCGAGCGAGTTGCCGGAGGTGTCCGTGATCTGCCCGCCGTAGCCGGGGCTCGCGAACTGGCTCACGTCCTTCCAGTGCGCGCCCCCGTCGTCGGTGATCTCCACCACCGCGCCGTCCCAGTAGGTCGTCGGGTTCGCGCTGGTCTCGAACGAGTAACGGTGCTCGAACGTGAAGACGAAGGCCCCGCTGTTCGCGACCTGGATGTCCGCCGACTCGAGGTGCGTCTCGGAGAGCGCGCCGAAGTCCGCCGCATGCCAGACGTAGTTGCCGTCGGGCTCCTGCTGGCGGGCCCAGATTTTATCGGCGAGGTCGCCGCTCATGGTCCACGTCGACTTCTCGCTGTCGACCGTGTCGGTGGTCGAGCTCGACGCGAGGTCGTCGGCGTTGGTCCGCCGGAAGACGGTGGCGATCCTGCTCGCCACGCAGGCGCCGCCGTTCAGCGCCTTCACGTCGAGCTTGAGGAGCTGCTGACCGGACACCGATCCGTCGAGCCCGATGTCCAGCGTGGCGCTCTTCGTCTCGTAGGGCGCGACGCTCGGGAACAGCACCTGATCGCCCGCGGGGAAGATCACCCCCGCGTTGCTCGTCTGCACCGTGACGGTGGTGTTGGCGAGCGCGATCGGTCCGCCGTTCGAGAGCTCGATCGTCACCTTGCCCGTCTCGCCCGCGTCGAGGAGCCCGTCCGAGTCGCAGCTCTTCACGCTGTCGTCGACCTTGACGGAGACGATCGCCTGCTGCCCCTTGAGCTCGTAGCTCTCGACGATGCCGTTGTTGTTCGACGTGTCCTTGGGCGGGGAGACGGCGCACGTGCCCATGCCGCGGCCGGCGAAGTTGTTCGCGAGGATGAGCATGTCGCCCTGATCGGCCGCCATGGCCGCGGCGAGGATGCCGTCGCGCTGCTCGGTGACGCTCGCCTCGGGCGGGGTCATGATCATGCCCGCCACGACGTAGTCGGCCATCCTCCGCTTGGTGTCGTCGAAGGTGTGGCCGCCGTTGAGGATCAGGCCGGTGTACGCGTCGAAGAGCGCCTGCGCCCAGATCTCGCCCGCGTTGTGCACCTCGGAGTTGGACCCGCCGCCGAAGCCGAGCTTGATGTTGGGCAGCGCGTTCTCGTCGGCCATGTGCTTGAAGGTGAAGGGGTTCTTCGTCATGTCCCGCGTGTAGGGCAGGCGGCGGATGCCGTAGTACCCCTCGTCGTCGAACGAGACGGTGGCGTACTGGGACATGGCCCAGGTCGTGGCCGCGACGCTGTCGCCTTGGCGGATCGACTGGAGGAGGAAGTTGAAGTCGGCCCAGCCCTCGCTCATGCCGCGGCACTGGAGCAGGCCGCAGTCCTCGAGGCGGTGGTGCAGGTAGTGACCCCACTCGTGGGAGATGACGTTGCTGTCGAGCGACCCGTCGCGCTTGACCCCGACCACCCGCGTGAGGTGCGCGGAGACCGGCGCCGCGCCGAGGGCGCCCTTGAGGATCGCGCCGTTCTCGAGCGACACCGAGAGCACCGGGATCGTGGCCCCCGGATCCGCGCCGCCCATGCCCGGAGGCGCGGCGTTCGGCACGTTGTTGACGATGATGACGCCCGCGCCGCCCGCGGTCGCGACCCGGGCGACCTTGCTGGCGAACGAGCACGTGCCGCGATCGACGATGACGATCTTGCCGGTCACGTTGTTCACGATCGGCTCGCAGGCGTTCGTGGGGGGCGCCACCCCGTCGTCGACGAGGATCAGGTCCCCGGTCACGTCGAAGTTCTGCGGCCCGAAGGCCGCCGTCCCGGTGGCGTAGCTCGCGTTGATCGGCGCGCCGATGGTCAGGGTCGGATCGTCCTGCCCCGACCAGAGGAACATCTGCATGCGCGGCGACTCGCCGTCGGCCGGGGTCGACATGTTGGCGTTGTTGGCGGACGCGGGCGGGCCGATGGCCTTGTCCTGCGCCTCGGCCCGGAGGTGATCTCCCTCCTCGCCGCCGCGGCCGAAGTTACTGTCCTGCGCGTTGCCGGCCGCCTCGTTGAAGCCCGAGTCGTACCAGTAGTCGTGGAGCCAGTTGGTGACGTAGAAGAGCTGCTGGATCGCGGCCCGGCTCTGCTCCTGGCTGTCGAGCGGCCCGAGGTTCAGGTCGTAGGTGTGACCGAACACGCCGGGCGCGGTGGTCGTGCCGCGGATGTCGACGCCGGGGGTGAACCCGTCGAGCGCGTCGGTGACCGCCTGCGTGCACGGCGTGTTGTTCGTCGGCGTGCAGTCGGTCTGATCGGTGTAGGCGTCAACGTTGTTGCCCTTCGTCTCCGCTGCGTTCTCCGGCAGCCACGGGTCGGAGCCGCCGCCCGGCTTGGTGTTGAACCCATCGATCGACACGAGCGTCGAGGGGGCGAAGCCGGAGATGCTGTGGTCGGGCACGCCCGTCGGGTGCGGGTTGAAGTCCATCAGCGGGCCGTCGGCGTAGAGCTTCTGCCCGGCCGGGTCGGCCCAGACGCGGTACTGGTAGGCGTCCGCAGCCTTGAGATCGCGCCGCATCAGGATCTGCCCGTCCTTCGCGGAGACGACGTAGGCGAACATGTCGCTGTCGGGGGACTTCGCCTCGCCCGGCTGGACCTCGATGTAGTAGGCGGGGACGATCGTGCCCGGCATCGGGTAGTAGACAGGCTTGATCCGCGCCGGCGCGGCCAGCGTGACCGTCTCGCGGCCGACCTTCACCTTCGCCTTCAGGTCGACGTAGTTGTAGCCCGCCTTGACCGTCCGGCTGTCGGCGAAGGCGGCCGCGGGCACCGCCACGCCGAGCGCGTCGTCGAGCGCGATCTTCACCGACGCCGTCCTGCTCAGCTTGTGCTTGCCCACCTTCTTCTCGGCGCCGGGCACGGCCGAAGGGTGGAGCGATCCGCTGATGGCGACGAGCTCGCCGGCGCGGTTCATCAGCACCTTCATGTCGCCGTGGAGCAGATCGATCCCGCCGACCGACTGGCGGTAGACGACGATGATCCCGCCTCGCCCGGTGTCGTGCACGAGCACCGGGGTCGCGGCCCCGAGCGCGGCCGGGGTGAGCCCCCACAGGCTCGCATGCGCCTCGAGGTGGTGGCGCGCGATGCGCTCGGCGGGCGCGCCCGCGAGCGCGGCGGGGAGCGGCACGCCCTGCTGCGCCCAGAAGAAGGTCGGCGTCCCGCGCTGGGGATCGACCGAGGCCACGGTCCCTCCGTGGGTGTCCGCGAGCGGCGCGGCCGGGGCCACCACCTTTTCGCGATAGTACGCGTCGAAGGGCGTGACCTCGCGGGCGTGGGCGAAGGAGCCGGCGAGGAGGATGGCCGGGATGGCGGAGAGATAGCGAGCGCGGCGAGTCATCGGAGCTCCGTGCAGGGGAAAGGAGGAAGGCGCAGAACGTCGACGATATCCCAGCTTGGATGCTCGCCTCGCGGAAAAGCGCACCTCGTCGGATCGACCGGCGGCGACGCTCGGCTCCGCGAAGAGGTCTTGCAGCCGGACCTCGGCCGGGCGAAAACAAGCGGCCTTTGTCCCTTTCGTCCCTTTCATCCCTTCACCCGTGGCGCTCTGCCACCGAGGACTCGTCCCCATGCACACGAAGATGCATCTGCGTACACTCGGCTTGCTCGCCGGCGCCCTCCTGCTGAGCACGGTCGGCTGCGAGCTGGTCGCGACGGTCGATCGCTCGAAGGCTGGAGAGACCACGGGCACGGGCGGCGGGGCCGCGACGACGACCACCGGGACCGGCGGGACGGCGGGCGCCGGAGGGACGGGCGGGATGGCGGGGATGGGCGGCACCGGCGGCGCCGGCGGCAAGCCCGAGTGCGCGGTGGCCCAGGACTGCCCCGATACGGGCAACGAGTGCGTGGCGCGCGCATGCACCGACGGCAAATGCGTGCCCGAGCCCGTGGCCTCCGGCACCCCGCTCGCCCAGCAGAAGGCCGGCGACTGCCAGAAGGCCATCTGCGACGGCAACGGCGGCAAGACCACCGAGGCCGACAACGCAGACAAGCCCGTCGACGGGAACGCGTGCACCGACGACATGTGCACCGCGGGCGTCCCGTCCAACCCCGCCGTCGCCGCGGACACGGCGTGCGGCCAGGGCGGCATGCTCTACTGCGACGGCGCGGGCAAATGCGTCGGCTGCACCAAGGATGATCAGTGCGGCGTGAAGACCGACTGCTCCATCCCCCACTGCGCGCTGGGCGCCTGCTCGATCGAGCTCGTCGCGCCCGGCACGCCGGTCCCCGGCCAGACCGCCGGCGACTGCCAGGTGACCCAGTGCGACGGGATCGGCGGCACCAAGCAGGTGAACGACGACACCGACACCGCCGACGACGGCAACGAGTGCACCGACGACCTCTGCGTCGCCGGCATGCTCACCCACCCGAGCTCCGCCTCCGGCAAGGCGTGCACCGCGAACGACGGCCAGCGCTGCGACGGCGCGGGCGCCTGCGTCGAGTGCCTGAGCGGCGCCGACTGCGCGAGCTTCGTGTGCACGCTGCACGCCTGCGCCGCGCCGACCTGCACCGACAACGTGAAGAACGCGACCGAGACCGACATCGACTGCGGCGGCGCCGGCTGCGCGCCCTGCGTCGACGGCAAGGCCTGCGGCGTCGCGGCCGACTGCACCTCCTCGGTGTGCTCCGGCACCCCGCTCGTCTGCCAGGTGCCGGCGTGCAACGACAGCGCGAAGAACGGCTCCGAGACGGACGTCGACTGCGGCGGCATGTGCGCCAAGAAGTGTGGCCCGGGCAAGGGCTGTAGCGGCAACGGCGACTGCGTGGGCGGCACCTGCACGGCCAACGTCTGCGCCCCGACGTGCACCGATCAGGTCATGAACGGGACGGAGAGCGACGTCGACTGCGGCGGATCCTGCGCGGTGAAGTGCGGGCCGAACAAGGCGTGCAACGGCGACGCGGACTGCGCGGGCGGCTCGTGCGTGGCCAACGTGTGCGTGCCCACCTGCACCGACCAGGTGAAGAACGGGGCCGAGACCGACACCGACTGCGGCGGCGGCGCCTGCCCGGCCTGCGCCAACGGCAAGACGTGCTCGATCAACAGCGACTGCGCCAACAACAACTGCGCGGGCGGCTTCTGCGCGGCGTCGTGCACGGACGGCATCAAGAACGGGAGCGAGACCGACGTCGACTGCGGCGGCGCGACCTGCGGCCCCTGCGCCGACGGCAAGCTCTGCTCGGGCAACAGCGACTGCGCCAACAACAACTGCACGGCGGGCAAGTGCGCGGTGGACAACGAGCCGACCAACAACACCTGCGCCGGCGCCTCCGCCGAGCCGATCCCGGCCAACATCACCGGGCTCTCGCTCCCGAACGTCAACGACGTGGACTGGTTCGTCTTCACCGCCGCCGCCGGGGACGTGGGCAAGGTCGTCCACGTCGTCACCACGAGCACGGGCAGCCCGCCCTGCGACACCGTGGTCGAGGTCTTCCAGGGGAGCTGCGGCTCGCTCGTCTCCCTCGGCGGCCCGAGCGACGACGCCGACTACAGCGAGAACTGGCTGAGCGATCCGCTCACGTCGGCCGGCTCGTTCTGGGTGAAGGTGTCCTACTCGAGCTTCGGCTTCAGCTCGGCGCCCTACACCCTCATCGTCACCCTCCAGTAGCGCCTCCAAGCCGGGACGGGGTGCGATCGGGCAGCGTAGGCGCTGCTCGATCCGCTCCCTCCCGGTCGCGGTTCCGTTTGGAGCGGCCGCTACTCGCCCGTGCCCAGCTCCTCCCGCCAGCCCGAGCGATCGGCGATGTTGCCGAGGATCGACACGAGCACGGGCAGGTCGACGGGCTTCTCCACGAAGTCCTTCACCCCGAGGATGGAGAAGCGCCAGCGGCTCACCAGCAGGCCCGCCTCCGTGCTGAACACCACCACGCGCACCCGGCTCCCGCCCGGCATGGCCCGGAGGCGCGAGAGCGTCTCCACGCCGTCGAGCTCGGTCACCCCGTAGTCGAGCAGCACCAGATCGGGCATGACGCGCTCGGCGCGCTCGAGCGCGTCGGGGCCCGTGCTCGCGGCCGCGATCTTGATCGACCGCTCCAGGAAGGTCAGCTCCACCGCGTGCGTCGCGAGCTTGCGGAAGGCCGGATCGCGATCGGCGATCAGCACCTGGAGCGCGCCCTGCCTCGGCGCCGGGATGCTCGGGGGGCGCACCACCGCGCCCTTGTGCGGCTCGGAGGCCTCGGCGAGCGCGTTGACCATCGCCATCGGCCCGTCGTACCGATCGTCGGGGTCCTTCGCGAGGGCGCGCCGCAGCACCGCGTCGAAGGGCGCGAGCTCCGGGCGCCTGGCCGACACGGCGGGGATCGGCGCATGCGCGTGCATCTCCGCCATCTGCGCGTCGTTCTCGCCCTCGAACGGCGGGTGGCCGGAGAGGAGCTCGAAGGCCGTGCAGCCGAGCGCGTAGACATCGGTGCGCGCGGTGATCGGCCCCTTCTTGCGCCCCTGCTCGGGCGCCATGTACGCCGGCGTCCCCCCGCCCGACAGGCTGCCCGGGATGCGCTCGGAGAAGGCGAGACCGAAGTCGACGAGCACCGGGCGCCCCGTGTCCTCTTCGATCACGAGGTTCGAGGGCTTCACGTCGCGGTGGACGACGCCCGCGTGGTGCACGGCGGCGAGCCCCTCGGAGATCCGCCCGAGGATCGTGAGCACCCGGTGGATCGGCACGGACGCGCCGTGCTTCTTGTAGTCGAGGATGATCGCGTCGAGCGCGCGCCCGTCCACGAGCTCCATCACGAAGAAGCAGCGCCCCTCGTGCATCCCGTAGGCGTAGACCTGCACCACGTAGGGGCTGCGCACCGACGCGAGCACGCGCGCCTCGTGCTGGAAGCGCGTCACGCTCTCGGGATCCGACGACCACGACGGGCCGATCAGCTTGAGCGCCACGCGGCGATCGAGGCCTTGATCGCGCGCCCGGTAGACGACACCCATGCCCCCGCGGCCGATCCGCGACTCGACCTGGTAACGGCCGTCGACGAGTGACGCCGAGATCCCGGAGTCGGTCTCGGTTCCGCCGTCAATTCCCGTGCCAAGAACGGTTCGCCGCATGAATCACCGCTCCAAAATCCAAACGGTAGCCGACCTCCGCGGCCCGTCGCAAGCGGACGGCACCCCGGGAACGCTCGGCGCGCCCGAACGCGCAGACCATGCGCGAAACGCCGCGGCACGCCTTCGCGGAGAGCGCTCGCGGAGGTTGACCCCAAGACCGCGCTCCTCCAAAGCTCTCGCCCGTTCCCGCTCCCGCTCCCGTTCCCGAACGCTCCGGGAACGGGCACGGGAACGGGAACGGATCCCGGGAAATCACGCGCCCACCACCCACGCCCCGACCCCGAAAGCGAGACCCTCATGTCCCACCCTGCGCTCACCCAGCTCTCCGAAGAAGAGCTCCTCTTCCGGGACTCCGTGATCGACTTCGCGAAGAAGCGCGTCGCCCCCCTCGCCGCCGCGATGGATGAAAAGGGCGCGATGGACAAATCCATCCTCCCCGGCCTCTTCGATCTCGGCCTGATGGGCATCGAGATCCCCGAGGAGCACGGCGGCGCCGGCGCGAGCTTCTTCACCGCCATCCTCGCCGTCGAGGGCCTCGCGACCGTCGATCCGAGCGTGAGCGTGCTCGTCGACGTGCAGAACACGCTGGTCGCGAACGCCCTGCTCCGCTGGGCGAACGACGCGCAGAAGAGCAGGTACCTCCCGCGCATGGCGCGCGAGAGCGTCGGCTCCTACGCCCTCAGCGAGGCCGGCTCCGGCTCCGACGCCTTCGCGCTCGCCGCCACGGCCGAGAAGAAGGGCGATCGCTTCATCCTGAACGGCCGCAAGCTCTGGATCACCAACGCCAACGAGAGCGATCTCTTCCTCGTGTTCGCCAACGTCGACAAGTCGAAGGGCTACAAGGGCATCACCGCCTTCCTCGTCGAGCGCGGGTTTTCCGGCTTCTCGGTCGGCAAGAAGGAGGACAAGCTCGGCATCCGCGCGTCGAGCACCTGCGAGCTCGTGCTCGAGGACTGCGAGGTGCCCGCGGACAACGTGATCGGCGAGGTCGGCAAGGGGTACAAGATCGCGATCGAGACGCTCAACGAGGGCCGGATCGGGATCGGCGCGCAGATGCTCGGCCTCGCCGAGGGCGCGTTCGCCTACGCCATGCGCTACATGGGCGAGCGCAGCCAGTTCGGCCAGCCGATCGGCAACTTCCAGGGCATGCAGTTCCAGTACGCGCGCGTCGCCATGGAGATCGAGGCCGCGCGCCTCATGGTCTACAACGCGGCCCGCCTCAAGGACGCGGGCAAGCCCTTCGTGAAGGAGGCCGCGATGGCCAAGCTCTTCGCCTCCGAGGTGGCCGAGCGGGCGGCCTCGCAGTGCGTCGAGTTCCTCGGCGGCGTGGGCTTCACCAAGGACTACCCGATGGAGAAGCTCTACCGCGACGCCAAGATCGGCAAGATCTACGAGGGCACGAGCAACATGCAGCTCGCGACGATCGCCAAGATCGTCCAGGGCGAGCTGGGCGGCGCCGCCTGAGCGATCACCCACGCGCGATCGCTCGCCCTGCTCCGCAGGCCGATCGCGCGGCCCCCTGCTTGGCCCTATCGTAGCTGGGCCATGTCCCAGAACCCTCCCGAGCTCGGCCCCCACTCCCGACCGCTCCCCGACGACCCCGAGAAGCGCGCCGCGCGCCTCGACTCCATGCGGGCCGAGCGGCGCGCCCTCGGCGTCCTCGCGATGGCGGCCATCGCCGCGATCGTCTGGATCGCGGGCCCGGTCGCGGTCGGCATCCTCCTCGGCACCCTGCTCGCCTTCTCGCTCCAGACCTTCTACGAGCGCCTCGTCCTGCACAACGGGCGCCCGGGGCTCACCGCGCTCGGCTTCGTCCTCGCGTCCACGCTGGGGCTGCTCCTCGTGCTCGGCGGGCTCTTCTCGCTGCTCATCGCCCGCGGCATGGTCCTGGCCCAGGCGCTCATGGCCTCGCTCGCGCCCGGGGGCGCGCTGCGCACCTTCGCCGAGCGCATGTCGCCCAGGCTCGGGCCGCTCCAGATCCACTCCGACGAGCTCAGCGCCAGGGTGCGCGACGCCGCGGCCGACCTCGCCTCGCGCGCCGCGGGCGTCGCGGCCACGCTCGCGACCGCCACCTTCGAGCTCCTCCTCACCCTCTTCTTCGCGATGATGACCCTCTCGTTCATCCTCCGCCGCTGGAAGAGCATCGCCGCCCACGCCGAGGACATGATCCCGCTGCGCCCGCGCTACACCCGCGAGCTCCTCGTCGAGTTCCAGCGCGTCGGGCGCACCACGCTGCTCGGCACCGTGGTCACCGGGCTCGCGCAGGGCGTGCTCGCCTCGATCGGCTACGCCCTCACCGGCGTCCCCGAGTCGGCCTTCTTCGGCGCCGCGACGGCGGTCGCCTCGCTCTTCCCCGCCGTGGGCACGCTCCTCGTCTGGGTGCCCGCGGGCCTGTTCCTGCTCGCCACCGGCCACCCGGTCATGGGCGTGATCGAGCTCTGCTGGGGGAGCATCGTGGTGGTGGGCGCCTCGGACTACATCATCCGCCCGCGCCTCGTCGGCCGGCACGGGACGATGCCCTCGCTGCTCACCTTCGTGGCGCTCTTCGGCGGGGTGGAGGTCTTCGGGCTCTCCGGGCTCATCGTGGGCCCGTTGATCGTCTCGCTGTCGTACGCGGTGCTGACGATCTTCGCGCAGGACGCCGAGCTCAGGCGCGCGTCGGGCGAGCGGCACGCGTGAGGCGCCGGTGTGGATCAGAAGTCTGATCTCAGCTCTGCGTCAGCCACTCTTGGTTGTCACCTCTTCTTCGATCACTCCGGCCTCAGTGCGAACAAATCGGAATCGTTTCGGCTCTTCTTGAACCGGATGATTTTCCCGCCAGATGAGCCCGTTCTCTTCCAGCATACGAGCATAGCTCTCAGTGGGCGGAGACGCCCCTGTAAGTACCGCCAGAACGAAGACGGGCGGTGGACGGTAGTGGTGGTCTTGCACATAGTGATAGACAAGGTTCGGAGCCGCGAACACTTCGCCCTCAGGGGAAAAGACGCGTATTTCTCCAGAGCCCAGGAGAACACGCGTGCCGTTTCTGACAAACGTACTTATTGGCTCCGAGCAAAGCCCACAGAGATGCAGCCCTCTCGTTGGGTTTACTACGATGCCGCAAAAGATCCATAGTCTCTCTAGAAAATCTTCGGAAGGTGGTTCAGTCGGAAACACGTGAGCCGACTCCAGCCACCCTACGTTTTGGACATGGCATCCCACCTTCGGTTGGCAGTCGTACACATAGTCGGAGAGGTCTTCGAAGTGCGCCATGCTAGTATCACCGGAACGGCGCGAGACATGCGCCGCTGTTGCAGAAGGCACCGATTGTCGTGCCCGGTCCTTTGAGGTCCTTCTGTTGGGTTGCCGCGGCGCTGCGCTATACATCACCGCTTAACCTCGCTTCCAGCATACGCGTGAGGTTTACAGGATCATCCATGGCCGCGATGGCCTCGTAAATTGCCTCTTGTGGGGCCGATACATCTTCGGAAAGAGCATACGCCAACGCCGAGGTAGCCCGCGCCTTGGAGAACAAACGAAGCACCTCGGTTCTCTCGGATGTTTCTAGCTCATCGAGCCGGAGGTACTCATCGTCGAGCCGAGCGGCGAGCGATTCGAGCTCGGCGCGGAGCGAGTCTTCGACCGGCTCACCAGTGCGGAGCCGCTGGAGCCCTGTAGCGGCCTCCTTTTCCTTGAGGTCCGCCGCCGCTGCTGCGGCTTCGCAGGCGATGAGCACCGCCTGCCGGCGCTTCGACGAAGAGGCTCGACGGAGGCTCTCCGCCAGACTTGGAGATACTGGATTTAGTCGTGGAATTTCTGTCACGGCTTCCTCGGCGGTGTTGCAGGGGTTGCGCCTGCTTCCTCGATCACGCTCACCGTGTTGCTCGACGTCATGAACATTCTTAGCGTAGCCTGAGCCAACTCCCAGTCCCCAGTGGGCAACAAGAGTATCGTCGCTCGTCCTTCATGGTTACCGGTTCCGATTTGTCTTGTTTCGACGACTTGGTCGTTTGCCTGCAGCCAAACTCGTGCTCCCGGGGTGAAGTTCCATTCGAACGATGGCAACCGAACCAAAACTGTTCTCTTTTGTGAGAAAAGGAATATGTCTTTAGGGTTGACCTGCGTCATGGCGTTCCTTCTGGTTTTTCGATCTGCAAGAGCTTCTGGTGTCTTTCGAGAAAATTCTCAATGAAAGCGTCTTCGCCCGGCATCGGACCGCCGTTCCTCTTTTGTAGAGTCCTGTGCAGCCACTCGTGAAGTGCGGTCCATCGCGTTGCCATATCCGGGCGCAGCCGAATCTGGGATTCACCCCCTTCCATTAGCACATGAGAGCCCTCCGCCCCAATCGCTTCCATATACCGCAGCTCATCTCCTGCCGCGAATTCGGCATTAACGCCGGGCCTCTTGTTCATCATCTGCATGAGTTCCTCGACGGTCGCTGGGATCCGAGAAGCCACCCCGGTGCTCCCCTTCCCCAGTGCTGGTCCTGCTGCAAGCATCCCGGCATCAACCGCCGTGTTCACCACGAGTGGGACCGCATGCGCCGCGGCTTCCGCCTTCTCCTCCGGCGTCGCCCCGTCTTGCTGTATCGTCAGGTACTGATCGCGCACCCCGAGCGCCGGTCCCACCACCGGCAACATCCGCGCCCCGAGCTCCACAGCTCGACCAACGTCGCCTTGGCTCAGGGCATAGCCGATCGCTACCCCCGTCTGCCCCGCGCCGTACATCGACATGAGCGGGCCGACCGGCGTGAGGGTCGCGCTGATCGCATTGTCGATCACCAGCGTGCGCCCAAACCGCCGCTGCGCATCTGGATTCGACGTCCACGCCTGCTCCTGAGGCCCCAAGCGCGTCCCTCCGGGCACGCTCGCCCCCACGGGCAAGCTCACCGACCGCTTCTCCACAGGGGGCGTCCCGTGCACCGGTCCCCCGCTCGGCTTGTCCGCGACCGAGCTGCCTCCCGATGGATCACCCACCGGCCCGCCGATCGACATCTCGAATCCGATGGGATCGGGGCACGACATAGTGGTGCCGCAACCTGGGGACGAATACCCCCAGTCCTCCGGGCCGAGCCCGCTCGGATCGATGAGGTTCACCGGGTCGTTCAGCACATAGCTGTACCGGTTGTAGCTCTGCCCGAAGAGGGGAAAGCTCACCAGCGGGTCCGGGGAGAGGAAGCGCCGGAGGGCCGGATCGTAGATGCGGCCCTTCATATCGATGAGGCCGAGGTCGTCGTCGTGCCGCTGGCCCGTATAGCCGATCTCTCCTTCGCCCAGTGGACCGGCCAAGGGCAGGCCGTCCTTATCCCGCCGCTCGCCGAAGGGCTCGTAGTGGAGCTGCCGGAGCACCTTGCCCTGGGCGTCGCTGACCGCGCCGAGGCTCCCCTGCGCGTCGCGGTGGAGATACTCGGTGACGAGGGAGCTTTCGCTCGCGTCATATCGGCTCTCGGCAACGGGGCCTTCCCCGCCCTCGATCCGGAAGACATGGACGACCTTGCCATCCTGCTCCCGGCGCTCGTAGAGCCCATTCAGCGTGAGGACGGTCCCGTCCGGCCCGCTCTTGTTCACCCGCTGGCCAGAAGCGTCATACGCAAAGTGCGTCTGCCCTGCCTCGGTGGTGATGAGGCGCGGCAAATCCCGCTCCGTATAGCTCACCGTCCGGCTCGGGGATTGATCCTGCCGCCCGCGGCTATCGTAGTGATAAGCCCCCTTCTTATCGTGCGTCAGCGCGTGGGGCTTGCCGTTCTCGCCATAAGCCGGCTGCTCCGCCGGTCCGGCGTCGAGCGCGATCGTCGTGAGATTGCCGAGGTCGTCATATCCATAGCCCGTATGATGCAGCTCGGGCATCGACTCCGGGCTGCCCGGTGGGCCGGGGATTACGGAGGAGATCGTCCACGAAGTCAGCCGATGCAAGTCGTCATAGTCGAACGCCTCGAACCGCTGATCGACGAGGTCTTGCCGGTGCTGGACAGCGCCGTCGAAGTCATAGTCATAGGACAGCGCGAGCGCCTTCCCTTCGGTCAGCGAGGAGAGCCGGCCCGTGTCGTCCTGGTAGGTCCGATCGATCGTGAGCCCGTTGCCCAGCTTGCCGTGAAGGAGGGCGCCGTCCGCGTTCCGCGCGTCCGCATGCCAGAGCTCCTTATCAGGATCGGTCACCCCATCGAGATAGCCAAAGGCGTTGTAGTGCCGCTCGACCAGGAGCGCCGGCTTGCCGGGGATGGCCGGATAGCTGAGGGACGACGGTCGCCCGAATGCGTCATATCCCTCGTCGAACGCATACGTCGACCCATCCACCGTCCACGCCTGATGCACGGGACGACCGAGATCATCATACCCGAAGTCCTGGGTAATCCCATCCGGGCTCTCGGTGTGCGCAAGCTTGCCAATCCCCTGCGGGCTCGCGTCCCAGGTGAAGCGGGTCGTCCCGTCTCCATCGTCGATCCGCGTCACCCGTCCGAGGAGGTCGCGCGTGTATGCGGTCGCCGCCGAGCCCGCGAGCAGCTTGCCCGTGACCTCTCCGAAGCCGTTGTACGTGAACGTGGCGGTGCCCGCGTCTGGATCCTTGGAGAACCACCGCCGCCCTCGACGGTCATAGGCCGACACGACCTTGTTGCCCTCGGGGTCGATCGCCCGGACGAGCTGGTCGAAATCTCCGTACTGGTAGCTCGTCGCGAGCTCTTTACCCTCGTGGATCTGGACGCTCTTGACCGTTCGGCCGTCGAGATCGCGCACCATGTAGCTCTCGTGGAGCATCGGATCGACCGTGTGCGTCTCGAAGAAGGTATGGGTATGAACGCTCGTCGCGTTACCCGGCCGCTGCTCGAAGGTCAGCCGGCCGAGGTTGTCGTACGCATAGGAAACGCCGAAGATCGAAGGCTTCCCGAAGTCCGGCCGAGAGCGGAGCGCCACCCGGCCGAGCAGATCATATCTCGTCGTCTGCTCGATCCATGATCCATCGAACCCGCGATGTCCTCCGCCGATCGCCCGTTCCAGCTCGTCGAGGTCGGCCCGCGACTCGACCCCGGAATCATAGGTCGTATGAACGCTGAGCCCCGCCACCACCCCCGGCTCGCCCGGCCGTGGATCATAATCGATCACCGCTCGATCGCCTCCCTCGCGCACCTGCTCGATCGGGCGCCCGAGCTCGTCATAGCGCATCTGCACGCGCGCGCCGTTCTCGTCCTCGGCGGCCAAGGCCACTCCGTACGCAGGCTCGCGGAGCACCCAGCGGGAGTGTCCGAGATCGTTCCATACCTGCACGACGGCGACCCGCTCCTCGGGATCGAGCGCGACGTGGGACGTGCGTGCGGGCACACCGACGGCCGAGTGCGTCACCGCGCGGACAAGGCCCTCGTGGTCCCTGGAATAGGTGAGCACCTCGGGGATCGACGGATCCGGATCGTCCTTCTCGATGTAGACGTGGCAGAGCAAGCCGCGATCGTCATACGTGTAGGACGTATGCCGCGGTGCCGGGGTCGGGAACGCGCTCGGATCGCCGGAGGTCGTCGTCCGGCTCTGGAGAAGCCCGATCAACCAATCGTCCTCCCGCACCTCATAGGTCGAGACCGCCCGCCTCTCCACCCCGCCCGCGGTCGCCACCGTATCTTCGAGCAGGTTACCGAAGCCATCATACGACGACGACCCGTGCCGGACCCGGAGCGCATTGTGATCATCCGCCCCATCGATCGCCCCGATATGCCGCTCCGCCTGCTCGTCCGCGGCCACGGTGACGTCTTCCTCCCACTCCAGCGTGGTGAACGAGGCCGGGTGGACGAAGTGCGTCTTGCCCCCGTGCAGGTCATCCACTTGATAGACCGTCTCGGTACGGCTCAACCGCGCGACCTTCGGGCCCGCGTCCATCACGACGGCCTGCTCGACGCTCTTCGGCAGGAACGCAAACGGCACGAGCGCCCCCTGCATCGTCTCCAGGTCATAGTGTGTGACCGTCTCGGCCTGACGCGCCGGCTCCCACGCGATCACCGTGCTGAACCCGAGGAAGCCCCGCCCGTGCACGTCCACCTGCGGCCCGCGGTAATGGTAGATGCGGCGCTCCTCCTGCCCCTCGTTCG
>JAXLYT010000042.1:0-97189 GCA_046351295.1 Byssovorax sp.
CCGGCGCCTTCCGCGAAGACCTGCGCTACCGCCTCGATCTCGTGTCGATCGAGCTGCCCCCGCTCCGCCTCCGCCGCGAGGACATCCCCCTCTTGATCGAGCATTTCCTCGCGGGCGCCCGCGAGCGCTACCCGGCCTCGCCGGTCCGCGGCTTCTCGGCCGAGGCCCTCGCCCGGATGATGGATCACGCCTGGCCCGGCAACGTGCGCGAGCTCTCCCACGCCATCGAGCGCATGGTCCTCCTCGGCCGCGCGCCCGAGCTCTCCATGGCCGATCTCCCGCCGGCGCTGCGCGCCGGCCCACAGCCCGCGGCGCCCACCTTCGCGGGCCCCGTCATCCCGGTGCGCGAGCTGCAGCGCCGCTACGCGGCCTGGGCCCTCGAAGAGCTCGGCGGCCACCGCACCCGCACGGCCGACAGGCTCGGCGTGGACCTCAAGACCCTCGCCAAGTGGCTGAGCGAGCCCGAGAGCCCCGGCGGGCGTTGAGCCGCGCGCGGTGCCCGGCGTCGGAGGCCGTCAGAGGAAGATCTCGATCTGGGCCCTCGCCCGCTGATCGACGGTGAGGTCGCGGGTCTCGAGGCGGCTGTAGTCCGCCTGGATCTTGAAGCGGTGGTCGTGGAAGTAGTAGCTCGCGCCCCCCGTGATCTCGCGCGTCACGTCCTTCGCGGAGAGCTTGCCGTCGATCGCCGAGAAGCGCGCCACGATCTCCAGGTGGCGCGGCAGGATGAAGAAGCCCGCCTGCCCGAAGGCGCCGAAGTCGACCTTGGTGGTGCCGTCGTCGAGCGAGAGCCGCCGGGCATGCGCCTCGCTCGACAGCGAGAGCCCGCGATAGCGGAGCGTGAGCTCGAAGACCCCTTGCCCCACGCGGTGCCAGGTGACCTTGTCGCTGCCGCCGCTCGGGTCGGGGATGACCCGCTTCGGGTTGTACGCGAGCGCCGCGGCGATCGAGAGGCGAGGGGTGCGGGAGTCGGCGAGGTCGGCCTCGCGGAAGGCGATGGGGCCGAAGGGGTTGTACGCGAGGCGCAGCGTCCCGAGGTAGCTCGGATCGTCGTTGATCACGTTCTGGCGCGATCCGTTCCACACGCCGATCGTCGCCTCGAAGCGGCGGGCGGCGTCGTTCGCGTAGACCGCGGCGCCGATGTCCCGCTGGAGGTTGAAGCGAGCGTCGACGGCGGAGCGATCGATGAGCTGCTGGTACGCCTCCAGGGTGATGTGCTGCCGGTTGAAGGGCACCTCGTACTGCCCGGCGAGCAGGCCGAGCTGGGGCAGGGGCTCGTAGCGGAGGTAGATGTCCTCGGCCGCGACCTTGCCGTCGCCAGCGTTGATCTGAAAGTGGTAGGTCAGCGTGGGGTGGAAGATGTGGCCGTGGAGGATGAGCTTGGCGGCGTGGATCGAGAAGCTCGTGGAGAGCGGCTTGCCCGCCTCGGCGACGGTGACGTTCTGGAGCTGCACCATCGCGTAGGGGTTGAGCTCCCACGCGCCGTCGCGGGTCCGGATGAACGCGCCCTTGTCGAGATCGTAGCCGAAGGTGGCGGGCGGCTCCTCGGCGCGCGCCTTCGCCGCCACGAGCGTCAGGGCGAGCGCGATCATCGGGACGAGGAGGGCCGAGATCGCGCGGGGGGATCGCGCTCGGCGGGCGGCGGGTTGCGTCATGCGGATGGCCGGGCGAATCGCAACGCGCGTGCCACCGCATGAAAATGCTTGAAAATGGCCGAATTTCGGGGCGTGGGGCCCCGCGTGCAACAAGGTGAAACAGGCGCTCTCGCGCGTGAAACAGCGCCGGCGCGCGCCCTCTGCGCCTCACCTCAGGCGGCGGAGCGGCTCCGCACCTCGATCGTCGGGAGCATGACGGAGGCCGTGGTCCCGCGCGGCGAGGCGGGCTGGATCGAGAGCGAGCCGCGGTGCATCCGGGCGATCTCGTTCGCGATGGCGAGGCCGAGGCCCGTCCCCTGGCCGGCCGGCTTGGTGGTGAAGAAGGGCTCGGTCGCCTTGGCGGCATGCTCGGGGGTGATGCCCGCGCCGTCGTCGGTGACGATGAACGTGAGGCGCTCGCCGTCGCGGTGGATCGCGGCCTCGACATGGCCGCCGCGCTTGCACGCGTCGCATGCGTTGAGCAAGAGGTTGGCGAGCGCCTGCTGGAGCATCAGCACGTCGCAGTGGATGGCGGGCAGGTCGCGATCGGCCTCGATCCGCAGGGTGACGCCGGCGGCGGTGAAGCGGTGCTCGACGAGCGCGACCGCGCCGTGGAGCACGGTGGAGGGGTCGAGGTCCGCGAAGACGGGGGCCTCGCCGCGCGCGACGTCGAGGAAGCCGCGGATGACGCGGCGGATGCGGTCGACCTGCTCCAGGATGGCGTCGATCGCGCGCGCGGATCGATCGTCCGCGGCGACGCGCGGCACGAGCTGCTCGGCCCGCCCGTGGATGATCCCGAGCGGCGTGGACACCTCGTGGGCGATGCCCATGGCGAGCGTGCCCATCATCGCGGCCTTGCTCGAGGTGGCGAGCCTCCGGTCGCGATCGCGGGCCAGGTCGGTGACGGCCAGCTCGCGCTCGAGGAGCAGCTCGCGGCGCTGCTTGCGGAGCGCGACGCTCCCGAACGCGAACACGAGGCCCGCGGCGAGGATGACGCCGAGCGCGAGGCGGATGCGGGCGCGCACCTCGCGATCACGCACCCGCTCGGCGCTGCTCACCACCGCGATGCCCCAGCGGCCGAGGGGGCCGCCGTCGACCTGCGAGAGGCCCGCGACGGCGCGGCGCTGCGGCAGACCGAGGGGCGCGGCCTCCACGCGGGAGAGCCACGCCGAGGCCTGCCCCGCCGAGAGCGCCTGCTCGATCGGCGCGACGCGCTGCGTGCGGCCGTCGGTCCCGAAGAGGCCGGCGCCCGGCGGGCCGGTGATGAAGAGCCGCACCGCGCCCGGCCGCTCGATGCGCGCGGCCCCTTCGAGCAGGCGCACCGGGGCGACCACCAGATCGAGCGCGCGCCCGTTGGGGGCCGGGACGCGCAGCGCGAGCCCTTCGTCGCCCGCGGGCGGCGCGGGCTCGGCCGCGGGGCGGAGCGCGTAGCTCGTGTAGCTGTCGAGGAAGGTCGCGGGCGGCCTGCGGCCCTCCTCCACGCTCTCCGCGATGAGGAGCGCGTCGCGCCGGATCGCGGCGAGGCGGGTCGACAGCTCGGAGGCGACGCTGCCGGCCAGCATGGCCTGCTCCTCGGCGAAGTCGTCGAGCGCGGCGCCCGACTCCCGCTCCTCGTCCCAGAACGCGAGCGCGGCCACGGACGCGACCGCCAGCAGCATGAAGAGGATGAGCGGCGGGAAGCGCGCCTTCTCCCTGCCCGGCCCGGTCGGTTCGCGCGACCCCTCGGGCCAGCGGGATGAGATCTCCATGAGTCCAAGCCTCCAGTGCCAGATCCGACGAGGCAAGCTCCGCGCCCGGGCGCGCCTCGTGTTTTTCCCAAGAGAGCGCTCCGGGGTGAGGGAAAAATTCCGGGCCGAGGCGGAAGAATTCCGGGTCGAAAAGGCGCGATCGGCGCATCTCTCCAGGACATGGCGCGCGCGGTGGGGTGGCACGGAAGCTGTTATGCGGGCCGGCGATGTCCGATCGTCCTTTCGGGTCGCTCTCCGGCCTCCTGAGCGGCGCAGGAGCTGCGATCGCGCTCACCCTCGCTCCCGGCGCGCGCGCCGAGCCGGAGGCGCCGATCCCCACGCGCGCCATGCGCCTCGGCGAGGCCGTGGCCTATGCGCGGGAGCACCAGCCGCAGATCGCGGCGGCCCGCGCGCGCATCGCGGCGGCCCGCGCCGACGCGGCCATCCCCCGGGCGCAGTGGCTCCCCACGGTGGGGCTCGCGGCCGAGCTCGTGGTCGGCACCACCAACAACAGCACGGCGACCCCGATCGGCACGGGCGGCATGCTCGACCTCGCCCGCATCGGCAGCACCAAGGTCACGAGCCCCGGCTCCCTCGTGCCGTCGCCGAGCACGCTCGTGGGCGTGGGCGCGAGCCAGGAGGTCTTCGATTTCGGCCGGATCGCGGCCCAGAGCGCGGCGGCGGACGCGGCGATCGTGGTCGAGCAGCATGCCGAGAGCCTGGCGGCGCTCGACATCGTGTTCCTGGTCGAGTCCGCGTACTTCGCGGTGCAGGCGGCCAAGGCCGTGGTGATCGCGTCCGAGGGCGCCTACGCGCGCTCGCTCGCGCACCGCGATCTCGCGAAGGCCGGCGTGGAGAGCGGGCTGCGCCCGCCGATCGAGCTGACCCGCGCCGAGGCCGATCTGCTCCGCTTCGATGTCGGGCGGATCCGCGCGCGCGGCGGGCTCGCCGCCGCCCAGGCCCAGCTCGCGGCCGCCGTGGGGGTGAGCGAGCCTCGGCTCGACGCGGGCGACGATCCGGCCGCCGACGAGGCCGCCGCGCCCCCGATCGGGGAGGTGCTCCGCGTCGCGGAGAGCCGAGATCCAGCGCTCCTCACCGCCATCGCCCGCCTCGACGAGCAGAGGGCGCGGACCCGTGCGATCGACGCCGAGCTCCGCCCCAACCTGTGGGTGACCGGCACCTTCACCGGGCGCGCCGGCGGGGCGCTGCCGTCGAGCGGCGACCCCGCGTTCGGGCGCGGCTTCCTCCCGATCGTCCCCAACTGGGACGTGGGGCTCGTGCTCGGCTTCCGGATCTTCGACGGCGGGCAGAGCGCGCGCGCCGACGCATCGCGCGCGAGAGAGCAGGTCCGCAGGGCCGAGGTCGACGGTATGCGCCAGCAGGCGATCGCCGCCGCGCAGCGGGCCTACGTGGCCGAGGAGCTCGCGCGCAGCACGCTGCCGGCGCTCGGGCGGGCGCGCGAGGCCGCGGTGGCCAACTACGCGCAGGTGGAGGCGCGCTTCAAGACGGGGCTCTCGACCGGGGTCGAGCTCGCCGACGCCGAGGCGCTGCGCACCGAGGCAGAGATCCAGGAAGCGCTCGGGCGCTTCGAGCTTTCGCGCGCGCGGGCGGCGCTCGGTCGCGCGATCGGAGAGGACGCATGGAGCACGCAGGACCCTCGAACGAAATGATCGACCCGGAGCCCCGCGGCGAGCCGACGGGGCCCGTGGCCACCGATCCGCGGCGGCCGCCGTCTCGCGCGCTGCGCGTGCCGCTCGTCCTCGGCGGCGTGACGGCTGCGCTGTTGCTCGCCGGCGGCCTGCTCTTCCACCACGCGGCGTCCGCCACCAACCAGGTGGCGCTCGCCGCGCGGCCGAAGGGCGTCACCGTCGCGGCGGCGGAGCAGGCGACGTTCCGCGCGTCCCGGCGCTACGTGGCGACGATCGAGCCGTGGCTCCGGGCCACCGTCGGGCCGCAGCTCGTCTCGGCCTACGTCGACACGGTGCTCGTCCGACCGGGCGCGGTGGTCAAGCGCGGCGACGTGCTGGCCACCCTCGACTGCCGCAGCTCCTCCGCGTCGAGCAGCGAGGTCGCCATGCGCGCCCGCGCGCTCGAGGCCAAGGAGTCGGCGATGGCCAAGGAGAGCGCGCGCGTCGCCGGGCTGCTCAAGGGAGGCTTCGTCTCGCCGAACGAGGTCGAGCAGAAGGAGGCCGAGGCCGAGAGCCTCTCGGCCCAGATCCTGGCCACCAAGGCCAAGCTCGCCGGCGCCTCGCTGGAGGTGAGCGACTGCGTGCTGCGCGCGCCCTTCCCGGGCGAGATCGCGCGCCGCCTCGTCGATCCCGGCGCCTTCGTGCGCCCCGGCCAGTCCATCGTCGATCTCGTCGATCGCAGCGTCGTCCGCGTCTCGGCCGACGTGCCGGAGAGCGATTTCGAGGTCGTGGCGCCGGGGGTCGAGGCCCGGATCCGCGCGCTCGCGACCGGCAAGAAGACGGCCGCCAAGGTGGCCCGCCGCGCCCCCGCGGCCGACCTCGCCACCCGCACGATCCACGTCGAGATCGACCTCGACGACCCGGACCGGACGCTGCCCGTGGGCACCTCGGCCGAGGTCAAGGTCGACGCCGGCGCCCCGGTGCCCGCGGTCTCGATCCCCCTCGCCGCGGCCACCGTCCGCGGATCGCAGGCCACGCTGTTCGTCGTCACGGGGGGCGCCGCGCACCAGACCACCGCGCGCGTGGTGGGCGAGGACGGGAGCCGCCTCTTCCTCGATCCGGCCGCGCTCGCCGCCGGCGCCCAGGTCGTGCTCGAGGGCCGCGCGCTCCTCAACGACGGCGACATGGTGGAGGCCAAGGTGGCCGAAACCCCGCGGGATCCAGGCCCGACCGCGAGCCCGAGCGCGACGCCGACCGCAGGGCCCGCGCCGGCCGCGAAGGGGGCCCCGTGACCTGGCTCTCGCTGCGCAACCCGATCGGGATCCTCATGCTCTCGATCGCGCTCGTGGTGTTCGCCGCGGTCGTGACCCCGCGCATGAGCGTCGACACCTTCCCGGAGCTGACGCCGCCGGTGCTCGTCGTCGGCACCCTCGCGCCCGGCCTCGGCCCGAAGGACGTGGAGAAGACGCTCACGTGGCGCATCGAGAAGTACGTGAGCGCGACGCCCGGCGTCGATCACGTGCAGAGCGTCTCGCGCAACAACCTGAGCGTCGTCTACGTCTGGCTCAAGTGGGGGACGGACCTCAACTCCGCGCAGACCCTCGTGCAGCAGCAGGTGGCCTTCGCGATGTCGTCGGTGCCGAAATCGCTCGGCGTGCTGCCGCCCTTCGTCCTCCAGTACGACCCCTCGAACGCCCCGGTGATCCAGGTCTCGGTCTCGGGCGGCGGCCTCTCGGGGCCCAAGCTCTACGACTACGCGCTCAACAACATCGAGCCGATCCTCGAGGGCATCCCCGGCGTCGCGAGCGCCTCGATCAACGGCGGCCGGCAGCGGCAGATCAACGTCGTCGTCGACCCCCAGAAGGCCCAGGCCCGCGGCGTGACGGCGAGCGACGTGGCGGCGGCGGTGGCGCAGTCGAACGCGCTCCTGCCCTCGGGCGAGCTCATCGCCGCGCACTTCGACGCCAACGTCTACACGAACGCCATCCCCGAGCGGGTGGAGACGATCGGCGAGGCCACGGTCAAGCTCAAGAACGGCGCGCCGGTGCGGATCCGCGACGTGGCGCGCGTGGAGGACGGCGGCTCGCCCGAGACGCAGGCCGTGGCCGTCAACGGCGAGGACGCGGTCTACCTCAACGTCCTGCGCGTCCCCGGGGGCAACACGATCGAGATCGTGGACGCCGTGAAGGCCGCGATCGCCGGCCTCCGGGACCTGCCGCCCGGCCTCCAGGTGCTGCCCGTCTTCGACCAGTCGACCTTCGTGCGCACCTCGTACCACGGGCTCCGCAAGGAGGTCATCCAGGCGCTCGGGCTCATCGCGGTCGTCATCCTGATCTTCCTCCAGAACGCGCGGGCGATGCTGATCGCCGCGATCGCGATCCCCATCTCGTTCGCGATCATCCTCATCGTCCTCTACATGACGGGGCAGACGCTCAACGCCTTCACGCTCGGCGGCCTGACCCTGGCGATGGGCCCGCTCGTGGACATCTCGGTCGTGGTGCTCGAGTCGGTGCACCGGCGGCGCGCGCTCGGCGAGGGCGCGGCCGACGCGGCGCTGCACGGCACGAACCTCGTCGCCGTGCCGACGCTCGCGGCGACCATGACCACCATGGCCGTGCTCCTCCCGGTGCTGCTCCTCGCGGGGCTCGCCAAGAAGCTGTTCGCGCCGCTCGCGCTCACCGTCGCGGTGGGCATGGTCGCCGGCTACCTCGTGAGCATGTCGGTCACGCCGGTGGCATGCCGCTACCTCCTCGGGCACGGCGAGCCGGGGCGCCTCGCGCGCTTCGTGGAGGCCCGGATCGCCGCGGTCGCCACCGGCTACGCCCGGGCGCTCAGGGCGGTCGTCGATCACCGCGCGGCGCTGCTGATCTCGATCTTCACGCTGGTCTCTGCGAGCGTGCTCGCCGCGACCCGCCTGCCGAGCACCTTCTTCCCGGAGATCGACGAGTCGATGGAGCGCGTCTACGTGCGGCTCTCCCCGGGCACCTCGCTCACCGACAGCGCGCGGCAGATCAACACCATGGGCAAGATCCTCAAGGACGAGCTCCCGCCCGGCAACGTCGAGCTCGTGCTCACCAACATCGGCTCGCCCGCGAACGCCCGGAGCGCGATGAACAGCCCGAACCAGGGCCCGCACATGGGCTTCATCCGCGTCGCCCTCGCCGACCCGGAGAAGCGCACGCTCTCCCAGCGCGAGATCGCCGATAAAATGCGGGAGATCCTCGGGCGGCATTACCCGGGCGTGCAGTTCCTCCAGTGGCCGGGCGGGCTCGTGGCGAGCGTGTTCTCGAACGGCTACCTCGCGCCCCTCGTCGTCGAGCTGCGCGGCGACAACCTCGCCGTGCTCGATCAGCAGGCCAAGGCCGTCGCCGAGGTCGCCCGCACGGTGGCCGGCGTGCGCGACATCTTCCCGTCGCTCGAGACGGAGTACCCCGAGATCCGGGTGGAGACCGATCGCGAGGCGGCGAGCATGGTCGGCGTCACCCTCCGCGGCGCGGCGCAGACGACGCTGGAGTCGACGCTCGGCAACATCAACACCCCCTCGGTGTGGATCGACGGGCGCAACGGGCAGTCGTACTACGTCGTCACCTCCTACGACGGCAAGGCGGTCGGCGACCCAGGATCGCTCGGCCAGATCCCGGTGCTCGCCACCGAGACGGGCGCCGCGGTGACCCTCGGCACCTACGGGACGGTGCGCCGCACGGCGGGCGCGGTGGCCATCGAGCGCAACCAGCTCCGCCGCGCCGCGCACGTGATGATGCAGACCGAGGGGCGCGACATCGGGAGCGCCGCTGCAGAGCTCGAAGAGAAGCTCAAGAGCGACCCGCGCACCCGCGACATCCAGTTCGATTTCGTGGGCCAGGTCGACCTGATGCGCACCACCTTCTCCGGCCTCGGCGTCGCCGTGGGGCTCGCGATCATGGTCGTGTTCATGATCATGGCGACGCAGTTCAAGTCGCTCCGCCTGCCCTTCGTCATGCTCTTCACGATCCCCGCGTCGCTCGTGGGCATCGTCCTCGCGCTGCTCGCGGCGGGGCAGGGCTTCTCGATCACCGCGCTCATGGGCGTGCTGATGGTGATCGGCATCGCCGTGTCGAACGGCATCCTCCTCGTCGACGACGCGAACCGCCGCTTCGCCGAGGGCATCTCCAAGGTCGACGCGGTGGTGCAGGCCGCGCGGGCCCGCTTCATCCCCATCGCGATGACGAGCCTCGCCACCATCATCGGCCTCGTCCCGACGGCGCTCGGCCTGGAGGCGGGGAGCGAGTCGAACCGGCCGCTCGCGCTCGCCGTGGTGGGCGGGCTCGGCTCCTCCACCCTGCTCTCGCTCTTCCTCGTGCCGGTGATGTTCATCCTCCTCGCCCGGCGCGCGGAGCCCGAGGCCGAGGCGAGCCACCCGGCCCCGGTCGCGGCGGGGGCCCACGCGTGATCGCCCGGGTCCTCGCGGCCCTCGACGGGACCCCGATCGCCCGCCGGGTGGTCGAGGTCGCGGCCGAGATCGCCGATCGCTTCGACGCCGAGCTGCTCCTCCTCCGGGTCATCCAGGTGCCGCCCGAGTTCCCCGCGCCCGCCGCGCACGGCGCGCCCCCCGACGAGCTCCCGGCGTCGATGCGCCACCACGCCGAGGACGAGCTGCGCGCGCTCTCCGCCGGGCTCCCCCGCGCCGCGCGCGCCGCCCTCCTGATCGAGGAGGGCGAGCCGTGGCATGCGATCAGCGACGCCGCCGACCGCCTCGCCGTCGACCTCGTGGTGATGGGCAGCCACATCTACCGCTGGCCCGACGCCATCCTCGGCACGGTCGCCGGGAGGATGGCCAACCACGCCCACCGCAACGTGCTCATCGTCCACCGCTAGCGACGGTGTTGGACATCGTGTCGCGACGTGGACCGCCTCATCGCGGCGGTCAGGTTGGTTGATGGAAGAGCGATGCTCGTGCACCGCCGCCCGAACCGCGCGCGGGAGCAAGCGGCAGACGTAGCCGCTGTCCAGAGCGACGATCCACGCATCCGGTCGCCGCCGTCAGAACGAGAGCGAGAGCCGGCCGCCGAGCTCGTGGAGCAGGTGCGAGGTGGTGGCCTCGGCGCCGGTGCCCGCGGAGGGCAGGTTGGCGGGCACCACGGCCTGGTTCACCTTCGGATCGCCGCTGCCCGGCGTGTCGTAGACCATGTAGTTGACGGCCACCCGCACGTGCTTCGTGTGCCAGTACTGCGCGCCGAAGCCGATCTGGTAGGCGGTGAGATCGCTCATCGGGGTGAGGGCGTCGGGCGTCGAGCCGAGGCGTGACGCGCCGAGGTAGCTCGCGTTGATCCCGCTCATGATCGCCAGCAGCTCCAGGCCGCGGCGCGGTCGTCCCTCGCCGTCGCCCTGGAGGTCGAGCCGGCGCGGGCGGTTCACCCCGGGGTCGGGCGCGACGAACGCGTCGCCGAGCAGCCAGCCGGAGAGCTGCACGTACCAGCCGAGCCCCCGCATCCGCCCGAGCCGCTCGGTGTTCGTGAGCTGGTAGCCGTCCACCGCCTCGCGCGTGTGGTTGTCCACGTAGGCGACCTCGGCCGTGAGCGCGTAGCTCGAAAAACGCAGGCGAAGCTCGCCGCCGATCGCGTTCTGGCTCCCCGAGGGCAGCACGTGGACGAGGCGCCCTTGGCTGTCGGTGTAGCTCGGGCTCCAGAGGGCGAAGCCTTGCCCGGTGGTGATCGCGGGGTAGTCGTAGCCGACCGAGCTCGGGTCCCGATCGCCGTGGCGCGCGCTCAGGCCGATCTGGGTGTACCGGGCGAGCGAGCTCGGGCCGAGCGAGGCGAAGGGGCGCGCGTAGATGCGGCCGGCGAAGTCGACGCGGCTGTCGACGGAGGGGCGGTTCTGCCCGTCGCCGCCGTAGACGCCGATCTCGTAGCTCAGCTTCGGCTCGTCGAGGTCGCCCCAGAGCATGCCGCCGAGGTCCTTGCTGCCCGGTGCGACGAAGGCCCGGATCGCGAGGTTTCGTTCGAGGAAGGGCGTGTAATCGTCGGGCGTGCGGTTCTCCATCGAGAAGGGCAGGTTCATCTGCCCCACCATCAGGTTGAGCCAGCTCGCGTAGCGGTAGCTGACCCACACGTCGGCGAGGCCTGCGCGCGAGGTCACCGAGTCGAGGGGCGCGTAGCGGGCGGTCGCCGCGGTCGGCGTGGCCCCCGGCGGCGCGGCCGAGAGCTGCGCCCCGCCCGTGGTGTTGTTCGGGTCCTGCCCGCCGAGCTCGCCCTCGATCATGAAGCTCCAGCGCTTGAGGAACTCGCCGCCGAGGCCGAGGCGGGCCCGGTGGATGAGCAGGCGCGATTTCAGCCCCACGCCGCCGTCGGTGGCGGGCACGGTCGACGCGCCGGGGCCGAAGAAGCCGTACACGTCGGTGTGGACCAGGGCGCGCGGGAAGAGCTGGAAGTAGTTGTTCTGATCGCGGATGTAGAACCCGTCGCTCCAGCCGGCGAGGATCGGGCCCTCGCCGCGGCGATCGAAGAGCCCGTCGAAGGGGCGCGCGGCGACGAGCGGAGACGGCGCGTCGGGCTCGCCGGTCGAGCCCGCGAGGGGAGGCGGAGGCGGAGCGTCCATGGCGGCCGCGGCGCCGGCGGCCTTCGGAGGCGGGCTCTGCTCCGCGGGCTGGGCCAGCGAAAGCGCCCCGAACAGGGTCAAAGCCGTGCCCGCGAGGGCCGAAATGACTATCCTCATACGCCGTGACTCTCTGCGATGGTCCCGGTGTGCGCCGGCCGCGGTCGCCCGAGCGCGGCGCCGGCAGGACGATCGACGTCTCGCATGCCGGTCCGGAACGAAGCGGGCCGACGCTCGCACGCGCGGAGATCCGGGTCAAGGATCGCTCCCCCGCCGCGGCGCGAGCCTCCCGCTGCGTCACGAGGCCGCGATGACGAGCGCTCCCGCCACCGCGAGCGCCGCTGGCCTCCACGGCGCGGTCAGCCGCATGGGCGCCCTCGCGGCCCGGCTCGCGGCCGATCCGCGCCTCGCGGCCGAGGTCGTCACCCGCCCGGCGCCGCTCCTCGCCGTCCTGCACAGCAAGAACGACCTCTTCGTCCTCGTCGCCCCCGCCGCGGTGTGGAGCCGCGGGCGCGAGCTGCTCCGCCCCTTCGCCGCGCGCCTGGCCGAGGGTGAAGCCCTGCTCGTCCTGCTCGGCCGGCCCGACGAGCCCGATCTCGCCCAGGCCATCAACCGCGGCCTCTGCGCGATCGTCCCGCCCGACGCCTCCGACGACGAGCTCTACGTCGCCGTGCGCGCCGCCTTCGAGCTGCTCGAGCAGAAGGCCCGCGCCGAGAGCCGGGGCAAGTGGCTCAACCGCTATCGCTACGAGCTCGGCGAGCTGATCGAGATCGCCAAGGCGATCACCACCGAGCGCGAGATCGACAGGCTCCTCGGCCTCATCCTCGAGAAGAGCCGCTTCATCACCGGCGCCGACGCCGGGAGCATCTACGTGGTCGAGGGCGACGACCCCGACCCGCTCCGGCGCGCCCTGCGCTTCAAGCTCTCGCAGAACGACTCGGTGGTCTTCGACTCCCGCGAGTTCACCGTGCCGATGAACACCCGCTCCATGTCGGGCTACGTCGCGCTCACGCGGGAGCTGCTCAACATCCCGCACCTCTACGACCTGCCGGCCCGCGCGCCCTACGGCTTCGATCGATCGTTCGACGAGCGCCTCGGTTACCGCAGCAAATCGATGATCTGCGCGCCGCTCCTCTCCCGCAAGGGCGAGACGGTGGGCGTCATCCAGCTCATCAACAAGAAGCGCGATCCGAAGAAGAAGCTGCTCGGCCCCGAGGACGTCGAAGAGCAGGTGATCACCTTCGACGCCCGGAGCGAGGAGCTGCTCCGCACGCTCGCCTCGCAGGCCGGGATCGCCCTGGAGAACGCGTTTCTCTACAAGGAGATCGAGCACATGCTCGAGGGCTTCGTGCGCGCCAGCGTCGAGGCCATCGAGCAGCGCGATCCGACGACGAGCGGCCACTCGCGGCGCGTCTCGAACCTCACCGTCGGCCTCGCCCGGGCGATCGAGCGCGCGGGTGCCGGCCCTTACCGCGACGTGACCTTCACGAGCGACGACCTGCGCGAGCTCGACTACGCCTCGCTCCTGCACGATTTCGGCAAGATCGGCGTGCGCGAAGAGGTGCTGCTCAAGGCGAAGAAGCTCTTCCCCCAGCAGCTCGAGACCATCCGCGCCCGCTTCGAGCTGGCCATGCGGTCGATCGAGGTCGACATCCTGAACCGCAAGATCCGCCTCTTGGAACGGGGCGGGGCCGCGGACGACCTCGCCGAGCTCGACCGCGAGCTCGCGCGCCGGAAGGACGAGATCGAGGCCTCGTTCGCGATGATCGTCGCGGCCAACGAGCCGACGGTGCTGAAGGGCGGCGACTTCGAGAAGATCGAGGCCCTGGCGCGCGAGACCTACGTGAACGTCCACGGCGCCGTCTGCCCGCTGCTCCACCCGGCCGAGGTGACGAGCCTCTCCATCACCCGCGGCTCGCTCACGCCGACCGAGATCGACGAGATCCGCAGCCATGTGTCGCACACCTTCGGCTTCCTCTCGAAGATCCCCTGGGGAAAGCAGTTCCGCCGCGTCGCCACCATCGCCGGCTCGCACCACGAGCGGCTCAACGGCACCGGGTACCCGAACCGCCTGCGGGCCGAGGAGATCCCGCTCCAGTCGAAGATGATGAGCGTGAGCGACATCTTCGACGCGCTGACGGCGAGCGACCGGCCGTACAAGAAGGCGGTGCCGCTCGAGAAGGCCCTCGACATCCTCGGCTACGAGGTGAAGGACGACCACCTCGACGCCGACCTCGTGAAGATCTTCGTCGAGGCGAAGGTCTGGACATGCCTCGGCGAGGCCGATCCGACCGCGCGCCGGTGAGAGCTGCGAGCGGCGCTACTTGCGGGCGAGGTCGATCTCGGCCTCGCGCACGAGCGTGGCGTCGGGGCCGGCGACCCGGATCTGGCCGTGGATCTTGCCGTCCTTGAGCATGCCGATGAGCACGCCGGTCATCGCGTTCTGGGCCGTCGGGTCGACGGGGAACCAGGACGCGCGGAGCACGCCGCCCTCCACGTCGACCTTGCCGGTCAGGGTGGCCTCGCCGAGGGCGCCGCTGGCCTTGCCGCGCAGCTCGCCGGCCGGCGAGACGGTGACCTCGACCTTGCCGGGGCCGGACATGGCCTTGCCGTCGTCGGCGGCCCGGGCCTTGTCCTTCACCTTGGGGGGCATCTCCAGGGTGCCCTTCTTGGCCTCGTAGCGCCCCTCCCATGTCCCCCCGAGGCCCGTGGGGGCCGCGGCGCTCGCGGAGGCGGACGGCGCATCGCCGGGCGCGCCCGGGCCGCCGGAGGCGCTCGACGCGCTCGCCGGGCCGATCGAGCCGGCAGGCCGGGGAGGCGGGCTCTGGTCCGGGCGGTCGGGCCCCTGATTGCAGGCGGCGACCAGGCAGGCGAGCAGAACGGCGAACATCCGATCGGGCATCCAGGCGGGCATCTCGGCGGATGCTCGGCGGGCGCTCCCGCCGCGTCAACGCCCAAGCCGGCGCGCCGCGCCGGGGCGGCTTTTCCCGGCGGGGATCGTCATTGCCATTCACCCGAGCCGGCCCGCGCCCCCGGGCGCGGGGTGAATCCCGCGGCATAGTGCGGGTTTATCCGGGGGGTAATACCAGGGCAATCCCTCGCGCTTATCGTTATGCGAAATTGCAATGATGACCAATTCGAATTTCGCTTGACCATGGCGATGGCATAGGCACATAGTCATCATAAGAGGTCCGCCGATCGCAGGCCGTTGCCACGTCACGAGCGCGACGAATGTCACGTCGCGAGCGCGGCGAATATCACGTCACGAGCGCGATGAATGTTACGTCGCGAGCGCGACGAATGTTACGTCGCTTCGAGGCGTGGGCAGCGGGGTGCAGGGGTTCGGCGAGGGAGAAGAGACATGGCGACGACTGACGCATTTTCGGCTCAAATCGTGCAACTCGTCCGGAAGATGCCCGACTCGGCAATTCTAGAGCTGGTCAAGCACCAGCTAGGGGCCGTCCTCGGCGTGTCTCCGCTTCGCAAGCTCGCGAAGCCGATCGCGCTCCGCAGCGAAAAGGCGGCCCGTCTCGTGGCCGGCACCGTGTCCTCCCGCAACAAGAAGCGCGGCGCGGCCAGCGCGCCGAAGCGCCGGCCCGGGCGCCCCCGCAGCGCGGCGGCCCTCTCGGAAGAGCGTCAGGAGACGCTCAACAAGGTCGAGGGCATCGTGAAGGCCGGCGTGGGCATGAGCGCGAGCGAGGTCGCCAAATCCGCGGGGATCCCGCAGACCCGCGCCGCCGCGGCCCTCAAGGAGCTCAAGCTCACCAAGCGCATCTTCCAGGGCGGTGACCGCCGTTTCGCCCGTTACGCCGGCGACCCGAAGCAGGCCGAGGCGGCCAGCACCACGGCTCGCAAGACGGCCTCCGGGCCCATCATCAACGCCAACAAGAAGGCCGCCCGCGCCGTGACGAAGCGGGTGAAGGAAGCCCCCGCGGCCAAGTAGCCTCACGACCGGAACGAACACGGCCCGAGCGCGGATCGGCGGCCATGAGGCCGCTGGACGTGCCTCGGGCCGCGTCGCGTCAAGGGTCCGCGCGGCGGCCCGCGGTCGGAGACAAGGTATTTCCCTAGGAGGAATTACTCTACGATCAGGGGTAACCCCTTGTGTCTCAACAAGGGTGTTCGGGGTAAACCCTGTTGAGCGATCATTGCAATCGGGTGGATCTACTCAATTCGTCGGGTGGAATTACTCTATGGTCGAGTGATTCCACTCTGTAATGGCGCAGGGATCCGCCGGCGGGCGCAATCGTCCAGGGGAGGGGTATTCTTTCGCTCTGACCCCCTCCCGCTCCCGCTCCCGATGTCCCCTCCCGATGCCCTTTGCCGATCGGGAGAGGGCCGCAGGAGCGGGAGAGGGCCGCGGGAGCGGGAGAGGGTGCTGGGGATTCCTTGGGGCCCGGGGATCTACGGGGGGCCCCAGTTGATGCCGCCGTCCTCGGACGCAATGGTGAACCACCCGCGGCGGGAGGTGCCGGTCACGTCGGCCGAGACCAGGAGCACCACGCGCTTGCCGAAGGGGACGAGGGCGCCGAGCTCGATGCGCCCCCGGTCGCCGTTGCCCTCGCCGATCACGCGCGGCCGCTCCCAGGTCGCCCCGTCGTTCGACGCGGAGAGGTAGAGGCCCCAGCGCGCCCCCACATGCTCGGAGAGGGCCGAGACGACGCCATTGGCGAGGCCGACCGTCTGGATGTCGTGCTCGTGCTTCTCGGGCCAGTCGCGGAGGGAGTCGTTGAGGGGGGCGGTGCAGGTGGCGTCGAGGTCGCAGGTGGAGAGGGCCAGGGCCTTCGTCTTCGGGTCGGTCACCTGCACGATGAGCTTGCCGCCGCCGCAGCCCACGGTGGTGGCCGGGAGCGTGGTGTCGGGCAGGGGGACGATCACCGTCTTTTCGGCCGAGACGCCGAGCACGGCCACCTTGCCCCCGGGCTGCTTGATCCGCTGGAACGACCAGGCCCCGTCTTCACACGCGGGCGGCGCGGAGAGCTCGGCGAGCAGGGTGGGGGTGAGGACCACACCCGGGACCTTCTTCGGGGCTTCGAGGGGCTTCTGGGGCTCCGGGAAGGGGCGGGACAGGAGGTCTCTCCCCTTGATCGAGAGGAGCACGGCGGGGCGCCCGTACGCGGTGGGCACGATCTTCTCGCCGGCGGGGAGCGCGGTGCGGGGCACGGGCTCGGCCCCGGGGCGGCCCCCGTAGAAGACCACCCGGGTCCGCGCGTTCTCGTCGGCGATGACGGCGGCGGTGTCCGGGTTGATCAGCGCCGGGATGGCGGCGTCGCCCTGCGTCGTGCCCTTGGCGGGGCCTTTCTCGAGCGGGAAGAAGGGCGAGGGCGCGGTGAAGTTGGGCGCGTCGAACGAGGCGAAGAGCAGGTGCCCCGCCTCGATCGACCCTCCGGTGGCGGCGGTGGCCCCGCCCCGCGCGCCGGAGACGAGGACGATGGTGCCATCCATGGCCGCGGACCAGCCCGCCCACGCCTCGTGCTCGTAGCGGAGCGGGTGCCAGCTCTTGCCCGCGTCGTTCGTGGCGAGCGCCACCACCTCGGTGGCGAGGTCGCCCGTGACGAGCGCGCGCTTGTCGTCGAGGACGATGACGCGCTGCCACTTCGTCGAGGTCGACGCCATGCCCTCGGCGAGCCCGCGGGCTTGCCCGATGCCGATCGAGAGCTCGTCGGCGTTGGCCGCGCCGCGGGGCGGGGCGACGTCGATGGGCTCTTCTTGCTTCTTCTTGCAGCCCGCGATCGAGGCGCAGAGCAAGGCGCATGCGAGCGCGCTCGCGACCATGTGCGCGAGCGAGGGGACAGCGGCGAGGGAGGTCCGGGCTGCTGGGCGCGCGGTGCGCACGATCGCGAGGCTACTCGACGCTCTCCGGGTCGGCGCAGCAGCGGAACCCGGTGGAGTAGTCGTGGTAGGTGAAATCGTGGGCCTTGGTGGCGTACGAGCAGCCGTCGCCGTTCTTGCTCGTGTCCATGTAGTAGCCGCCGCGGAAGGTGCCCTCGGCCTCGCCGACCCACTCGTGGAGGTTGCCGACCATGTCGAAGACGCCGTACCCATTGGTGCACTCCGCGCGCTCTCCGGTCGGGAGCAGGGTGTCGGAGAGCTGGTTGATGATCGACTGGTTCATCCCCTGGCTCCAGAGGGATTTGGAGGGGATGCCGAGCAGGGCCGCCGCCTCGGGCACGGGGTGCAGGCCGCGGAAGTCGTCGTTGCACACGCCGGCGCGCCGCTCGTTGCCATAGGGGAAGGTGGTGTTGTCGGGGCCGCGGCAGGCCGTCTGCCACTCGTCCGAGGAGCAGAGGCGCTTGCCGGAGGCGCGGCACGCCGTCTCGGCCTGCTTGCCGCTGATGTACGCCTGGGGGATCACGCCCGGGCGCGAGACGGCGCGGACCTCGCCCTCGTGGCCGTCGATCGGCAGGTAGGGCGACCACAGGCGCTCGCGTCCTCCGGAGAGGGTCTGCACGAGCGCGCCCTCCCAGCGATCGACGCAGACCGTGCCGTTCACGAGGGACATCTCGGCGGGGCAGCGGGCCGTCTCGCTCAGCAGGGCGGAGGTGCGATCGTCATCGCTGTTGCCCTTCGTGGCCGCGGCGAGCACGTTGGTGACGAGGAAGGCCGCGCCCTCGGCCTGGGGCGACGTCGATTCCTGGGCATCGCCCGGCTTCGGGGAGCGTTTCCCGAACAGAGCCGAGGGAGCGTCCGAGAGAGGAGCCGCGACCTGGGCAACACGCACCCCGTTGCTCCGAGGGCCGGCCGCGCACCCCGCGGCCAGGAGGCCCACGAGCGCCGCGAGGCCGGTGAACAACGAGATCGTCGGGGTCGACGAAGGCTTCGATCCGGTCTCGACGTAGTGTTCCACTCGTGCTGCTTTCCGTGGGGTTTCGGAGCGTCGGGGCGTCGGGAGCGTTGGTCAGGCTCGCCTCGATCGCGCCTCTTTGCAACCGAATTCAGCCCCGGTTCTGCCGGGTCGGAAGCGTTTTTTCTCCAGGGTGTGCTGCGCGCGTGGCGCGCTCGTGACGAGCGACGGATCTTCGTCAGGGACGCGTCACGCGGAGGTGGGACATGCGCGCACCTCCGCGCGAGATCGTTTGAGCTCAAACGAAGAACGCCGGGACCCTGATGGATCCCGGCGTCCTCCGCGATGCCGTCGCGGCCTCGCGTCGCGCGCGGCTACTTGTGCGTGCCGAGCACGGAGGCGGTGGCGTTCCAGCGGAAGTTGTCGATGAGCGCCACGGAGTCGAGGGCGTGGTCGGTCACGTCGAAGATCATCAGCTCGAGCTGGATGGTCTCGCCGGGGACGACGGGGGCGTCGGTGGTGAGCCACGTCGTCCCGCCGCCGGTGTTGTTGAGCTGCATGCCCGTGCCGGCGAGGTCGCCGAAGCCGGCGGGGCAGGTGTTGCAGCCCTTGGGGATGCAGACCTCGAAGAAGCCGTTGTTCACCGAGATCGGGTTCTTGGCGGGGCTGTTGTCGAACGAGATGTTCTTGTCGGCGGGCAGCCCGGGCACCTGCGACTGGAGCAGCGCGAGGTAGAAGTCGTTGTACGACGTGCACTGGAAGAGCCAGTACTCCGCCGAGAAGAAGCGGAAGTCGTACGAGAAGCCCTGGGCGTTGGTGGGCACCCGGATCGACATGCGCAGGTTCACCGAGTCGTTCGCGCCCGCGCCCGCCGGGCAGTTGCCGCTGCACCCGGCCGAGGAGGGCAGGTTGCCCGCGTTGGCCGCGAGGTAGGCCGCCGGGGGCTGCACCGCCGAGGTGAAGGCGCTGCCGCCGTTCGGGGGCACGTAGCCCGCGTCGAGCTGGTCGCGCATCATCCCGGTGGAGATGCCGAGCATGGTCGGGCCCTTGTGGGGCACGACCACCGAGCCGTAGTTCGCGAGCACCGCGGTCTGCGCGTTCTGGATGTCGTTGAGGATCGCGGCGCTCGGGACCGTGCCGTTGGCGAGGAGCTGCTGGGCCGTGATGAGGCCCCACTTCTTCATCTCCTTCGGCGGGTTCTGGACGGTCACCTGGCAGATGTCCATGGCCTGGGCCATCTGCATCGCGGTCACGCCGCTGAAGTTCTGGGCGGCGCTGCACGCGGCGGGCGCGGCGACGTCGGAGGTGGTCGGGTCGCAGTCGTCGTCGACGCCGTTGCCGATCACCTCGAAGGCGCCGGGGTTGACGGCCTTCGGGTTGTTGCAGCCGGGGCCGGGCGCGTCGCAGCAGTCGCCGTTGCACGTCGTCCAGCCGTCGAGGTCGGCGTCGAGCACGTCGTCGACGACGCCGTTGCAGTCGTCGTCGACCCCGTTGCCGCACACCTCCGGCTTGGGGAGCACCTGCCCGACGCACGCGCCCCAGGCCGTGCCCGTGACATCGCAGGTCTGCGTGCCGGAGACGCACGCGCCCTTGCCGAGCGTGCCCGGCCCGCCGAAGTAGCAGGGCTGGGTCGAGCCGGGCGCGCAGAGGCAGGGGCCGTCCTGGAGGACGTTCCACTCGCAGCCGTCGTTGGGGTCGCCGTTGCAGTTGGCGTAGGCCGCGTCGCATGCGCCGAGGCCGCACTTGCCCGCCATGCAGGCGGGCGCCGCGTGGCAGGAGCAGTCCTCCGGGCAGCTCGAGCAGCTCTCGGCCGGCTTGTTCGGGTCGTTCGGATCGCCCGCGTCGCAGACGCCGTTGCCGCAGCTCGCCGGCGCGTTCGTCCCCTTGGTGCAGTCCTTGTCGCAGGAGCCGCAGTGCTTGATCGTCGCGTCGAGGTCGAAGCACGACGAGCCGCAGCACGAGGCGCCCGCCTGGCAGCCCTGCGACGCCGAGCAGCCGGCCGCGCAGACCTTGCTGTCGGGGAAGCAGATCGATCCGAGCGGGCAGTCGGTGTCGACCACGCAGCCGACGCAGGTGTGGTGGTCCGTGTCGCAGAAGAGATCGGCGCCCATGCCCGCGCAGTCGGAGGCGTCGGTGCAGCCCACCTTGCACTTGTTGGTGGTGGGGTCGCAGTACTGGCCGCTCGGGCACTGGTCGTCGGTCGAGAGGCACTGCACGCAGAGGCCGGTCGAGGTGTCGCAGATCGGCCCGTTCGGGCTGTTCGCGCACTGCACGTTGCTCACGCACGCGGGCATCATGTTGCCCGTGTTGCCGGTGCCGCCGTTGCCGCCGGCGCCGGTCATCCCGCCGGTGCCGGTCATCCCGCCGGTGCCGGTGGTGCTCGTCGTCGAGGCGCCGCCCGTCCCGCCGGGCCCGCTGTTCGTGCCGGTGGTGGTGGAGGTGGTGGTCGACGAGCTGGTGCCGCCGCCGCACGAGGCGGCCGAGCTCGTGATCGCGAAGGCGATCGTGGAGGCGACGAGCGGCACGCCGAGCCGGACGGCGAGCCGAGCGCCGAGCGAGCGCCACGCGTCGCGGAGAGTTCGCGTTCCCTTGGACATGATCGGATTCTCCTGAGGAGGGCGGGCCGCACCTCCAGCGCGACGTGCGCGCCTCGGCCGCGGCCCGCCGGAGGGAGCGCTACTTGTGCACGCCGACGGGGGAAGGTGTGACGTTCCAGCGGAACTTGTCGAGGAGGACGAGCGAGTCGACGTTGTGATCGCCGGCGTCCCACACGATCCACTGGATCTCGATCGTCTCGCCGGGGAGGACCGGGGCGTCGTTGATCAGCCAGAGGGTGCCGCCGCCGTCCTTGAGGTTCGGCTGGCCGTTCACGTCCCAGCCGCCCATGCCGGTGCCGACGAGCTCGAGCGTGCCGCCGGGGCAAGCGCCCGGGGGCGAGTTGACGGTGGGGAAGCAGACCTCGAAGAAGCCGTTGTTGACGGAGACGGCGTTCTTCTGGGCGTCGAAGGCGATGTTCTTGTCGGCCGGCAGGCCGGCCGCGCCGGAGCTGAGCAGCGTGATGAAGAAGTCGTTGTACTGCTGGCAGACGTACTCGGGGTACTCGGCCGTGTAGAACTTCAGGCTGTACGAGAACGACTTCGCGTTCGTGGGCACGCGGATGCGGGCCTTGAGGTCTACGCTGTCGAAGGCCTGCGTGCAGGTGTTGCCCTGGCACGCCGGGCAGTTCGCCGGGTTCGGCACCGAGCCGTTGTGCGCGGCGAGCCAGTCGGGCGGCACGCTCACCTGGCTGCCGGCGTTGAAGTTGCCGTTCTGGCCGGCGAGGGCGCCGTTCTGCGGGTGCACGTAGCCCGGATCGCCCGCGTCGCGCGCGGTGCCCGAGGAGAGCCCGGCCATCGTCGGGCCCTTCTTCGGCAGCACGTTGGGGCCGTACTCGGAGAGCACGCCGACCTGGAGATCCTTGGGCTGGCCCATCGGGCTCGATCCGTCGGCGAGCAGGAGCGCGGTGGAGATGACGCCCCACTTCTTCTGCGGCTTCGGCGGGCTCTCGGTGGTGAACTGGCAGAGGTCCATCGCCTTGATCAGATCGTCGCTCGACGTGGGGACGATCAGCGCGCCGGCGCTGCAGTTCGGGCTCGGCGCGTTGTCGGGCGTGGAGGGATCGCAGTCGTCGTCGACGCCGTTGCCCGGGTACTCGAACGCGCCGGGATTCACGAGCGCCGGGCTGCCGCAGGAGCCGGGCGTGTCGCAGCAGTCGCCCTCGCCCACCGTCCAGCCGTCGCCGTCCTGATCGAGATCCGGCATCCCGCCCATGCCGCCCATGCCGCCCATCCCCGCCATGCCGCCTGCGCCGCCCGCGCCGCCCATGCCGCCCATGCCGCCGGTGCCACCCGTGCCGCTGGTCGTCCCCATGCCGCCCATGCCACCGGTGCCGGTGGTGGTCGTCGTCGTGGTCGTGGTGGTGGTCGTCGTGGTGTCACCGCCGGTGCCGCCGGTGCCGGTGGTCGTGGACGTCGCCGTGGTCGTGGACGTGGTGCTGGAGGAGGTGCTGCTCGACCCCCCGCCGCAACCGGCGAGCGCCGCGAGGCCGGACGCCGTAAGGCCGAAGACGATGGGCGTGAAGCGGATGAGAAGCGAGCGAGCCATCACGTTGCCTCCGAAGAGAAAAGGATTCGCAGGGGTATCCCGACGCTGGGCGCGGATCGATCGGAGCCGACCCAGGGCGGGCGAGCCGTTGCGGCGATGTCCAGGTCAAGCACGACCAGGGCACGGGGACGAGGGACGACGCACCCCCGCCAACCGCAAGAGCTTCGAAGGTTTATCGCAGAAAATTCCAGGGGTGGGAAGGGGCTCGCGGGCGGGGGGCGAGGGAGAGAGCCCCGGCAAACCCCGACAAACCCGGACATACTTCCGGCGCGCCTCGCGGTCACCGCGAGGTCACCGCGAGGTTGCTGCGCGGCCAACGCGCGGTCACTGCGCGGTGAGGACCTCGGTGAAGCAGGTGTCGTACGCCATCTGGCACGGGTCCATGTCGTGGGCGTTGAAGCAGTCCTGGAAGAGCTTGAGCCCGTCGTTGTTGAAGGGGGCGAGGTCGCCGCTGCACTGCGCGACGTCGAACGGATCGGCGCCGCAGGTGGTGCCGATGGCGGCGCATGCGTCGTCGATGTCCTGCGACGGGCATGCGTCCTTGAACATGGCGTCGATGCAGGCCTGCCACTTCTCGTCGGTGCACTCGTCCTCGACGCCGATCAGCGCGAGGCAGTCCTGCAGGTCGCTCGCGGCGCCGGTCGTGAAGACGGAGAAGGCGTGCACGCACGCGAGGTAGCCGGGCGGCTCTTGATCGAGGTTCGGGCCGCACGAGACGGCCGCGCCGCCGCCGTGGGTCTTCGGGGTGATGTTCATGGTGTCGCAGTCGGCGACGGTGTGCGGGCCGTCCGCCCCGACGCAGGACGTCCCGCCGCTGCCGCCGGTGCCGGTGGAGCTGCCGCCCGTGCCGGTCGCCTCGCCGCCTTGGCCGGTGCTCGTGGTCGACGAGCTCTCGCCTCCGCTGCCGGTGGTGCCGGTGCTGGTGGAGTCGACGATGACGCAGCCGCCGAGCATGCCGGCGATGACGAGCGCGCCGGCGGAGAAGAGACCGAGAACCTTGGGCGTAAGCATGGGCGTGTGACCTCCGAGGGAAGGACGACGGATCGAGACGATTCCGATAGCACGGACGAGCCGGGTGCCAGCGCTCCCGGAGCAAGATCACCGCGCCGTTTGCCCGAGATCCGAAGGTCCTTCACTTCTTGCTTGCGTGGGGGAAAACCCTTTGCTAGACAGCGCGCTCCGTTTCCGCAGGGTGCCCGATCTTCGCGCCCCCTGCCGATCGCGACGCCGTAACGGCGCCTCGATCGCCGTTCGCTCCTCCGGCCGCCGCGGGACACCCCCCGGTGACGCGGAGGGGGCTCGCAGCCCGGCTCTCCCCTCGCGGGAAGGGACGGTCCGCCGGGCGGCGACCCCGAGACGAACGACGGCCTCGCACGGGAGCTCCCGACGAGGGCGCCCCCGCGGGCCGGCTCGAAGGCCGGCCTCAGCCGAAGGTTCCCGCGCGCTCCTCAAGACCGAGGGCGCGCGACGAGAGGTGTCTCGACATGAGAAGCAAAGCCAGTGCGATGTTCTCGCGGATCTCTCCGCGGAAGGCGCGCATGATCGCCGATCTCGTCCGCGGTCGCGACGCGGCCGAGGCGATCCAGCTGCTCCAGTTCACCCAGAAGAGCGGCGCGCCCGTGATCCAGAAGATCATCGAGAGCGCCGTGGCCAACGCCAAGAACGACGGGGCCGACGTCGACAACCTCTTCGTGAGCAAGGCGGCCGTCGACAAGGGGCCGAACAAGTTCAACCGCCGCTGGCGGCCGCGCGCGATGGGGCGGGCGACGCGCATCACCAAGGGCATCTCGCACATCGTCATCGAGCTCGACGAGCGCAAGTGACGAGCTCCGACAAGCGCAAGTAGAGGACCACGATTCATGGGACAGAAGACCCACCCGTATGGCTTCCGGCTCGGCGTCATCAAGACGTGGAGCAGCAAATGGTACGAGGACGGCGCGGCCTATCAGAAGTGGCTGCACCAGGACATCCGTATCAAGCGCGCCATCAAGCAGTACCTCTACAACGCGAACATCGCGGGCGTGGAGATCGAGCGTGCCGCCAACCGCGCCAAGGTGATCGTCTTCACGGCGCGCCCCGGCATGGTGATCGGCAAGGGCGGCAAGGGCATCGAGACCCTGAAGAGCGGCAACGTCGGCACCGCCGCCAAGGGCGAGACGGTCTTCCCGGGCGTCGCCTCCTTCACGGACAACGAGGTCTTCATCGACGTCCAGGAGGTCCGCAAGGCCGAGACCAACGCGCAGCTCGTCGCCGAGAACATCGCGACGCAGCTCGAGCGCCGGATCGCCTTCCGCCGCGCGATGAAGAAGGCGGTCGCCACCGCGATGAAGTTCGGCGCCAAGGGCATCCGCGTGCGCTGCGCCGGCCGCCTCGGCGGCAGCGAGATGAGCCGCGTCGAGACGTACCGCGAGGGCCGCGTGCCCCTGCACACCCTCCGCGCCGACATCGAGTTCGGCCTGGCCGAGGCCCGCACGAAGGTCGGGATCATCGGCGTCAAGGTCTGGATGTTCAAGGGCGAGGTCCTGCAGCGCAAGGCGCGGCGGATCCAGTAACCCGCGGTCCTCACCCGAACCTTTCGAGCTAGCGAGCCATGCTTTCTCCCAAGCGTACCAAGTTCCGCAAGATGCAGAAGGGCAACAACCGCGGCATCGCCACCGCGGGCAGCGATGTGTCCTTCGGCGACTTCGGCCTCCAGGCCATCGAGCCCGCGCGCCTCACCTCGCGGCAGATCGAGGCCGCCCGTATGGCGATCCAGCGGCACGTCAAGCGCGCCGGCAAGCTGTGGATCCGCGTCTTCCCCGACCGCCCGGTCACCAAGAAGCCCCTCGAGGTCCGCATGGGTGGGGGCAAGGGCGCGCCCGAGGAGTGGGCGGCCCAGGTCAAGCCGGGCCGGGTGATGTACGAGATCAGCGGCGTCACGGAGGACGTGGCCCGCGAGGCCTTCCGCCTCGCGTCGCACAAGCTCCCGATGCACTGCAAGTTCCTCGTGCGAGGCGTGGTCTGAAACCTTTCCGGGGCGCGCCTCCGGGTGCCCTGCCCCAGCGGGTGATGTGATGAAGTCCAAGGATCTGCGCGAACGCACGACCGAGCACCTCCGAGAGCTCGAGAAGTCGCTCGCCAACGACGTGTTCCAGGCCCGGTTCAAGAACAACACGAACCGGCTCAACGACACCGCCAGCATCCGCCGCACGCGGCGCGATCTGGCCCGGGTCAAGACCCTCTTGACCCAGCGGCTGAACGACACCGGGGCCGCGACGCCCCCGGCCGAGGAGAAGGCATAGTCATGGCCACCAAGAAGAAGGAGACCAAGGGCTCCGCCAAGCCGGAGGCGGCCAAGGCCGAGTCGGCCCCCGCGAAGGGCGCCGCGCCCGCGAAGGCGGCGCCTGCCAAGGCCGCGCCCGCGAAGGCCGAGCCTGCGCCCGCGCCCGCGAAGGTGGAGCCGGTCGCCGCGCCCGCCGCTGCCCCGGCGGCCGAGCCGGTGGCTGCCGCGCACGGCTTCCGTCGCAAGCTCGTCGGCCGCGTCACCAGCGACAAGATGGACAAGACCGTCACGGTCGAGGTGACCCGGAACTCCCCCGACCCGGTCTACAAGAAGTACGTCCGTCAGCGGGAGCGCTACAAGGCCCACGACGAGACCAACCAGTACAAGGTCGGCGACCGCGTCGAGATCCAGGAGCACCGCCCGATCTCGCGCGACAAGCGCTGGCTCGTGACGCGCCTCGTCTCGCGCCCGGTGCAGGAGTAAGGCCATGATCCAGGTCACGACCCACCTCGAGGTTGCCGACAACTCCGGCGCCCGCATCGTCAAGTGCATCAAGGTGCTCGGCGGCTCGCGCCGCAAGTACGCGGCGCTCGGCGACATCATCGTCGTCTCCATCAAGGAGTGCGCGCCCGGCACGAAGGTGAAGAAGGGCGAGACGGCCCGCGCCGTCGTCGTCCGCACCCGCCGCGAGTACCAGCGCTCCGACGGGAGCTACATCAAGTTCGACGCGAACAGCGCGGTCTTGATCAACAAGGACAAGGAGCCGCTCGGCACCCGCATCTTCGGGCCGGTCGCCCGCGAGCTCCGCGCCAAGAAGTTCATGAAGATCATCTCGCTCGCGCCGGAGGTGCTCTGACCATGTCGAGCAAGCGTCTCAAGGTGGGTGACCTCGTGCAGGTCATCAGCGGCAAGGACAAGGGCAAGCAGGGCAAGGTCGTCAAGCTCCTCCTCGAGGACGACAAGGTCGTCGTCGAGGGCGTGAACACGGTGACCCGCAACCAGCGCCCGACCCCGCGCAACCAGCAGGGCGGGCAGATCAAGAAGGATGCCCCGATCCACGCCTCGAAGGTGATGCCGGTCGATCCCACGACGGGCAAGCCCACGCGGGTGAAGATCAAGGTCGGCGAGGACGGCAAGAAGGCTCGCGTCGCGAAGAGCGGCGCAGAGATCACGGCGAGCTAGCCATGGCGGACGACAAGAAAGAAAAGGGCGCCAAGGACAAGGGCGCCAAGGACAAGCCGGCCGGCGGTGGCAAGGACGCCGCGCAGGCCAAGGGCGCCGGTGCGCCGAAGGGCGGCGGAGCGCCGAAGGGCGGCAAGGACGCCGGCAAGGGCAAGGGCAAGCAGGCCGAGGCGGCCTCGGCCGAGCCCGAGGCGGCCCAGAAGCGCGACCCGAACTACAAGCCGCGCCTCCGGACGCACTACACGGCGAACGTCACCGCGGCCCTGACGAAGAAGTTCTCCTACAAGAACCCGATGATGGTGCCCCGCCTCCAGAAGGTGGTCATCAACATGGGTCTCGGCGCCGCCGTGGGGAACCCGAAGCTCATCGACTCCGCGGTCGAGGACATGCGCGCGATCGCCGGCCAGAAGCCGGTCGTGACCCGCGCGCGCAAGTCGATCGCCACCTTCAAGCTCCGCGAGGGGCTGCCGATCGGCGTGACGGTCACGCTGCGCGCCGAGCGGATGTGGGAGTTCGTCGACCGGCTGATCTCCTTCTCGCTGCCCCGCGTCCGCGACTTCAAGGGCGTGAGCCCGAAGGGTTTCGACGGCAAGGGCAACTTCACGATGGGGCTCCGCGAGCAGATCATCTTCCCCGAGATCGACTACGACAAGATCGACGTCGTGAAGGGGATGAACATCTCGTTCGTGACCACCGCACGCACCGACGAGGAGGGGCGCGCGCTCCTCACCGAGCTCGGCATCCCGTTCAGGCACTGAAGACGTAGCAGCGCTCGCGGCCGAGACCCGAGCCTCAAGGACGACCCCCGATGGCCCGTGCAAAAGAATTTGCCAAGCTGAACCGCCCGCAGAAGTTCTCTACGCGGCACCGTAACCGTTGCAAGGTCTGCGGCCGTTCGCGTGCGTACTACCGTGACTTCGAGCTTTGCCGGATCTGTCTCCGGATGTTCGCGCTCCGTGGTGAGCTCCCGGGCGTTATCAAGGCGAGCTGGTGATTCCATGATGACCGATCCGATCGCCGACATGTTGACCCGGATCCGCAACGCGGGTCTGGCCAGGCACGACCGCACCGAGATGCCCGCGAGCCGCCTCAAGACGGCCGTGGCGCAGATCCTCAAGGCCGAGGGCTTCATCGCCGACGCCCGCGAGGCCGAGGGAGAGGGCAGCGAGCCGAAGAAGCTCACCATCGTGCTCAAGTACGGGCGCGACCGGGCGAGCGCGATCGACGGCGTCCGCCGCGTCTCGCGCCCCGGCCGCCGCGTGTACGTGCGGCACGACCGCATCCCCCGCGTGTTCTCCGGGCTCGGGATCTCGATCCTCAGCACGTCGCGCGGGCTGATGAGCGACAAGGAAGCGCGCCGCCAGAAGGTCGGCGGCGAGCTCCTCTGCGAGGTGTGGTGATGAACGCGCAAGCACCCGCGGCCGCGGCCGCGAACGAGAGCAAGACGTCCCGCGTCGGCAAGCGGCCGATCGAGATCCCGAAGGGCGTGACGGCGACGGTGGCCGGCAAGTCGATCGACGTGAAGGGCCCGAAGGGGCAGCTCACCCGGCCGATCGTCGACACCGTGAGCATCAAGCTCGACGGCGGCAAGCTCCACGTGAGCTCGACCGCGGCCGGCCGCGACGCCTCGCGCCTCCAGGGCCTCATGCGGGCCCTCGTCGCCGGGATGATCAAGGGCTGCGCCGACGGCTACGAGAAGGTGCTGGAGCTGAAGGGCACCGGTTACCGCGTCGAGCTCAAGGGCCAGACGCTCCACTTCGCGCTCGGCTTCTCGCACCCGATCACCTACCCGCTCCCCAAGGGGATGACGGCGACGATCCCCGCCGACTCCAAGGGCACGGTGCTGATGCTCCAGTGCGCCGACAAGGAGCTCATCGGGCAGACGGCCGCGAAGATCCGCGGATTCCGCCCGCCGGAGCCCTACGGCGGCAAGGGCGTGCGCTACCGCGGCGAGCGCGTCCGGGAGAAGGCTGGCAAGGCGGGCAAGGGCGGCAAGAAGTAGAGCGTAAGGGGCGGCGAAAGCCGCTCCCCGCGAGGATAGAACGACCATGGCCATGAAGATCGTTGGACGGGAGCGCCGCAAGCTCCGCATCCGCAAGAAGGTGAACGGGACGGCCGACCGCCCTCGCCTCACCGTCTTCCGGAGCACCAAGCACATCTACGCGCAGGTGATCGACGACGCGTCGGGCACGACGCTCGCCCACGCCTCGACGCTCTCGAAGGACCTCCGCGGGACCCTCGAAGAGGACAACAAGGTGGCGGCCGCCAAGAAGGTCGGCGCGCTGATCGCCCAGCTCTGCAAGTCGAAGAAGATCGACAAGGTCGTCTTCGATCGCAACGGCTACCTCTACCACGGGCGCGTGAGCGCCCTCGCCCAGGCTGCGCGCGAGGCGGGCCTCGAGTTCTAGTTTACAAGGCTTTCAGCAGCGTAGGCGCTGCTCGCCCGAAGGCGGCTCGCCACTACGAAGAAGGTTACTCGATATGGCGTTCGATCAGGTCGACGAGGAAAAGCTCAAGGAGCGCGTCATCCACATCAACCGCGTGGCGAAGGTGGTCAAGGGCGGCCGCCGCTTCAGCTTCTCCGCGCTGGTCGTCGTGGGCGACGAGGCCGGCCACGTCGGCGTCGGCCTCGGCAAGGCCAACGAGGTGCCGGAGGCGATCCGCAAGGGCAACGACCAGGCCCGCAAGAACATCTTCGCCATCCCGCTCGACGGGGTGACGATCCCGCACGAGTCCTTCGGGCACGTCGGCGCGGGCAAGGTGCTCCTCAAGCCGGCCAGCCCCGGGACGGGCGTCATCGCCGGCGGCGCCGTGCGCGCCGTCGTCGAGTCGGCCGGCATCCACGACGTCCTCTCCAAGTCGCTCGGGACGAGCAACGCCCACAACGTGGTGCACGCCACGGTGGCCGCGCTCAAGCGCCTGAAGAGCCCGGAGAGCATCGCCAACAAGCGGTCGGCCTCGGTCGACTCGCTCGGCTACCAGCGCCGCGGCGGTGGCACCACCACCGGCCGCAAGCGCGCGAGCATGGCGCCCCCGCCCCCCGCCGCCGAAGAAGGAGGCCAGAAGTGAAGAGTCACCTCTCCGTCCGCCAGAAGGCGAGCGCGATCGGCCAGGTCGAGCACCAGCGCAAGGTCCTCCGGGGCCTCGGGCTGCGCGGCCCCGGCTCGTCGGTCGTCGTCGCCAACACGCCGTCCTTCCGCGGGATGGTGAAGAAGGTCATCCACCTCGTCGCCGTCGAAGAAGTCGACGCGCCGGCCACCAAGGCGTAGCCCAAGCGGGAGCGCGGGGAATGCGAGGGTACTCTCCTCGCTTCCACCCTCCGTCGAAGGGGCCGCGAGGCCCCGACCGGTTCAAAGGCCCAAGCTGAAGATTCGATCCATGGACATTCTCTCCAAGCTCCACGCTCCCGAAGGTGCAACGACGAAGAAGCTGCGCGTCGGGCGCGGCGTCGGCTCCGGCCTCGGCAAGACGGCCGGCCGCGGCCAGAAGGGCCAGAAGGCGCGCTCGAAGGGCAACATCAACAAGAAGCACTTCCAGGGCGGCCAGACGCCGATGCAGCGTCGTCTCCCGAAGCGCGGCTTCCGTAACCCGCTGGCGGACATCGTTGTCAACGTCAACGTCTCCGCCCTCGAGGCCTTCGCCGACGGCGCCGAGGTGAACGCCACGACGCTCAAGGCGGCCCGCCTCGTCCGCGGCCGTTACGACCAGCTCAAGATCCTCGGCCAGGGCGAGCTCACCAAGAAGCTCACCGTCCACGCGCACCGCTTCTCGAAGAGCGCGGTCGAGAAGATCGAGAAAGCGGGCGGCAAGGCGGTCGTGCTTGCGCCCCCGCCGCCGCGGGATAAGAACGCCGCTCCTGCCGCCAAGGCGAAGGCCGCCAAGAAGGCCTGAGCCCGGGCAGCGGGCCCCCCTCCTTCCACCGGAAGTCCTCCATGGCGAGCCTCGCGGGCATCAGCAACTTCCACAAAGTCCCGGAGCTCCGCCGGCGTGTTCTCTTCACGCTGGGGATGCTCGCCGTCTACCGCATCGGCGTCTTCGTCAGCATCCCCGGCGTCGATCGCAGCGCCATGAAGATGTACGTCGCGAAGAGCGGCGGCATGCTCGGCTTCTTCAACATGTTCTCGGGCGGAGCGCTCGCGCAGCTCTCGATCTTCGCCCTCGGGATCATGCCCTACATCTCGTCCTCCATCATCCTGCAGCTCATGGGCATGGTCTACAAGCCCGTCGACGAGCTGCGGAAGGAGGGCGAGCAGGGCCGCCGGCGCCTCGATCAGTACACCCGCTACGGCACGATCGCCCTCTCGGTCTTCCAGAGCTTCGGCATCGCCAAGCTGGCCGAGGGCATCTCCGCGGGCGAGTCGGGCGGCGCCGTCATCCACCCCGGGCTCGGCTTCCAGCTCATGACGGTGATCACGCTCACCACGGGCACCGCCTTCCTGATGTGGATCGGCGAGCAGATCACCGAGCGCGGCGTGTCGAACGGCATCTCGCTGCTGATCTTCGCGAGCATCATCACCAACGTGCCCGAGGGCATCGGCAACTACGTGGCGCAGCACCAGGGCGACTTCCAGCCGCTCAACGCCGCGGCGATCGTCGCCTTCCTCGTGCTCACGATCGCGGTCGTCACCTTCTTCGAGAACGGCCGCCGGCAGATCCCGATCGTCTACTCGCGCCGCCAGGTCGGCCGCCGCGTGTACGGCGGGCAGGAGGCGCACCTGCCGCTGAAGGTCAACACCGCGGGCACCATCCCGCCGATCTTCGCCTCGTCGCTCCTCTCGTTCCCGGCCACGCTCGCGCAGCTCCACATCCCCGGCGGCGAGTACCTCAACACCTTCGCGAACCGCGGCGGCTGGGTGTTCAACACCGGCTACACGCTGCTCATCATCTTCTTCTGCTACTTCTACACGAACGTCACCTTCCAGCCGGTCGACGTCGCCGAGAACCTCAAGAAGCAGCAGGCGAACATCCCGGGCATCCGGCCGGGCAAGCAGACGGCCGACTACATCTACCGCGTCGTGCAGCGGATCACCTTCGGCGGCGCGATGTACGTGGCGGCGGTCTGCGTGATCCCGCTCATCGTCGCCGACGCGATGCAGGTGCATGCTGCGCGCTTCGGCGGGACCTCGCTGATGATCGTGGTGGGCGTGGCGCTCGACACCGTGAACCAGATCGAGGCCCACCTGATCACCCGCAGCTACGAGGGCCTGACCGGCCCGGGCGCAGGCCGCATCCGCGCGCGCCGCCTGCCGGAAGGCTGAAAGGAAGGCGCCGATGTTGGTCGTACTCGTGGGCCCTCCGGGCTCTGGCAAGGGGACGCAGGCCGCGTTTCTGCGTGATCGCTACGGCATCCCGCAGATCTCGACCGGCGACATGCTCCGCGCCGCCAAGAAGGCCGGCACGCTCAACCCGGTCTACCTGAAGATCATGGACTCGGGCGGCCTCGTGCCGGACGAGGCGATGATCGAGCTCATCGACAAGCGGATCGACGACGCCGACTGCAAGCCGGGCTTCCTGCTCGACGGCTTCCCCCGCACGGTGCCCCAGGCCGAGGCCCTCGGCGCCCTCCTCGCGAAGCGCGGGCGCTCGCTCGGGGCCGTGATCCAGCTCGACGTCGCGCGCTCGCTGCTCGAAGAACGCTTGATCCACAGGCGAACGCACAAAACGTCTGGACAGATTTATCACCTCCTCTATAATCCGCCGCCCCCCGGGACCCCGAGCGATCTGCTCGATCACCGGGCGGACGACCGGCCGGAAGCCGTCGGCAAGCGCCTCGATGCTTACGAGGCGATGACCGCGGCGCTCCTCCCCTACTACGAGGCGAAGGGGCTCCTCCGGCGGGTCGACGGGGTCGGCAAGCCCGACGTGGTGACCGCGAGGATCCTCGCCGCCCTCGAGCCCGCCACCCCGGCCAAGGCCTGAACAGGAACCCATGCGCCGATCGAGATCCACCACCAGCGGGCCGAAGGAACCGAAGGCTGACAAGCTCGAGTTCGACGGCGTGGTGCAGGAGGCCCTCCCCAACGCCATGTTCCGCGTGAAGGCGGACAACGGCCTCGGCGTCCTGGCCACGATCAGCGGTCGGATGCGCCAGTTCTACATCAAGATCCTGCCGGGCGACCGCGTGACGGTCGAGGTCTCCCCCTACGATCCGTCCCGCGGGCGGATCACCTACCGGCACAAGTAGCTCGCGCCTGAGCGTCGTTTCGCGGAGTACCAAGTCATGAAGGTTCGCCCCAGCGTCAAGAAGATCTGCGACAAGTGCAAGGTCGTCCGCCGTCGCGGCGTCGTGCGCATCATCTGCGAGAACCCCCGCCACAAGCAGCGGCAGGGGAACTGAGAGAGTAACCAGCAAGCTGAGCCTCAAGCTCAGGATCACCTCCCGCGGGCGAGATGCCCGTAACGTCAAGAAAGGCCGTGATCGCGGCCGCTTCGGAGCTTTTCGATGGCACGTATCGCCGGTGTCGACCTCCCCCGCCGTAAGCACGTCGCCTACGCTCTGCCCTACCTGTTCGGGATCGGGAAGAGCCTGGCCAAGCAGATCTGTGCGAAGGCGAAGATCCCCGAGAACAAGCGCGTCGAGGAGCTCTCCGACGCCGAGGTCAAGCTGATCCGCGACATCCTCGACGCCGACTACAAGGTCGAGGGCGACCTTCGCCGCGAGATCCAGCTCAACATCAAGCGCCTGATGGACCTCGGCTGCTACCGCGGCCTCCGTCACCGCCGCGGCCTGCCCGTCCACGGGCAGCGCACCCACACCAACTCGCGCACCCGCAAGGGCCCGCGCAAGGGCATGCTCGCCCGGCGCCCCGCCGCGGCCGCGCCCAAGGCCTAAGGCCGTTTCACCCGCGAGGTCCTGAACCATGGCAGCCCCGAAGACGGCCAGCAAGGTCAAGCAGAAGAAGAAGGTTCGCAAGAACATCTCGGCTGGGATCGCCCACATCCAGTCGACGTTCAACAACACGGTCGTGACGATCACCGACATCAACGGCAACGCCGTTGCGTGGTCGTCCGCCGGCGCGCGCGGCTTCAAGGGCTCGCGCAAGTCGACGCCCTTCGCCGCGCAGCTCGCGGCCGAAGAGGCGGCGCGCCGCGCTCAGGAGCACGGGATGCGCTCCGTCGCGGTGTTCGTGAAGGGTCCGGGCGCGGGGCGCGAGAGCGCGCTCCGGGCGCTCCAGACCGCCGGGTTCAAGGTGACGCTGATCCGCGACGTCACGCCGATCCCGCACAATGGTTGCCGGCCGCCCAAGCGGCGCAGGGTCTGAGGGAGTTTCGAGATGGCTCGCTACGTTGGTCCGGTCTGCAAGCTTTGTCGCCGCGAGGGCATGAAGCTCTACCTCAAGGGAGAGCGCTGCTACTCCGAAAAGTGCGCCCAGACGCGGCGCGCGTACCCGCCCGGCCAGCACGGCCAGGCCCGCATCAAGCTCAGCGAGTACGCGGTGCGTCTTCGCGAGAAGCAAAAGGTGCGTCGCATCTACGGCGTGCTGGAGCGCCAGTTCCAGGGCTACTTCCAGGAGGCGAGCCGCCGCAAGGGCCGCACCGGTGAAGAGATGCTCGCCCTGCTCGAGCGCCGCCTCGACAACGTCGTGAGCCGCATGGGCTTCGCCGCCTCGCGCTCCGAGGGCCGGCAGCTCGTTCGCCACGGCCACGTCAAGGTCAACGGCAAGCGCCTCGACATCCCGAGCTACGTGGTGCGCATCGGCGACCAGGTCACGCTCACCGAGGGCGCCCGCAAGTTCAAGTTCGTGGGCGCGGCGATCGCGGGCGCCGACAAGCGGCCCGTCGCCTCGTGGATCGAGGTGGACCGCGCGAACTTCACCGGCAGCGTCAAGGGCCCGCCCGTGCGCGAGGACCTGAACGAGCCGGCCATCCGCGAGCAGCTCATCGTCGAGTACTACTCGCGCTGAGCGACCTCACCCGGCCGCCTCTTCGCAGGTGGCCGGGCGAAGGCCAGAAGACCCCTCTCCATCCCGGGGAGGGGTTTTCGTCAGTTTGACGCGGGCTGGAGGCATCGCCTGTCGCCGAGTGCGGCGCCGGCAGTGACCTCCGCGCGAACCCAGGACCGAGCAAGGAGCACCGAGCATGACGACCGCGAACGCGAACCTGACCATGATCGCCCGCAACTGGCGCGACCTCATCCGCCCGAAGGGCATCTCGATCGACACCGAGACGGCCACGCCCTTCTACGCCAAGTTCACCTGCGAGCCCCTCGAGCGCGGCTTCGGCATCACCGTCGGCAACTCGCTCCGCCGGGTGCTCCTCTCGTCCCTCCAGGGCGCGGCCTGCACCGCGATCCGCATCGAGGGCGCGCTCCACGAGTTCACCACCGTCCCCGACGTGGTGGAGGACGTGAGCGACATCATCCTCAACCTCAAGGAGGTCGTCTTCAAGGCCGCGCAGCCGAAGACCTACTCCGTGCGCATCGAGCGCGAGGGCCCCGGCCCGGTGTACGCGCGCGACATCCTCTGCTCGGACGGCCTCTCGGTGTTGAACCCCGATCACCTGATCGCCGTGCTCGACAAGAAGGGCCCGCTCCAGATGGAGCTGACGGTCAACGTGGGTCGCGGCTACGTCCCCGCCGAGCGCAACAAGACCCCGACGATGCCGATCGGCACCATCCCGATCGACGCGCTCTTCTCCCCGATCCGCAAGGTCAACTACATCGTGCAGAACGCCCGCGTCGGGCAGGTCACGGACTACGACAAGCTCACCCTCGAGGTGTGGACCAACGGCTCGGTGAGCCCGGCGGACGCGGTGGCCTTCGCCGCCAAGATCCTCAAGGAGCAGCTCTCGATCTGGGTGAATTTCGAGGAGTCCGAGGAGACGAGCTACCAGGCCGTCCTCAACGACGACGAGCCGCTCAACGAGAACCTCTTCCGCTCCGTCGAGGAGCTCGAGCTCTCCGTCCGCTCCGCCAACTGCCTCCAGAACGCCAACATCACGCTGATCGGCGAGCTGGTGCAGCGCACCGAGCAGGACATGCTCAAGACGAAGAACTTCGGTCGCAAGTCCCTCAAGGAGATCAAGGAGATCCTCGCCAACATGGGGCTCTCCCTGGGGATGAAGATCGACAACTGGCCGCAGCTCGTCGAGCGCTGGAAGGCGCAGCAGGCGCAGGCGTAGGCCCCGGAAGATCGAGATCTAGTTTCAGACTGGTTCGAGGAACACGACCATGCGTCACAAGAATTCGGGCAGGAAGTTCGGTCGGGACACGTCGAGCCGGAGGGCGATGCTCCGGAACCTGGCGGCCAACCTGATCACCCACGAGCGGATCGAGACCACGGAGGCGAAGGCGAAGGAGCTGCGCCGCGTGGCCGAGAAGCTGATCACCAAGGCCAAGCGCCTCGGCAAGGCGGCCTACACCGCGCAGGCCGACCTCTCCGGCGACGAGAAGTCGAAGCGCCTCGCCACCTCGCGGCTGGTGTCCTCGTACATCCCGCGCTGGGGCGTGAAGTCCGACGGGACCAAGGTCGACATCGTCGAGAAGGTCCTCGCCGATCTCGGCAAGCGCTTCGAGTCGCGTCCGGGTGGCTACACCCGCATCACCAAGCTCGGCCCCCGCCGCGGCGACGGCGCGCAGATGAGCATCATCGAGCTCGTCGACGCCGCCCCGCCCGAGGACAAGATCGTCGCCCGGCCGACCGAGGCCGCCGAGGGCGCGACCGCCGCCGGTGGTGCCTCGATCGAGGCCGCTCCGGCCGCCGAGGCGCCCGCCGCCGAGAAGACCGAAGACAAGCCGGCCGAGTAATCTCGGCGCGCTGAAGACGAAGACCCTTGGATCCGGCGGAAGCTGGATCCAAGGGTTTTTGTCATTCTCACCCGTCCTGAGGCTTCGACCCTTCGCTCGGACCTCCTGCCGGGGCAGGAACCGGCGCCGGCAGCACCGCCTTCTTCGGCCTCCGCCACGCCAGCAAGATCATCGCGATCAGCGCCGCCACGCCGATGCCGCCCGCGGCCCCGTAGCGAGGCAGCTCGCTCTGCCGCTCCACCACCTTGTCCTCCAGCGCCGCGAGCGCCTTCTTCGCGCGCTCGTGCTTCGGGTCGAGGTCGAGCGCCCGCTCGAACGCCGTCTTGTCGGGCGCCCCGTGATCCACCGCGATCGCGCCCTCCAGGTAGGCCACCTCGGCCTCGATCGTCTTCGCCAGATCGCCCTTCGGATCGAGCCGCAGCGCCTTGCGCATCATCACGAGCGCGGCCTCGCGATCGCCCCCTTCGAGCTCCACCGCGCGCGCATAATATGCCTTCACCATCTCCTTGCGGCGCTCGAAGAGCGGGGCGCGGGCCAGCACCTTGTCGAAGGCGGCCGTGGCGTCCACCACCTTGCCGTCCTTCATCGCCGCCGTCCCCTCGTCCATCAGCTTGTACACCTCGGTGAGCCGCGCCCGGTCGTAGAGGGCGAAGAGCTCGCGGGCGATGCGGTCCCAGGTCCAGTCCTTCGGGGCCTTGTTGCCGGTCAAGCTCAGGTACTGATCGCGCAGCTGCCAGATCCCCGGCTCCCCGATCGCCGCCACGGCCTCGCGCGACGCGTCGCGGAGCTGCACCCGATCGCTGTTGCAGAACGAGAGGATCACGCGCACCGCGTCCACGTCGCGCGTGCGCCCGTAGGCGCGCAGCACGTCCGCGAGGATCTGCGTGTCGTTCGACGCCACCGCCTCGCCGGGGATCGCCCGGCCGAGGGCGTCGAGCTCCTTGTTCGCCCAGCGCTGGACGATCTTCGCGTCGTGCTGCCGGGCCTCGATCAGCGCGGGCACGGCCTTGTCGCGGAGCTTCGTGATCTGCCGCTGCAAATCGATCCGCAGCATCTCCCCGAAGTACGCGTGGAAGGCGATCAGCTCCCGCACGGCCGGCGTCGTCCCGACGGCGGTGAGCATCCGCTCCATCGCCGTGAGCCGCACCATGTCCTGCCAGTCCTTGTCCTTCGGGTGCGGCTGGGCGAGCAGGAAGTCGAGCCAGTCGCCCTCGCTGTCCTCGTCGTCCTTCTTCGCCTTCTCCTTGCTGCCCTTCTTGAGCGCCTTGCGCCCGGCCTTGCGCGCGGCCTCCAGCACCTTCGGCGCGGCGTCGCGATCGAGGCGCGTCCGGATGTCCTGCACGCGGTGGCGGATCGCGGGGACGATGGACGGGCTCACCTCGCCGATCGCGGTGCGCGCGTTGTTGCGGCTCCGCTCGTCCTCGGTGGTGAGCAGCTCGAGCAGGCGATCGAGCTCCTTGATCGCCGCAGGATCCGGCTCCGGGTTGGGGATGGGGGCGAGCTTCGGCAGGTCCGGGAGCGCCGACGGCATCGAGGCCGGGAGCGCCGGCGCGGAGGCCGACGCGCTCGGCGTCTCCCCCGCGGCGAGGGCGGGCGCGGGCGCGATCGCGGCGGCGAGGACTAGCGCGAACGGCGCGACGCGGATCAGGGTGAGCGAGGAGCGCGAGGAGAGCGGGGAGGGGAGGCGGGACATCACGGCGTTCTGCTCCTCAACGCCGGGGTGGCGTCGCCTGCTTCCTCCGCGTGAGCCCGCTAATCGACGATCCGGAAGTCCGGATAGTCGCCGGTGAAGCTCCGCCAGCGGGTGTCGACCCGCTCGACCCGCGCGGCGCTCGGGCCCCGGTTGGCCCAGCCGATCAGGTCCTTGAGCTGCTCTTCCTCGCCCTCGGCGAGCATCTCCACGCCGCCGTCGGGGCGGTTCTTCACCCAGCCGGTGAGGCCGAGGCGCTTGGCCTCGCGCTGCGTGGAAGCCCGGAAGAACACGCCTTGGACGCGCCCGCGGACGAAGAGCTGGACCTGCTTGAGCCCCATCGAAGTGGGGGATAATTACGGTGCAGAGCGAGTCGCGTCAATCTCCGCTCTGCCCCCTCCCGCTCCCGCTCCCGTTCCCGCTACCCTCTGCCCGCTCCGGCGGGGGCCGCGGGAGGGGGAGGGGGAGCGGGAGCGGGAGGGGATCGGAAGGCTTCCGCCGACGCTCACTCCGGGACCGTGTAGCAGATCGTGAGCTGCGGGGGCGACGGCGGGGCCGCGTATTCCCGGCTCCGCGCGCGCGTCGCGTCCTGCGCCTCGGTCACGTAGAGCCCGTTCGTGAAGTCGCTCATGGGCCGCTGCCCGGCGAGCGGGATCGAGAAGCCCCCGATCGCGAGCCCCGTGTTGAGCCCGTGGCCGATGTTCGTCCCGACGGCCGGCTTGTTCGCCCAGGTCACCGCGTTCTCCGCCCAGGGCGCGCCGACGAGCGACGCGTCGACCGACCGCGCGGCGACGCCGGTCGTGCTCATCTGGTAGAGCCAGAGCGTCCCCTGCTCGAAGCGCGCGCCCGCCGGCACCGTGGCGAGGTTGAAGCGCAGGAGGCTCATCCGCGTCACGCCCGCGGACGTCCCGAACCAGAGCACCGTGCTCGCGCCGTTGTTCTGGTTGGGGAAGCTGCTGATCACCCACGCGTCGGCGATCGCCGGGAGCGTGTTGAGGCAGGTCATGTCGCACGCGTCGCCGACCCCGTCGCCGTCCGTGTCCTTCTGGAGCGCGTTGAACACGTTCGGGCAGTTGTCCACGCCGTCGCAGAAGCCGTCGCCGTCCGTGTCGGTGCACTCCGTCTGGCAGGTCGCGCTGCACCCGTCGCCGTTCACGTCGTTCATGTCGTCGCACTGCTCGCCCGGATCGAGCTGCCCGTTGCCGCACGGATCGCAGCCGTCGGGCACGCCGTCGCCGTCGCCGTCGGGCGCCGGATCGTCGACGCCGTCCCCGTTCATGTCGAACGAGTCGGGGACATCGTCCCCGTCGGTGTCGACCCCGTAGTTCCAGTAGCAGGCCGGGGTCGTGGTCATCACGAAGTACTCCCCGTTGAAGCCGCCGAAGTTGACGTTCTGCCCGTTGTGGTTTGTGTAGTTGAAGCTGTTGATGAGCGAGATCGGAAACTGGAAGCTCTGCCCCGGGGCGAGGTCGCCCACGTCCCACGTCGGGAAGCTGTCGGCGAGGTTCACCGCCTCGGTCTGCAAGAACGGGTTGGTGCCGTTCTCGTCGTAGGGCGTGACGAGATCGGTGTCGGCGAGCGAGCGGTAGTACATGCCCCCGTTGCCCGCCGCGGAGTAGTAGTTGAACGTCGCCTGGCCGAGCGAGTTCGTGCCGTTCCAGCGCTGCGTCGCCGCGTCGTAGTTCTGCGCGCCGAAGAGGAACGTGCCCGTCCAGTTCTCGGAGATGTCGCGGTCCCACATGTACGGGACCGTGATCTTCACCCCGTGGATCGTGACCGGCGTGTTGTTCACGAGCTGCCCGTTGGCGAGCCAGTGCCGCGCGTACACCGTGGGCTGGTTGGCCAGCGTCAGGGGCGAGACGACCTGCCCGGCCGCGTTCTCGAGCTTCACGCTCACGAGGGCGAAATCGATCTGGTAGGGGCCGCGCTTGCCGTTCGCGTCCCAGCAGTAGGCGTCGGCGCAGAAGAGCGACGGATCGGCCTTGGCGGGGCGGGCGCCGAGGCCGATGGCCCCGAGGGTGAGGGCAGCGAGGAGCAGGCGCGTCGAGGTTCGGGGCATGGGGTCTCCTGGGCGTCCTCGGTGGCGTTTCATCTGTCCGAGGCGAGGTGCCGGGGTTTTGAGGTCCGGATGGATCCGATCACGGTAGCCCGTTCCGCAATTCGATTTCAATGGTCGTCGCGGCGTGGGGGCCGGTGGCGATGGATCGGCAACGAGGACGGTGCCCGTGACGGCGACAGCTCGGCAACGGCAACGGCAACGGCAACGGCAACGGCAACGGAGGTTTGTGATCGTGGTCGGGGTTACGCTGCGGGGGATCGGGGTCGCGCATTGACAGCCCGGCATCGCTTGATAGAGTCCGGCCGCTTTTCACCCCCCGCCCTCGTTCAGCGGCCCCTCGGGCCGCTCGAAGCCAAGCGAAAACCTCACCTTGTCAAGCGGCCCGCGCCCCGAGCGCCGAGGCCCGAGATCCCGGAGTCCGATTCCATGCACCTGCGCGAACTGAAGCAGAAACCGATGGCCGAGCTCGTCCAGATGGCGAAGGGGCTCAACATCGAAGGCGCGGCCGGCCTGCGCAAGCAGGAGCTGATCTTCGCGCTCCTCCAGGCGCACGCCGCGCAGGACCAGCCGATCTTCGGCGAGGGCGTGCTCGAGTGCCTCCAGGACGGCTTCGGCTTCCTCCGCGCGCCCGACTACAACTACCTCCCGGGTCCGGACGACATCTACGTCTCCCCCTCGCAGATCCGCCGCTTCAACCTCCGCACCGGCGACAGCGTGGCCGGCTCGATCCGCCCGCCCAAGGAGCGCGAGGCGTACTTCGCGCTCCTCAAGGTCGACAAGATCAACGGCGAGGCCCCCGAGGTCGCCCGCGACAAGATCCTCTTCGACAACCTCACGCCCCTCTACCCGCAGCAGAAGTTCTCCCTGGAGGCCGGCACCAAGGGCTTCTCCACGCGGATCATCGACATGCTCTGCCCGATCGGGAAGGGCCAGCGCTGCCTCATCGTCTCGCCGCCCCGCGCCGGCAAGACGGTGCTCCTCCAGAACCTCGCCAACGCGATCAGCAAGAACCACCCCGACACCCACCTCATCGTCCTGCTCATCGACGAGCGCCCGGAGGAGGTGACGGACATGCAGCGCACGGTGAAGGGCGAGGTCATCAGCTCGACCTTCGACGAGCCGCCGACGCGCCACGTGCAGGTGGCCGAGATGGTGATCGAGAAGGCCAAGCGCCTCGTCGAGCACAAGCACGACGTGGTGATCCTCCTCGACTCGATCACCCGCCTCGCCCGCGCCTACAACACCGTCGTCCCCCCGAGCGGGAAGATCCTCTCCGGCGGCGTCGACTCGAACGCCCTCCACAAGCCGAAGCGCTTCTTCGGCGCCGCGCGCAACGTCGAGGAGGGCGGCTCGCTCACCATCGTCGCGACGGCCCTCGTCGACACCGGCTCCCGCATGGACGAGGTGATCTTCGAGGAGTTCAAGGGCACCGGTAACAGCGAGATCCACCTGGATCGCAAGCTGATGGAGAAGCGCATCTTCCCCTGCCTCGACATCAACAAGAGCGCGACCCGCAAGGAGGAGCTGCTCCTGCCGGAGTGGATCCTCCAGCGCGTGTGGCTGCTCCGCGGCCTGCTCCACCCGCTCAACGTCATCGACTCGATGGAGTTCCTGCTCGACAAGGTGAGCCGCACCGAGTCGAACCAGGAGTTCCTCGAGAGCATGAACCAGTAGCTTCGCCCCCCCGGGCGACCATGATAGCTTCGTCGTGTGTCCGGTAAGACGGAGCGCAGCCAGCAGCTTCAAGCTCGCGTGGACGAGCTGGAGGCGAAGCTCGCCCGCGCGGAGCGCACCGTCCAGGCGCTCCGCGAGGTCGGGCTCGCGCTCGGCTCGACGCTCGATCTCGACCAGCTCCTGGAGCTGATCCTCAAGAAGATCACCGAGCTGCTCGAAGGCGACCGGGCCACGCTCTACCTCCTCGACGAGCAGCGGGGTCGCCTGCTCTCGCGGATCATGGTGGGCGACGAGCCTCGGTCGATCGAGCTGCCCCTCGGCGAGGGGATCGCCGGCCACGTCGCCAAGTTCGGCCGCACCGTGCGCGTGAAGGACGCCTACCGCGACAAGCGCTTCCGCCGCGAGTGGGACGAGATCACGGGCTACCGCACGCGCTCGATCCTCGCCGCGCCGATGAAGAACCACGTCGGCCGCACCATCGGCGTCATCCAGGTGCTCAACAAGCAGCGCGGCGAGGGCGAGTTCTCCACCCACGACGAGGAGCTGCTCACCGCGCTCGCCACGCAGGCCGCCGTCTCCATCGACAACTCGCGCCTCTTCCTCTCGGTGATCCAGAAGAACATGCAGCTCGTCGAGACCAAGGAGCAGCTCGAGCACCGCGTGAGCGACCTCAAGCTGCTCTTCGACCTCGAGAGCTCGATGAGCGGCGCGACGACGATGGACGAGCTCGCCCGCGCCGTGGTGAGCGAGGCCGCGCGCGCCTGCGACGGCGAGGCCGGCGCGCTGATGGTCGACGAGGGCGAGGGCGGCGTCTTCCTCTACTTCGTCGACCACGGCGCGACGAAGGACATGATCGTCGGCCGCGGCATGCCGAGCCCCTCGCCCGCGCCCATCAACGTCCGTCGCGTGAGCGTCAAGCGCAACGAGGGCATCCTCGGCTGGGCGATGATCCACAACGAGGCCCTGAGCCTCCCGCAGGACATCGGTCGCCTCGGCGGCGACAGCGCGAACGGCCCCGTCTCCGCCCGTCTCAACAACGCGCTCCACGTGCCCATCGTGTCCGCCATCGCCGTGCCCCTCGAGGGCGAGGGTGACGAGGCCGTGGGCTCGATCGCGCTCTTCAACTCCAAGAAGCCCCACGGCTTCTCCCAGGACGACCGCGCCCTGCTCCGCCTGATCTCGGCCAACGCGTCCACCGCCGTGCGCCTCTTCCGCTCCCGCATCGAGCGCGAGCGGAGCGAGCGCCTCAGCACCATCGGCCGCCTCCTCTCCGGCGTCATGCACGACATGCGCACGCCGCTCACGGTGATCAGCGGCTACGTGCAGCTCATGGCGACCGCCGCCGACCCGAACCAGCGCAACGAGCACGCGCGCCTCATCCTCAAGCAGTTCGATCTGATCAGCGCGATGCAGCGCGAGGTGCTCGAGTTCGCCCGCGGCGAGCGGAGCATCCTCGTGCGCAAGGTGTACCTGACGCGCTTCTTCGAGGACCTCGAAAAGCAGCTCCGCCTCGAGCTCGAAGGCACGGGTGTGGCGCTCGACATGCAGCTCGAAGACCGCGGCGTGGCCCGCTTCGACGAGGCCAAGATGACCCGCGTGCTGCACAACCTGACGCGCAACGCGGTGGAGGCCATGGGCGCGCGCGGCGGCACGCTGACGCTGCGCGTGGCGCGCGAGGAGAACGACCTGCTCGTGAGCGTGTCCGACACCGGGCGCGGCATCCCCAAGGAGATCGAGGACAAGCTCTTCCAGTCCTTCGTGACCTCCGGCAAGCGGGGCGGGACGGGGCTCGGCCTGGCGATCGTGAAGAAAATCGTCGACGAGCACGGGGGCCGGATCGAGGTGGCCTCCTGCGATCAAGGCGCGACCTTCACCATCCGCTTGCCCCAGGAGCAGCCCGCCGCGACGGCCGTGGCCGCGCTGCCGGAGCGGCGAGCCGCTGCGGGCAAGGCGCCGGACTGAGGGGAGCCGGGGCGAAGGCAGGCCGTTCTCCTCCAGGGTGGTGCGGTGGGCCGCTCCTGAGCATACCGGCGCGGAGCGCAGCCGAGGCGGCAGGTCGGGAAAAAAAACAGCTGCCAGTCTCTTTTTTTTGCCCGAGTTGCCCTGAGCTGCCGACTTACCTGCAGAGGCTCGCGAGATGTCCTTCGTCACGCAACCCGGTTTCCGGGTCGAGAGGGCGATCTTCCATGATCGTCACTAGACCTGATGCCGCTCGTTCAGATCGGCCTGGACAAATCGTTGGTCCGTCTTCCACATAAATGGAGTGAAGCTCTGATGAAACCAGCAGCGCGCATCGGCGATCGGTCCACATGCAACCTGGCTAACCCTCCCTCTCACGCCCGCGGTCCTGCCTTTAGAAGGTTCGAGCCATTGATGACGGCGACGCCTTCACCAGCAGGTGGTCGTGTATTCGAAGCCGCGAGCAAGATGGACTTCTCCTCAAAGCATGTGCGCGCAAGGACACGAGGAGGGTTGGTCGGGGTGATCACGCTGATGGTGCTCGGGGGAGGTGGGTGCGGCGGCGAATCTCCGCCTCCCCGTGGAGAAGGTGGTGCATCTGCGACCACGGTAACAACGACTGGAACTACCATCACAACATCTGGCGTGGGAGGACTCGGTGGAGATGCGCCCATCAGCGCATCGACCGGATTCACGACCGAGGTGACGGCCACCACCGGCGGAGCTGGAGGGAATGGTGGGGCGGGCGGCCAAGGTGGCGCTGATGGAGGAACCGATCCCTGCCTTCTTGGAGGTCAGCCCGCGCCCGCAGGGACGCCATGCGACGACGGCAACGCGTGCAACGGAGCTGAAGCCTGCGATGGCGCCGGCCAGTGCCTCTCCGGCAACCCGCCGGCCCTTGATGACGGCGATCCCTGCACCTTCGACACCTGCGATCCGGCGATCGGTGTGACCCATCACGCCTGCTCCACGCTCGATCGATCCGTCGCGACCTCGATCTACGACGCCTCGGCCTTCCTCTATGCCGGACCGGGCGCTGTGCAGGTCGGCGTTGCGCCGGGCACGATCGATGTGGCGCGCGCCGCGGTGATCCGAGGCAAAGTGCTCGCCGCGGACGGCGCGCCGCTCCCCGGCGCCGCGGTGACGGTGCTCCACCATCCTGAGTACGGCACCACCCAAGCCTTCGCCGACGGCGTCTTCTCCCTCGCTGTCAACGGCGGCGGGCCGCTCACGATCGAGGTCGAGCGCGATGGTCTCATCCCCTCGCAGCGGACGCTCGTCGTGCCCTGGAACGACTATGTGCAGGCCGGCGATCTCGTGCTCCTGCCGTTCGATCCCGCGGTCAGCACGATCGATCTCGGGGCGCCCGATCCGTTCCAGATCGCGCAGGGGAGCCTATCGACCGATCTCGATGGCACGCGGCGCGCGACGCTGCTCTTTCCCGCCGGCACGGCGGCCACGATGACGCTTGTCGATGGCAGCACCGCGCCCTTATCCGGATCCATCCACGTGCGCGCCACCGAATTCACCGTGGGTTCAGGTGGATCGAAGGCCATGCCTGGCACGCTCCCTGAGACGAGCGCCTATACCTATGCCGCCGAGCTGAGCGTCGACGAGGCCGTGGCCGCGGGCGCTGTCCGCGTCGATTTCTCGAAGCCGGTCCTCGTTTACCTCGACAACTTCCTCGGTTTCCCCGCGGGGATCGATGTGCCGGCCGGTGCTTATGATCGCTCGGCGGCATCCTGGATCCCAGGCGTGAGCGGGCGGACGATGACCGTGCTCTCGATCGACAGCGGGGCCGCGCAGATCGACGCCGATGGAGATGGCGTCGCCGATTCCGCAGGCGCGCTCGCCGCGCTCGGGATCACGCCGGACGAGCAGGCCGAGGTCGCGCTCTTTGCGCAGGCCGGCGCGATGCTCTGGCGGATCCCGGTCCAGCACTTCACCCCCTGGGACTACAACTGGGGAGCGGGCGCGCCCGCGGGAGGATGTGCACCCTTCGAGCCCGCTTGCTCGGGCGATGGAGGGGGAGGAAATGGATCCGGCGGCGGCAGCGGTGCGGGCGGTGGCAGCGGATCGGGAAGTGGATCGGGAAGCGGCAGCGGATCAGGAGGCGGAAGCGGAGCAGGCGGTCATGATCCGAAGCCGGACGCGCCGGGGGATGATCCCTGCATCCAGCGAGGATCGATCATCGAATGCGACAACCAGATCCTCGGTGAGGACATCCCGATCACGGGCACGCCGTTCCATCTCGCGTACCGGAGTGATCGCGTCCCGGGCCGCGCCGCCGCAAGCGCGCTCGACATTCCGATCAGCGGCGACACGCTCCCGCCGAGCCTCAAGCGGATCGATCTCACCGTCGAGGTCGCGGGGCGCTCGATCCCCAGCAGCGTTCCCTGTCCTTGCGCGCCCAACCAGAGCTTTCCCTTCGGCTGGGATGGGAAGGACGTCTTCGGGCGAACGGTGCAGGGCAGCCAGCCGGTCACGGTGACGATTGGCTACGTGTATGACGGCGTCTACACGGAGACCGCGCGCTTCGCCAATCGCGGAGACGGTGTGCCCTTTCTCCAGAACCCCGCGCGGCAAGAGGTCAGCCTGCTCAAGATCTGGAAGGGCTCGATCGGCCTGTGGGACGCCCGCGGCGCTGGGCTCGGCGGTTTCTCGTTGAGCGTCCACCATGTCTATGATCCGGTGGGCAAAGTCCTCTATCTCGGAGATGGAAGGAGGCGCCGAACCGCTGGGATCGAGCCGGTGCTTCGCACGCGCGCCGGAGAGAGCGGCCAAGGTTTCTCGGGCGACGGAGGGCCGGCCAAGAACGCCAAGCTGCTCGCACCGCGCGGGGTTACCGTTGCGCCCGACGGATCGATCTTCATCGCCGACACGGGCAACGGCGCGATCCGCAAGATCGATCACGCCGGCACCATCGTGACGGTTGCCGGCTCGCCGCCCCTCTCGTCCTTCGGAGGCGATGGCGGCCCTGCCACCGCCGCGAAGCTTGCTGCTCCGCGCGACGTGAAGCTCGGCCAGGACGGGAGCTTCTACATCGCCGACTATGGCAACGCGCGCGTGCGCAAGGTGAGCCCAGATGGGATCATCAGCACCATCGCGGGCAGCGGGGTGCAGGGATGGGCAGGCGATGATGGACCTGCCGCGAGCGCATCGCTGAGCGGTCCCACGAGCCTCGCCGTCGCGAAGGACGGGACAATCTATGTCGCCGATGCGACGGGGATCACAGGGCAAGATCGCGTGCGGCGCATCGGCACCGATGGGATCATCACCACCGTCGCAGGCGGCGGAGCCGATGCGAGCGGTGAAGGCGTGCTCGCCCGGAACGCCTCGCTCACGAACCTGCTCGCCGTCGCGCTCGGACCGGATGGGAGCCTCTATCTCTCGTGCGGGAGCACGCCGGGCAATGCCTCGTCGCGTGTGCGCCGCATCGGGCTCGACGGGCGAATCGTCACGGTGGCCGGCGGTGGCAGCTTCGCCGGTGGCAAGCAAGGGCTCGATGGTCATCCGGCCGCGACCGAGCCTCTCCATGATGTCGCCGCGCTTGCTGTTGGACCGGACGGGAGCCTCTACCTCGCCGAAGGCGCGACCGGGACCTTCTCGTCGCTCGTGCGGATCCGCCGCGTGAGCCCCGAGGGCATCCTCAGCACCGTCGCCGGGTCCGGAGGCGGCGCCTTCAGCAGCGAAGGCGGCCCCGCCGCGGCGGCGACCATGAGCGGGCTCGCAGGTCTGGCTCTCTCACCGGATGGCAGCTTCTACGGGATCGCAGGCACCGATCGCCTTGTGCGCGTGGCGCCGCCGCTGCCCGGTCTCTCGCCGCAAGAGGTGGCGATCGCCTCCGAAGATGGGCGCGAGCTCTACGTTTTCGACGCGCGCGGGCGGCACTTGGACACACGCGACGCGCGCACTGGCGCGGTGCTCCTCTCGTTCGGCTATGACCCGAGCGGCGCGCTCGCGAGCGTGACCGATGCCGACGGGCAGGTGACGACCATCATGCACGATGCGGCGGGCAACCCCACCGCGATCGTCGCGCCCTTCGGGCAGGTGACAGCGCTCGCGGTCGATCTCGAGGGTTATCTCGCCTCGGTCGAGAATCCCGCGATGGAGGCGGTGACCATGGCCTACGGTGCGGGCGGGCTGCTCTCCTCGCTCACCGATGCCAAGGGGCAGATGCACCAGCTCAGCTACGATCCGCAGGGAAGACTGTTGCTCGATCAGGATCCGGCCGGCGGCTCGAAGAGCCTCGCGCGCAACGCCGGCTCGGGCGGGACGACGGTGACGGTGACGACGGCGATGGGGCGCGTCTCTTCCTACGCGACGAGCCCGATCGCGGCCGGCGGGGAGCATCGGGTCGCGGTCTCGGCCGACGGCGCGCAGGCCGAGGCACAGCGCCTGCTCGATGGAACGGTGCAGGTGACGCTTCCGGATGGAACGATCGTGACCCGCAAGCAGGGGCCGGATCCGCGCTTCGGGATGCAGGCGCCCTTCGACATGAGCGAGACGGTGAAGCTGCCGAGCGGGCTCTCGCGGGTGACGGCCCGCTCCAAGGCCGCGCTGCTCGCCGATCCGGATGATCTGTCGAGCTTCACGATGCTTTCGGACACCGTGACGGTGAACGGGAAGAGCACGAGCATGGTGTTCGACAAGGTGCTCGGGACGATCGTCACGACCTCGCCGCTCGGGAGGCAGAGCACGACCGTGATCGACGCCGAGGGGCGCGTGATCGAGGAGCAGATCCCGGGGATCTTCCCGATCGTTCATGCTTACGATGCCGCGGGCCATCTCGCGGGCGTGACGCAGGCGGCGCGCGTCTGGGCGCGCGGGTATGATGCGTCGGGCGAGCTCTCGACGATGACCGATCCGCTCATGCAGGTGACGACCTTCCTCCGCGATCCGGCGGGGCGGGTGACGAGCGTGACCCGGCCGGATATGCAGAGCGTGGGGCGTGGATACGACGGGAACGGGAACGTGTCGTCGGTGACGCCGCCGGGGAAAGCGGCGCACCTCTTCGACTTCACGCCGGTGGATTTGCTCGCGAGCTACACGCCGCCGGATCTCGGGATGGGCGCGGCGGCGACGACCTATGGGTATGATCTGGATCACCTGCTGTCCCAGGTGACGCGACCGGATCAGGCAGTGATCACCTACCAGCGCGACGGGGCAGAGCGGCTCGCCGGCGTGACGCTCCCCGCGGGGCAGGGGGCGATCACCTATGCGTATGATCCCGCGACCGGCCAGCTCGCGAGCGTGGCGGGGCCGAATGGGGTGACGCTGAGCTATACGCACGACGGTTCGCTCGTGACCGATCTCTCCTGGTCGGGGCTCATGTCGGCGAATCTCCACCGGACCTATGACAACGATTTCCGGGTGGAGGAGGAGAGCATCAACGGCGGGAGCTATGTCTCCTTCGGATACGACGCCGATGGGCTTGTTACGCAGGCGGGCCCGCTTGCGCTCGCGCGCGATTCCGGGAACGGGCTCTTGATGGGGAGCACGCTCGGGGTGGTGAGCGATTCGCGCGCTTACAGCGGCTATGGAGAGCTGTCGCTCTACGATGTCGAGATAAGCGGCGCCTCGGCCTTCTCGGAGGGTTTTGTTCGCGACGCGCTGGGGCGGATCACCGAACGGTCGGAGACGATCCTCGGGGAGAGCCACGTCGACGCTTATTCTTATGATCTGGCCGGTCGGTTGACCGATGTGCTCCGGGATGGAGTGAGCGTCGAACACGACGAGTATGACGCCAACGGGAACCGGCTGTCTCGCACCACGCCTTCGGGGATGATAAGCGGAGCATATGACGCGCAGGATCGGCTGATCTCCCAGGGGAGCAAGGTCTACGGCTACACGGCCAACGGTGAGCTTTCGAGCATCACCGATACGGCGAGCGGCGCGGTGACGCAGGTGAGCTATGACGCGCTCGGCAATCTGCGGCAGGTGGTGCTGCCAGAGGGGAGCGTCATCGACTACGTGATGGATGGGGAAGGGCACCGGCTGTGGAAGAAGAAGAACGGGGCGAAGGTGAAGGGGTTCCTGTACGGGAGCGCACTCCGGGTGGTGGCGGAGCTCGACTCGGCGGGAAACGTGGTGAGCCGCTTCGTGTATGCCGAGGGGCGCAACGTGCCGGCGGTGATGCAAAAGGGCGGGGTGGATTATCGGATCGTGACGGACCACCTGGGGAGCCCGCGGCTCGTGGTGAACAGCGCAACGGGCGCGGTGGCGCAGCGGATCGACTATGATGCCTGGGGGAAAGTGGTCGCCGACACGAGCCCGGGGTTTCAGCCGTTCGGGTTTGCGGGTGGGCTGTATGACGGGGAGACGGGTCTCGTGCGGTTCGGGGCGCGGGACTATGACCCGGAGGTGGGGCGGTGGACGAGCAAGGATCCACTGCGGTTTGGTGGCGGGGATGCGAACTTGTACGGGTATGTGCTGGGCGATCCGGTGAACTATTACGATCCACATGGGCGAAACGCCGCGGCGATCGCAATAGGTGCCGCTGAAGGCCTCGGAATCGTCATCTCGGGGCCATTCATAATAGGAGCGGCAGGACTCTGTGCTCTCGCGCTAGGGCTCGAATCGGACGGAGTGAAGGAGGATCCAGAGGATACTTATCGGCGCTGCTATCAGGAAGGAAAGGCGCTCTACGAATATTGTTACGAGCAAGGAGGGCTCATTCACGAGTGCGAAGAAATGTTTGCAGCGTACGTGGATGGTTGCATCGAGAAGTCGGTCATTGATCCAGATCCATACATTGGGCCTGGACATGGAAACTGACCGTGTAATATGTTGTGTGGAGGCGTGATGGGTCGCAATGATCGTAAGGTGCTCGAGGTCGAGTTGCGCAAAGTGATGGCTCACATGGAGCGCGACCTCGTGGATGCCGAACGTCAGTTGATGCAGCTCAGGCGTCGGGCGCTGAGGTTAGGGTTCTATGACATCGCAACGAGCTGTCTTCATGGGAGGCACATGGTCGCTGGCCTTAGTTGCGACCGTGTCAAGGCTTTGTATGTGGCGAGGTTGATTGCCAAGGAACAACCAAAGGCAGTCAACATTAAGTTGCTGGCTCTCCTTCTCGAGAAAGCCGGCAAATATCGTGCCGCGTCGAATGCTTACAAGAATCTTCTCGACGTACTGGTTGTCGGTTCGGACGATCACGGGCGATATTACGATGTGGCGACCGAAGGGCTGAGACGAACACAACAGCGTCTTCGGCGAGCGGGCAGTGATCGTTGACCGTCATCGTGCGGGCGGATCCGGATTCTGTGAGTAACCGAGAGATGTTTCAAAAAAAGCTAGGGCCGACGCGGTGACGTATGCTTTGACTGAGGCGAGGCGCATTTCCGTTCTGGCCTCGCGGCGATCGAGAGCAAGCGCCCGGGACACCGGCTGACGAAGGACATCCAGGCGATCATCGACGAGGCCGAGCGGCTCGCCGGGCAAGAGAAGCCCGGTGCTGGGATCGAGGCGATGCGTCGAGCCCAGCAGATCTTGAGTGAAGGCCCGGCTGGGCCAACGAGAATAGTTGTCGCTGACCGGTCAAGGTAGTTGACGTTGCTCGAGCGAAGATCGCGGTCGTGTCGTCCAAGCGCGGGCCGACGTTCACGCTGCGCTTCCGGAGGAGCAGCCCGCGGCGGCGCAAGGTCAGTCGGAGCGGCGACTGTGCGCCGCACGTAGACCGTCGTCTTCGTGCTCATCCGGTCCTACTTTCGCCAGCCGATCTCGGCGGCCGTGGTCGCTCCCACGGCGAGCTCGGCCAGGCTCGATGGCGGAGACGAGCGGGTCGCGGAGAGCGGCCGGTGGCGGGCCATGACCTCGGCGAAGCGCTGCGGATAGCGCGGCGAGCGATCGGGCTCGGCGAGACCGTCGGGCTCGAGGACGCTCCCGTCGAGTGCGTACTTGTCGCTGGCGCCGAGCGTGTGGAAGAGCTCGTGCGTCGCCACGAAGAGGGTGAAATCGGCCATCGAAGCATCGAGCTCGACGCTCACCACGCCCGTGCGGCCGCCTTGCTCGCTCGTGCCCTCGATCTGCTTGCGCTCGGCGGTGAGCGGAGGGCGGGCGTGGAGGTAGATGCGGGTGTCGAACCCCTTGGTCACGAAGCCTCCGGAGGCGTCGACGCGCGCGATCCAGCGATCGACCTTCCATTGATAGCGGGCGGAGGTCACGAGGCCCTCGTCGGCGGGCGGCTCCGGGGGCGGCCCGGCGCCGTCCACCGGCCCGAAGAGGGTGATCTCGAAGGGCCTCTGCACCACGCTCCGGTACCGCTCCATCTCCTCGCCGAGCCGCGCCGTGAGCGCGGGGACACGCGCACCGAGCTCGGCGATGGCCTCGGCAGTCACGGGGCCGTCGCGCACCACCACGAAGGCGACCCGGAGGGGGCGCTTCCATTCGGTGCGAAGGCGGCGGCGATGGATGTCCTTCCACGCATAGAGGAGCACCCCTGCAAGGACGATGAGCAGGAACGCCACCCGGAATCGGTAAAAGAGGCCGCGCTCGGGCGGCTCGGCGCTCTCGGGCACCTGCATGGGCAGATCTTACCGAGGGCCGATCGGACCTGGAACCGGCGCCCTCTGGTCGCGTCGAGCGTCACGCGCCCTGCGCGCAACATCGGCCCGGTGTGCCCGCGGGCCCGCCCTCGCCTCTGCCGCTTGCGCTCGGCCCCGCGGCCGCCGATCCTCTCCGCGTGACCCCCTTCCGCCTCCCGCTCCTCGAACCGAGCCGCGCCGCCCTGGAGACCTGCGTCTACTGCCCCAAGCTCTGCCGGGCTGCATGCCCCGTCTCCAACGCCGAGCCGAAGGAGACCTTGATCCCGTGGGGCAAGATGTCCTTCGCGTACTTCGCCGCCCGGGGCGACGTCCCGGTCGACGAGGCCCACGCCGCGCCCGCCTGGGCTTGCACCGCCTGCTTCGCCTGCCGCGAGGCCTGCGATCACCGGAACGAGGTCGCCCCCACCCTGCGCGACGCCCGGGCCGCCCTCTTCGCCGAGGGCGCCGCGCCCCCCGAGGCCGTCAAGGTCTCCGCCCGCTGGGCCGAGCACGAGGCCGAGCTCGCCCGCGCCGCGACCGCGCTCGAAACCTCGGCCGATCCAGCCGTTTCCAGCAAGGTCCCCGCCCTCGTCCTCCTCGGGTGCAGCTACGCCCGCCGCGCGCCCGAGGCCGCCCGTGACGCCCTCTTCGCCGTCTCCCGCCTCCTCGATCGCCCCGTGCGCCCCCTCTCGCTCTGCTGCGGCATGCCCCTGCTCGACGCCGGCGACCGCCCCGGATTCGTTGCTGCCGCAACGAAATTCGCGAAGGCCGTGGAGGAGGCCCCCGAGCTCGTCGCCCTCGATCCCGGCTGCGCCCACACCGTGATCGTCGAGCACCCGCGGCTCGGCGTGCGCACGCGGCGGCCCGAGCTCTTCGTCGACCTCGTCGCGCGCCGCAAAGATGTTCTCGCGCGCCTCCCCGACCTCGGCTCCGTCCGCTACCACGACCCCTGCAAGCTCGGCCGCGGCCTCGGCCGCTACGACGAGCCGCGCGCCGTGCTCGCTGCGCTCACCGGCAAAGCGCCTCAAGATTTCCAGCGATCCCGCGAGCAAGGCGAGTGCAGCGGCGCGGGCGGCCTGCTCCCCGTGACGCGCCCCGACACCTCCCGGCGCATCGCCGACGCGCGCATCGCCGAGCACCACGCGCAGGGCGGCGGCACGCTCGTCACCGCATGTGCGGGCAGCCTCCACCGCTTCCGGAGCCGCGGCGAGCCCGCGGTCGATCTCGCCTCCCTCGTGGCCCGCGCCCTCGGTCGATGAGCAAGAGCCTGCCCCCTGTCTCGCCGCGCGCGCCGCGCCCGCCGCGTCCAGACGCGCGCCGCACGGTGGCCGGGCGCCTCTTCGCCAGCTACCTCCTGATGATCCTCGCCTTCGCGGTCACCCTCGGCTGGAGCTTCCTCTCGCTCCGCAAAGGCGCCCGCGACGCCGAGCTGCTCCGCGCCGGCTACGTGCCGCTCCTCGTGCGCATCGGCGAGGCGCTGGCCGAGCAGAACGTCTTCAACGCCCAGCTCAACCACATCACCGTCGCCAAGAACCCGGGCGACGTGCGCGAGTGGATCGAGACCGCGCGCCGCACCCGACCGCTCACCTTCGCCCAGGTGCGCGAGGCCGCCTCGCTCGGCCCCGCCGCGGCGAACGACCCCTCGCTCTCGCGCTTCCGCGACGAGATCGGCAAGGAGATCGACGGGATCGAGCGCTCTCTCGCGAGCGAGCCCGAGCGCTTCGGCGACCTCTTCCGCGCGCTCTCCGCGGGCGACGCCGACGGGGCCGAGCGGGCGCGCAACGAGCTCGTCAAGCGCGAGGCCGAGGGGGCGCAGCGCCTCCGCGCGATCCGGTCCAAGGTCGAGGACCGGATGGAGAGCCTGACCGCCGAGGCCAGGAAGCGCGAAGCTCGTTCGATCCAGCTCCTCGTCGGCCTGACCCTGCTCACGCTCCTCGTGGGCGCGCTCGCCTTCCTCTACGCGCGCCGCGTGCTCGCCCCGCTCACCGAGGTGACCGAGCGGGCCAGCGCCGTGGCCCGCGGCGACCTGACCCCGCACAAGGTCGTCGCGACGAACGACGAGATCGGCGAGCTCGCGACGCGCTTCGAGGACATGGTCGCCGCGATCCAGAAGGCCCGCGCCGAGCTGGTGCAGGCCGAGCGGCTCGCCACCATCGGCAAGATGGCGGCGCACATCACGCACGAGATCCGAAACCCCCTCTCCTCCATCGGCCTCAACATGGAGCTGCTCGAAGAGGAGGTGGCGATGGGCGGCGACAAGGAGCAAGCGCAGCTCATCAGCGCCATCAAGGGCGAGATCGAGCGCCTCTCCCGCATCTCCGAGCAATACCTGAGCGTGGCCCGCAGGCCCCGCCCGAACCTCCAGCGCGAGCACGCCGAGGACCTGGTGCGCGAGCTCCTCGCCTTCGTGCGCCCCGAGCTCGACCGCGCCAAGGTGACGATCCGGATCGACGAGGACCCCGACCTGCCCGAGGTGAGCCTCGACGAGTCCCAGCTCCGCCAGGCCTTGCTCAACCTGATCCGCAACGCCCGCGAGGCCATGCCGAAGGGCGGCGAGCTCTCGGTGTCGATCAAGCGCACCGGCGAGGGCGTGGCCATCCTCATCGACGACACCGGCGCCGGCATCCCGGAAGAGGCGCGCGCGAGCATCTTCGACCCGTTCTTCACCACGAAGGAGCGGGGGACGGGCCTCGGGCTCGCCGTGACGCGCGAGATCGTGGAGGCCCACGGCGGGACGATCCGCTGCGAGGCGCGCGAAGGGCAGGGGACACGCTTCGCGATCGAGCTGCCGCAGGCGAGCTGAGATCAGCCCCGCGAGCGCCAGCTCCCCGAGGCGATCTCGGGGAAGGCCTCGGCCTGGTCGCGCGGGAGCAGGTAGGTCTCGGCGGTCGATCCATCCGCCAGCGTGATCCGCGTGCGGCGATACCAGCCCGGGTGCCCTTCGAGCGCATCGAGCGCCGGCAGCGAGGCCGCCGGAACGTCGTAGATCTCGCCGACCACCGCGGCGCTGCCCCCTTCCACGAGGGCCGGGTGGCCGCCGAGGTCGAGCAGCCGATAGAGCGGTAGCGTGCGCGCAGACCCTGCAAAACGAGCCTCGGAGAGCAAAGCATGGTTGCTCTCGCCGGCGAGCAAGGTGCCATAGACGAAGAGGCGGACATCGGCGCTCTCCTGTGCCGCGATCGCGCGCCAGACGGTGGCGAGCCAGGGCTGTTGATGGCGAGGTTTGCCCGCCGGGCGATAATAATGGTCAATCTCCTCGAAGCCGGCACGGCCGACATGGGCGCGCCAGGTCTCGAGTGTCCAGAAGCACCCGTAGCGATCGCCGCTCCACCCTTCTTGATCGTCCCCGCGCGGGTTGGAGCAGAAGAGCACGCCGCGAGGCTTGAGCGCGGCGCGCAGGACCGCGAGCACGCGGGGGAGCGCCGCGCTCGGCACGTGGAACAGCGAGGCGTTGGCGAAGATGCCATCGAAGCGGCCGGCCGGCAGATCGAGGTGGATGAAGTCCTGATGGAGCACCTCGCAGCCCGATCGCTCGCGCGCCATCGCGACGAAGCGGGGGGATCCGTCGAGCCCGACGACCGTGTGGCCGAGCGACCGGAAGAAGAGCAAGTCGCGGCCGGGCCCGCAGCCGAGATCGAGGAGCGTGAACGGCGGCGCCGCCTCGATGGCGTCGAGGAGGGCGCGGTGGTTCTGGCTCACGTCGTGGCCGCGCGTGCCCTCCCAGAAGGCCTCGGCGGAGGCGTCGTAATGGGCGAGCGTCTTGTGGGTGAGGGCGTCGAGGTCGTCGTCGGGCATGAGGGTCGGGTCGAGCCGGGATTGATTGCAGGGCGCAGGATGCTCGAAAATCCCGTGCGGATGAAGCAATTCCGGGAAAGGCGCATCTCCCGCACAATCCCCTTGTTGTTCAAGCACGTTCCGCCCGCTCCCGTTCCCCCTCCCGCTCCCGTTCCCGCCACCCTCTCCCGATCCCGAAAGGGGGCAACGGGAGAGGGAACGGGCGCGGGAGCGGGAGGGGGTCAGAAGCCGAGATCAGTGCGCGAGGAAGCTGATGGCCTGGGACCAGGCGCCGGTGGTCTTCCCCTGCGTGGCGCGGAACCGGAACAGCTAAGTCGTGCCGTCACCCGTGACGAGCTCGAGGCCCTCGCAACCCATGTGCGCGAGCTCCGGGCCTGCGTGGAGCAGGTGTGCCGCGAGCGGATCGCGACGATGGGAGAGCCGCCGAGCTGAGGCCGCCGTCACCGGGCGCGCTTCTTCGGCGCCGCTTTGGCGGGCGCGCGCTTCGGCGCAGGCGCCTTTTCTGCCTTGGCCGCCTTCGCCCCCTTCTCCGCCTTCGCGGGCAGCCGAGCAGCGCCCTCGAACGCCCGCGCCACCCAGCCGCGCAGCGCGTCCGGATCGCGCATCATGCTCTCGGGCAGCATCACCTTCTCGCTCTTGGCCCGCCCGTCACCCATCGGATCGAAGAGCGCCGCCCCCGGGAGCGCGAGCGCGGCGGCCCGGTCGGGCTCGGGCAGCCACAGCATCGTCGAGCGCCCGAACAGGCCCGCGAACACGTGACCATTCACCTTCGCCGCGACGCCTCCGAACATCTTCATGGTCTCGACGCGCGGATCGTCCGGCAGCGCCGCGTGAAAGAGGGGATGATTCTCCGGAGGAACTTTGACCCATGCCATGGCCGGAGCATACCTCGCTTGCGCAGCCCATCAGAGCGAAGCCTGGAGCCCCGGGAGGTCGAATCGTGTCTTCAGCGCCTTGTTGATCTCGGCCATCACCCCTGCTCGCAGCGCGTTGCCCACCGCGTCGTCGCCACGGGTGCTCCGGTTCTCCATCCCGCCCGAGCGCTGCACCCGCAAGATCTCTCCCTCTTGCACCTTCGGGTCGACCTTGCTCTCGACGGCGAAGGCGCAGAGCCATTTCCCGCTGGGAAACTCGACGTGATGGATGTCGACGATCTGGGAGCGACCGTCGGGCGCCTTCTTTCGCCCGCGGATCACGATCAGGTGGGAGACCCCTTTGGCACGCTCGATCTGCGTGACGAGCTGTGGCGCGGCTCGATCGCCGGGCGCGGTTCCTCCCTGGTGAAGCGAGCCCCCCGGGGAGAGCTGGTAAACTGCGGAGGGTACGTTGGCCTTGAAGGTGGTCAGTCGGAGCTGGTAGCCGGCGGGGTCGTCGAGCTTCCAGGCCTCGTTGTCGCCCGGGGCTCCTCCGAGCAGCTTCCAGTCGCCGTGCAGCCCTCGATATTCGACGACCTCGGTGTTGCCCGCGCCTTGCTTGTTCTTCTCGGCGTCGAAGCCGGCCTCCTGATCCATCGTCAGGCCCTTCGCCTCGCAGGGCGCACCGACCTCCGGCGAGGGGGCGGTCTCCACGCTCTTCGCGGCCGCGTCGAGGCCCTGCTTGAGCGTGGTGGCGAGCGCCTGGTTCTGCGTGAACAGATCCTTGTTGGTGGGGCCGCGGTTGCACGCGACGAGGGCGAGGGGGGCGAGCAGGGCGAGACCGAGGAGCGGGGCGCGAGGCATGGCCGACTCTACCAGAGCTCGGGGCGGGCAGATCCAGGCGTTCGCCCTAGTTCGTGCCATCGCAGTCGAAGCGCTTCAGGAACAGCGAAGGGCCGGCGTCGGGCGTCTCGCCGATCCACGCCACGAGCACGCTCGTCCCGGAGGGAGATCCGAGCACGGCCAGCCGATCGGGGTGGAGCCACGCCCCGTTCGTCGAGAACGACGTCATGGCCGCCGCTGTGCCGTCCGCGCGGAACGTGCGCAGCAAGATCGTGGGGGCCGATGGATCGAGGCTGTTCACGGCGCCCACGACGAGGCGGTCGCCGAGCGAGGCGGCGATCATGCGCTCGTCGCTCGCGTCGGTCACGGGGAAGGGGGGCTCGGGCTCGTCTTGCACGCTGGCGATGCGCATCGCCATGCCCGGCGGTTGCACCAGCGCGCTCGCGCCGCTCTCGCGGAAGAGGACCCAGAGGCCGCCCGTGCGCCGGAGCAGGCGCGTGTACACGAGATCGTCCACGCCCTTGTACACCACGCCGCCGGTCTCTCCCTTCGGATCGAGGCGCCGCAGCATCAGGTTCCGCGCGGGGCCGGGCAGCGCGGCGTTCGGGAACACGCAGGTCCCGTCGTCCGCGGCGGAGCTCGCGAAGAGGAACCCCTCGCCGTCGGTCAGCGCGTCGGCGACGAAGTGCGTCGACGAGCAGGTCGGCTTCGGCTGGTAGAGGGGCATCTCGCCGAGATCCGTCATGCCCGCGGCGAGCACGCGCTGCCCGAGGCCGCCCGCGTTGAAGAGATCGAAGGCCCCGAAATACAGGCCGCCCGCGGACGACGCGACGCCGAGCGGCACGTCGTCGCAGCTCCCGATCATGGGCAGCGTGAACGCGCCCGGGCCCGGCGGCTGCACGGCGGCGAGGCCGTAGCTCGTGGCGAGCTGACAGGGGTCGTTCTCGAAGCGCTGGGCCGCGAGCGCGAAGGTCCCCGCGGGCTCGGCGCTCGCGACGAAGGGCACCTCGTCGAGGCCGTCGGCGGCCGTCCCCGGCGCCATCATCGGGGGCGGCCACGCGCCCCAGGGATGGAAGGCATACGCGTCGATCGCCTCGGCCACGGGCCCCGGTGATTCGAGCGGATCGCGGCGCACGAGCAGGAGCGCGTCGCCCCCGGGCAACGGGAGCAGGAGCGGCGCGGCCGGCGCAAAACCGCCCTGCTCGAAGATCCGCACCTCCCCGATCTCCGAGAGCAGCGGGCAGTGCAAGTGGTCCTCGCCGCCCTGTCCCGCGCCGCCTCCCCCTCCGTTGCCGCCCGCGCCGCCCTGTCCCGCGCCGCCCTGCGCGCTCGAACCGCCCTGCGCGCTCGATCCACCGTGCGCGCTCGATCCACCATGCGCGCTCGATCCACCGTGCGCGCTCGATCCGCCTTGCCCCGCCGCGGAGCTCCCTGACACCTCCAGCGCGGAGCGCGCTCCGCACGCGGCCAGCATCGCGAGGAGCGCGAGCGGTAAACGAGGAGAGCGCGGAGCGTGGGACATCGGTGGGGCTGGAGAGAGCATACAGCTTCCCGGCCCAACCCCTGCGTGCCATGCTCCGCGCTGCCGGCGCACCCGAGCGCGAGCCTCGCCCGCGACCATGACCACCTCGCCCCCCCGCTTCCCCATCGGCCTCTCCGACTTCCGCAGCCTGCGGGAGGGCGAGTTCGCGTATGTCGACAAGAGCGCCTTCATCGACGACATCCTCCGCGAGAGCGCCCAGGTCATGCTCGTCCCGCGCCCTCGCCGCTTCGGCAAGACGCTCAACCTCTCCATGCTCCGGTGCTTCTTCGAGAAGAGCCCGGACGACCTGCGCCCCCTCTTCGCCGGCCTCGCGATCGCCTCCTCCGAGAAGGCCTGGGCGCATTTCCAGCGCTACCCGGTCATCTTCATGACCTTCAAGGACATCAAGCCCACGTCATGGCAGGAGTGCCTCGACGGGATCGCGAACGTCCTCGGCAAGGCCTACGAAGAGCACCGCTATCTGTTGACCGGGGGCAACCTCTATCCGGAAGATGCCCAGCTCGTCACCGCCATCCTGGAGCGGCGCGCCTCGAAATCTCAGCTCGTGATCGCCCTCGAACGGCTCTCCCGCCTCCTCGCCCGGCACCACCGGCAGAAGGTAATCATCCTCCTCGACGAGTACGACACGCCCATCCACGCCGGATATACCCATCAGTATTACGACGACGTTGTGGCCTTTTTCCGCGACTTCCTCTCGGGCGGCCTCAAGGACAACGAGCACCTCTTCAAGGGCGTCCTCACCGGCATCCTCCGGGTCGCCAAGGAGAGCATGTTCTCCGGGCTCAACAACATCGCCGTCTACAGCATCCTCCACCGCCGGCTCGCCACGGCCTTCGGCTTCACCGAGCCCGAGGTGAAGAGCCTGGCCGAGGCGGCGGGGCAGGGCGCAGCTCTCGACGATATCCGCTCGTATTACAACGGTTATCTCTTCGGCGGACAGGCCATCTACAACCCCTGGTCGGTCCTCTCGTTCCTCGACAGCGGAGACAGCGTGTTCCGGCCGTACTGGGTGGAGACGAGCTCGAACGATCTGGTGCGCAGCCTGCTGGTCACCGGCCCGCGGGGCGTCGCGGCGGAGCTCGAAGCGTTGCTCGCCGGGGGCACGGTCGACAAGCCCATCGACGAGAACATCGTCCTCCGTGACATCGACTCGCGGTCGAATGCCGTTTGGAGCTTTCTCCTCTTCACCGGCTATCTCAAGCCGGTTGAAATAAGCTACGTGGAGGGTTACGGCGAGGCGCGCCTCATGGTCCCCAACAGGGAAGTTGCGAGCGCGCTCCGGCGGATGGTGCAAGACTGGCTCCAGGCTCAGGCAGGCGGCTCGGCCGAGCTCCAGAGCTTGCTCGATGGCCTGCTCCGCGGCGACGCCCCGACGGTCGAGGCGCACCTCGGCCATATGCTGAAGGTCAACCTCTCCTATTTCGATATGGCCTCTCCGGAGCCGGAGCGGTTCTATCATGGCCTGGTCGTGGGCCTGTTGGCCGGGCTCGCGCCCCGCTACGAGGTGCGCTCCAACCGGGAGTCGGGCTACGGCCGGTGCGACGTGATGATCCTCCCCCGTACTGCCGGCCAGCCCGGCGTCGTGATGGAGCTCAAATCGGTCGATACGAAGAGGGGTGAGACGGTCGAAAGAGCGCTCACCGCGGCGATGCGGCAGCTCCGGGAGCGCGACTATGCCGCGGAGCTCCGGGAGCGGGGCGCCTCGCCCGTTCACCAGCTCTCGGCGGTGTTCGAGGGCAAGCGGGTGGTCGTGCGCGCCGCGGCGGAGAAGAAGCCCGCGCGCAGGAAGGTGGCGGCCAAGGGCAAGGCCGGGAAGGCGGCGCCGGCGGGGAAAGGGCCTCGTCGCAAGCGCTCGGCAGGATGACCGGGGCCGGCGCGTGATCGCCGCGGGCAAGCGCGCTGCGATGTCGAGAGCCTGTCAGCGCCGGAAGAACTGGTAAGCCGCCACCACCGCGAAGCCGAGCAGCCCGCAGGCGAGCGCGGCGATCACGAAGCCCATCAGCGAGCGCCGCGGCTTCTGCGCGCCCTTCGCGGCGGGCGCGCTCTTCTTCAGCGCGGCCACGGCGGCGCGATCGGGCCGGTACACGGTCGTCTGCACCGATGAGCTCGCGGGCACCGACGTCGGATCGTCGATCAGCTTGGGCAGGTTCACCTGGCTCGACGTGGCCGGGTTGCCGCCCGGACCGGTGGAGGGCGCGGGGCTCTGCGGCGGCCCGCTGTTCGTCCCCGGCATCGACGTCGTGCGCACCTGGGCGAGCGACGCGGCCACGGCGGGCGGCAGGTAGTAGCCGGCGGGGTGGGGCTGCAGGCTCCCCGTCTTCGGCGGCTCGTCGTAGCTCCCGATCGAGTCTTCGGGGCGGATCACCTGCAGATCGGTCGGCCGCTCGATCTGCACCTGCTGCACGGGCGCGGTGCTCGGGCTGCGGGGAGGCAGGGGCAGCGACGCGCTGCTCTGGGCCTGCGCGGCGAGGTTCGACTGCGTCTGCCGGGCGATCGGCGAGATCGCCGAGGGGATGCGCCCCACGATCACCGGCTGCGTCCCGCCGAGGCCGACCCCGCGGGGCGGCGCGGCGGGCGGCGCGTCCATGCGCGGATCGACGCGCGGAGGCGAGTCGGGCCCGCGGCCGGCGAGCCCGGCGTGGCCTGACTGCGCCGCGTGTCCCGCGCTCCCGAGGTGCGCCGCGTGGCCCACGTGACTCGCGTGGTGGGGGTTCGGCATCGCCAGCGTGGCGGCCGTGTCCGTGTTCATGTCGATGATCGGGAGCGGCTGGATCTGCGGCTGCGGCGTCTCCAGGCTCCCCGGGTAGGGCGACATGCTCCGCTGCGACGCCGCCTCGAGCGCGGTCCGCGCGGAGGACGACGAGCGCGCCGACGAGGGGTCGATCGTCGCGGCGCGCGACATCGGCTTGAGCTCGCGCCACGCGGCGAGCGCCTCGTGCGCCGACTGGAAGCGCTGGTTCGGATCGCGCGCCAGGCCGCGGGTGAGGAAGGCCTCGAGCTTCGGATCGACCGGCGCGCCCATGGCCTCGGCGAGGGGGCGCCCGTCGGTCTTGGCCTTCATCTCGACCATCACGAGGATGTTGCGCGCAGAGTACGGGAGCTGCCCGCTCAGCGACTGGTAGATCATCGTCGCGCACGCGTAGATGTCGGCGCGGTGATCGACCGTCTTGGCCTTGCCGATCTGCTCGGGCGGCATGAACGAGAAGGTCCCGAGGCTCTGCCCCATCTCGGTCAGCGTCTCGCCGCCGATCTCCTTCGGGATCTTCGAGATCCCGAAGTCGAGGATCTTCACCCGCGTCGAGCCGTCGGGCCGGCGCTCCAGGAACACGTTCGAGGGCTTCAGATCGCGGTGGACGATGCCGACCCGGTGCGCGTCGGCGAGGCCCATCCACACCTGCTCGATGATCGGGAAGAGCTCCTCGAGCGTGATCGGTCCGGTGCGCTTCAGCCGGTCGATCAGCGACTCGCCCTCGAGCAGCTCGAAGACGAGCACCACCCCGTGCTCGGCGTCTTCTTCGACGTCGAGCACCTGCGTCACGTGATCGCTGTTGATCGAGCCCGCGGCGCGCGCCTCTTGCCGGAAGCGCGCGACGGCCGACGACTTGGTCTTCGTGTCGGAGCGCAGCAGCTTGACGGCGACCGGGCGGCCCGTGCGGATGTTCTCCGCGGCGAACACCTCCCCCATGCCCCCGCGCCCGAGGGGGCGGGAGATGCGGTAGCGGTTCGCGACGACGGTTCCCGGGTCGATGTCCAAGCGATCGCCTCGATCTGATTATCCACCGAACGGCGAGAAAAGACCTGCTTTTCGGAGCGGGATCGAGGCAGGGGCGAGCGCCGTCCCCCCGCCGTGGGCGCGGGCGAGCGTCAGAAGGTGCCCGTCAGGAACGCGCCGGCCCCCGTCGGGCCCGCCGCCGGGGTGAGGGTGAAGCTCCCCGTCTTGCTCTCCTTGGCCGGCTTGGACGGCCGGGTGATGATCAGCACCACCGTCGTCACCGCCGCCGCCGCCGTCACGCCCATGGCGATGTCGGTCACCAGGTTGGCCGTCTTCACGTTGTTGCGGAGCTTGGTCAGCTCGTCGGCCGAGGTCGTCCCCGCGCCGTTCTTCGACTTGTAGTCCTTCTCCATCCCGAGGGCGCGCACGCCGAGCCCCGCCGTCGCCCCGATCCCCGCCACCGTGAGCCCGCCCGTGATGTACGCGCTCACCGGGATCGGCCGCGTGGTCTTGCCCTCCTCGGGGGTCTCCTTCGGGGTCTCCTTGGGCGTCTCCTTCGGGGTCTCCTTGGGCGTCTCCTTCGGGGTCTCCTTGGGCGGCGGAGGCGGCGCGGCCTTGGGTCCCTCGAAGGTGTGCTCGTACTTCGCGCCGTTGACGACCTCGACGCTCCACGTCACGTCGGGCTGCCCCTCGATGCTCGCCGTGAAGGTGTGCTGCCCCGGGTGGATGCCGAGCTTCTTCGTGTTCTGGCCGATCTGATAGCGGTTCGTGATCGGGAAGCCGCGCGCCGGGGTGCGGGTGTCGGTGAGCTTCCACACCGAGGCCGGCGCGGTGAAGTTGATGTACGCGACGGCCGACTTGAGCGCGTTGAGGTCGGTCTCGATCTGCTGCTTGTCGGCCGGATCGATCGACGCGCCCTTGCCCGCGAGGTACTTCGAGTACTGATCGATCGCCTCGCCGTCGCGCTCGAGCTCCAGGTTGCACACGGCCATGCCCTTGAGCGCGTTCAGCGACCCCGACAGATCGTAGGCCTTGCCGAACTCGCGGATGGCCTCCTCGCACTTGTGGCCGCTCGGATCGTTGTAGAAGGCCGCGCCCGCCTGCATGTGGCGCTTGGCCTCCTCGAGCTTGGCCGGGTCGGCCTGCGGCGCGCCCTGCCCGAAGGCGAGCGAGGAGGCGGTCAGCGGGAGGGCGGCGAGCGAGGCGACGACGAGCAGGCGGACGATCGGGGAGCGCATGGAGCCAGGCTAGCGCGCCTCGTTCCAGGGGTGAAGTTTCCCCTTCGAGTCCTTCCACAGCGGCGACCCGGGGCGTTGATCGTCGCTCTGGGCAAGGGTCACGTCTGCCGCTTGCTCGCGCGCGCGGTTCGGGCGGCGGCCACGGCCGCCGCGGTCAGTCTTCCTCGGCGCGCAGCTTGGCGAGGACGTTGAAGTCCTCCAGGGTCGAGGTATCCCCGGTGGACTCGCGGCCCGCGGCCACGTCCTTGAGCAGGCGGCGCATGATCTTGCCGCTCCGGGTCTTCGGCAGCGCGTCGGTGAAGCGGATCGCGTCCGGCCGGGCGAACTTGCCGATCTCCTTGGCCACATGCTCGCCGAGGGCGAGGATGAGGTCCGTCCCGGCCTTGAACCCGGGCCGGAGGGAGACGAAGACCACCAGGGCCTGCCCCTTGAGGTCGTCCGGCCGCCCGACCGCCGCCGCCTCGGCCACGGCCGGGTGCGACACGAGCGCGCTCTCGATCTCGGCCGTCCCGATCCGGTGCCCGGCCACGTTGAGCACGTCGTCGATGCGCCCGACCACCCAGTGGTAGCCGTCCTCGTCCGCGCGGGCCCCGTCGCCCGTGAAGTAGAAGCCGGGCACGTCGCTCCAGTACTGCTTCTTGAAGCGCTCGTCGTCGCCCCACACGGTGCGGAGCATGGAGGGCCAAGGTCGTTTGAGCACCAACAATCCGCCCTCGTTCGCGGGCACGGCGGCGCCGTCCTTCTGCACCACGGCCGGCTCGACCCCGAACATCGGCAGGCCGGTGGATCCAGGCTTGGCGGAGGCCGCCCCCGGCAGCGTCGTCAGCATGATCGAGCCCGTCTCCGTCTGCCACCAGGTGTCGACCACCGGGCAGCGCCCGCCCCCGATATGCTGGCTGTACCAGATCCACGCCTCCGGGTTGATCGGCTCGCCCACCGTGCCGAGGAGCCTGAGGCTCGACAGGTCGCTCTGCTTCGGCCAGTCGTCCCCCTGGCGGATGAAGGCGCGGATCGCCGTCGGCGCGGTGTAGAGGATCGTCACCCGGTGCTTCTCGATGATCCGCCAGAACCGCCCCCAGTCCGGGTAGTTCGGCGCGCCCTCGTACATGAGGCAGGTCGCCCCGTTGGAGAGCGGCCCGTAGACGATGTAGCTGTGCCCGGTGACCCAGCCGACGTCGGCCGTGCACCAGTAGATGTCCTCGTCCCGCAGATCGAAGACGTACTTGCTCGTGACGTGCACGCCCGCGAGGTAGCCCGCGGTGGTGTGGAGCACGCCCTTCGGCTTGCCGGTCGAGCCCGAGGTGTAGAGGATGAAGAGCGGGTGCTCGCTCTCGACGATGGTGGGCTCCTTCGACGCGCCCAGCGTGTCGCCGACGATCTCGTGCCACCAGAGGTCGCGCCCTTCTTTCATGTGCACCGGGCAGCGGTCGTGGCCGAGGTGCTGGTAGACGATGGTCTTCTGCACGCTCGCCGACTGCGGCTGCGCGAGGGCCTTGTCGACCGTCTCCTTGAGCGGGAGCACCTGCCCGCGCCGGTAGCCGCCGTCCTGCGTGATCACCACCTTGGCCTGGCAGTCCTGGATCCGGTCGCGCAGCGCGTCCGCCGCGAAGCCGCCGAAGACGACGGTGTGTACCGCGCCGAGCCGCGCGCATGCGAGCATCGCGACGGCCACCTCGGGCACCATGCCCATGTAGATCGCGACGCGATCGCCCTTCTCGACGCCGTGCTTCCTGAGCGCGTCGGCGAGCAGCACCGTCTCGCGGTGGAGCTGCGCGTAGGTGAGCGTGCGGTTGTGCCCGAGCTCGCCCTCCCAGATGATCGCGGCCTTGTTCTGCCGCGCCGTGCCGAGGTGCCGGTCGAGGCAGCTCTCGGTGATGTTGAGCGTCGCGCCGACGAACCACTTCGCGTGCGGCAGCTCCCACGCGAGCGTCTTGTCCCACGGGGTGCGGAAGACGAGCTCCGAAGTCTCGCGCCGCCAGAAGCTCTCGGGGTCGTCGAGGCTCTCGCGGTAGAGGCGATCGTAGTCGGCGCGGGCGCCGATCCTCGCTCGGGCCGCGAACTCCGCGGGCGGTTCGAAGCGGCGGTTTTCCTTGAGCAGCGACTGGATGGCGTCGTGGGACATGGGGGCTCCTCGCGAGGGGCGGAGAGGATACCCCCGTTGGGGGGAGGGCGGATAGCCGCGTCCGGACCGCCGATCCCGAGGGGCCGGGCGCCACGAAAGCGACGCGCCGCGCGCATTTCCTCGATCCATCGGCCGGTCCGCGGCCATCATCCTCTACACGACCCTCCCGCTTATCCTGCAAGGAGCCCCCGATGCTCGCCTCCCGCACGCTCCTCCTCGCCGCCCCTCTCCTCCTCGCCGCCTGTGTGGGCGGCGGTCTCAAGACAACCAGCGGCTCGTCCGCGGGCTCGGGGGGCTCCGGCGGCACATCCGACCCAGGCACCACCTCGAGCACGGGCGGCGGCGGTGAGATCCCCATCGACCCCTACCCCAACAAGCCGGACTGCGACCCGTCGATCTCCGTGCAGGCGAGCAGCTCCGCGCTCATCGTCACCGACCCCGCGGTGCTCGCGCACTTCCCGCTCGAAAAAGTCCTGAAGCAGCTCCTCGACCTCTCGGCGCCCTCGGCGCTCACCCCCCTCGAGCTCCTCCAGCGGCTCTTCGACACCGAGAACACCGACGCGGGCGGCGCGTTCCCCGATGTGACCCACTGTGACACGATGGGCAACAAGGCCTTCGCCAACGGCCCGCCCGAGGGCTGCCCGCGAGCCGAGGGCGCGCTCGCCCACAGCGGCGGCCTGCTCACCCCGGGCGACCCCGACGCCTTCGTGCCCATCGCCCTGGTCAACCGCTTCGACCTCACCCCCACGAACCTCCAGACCTGCGGGGAGCACCGCATCGTCTACGCCAAGCAGTCCGGCCGCACCGACCCGAACGATCGCGTGTTCTTGATCTTCGAGGGCGTCCTGCCGAGCCCGTCATCCGGGGATCTCTTCGCCTGTTATCCCGTGGCAAAGCAGTGGGCGAGCCTCGAAAAGGAGACCGATCCGGACGTGGTCGGGCAGAAGCTCGAGGCGATCTACTTCACCGGCCTCCCCGGGATGAAGCCCGTGATCGACCCCCAGAATTTCGGGCAGCTCTCCAGCGAGGACAACCCGTACGGCGCGACGCGCGGCCAGGTGCGCCTCAGCCAGCGCATGCAGGCCCCCTGGGAGATGCGCGAGCTCCACTTCAAGGCGGCCTTCGGCGCGCAGGACATGCCCCACTTCGAGCCTGCCACCGTGAAGAACAACCCGATGGTCAGCCTCTTCGGCGCGGCGGACGCAGCGCCCGCCGCGCAGTTCCAGAGCGCCTTCGTGCTCGAAGACGTCCTGCCGCTCGGCGTGAGCTCGACCGTGGCCGGGATCCGGATGACCACGCACAACATGTTCAACGCCGGCGAGAGCGGGCTCGAAGGTCCGGCCGGGCCCGCCTACCTGACCGAGGCCCACGCGAGCGGGGCAGCGCTGCTCACGGCGATCGACAAGCAGCTCATCGCGCTCGAGCCCGGGCTCCCTGCGTGCGACCCCGGAGACCCGCTCACCTCCGACGCGATCCTCGCGCGCGCGACGACGCAGACCTGCGCCGGCTGCCACGCACCCTCGGCCTTCCTCGGCCCGGCGCGCAAGATCGGCTGCGGCCTGGTCTGGCCCGACAGCCTCGGCGGCGCGCACATCGACGAGAACGGCAAGCTCTCCCCCGCGCTCACCGACGTGTTCCTGCCACGCCGCGCGAGCGTGCTCTCGACCTACCTGAGGGCCTGCGACATCAAGGCGATCCAGTCGAACCTCCAGCCCTCGCCGCAGCCCATCCCGGATTGACGAGGGCGCCTCGGCGGGAGCACGGGAGCATCCTCCCTGTGCTCCGGGAGAGGTGTACGTGAGCGCGGGATCAGGCCGCCAGGAACTCGGAGTAGGGGCGCGCGCCCAGGTGGTGGAACGCCAGCACGATCCGCTCGGGCGCGATACCGGCCCGGGCCAGATCCGGCGCCATCCCGTGCTCGGTCCCGTCGCGCTGGATGACGATCCGGTCTCCCTGGAGGTCGATATGAACGAGGCAGCCATGCACCCGGCGCTTGCCCTCGTGGCCGACGATCATGAGCAGGTATCGATCCGACGTTCGATCGAACACCGTCTCGGTCTCCACGTGCCCATGGGCATAAGGGATGGCGGCGTACTCGGCCAACACGTTCTCGATCACTTCACGGTCGGCGGCGCGGGTGTCCATTGGCGTATCACCTCCGTCTCGTCGCTGTAGATCAGGAGCTTCACCCGGCGCTTGGCCAGGAGGAGCTGTCCGAGAGGATCCTCGAATGCGTTCTCGTAGACGGTCTCGCTCACGGCGAGATAGAGCACCCTGTCGGGCTCGAGGGTCTCGAGCACGTCATGGTACACGGCGAACTGCCCGATTGCCTTCTCGAGGTCATCGACGACGGAGGGCCCCGTGAACCCCTTGATCTCGACGGCGATCTTCTGCGCGCCCTTCTCCGCGGCGAGCAGGCGCTCGGCGCCGAGGTCGACGTAGAGGTCGCGGGTGCCCCAGCGCAGGCGCAGGGGATCGTGGGTGATGGTCCACCCGTCGCGGACGAGCACCCGTCGCACATGCTCGTGATCACGATCGCGGGCGGGCATGGCGGGCACGGTAGCAGGTGTCGGTGACCCTTCCAACGAAGGGCTGCGCGCGGCGGACCGCTCGATCGTAGGCCATGGCTTCGTTCGTGTTGATCTACGGATGAGCCGCTCAGAACGCCAGCGGGTGCGAGCCGTGATCGTGGGGCTCCTCGATGCTGAGGATCCACGCGCCGTCCTGATAGCGGGCGCGCACCTCGGCTTCGAAGGGCGGGGTGGCCCACAGCGAGACGCCGGCGGCGAGCAGCACGCGGCCGGCCTCGGTCGGGGTGTACTCGTAGCGGTAACGAATCTTCGTGAAATCGCTCTCGATCGGCCGGTCCGCCGAGGGGCTGAGCACGGCGAGCAGGTGGAAGTCGCCGACGTGGGCGCATGCCTCGGTGGGTCCGCCCTGCACGTCGCCGCGCGGGGCGTAGAGGCGCGCGCCCTCGCTCGTGAGGGCGAAGCGCGTGCGGCCGTCGAGGCACTGCTCGGTGAGCAGGCCGCGCTGCTTGATCGGGGAGAGGCGCTGGATCGAGTCGCAGGGGAGGCCTCGGTACTCGCCGATGGGGACGCAATTCTCCTGGCCCTTGTCGTGGAGCTGGGTGTCGAGCAGCCGCCGGGCCTCGTCCTGGGTGAGCGGGTGCGAACAGCCCGCGAGCAGGGGCAAGGCCAGCGCGAGGGTGCGGGCACGCATGGGTCGAGGCTAGCGCGGAAGCCCTTCGCAACGCGCCCTGAATCGAGGACGCTGAGGCTCCATGAGCTCCTGGATTCGACCAGCCCCTCCGGCGCCGAGACTTCGCCCCACCCTCGGCAGGCTTGTGGCTGCGCTCGGCCTGAGCTCGGCGCTCGCAGGCTGTACCCCGGGAGCACCGCTCAGCTTGCCGGTCGAGATCGCCCGGCTCGACCCGGATCCGCTGCCTGCGGGCACCTACCGGAGCAAGCTCGCGCCCGCGCCCGCCGTGCTCGCCTGCGCGCCGCTCGCGCCGAGAGCTGCGGCTGATTGCCTCCTCGCCACCGGGGATCCATCGGCCTTCTCGGCGCTGCTCTCGCTCGGCCTCTCCACCGAACAGCTCGGCGAGACCGATGGAGACGGGCTCGGCCCGTTCGAGGATCGCGCCTCGGCAGCGATCGCGGCCGGGCACCTCGCCGCCCAGGCCGGCGCGGGCGAGCTCTCGCCGATGCTGGGCGATCCCAACCCGTCCACGCAGGCCTTCGCCCTCCGCGCGCTGCGCGAGCTGCTGGCCTCGCGCGCCGATGCTGCGGGCGCGCAGGCGCTCGCGCGGGAGGTCGCCGCTCGATGTGTCCCCTTCGCGTCGACCGGCGGGCCGCGGGTGGCCTCGACCGCCGCCCTCTGCGTCGAGACCTCGAAGGATCCAGAGGCGCTCGGCGCGCTCGTCCGCCCCTTCGTTACCCGATCGGAGCTCACCGTCCGCCTCCCGATCGGCAAGGCGATCCTCTCCGCGCGCAAAGGGAGCCTCGACGAGCGCGCGCTCCGGGCCATCGCCGAGGCCGTGAGCACGCCGCTCGCCGTGGGCACGCCGCGCGATCCGCTCCGCGGCTACGACATCGGCTGCCAGATCTTGAGCGCCCAGGTCCCCGACGCGGACTGGGCGAGAGAGGCCGGCAAGCGCGCCAAGGCGCTGCTCGACGAGGCCGGGATGGGCGGCTGGGAGTGCGCGCACCTCGGCGCCGAGCGGGGCTCGACGTCGCGCCTGCCCGAAACATTTTGAGCTCAAACGAAGCTGGCGCTCAGAAGAACCCGCCCTCGAAGAGGCGAAGTGAGCCGGGGCCGCGGGGGATGGGCGGCACGTCGATGAAGACCTCCGACCCGTGCGCGCCGTCGAGGTCGAAGGGCACGCTCGCGAAGCTGTCGCCGGAGAAGAGGCGGTAGCTCCTGCCGATCTTCGCGCGCTCGCCGCAGGGGGAGGTGCAGACGGTCGACCAGCCTCCGCCGAGCTGCTCGTAGCGCAGGGTGACCGGCTCGGCGGACTGGATGTGGACGACCATGAAGCCCCAGGGCGGGCTCGGCGCGGCGGGCGGCTTGATCGCCACCCGCACCGGGGACAAGGGCGCCTGCTCGCAGCCGATCGCGAGCAGCGCGGCGAGGGGAACGAGGGAGAGGAGGGCGCGGCGCACGAACCGGAGAGGAGAGGGTACCGGGCTCAGGCGCTCTTCGCGGGCTCGCGGAGCGACAGCTTGCCGAGGTAGTCGAGCTTGCCGATGCTCACGCCGGCGTGGCGGAGGATCGCGTAGGCGTGGGTCAGGTGGAAGAAGAAGTTCGGTACCGCGTGCTCGAGGAAGTAGTCGGCGCCGGCCATTGTCCGGCCCTCCCAGCGCGGGTTCGAGATGGTGCGCGTCGCCGACGCGGCGAAGTCCGCCTCGGTGTAGGTGTCGAGGTAGGCGAGGACGGAGGCGATCCGCGCGCGCAGCTCCGCGAGCGACTGCTCGTTGTCCGGGTGCGAGGGCGCCTCTTTCCCCGTGAGCCGCGACGCCGCGAGCTTCGGCGTGTCGCAGGCGGACTGCACCTGGCGCACGAAGGCGAACTGATCGGGCGCGAGGCGCAGCGTCAAAAATACGTTGGGGTCGAAGGACTTCTCCTTCGCATGGGCCTCTGCCCGCTCGAGCCACTTGTCGAGCTGGCCGAGCTCCTTCTTCATCTGGCGAAACATGGCGTAGAACATGCGGCGCACTCTACCCGCGGAGGTGAAAGCTGAGAAGATGGGCGCTCGTCCCGATGTCCACGAACGCGCCCGTCGAGCCACCGCAGATCCCCGCGCAAGACGCAGCGCTGCGTCGGGGGCGGATCGTCCTCGCGGTCGCCTCGCTCGCGGCCGCGGCCGGCGTCTACGCGCTCGCGCGCCCGTACCCGATCGGCGGCTGGCTCGCGCTCCGCCTCGCCGCGATCTGGGCGTACACGGCGCTCTTCTCGATCGCCTCGGCGAGCTTCGGTCTCCTCGTCCTCGAGCGCGTCTTCCGGCGCACGGCGCTGCCTGCGCTCGAGACCGCGGTCACCAGCATGGCGCTCGGCGTGATCGCCTTCGCCCTCGCCATGATGGCGGCGGGCGCGCTCCACCTCTTCCGCCCGGCGCTCTCGCTCGCGCTCCCCGCCGCGATGATCGCGGTGAGCGCCCGCCACGCCGCCGCGTCGATCGGCGCGCGCCTCCGCGACGCGCGCCGCGAGCCTCCTCCACCGCTTTCAGTCGCCGCGCGGATCGCCCTCGCTTTCGGGGTGATCGGCGCGCTCTTCGTCTACCTCGGCGCGCTCACGCCCGAGGCGATCAACTTCGACGCCTCGTGGTTCCACCTGGCCCTCGCCGCGGACTACGCGCGCCTCGGCGGGATCGTCGCCTTCCCGGCCGACTACATGCGGAGCGTCCCGCACCTCGCCAGCCTGCTCTACACCTGGGCCTTCCTCGTCCCCGGCCTGCACGACGAGCCGCTCCGGTGGATGCTGGCCCAGCACCTGGAGATCGCGCTCTTCTTCTGGACGCTCGCGGGCGTCGGGGCCGCGGTGCGCTGGCTCCTCGGCGACGCGGGGCCCGGCCCGCGGGGCGCGTGGGCGCTCTTCTTCCTCTTCCCCTCGATCTTCGTCTACGACCAGAACCTAGGCGCCGCCGCCGATCACGTGCTCGCCTTCTTCGCCCCGCCGCTCCTGCTCGCGGCCCTGCGCGCGGGAGACGACGCGGCCCCGCGCAAGGCCGTGCTCGCGGGCGTCCTTGCCGGCGGCGCGCTGCTCACCAAGTACCAGGCCGTGGAGCTCCTCGCCGGCGTCTTCCTGGCCTTCGCGCTGCGCTTCTTCGCGCTCGCCCGCGCTCGTCGCGCTGCCTCCGCCCCCGTGACGAGCCTCCTCGCCGGGCCGTCGCTCGCCCTCGCCGCGTTCGCGTTGATCGTCGCGCCGCACTTCCTGTTCAACGTCGTGTTCCATCGTAACCCGCTGTACCCCTTCGCGCAGGATCTCTTCCCCGGCTCGTCGCCCCGCGTCCCCTCGGGCTCGTTCCTCGTCGATCACCTGATGAAGGACGAGCGCTCGATGCCGCATGGGCCGCTCCTCGCCCGGATCGCGAGCTCGCTCCGCCTCGTGCTCACCTACGCCTTCGAGCCGCACTACGCCTTCACCCGGCGCTTCGCCACGAGCGGCCCGCTCTTCACCCTGACGCTGCCGCTCCTCCTCTTCGTCCGCGGCCGGCCGCGGATCGGCCTCGCCACGGCGGCGGGGCTCGGCGCGCTCTTCGCGTGGGCCATGACCTTGCGCGTCGATCGCAACCTCCAGACCTTCCTCCCGATCCTGGTGATCGCCGCGGCGGCGGTGCTCGCGCGGGCGTGGGAGCTCGGCGGCTCGGCCCGGATCGGCGTCGGCATGCTCCTCGCGGTGGGCGCCCTCGGCGCGGTCGACGCGGCCTTCTACAACGCGCGCGATCGGCTCCGATCGGCCTTCGATCTCATCGCGCGCGGCTACGACGCCGAGGGTCGGCCCGGGCCGCTCGCCGATCGGAGCGACTATCGCGCCCTCGGCGCGTCGCTCCCGCCGTCGGCGAAGATCTTGATGCACAACTGGCGCCCCAACCTCGGGATCGACCGCGACGTGCTCTTCGACATGCCGGGCCAGCAGGGCCTCATCGACTACGATCCGCTCGCGAGCCCGGGGGCGCTCGTCGCGCTGTGGCGCGGGCTCGGCGCGACGCACATGGTCCACCGCCCCGGGCTCCGGCCGGCGCAGACGAAGCAGGTCGAGGTGCTGGTCGCCGAGGTCACGCGCGCGGCGCGAAAGCAGCGCTTCGGCGCGCTCGAGCTCGTGGAGATCCCGGCGGAGATGCCCCCGTCGCCGGGCCCCTACCTCGTGCTCTGCCTCGGCCTCGACGGGTATCCGAACGGGCTCTACCCGGTCGAGGCGATGACGACGAACGAGACGCTCGTGCCGGATCTCCAGCAGTTTCCCGCGCCGACCTCGCCCTGGTGGAGCGGGCCCGAGGCGGCGGAGAAGATCCTCGGCCGGGCGCGCGCCGTGATCCTCGGCCGCGAGGAGGCGCTCCCGCCCGCGGCACGTTCGATCGTCGATCGCGATTTCGCGACGGAGCGCGCCTACGAGGACTTCACGCTGCTTCTGCGGCGAGCGCCGGCCGAGGCGCGCTGATCTCCACGGGCGCGCAGCGCTCCACGAGGTAGTCGCCGATCGCCAGCACGTCGATCTCGGTGCGGAGGAAGCAGTCGGCGGCGTGGGCGGGGGTGCAGACGATCGGCTCGTTCTCGTTGAACGAGGTGTTGAGCACCACCGGCACCCCGGTCAGCCGGTCGAGCTCGGCGAGGAGCGACCAGAAGCGGGGGTTGTCCTCCCGGCGCACGGCGTGGACGCGGGCCGTTCCATCGGCGTGGGTGACGGCGGGCAAGAGCGCGCGCTTGTCGGGCCGGACGTCGGCGGCGACGAGCATGAAGGGCGAGGCGTGGCCCTTCGGCAGATCGAACAGCTCGGCGGCGCGCTCGGCCATGACCGAGGGCGCGAAGGGGCGAAAGCTCTCGCGCCGCTTCACGCGCGCGTTGAGCCGGTCGCGGCTGCTCGCCTTGGTCGGGCTGGCGAGGAGGCTGCGATTGCCGAGCGCGCGCGGCCCCGCTTCCATCCGGCCCTGGAACCAGCCGACCACCCGATCGGCCGCGACGTGCGCGGCGACCTCGCGCGCGATGTCGGGCGATCGGCGGAAGCGCAGGTCGCGGGCGCGGAGGGTCGACTCGATGGCGCCGTCGCCGAAGGCCGGGCCGAGGTAAGCGTGCTCCATCGTCGCCGCGCGTGGACCGCCGCGGGCGTGGTGCTCGAGGAGCGCGGCGCCGAGCGCGGCCCCCGAGTCGCCGGCCATGGGCTGGACGAAGAGCCGCTCGAAGGGGGACTCGAGGAGGATGGCGCGGTTCATCAGCACGTTGAGCGCGAGGCCGCCGGCGAGGCACAGGTTCGGCAGGCCGGTGAGCGCGTGGAGGTGCCGCGCGAGGGCCACCCCCGTCTGCTCGATCACGCGTTGCAGCGCGAAGGCCAGGTCGAAGTGGCGCGCCTCGAGCGGCTCGCCGGGGACCCGCTTCGGTCCGAACGCGCGGTGGAAGCGCTCGCTCAGCCAGCGGCGCGACCCGTGCGTGGGGAAGTCGAAGTAGCGCAGGTCGAGCTCGTAACGGCCCGCCCGCGGGCGCACGAGCGCGTCGATCTCGCCGACGAGGGCCGGGGAGCCGTAGGCGGCCATGCCCATCACCTTCCACTCGTCGGAGAAGGGCGAAAACCCGAGGTGATCGGTGACGGCGGCGTAGAGGTGACCGAGGGAGTGGGGCGCGCGGGTCTCGACGAGCTTGTGGATTCGCTTGCCGCGGCCGACGGCCAGCAGGGTCGAGGTCGACTCGCCGCGCCCGTCGGCGGTGAGGATCGCCGCCTCGTCGAAGCCGGAGAGGTGGAAGGCGCTCGCGGCGTGGGCGAGGTGATGCTCGACGAAGGCGACCCGCGGCGCGCGGCGGAGGCCGAACTGGCGGGCGATCTCCCGGCCGATCAAGGCCGAGGAGACGAGGCGGCGGAGCGGGCGGAGCTCGGGCCCACCCGAGGGCGCGGTGAGCAGCCGCAGCGAGCCGGGGAGGGTGCGCGCCACCTGGACGAGGTTGTCCGCGATCTCGCGGATCGGCTGCCAGAAGAAGGCGATGTGATCGACCTCGGCGATCCCGATGCCGGCGATCCGCAGGCACGCGGCGATGGCCCCCGCCGGATAGCGGAAGGTGTGCTTCTCGCGGTTGAGCCGCTCCTCTTCGACGACGGCGACGATCCGCCCGTCATGGAGGAGCGCGGCGCATGCTTCGTGCGAGTAGGCGCTGAGACCGAGGACGTACATCGGTTGCTGTCCGGGCTACGCGCCGCGGGCGAGCCCGGATCCATCGACGCGGGGCGCCTTGATCGGCCGCGCTCTCCCCGGTAGCTCTCGATCCGTGGGCAGCAAGGCCGGAGCCTCCCGCGCGATCCGCCTCGGCGTAACGGCGCTCGGGGCGACCCTGCTCGCGCTCGCGCTCGGCGAGCTCGGGCTGCGCGCCCTCGATCGGCCGCGCCCGGCGCAGATCGGCTGGCGCGCGGGCGCGCCGATCCACCCGGAGGCCGAGCTGAACGAGATGGGGTTCCGCGGCCGGCGCGCCCACCCCGGCGAGGCGCGCACCGTGCTGCTCCTCGGCGACTCGCAGGTGGTGGCCCCGCGCGCCGACTTCGACGAGATGCCCGAGATCCTGCTCGCGGAGGCCCTCCGCGATCGCGTCGGGAAGGGGATCCGGGTGGCCTCGATCGCCGCGAGCGGGTGGGGGCAAGACCAGGAGCTGCTCGCCCTCGAGGCGCATGGAGAGGCGCTCGCGCCCCGGGTCGTCTGCCTCTGGCTCACGCCGCAGAACGACCTGTGGAACAACACCTTCCCCACCAACTTCCCGCGGGACGGCGCCCCCAAGCCCACCTTCTGGCTCGAAGGCGAGTCGCTCCGGGGCCCGGATCTGCCATGGATGACGATGTACCGGAGGCGGAGCCTGCGTCTCCTCGCGTTGTACGATGGACTCCGTGGTGAACCACCGTATCCCACCGACGCGTCGTGGGAGGCGAGGCTCCCGCCCGCTTACCGGGGGCCGAGCGTCGACCCGGCGAGCTTGCCCTCGCTCCGCGCGGCGCTCGCCGAGCGGCGCGGGCTGCGCGAGGACGAGGTGCCCTACTTCGACGGCGAAGACTTCGCCTCCGAGAAGACCCACTACAGCATCGCCATGGTCCCGGAGAGCCCGCGCCTCCGCTACGCGATCGCGCTCACCCGCGCCCTGCTGCGGGAGATCCGCGCGTACTGCGAGGCGCGCAAGATCGCCTTGTTGATCTTCCACACGCCGATGCCCCGCGTGGCGCCGGACGAGCCGACGGCGTACCGCGCCGGCGACCGAGCGGTGACGCTCTCGGACGCGGCGGCGCGCGCCGTCGTCGCGCGGGTGGTGGAGGGGTTCGACGCGCTCTCCATCCCCGATCTGCCCGAGGACTGGATGCGTGGAAAGCGCGACGCCCACCTGAGCGACGAGGCCAACCGGCGCGTGATGGCGCGGCTCGCGGAGGCCGTGGCGCCGCTGCTCGGCGCCGCGCGGTAGCGCGCTCCGCGATGGTGACGAGGTCCTCGATCGGCCGGCGGAGCGAGCGGAGGGGCGGCGTCGTCGGCGGTGGCGACGACGCGCCCGATCGCCGGGCGCGTCGTCAGGGGCATCGATCGCGGGTGAACGGGCGGGTGGCGCCCCGATCTCGACGCGCTACTTGAGCGGCGCGGTCGGCCACGGGCAGTCGGAGAGCGCCTGGCACTTGTCCCAGGAGAACTCCTTGCCGCTCGACGCGAGGTAGCGGCCCATGATGTTGAGCAGGTACGTCCCGAGGTCGAAGCTCTTCGACGGGTCCGGGCCGACGAAGCCGTGCTTGCCCTGCGGGCTGAGCATCGGGAGGATGAAGCCGGTGTAGCTCCCGTCGTCGCCCTTGCGCATCAGCCGGAGCGGCGGATCGAGCCTCGGCACGTCGAGGCCGTCGTCGACGGGGACGACGGCGGCGAGGTGCTCCACGTCCATCAGCACGGGGTTGCCCTGGCTGTCCTTGAAGTGGGCGAGGCGCACCGTGCCCTCGATCGTGTACGTGTCGATCATCACCTGGTTCTGCGATTTGCCGTAGCGGTCATCGACCTTGTCGTGCTCGATGAAGCCGGCCGAGCGGCCGAGCGCCACGCCCGCGGCGATCAGCACGCCCGGGTCGCCCACCGAGGGGACGACCATCACGTTGGTGTGCACGACCTCGCCCGTGCCGTAGCGCATCGGGCGCGACTCGTTCCAGGCCGGGGCCCAGTTGAACGGATCGGCCGCGTCGAGGGCGATCTGCGACAGGCCGAGGAAGCGGCGCAGGTCGGGCGTCGCCCGCCGCTGGCCGAAGCCGTCGCAGGGGGCGATGAAGGGTGATCCAGCGTTGAACGTCTTGTCACCGAGGTTCACGTCGTTGCCGAACGTGGTCACGTCGACGTAGGGCGCGGAGGCGGGGATCTCGCAGCCTTCGAGGGGCCTCGGCGTGGCGGGGCCGTGGAACACCTGGAGCTCGAGCGAGTCGCCCGCGTCCGACGAGACGGCGACGCGGAAGGTGCCGCTCTCCTGCACCATCGCGCAGCGGTACTCGCCCGTCGTGTGGTTCGTGAGCACCACGGTGTCCTTGGGGGAGAGCGCCGGCAGCTCGTGCAGCGGGAGCGCGACGTCCGAGGTCTGCCCGTCGTTGGCGCGGATCATCAGGTTGCCGCTGTCGGCGTAGAAGAGCGGGCCGAGGGCGCGCAGCACCATGGCGTCGCGCACGCCGCCGAGCGTCGAGCGGGTGCCGATCTCGCTCAGCATGCCGCCGGGGACGATGGAGATCACCGTGTCCACCTGGGGCTCGACGCCCCCGAAGACGGCGCCGGTGATGCCGCCGAGCGAGCCGCCCATCACGTGGAGCGAGGCCGCGCCGCCCACGTCGACCGCGCCGTCACCGTCGAAGTCGCCCGCGAGGCCGGGAGTGCCCTTGCCCGCAGGATCGAAGGCCCAGCGCGTCTTGCCGTCGAAGGAACGCAGGGTGCGGATGACCTGCATCCCGTCGAGCATCGTCTGCCGCACCATGTCGCGGGTGTGGAAGACGTAGGCCGACCAGAAGTCGTCGCCCGAGTCGAGCTGGCCGTCGCCGTTCCAGTCGATGGCCCGCGCGTTGAGCAATGCGTTGCCGAGCCCTTCGAGCCCCGCGCCCTTGAAGAGCGAGCGGATGAGCTCGAGCTGCGCCGGCGGCAGGCCGATGCCGTGCCCGGGCGCGTCGATGCCCATCGTCGCGATCCCGTAGCTCGCCATCAGCCCCGAGAAGGGCATCGCGTCGAACTTGCTGCCCCCGTGGCCGTGGATGAACATCGCCACGGGCGCCGGGCCCTTGCGGTTCTTGGGCACGAACATCCAGAAGGGCACCTCCTCGCTGCGCGGCGCCTTGTCGAGGTCCCACACCTGCTTGTAGAGCGGGAGCATCGCGCCGCTCGCGTCCCTGCGCTGGAACATCTGCGGCGAGCGGATCGCGCCGGCGACCACGTAGTCGACCGAGCTCATCGTCGCCTTGAACACCTGCTGCTCGGCGTCGGACGAGCCGGTGAGCTTGAGGATCTGGAGCGCCAGCGCCACGAAGTCGTCGCGCGGGACGATCTTGGTGTTGGTGATGCCCGGCCCCGGGTCGTGCACGTCGTCGAGGCGGGAGAGCGCCGCGGGGAAATCGGCGCCGATCTGGGCGAGCGGGCCCTTGCCGTAGAGCCCGTCGCGCACCTTCTTGTAGTCGTCGCTGATGCTCTGGGTGGTGAAGCTCCAGGTGAAGGCGACGTCGGAGAGGCCGAGGCCGTACTGCGAGAGGCAGCCGCCGAGCTCGCCGAGGTCCTCCGTCTGCCCCGCGTGGTTGATGCCCGGGAAGGGCGAGCGCACCGGCTCGCCCTTCGTCGTCGTGAGCCGCTTGGTGAGCACGACGGCGTAGCGCGTCGCCTCGCGCATCGGCATCACGGGCTTCATGATCAGCGTGTTCGTCTCGCGCTCGTAGAAGTCGAGCAGGGGCGATCCGGCCTTGCCGTCGCGCGTGTTCGGGTGATCGAGCACGCCGTCGCCGTCGGTGTCCTCGCCCGGGTCGAGCACGCCGTTGCCGTTCGTGTCCTCCTCGGTCTCCTCGATCGTGAGCGTCTGGAGGTTCGCCCGCGGGTCGCTCTCGTAGATGACCGGCTCGGCCAGCACCTGCGGGTAGTTGCCCTGCCCGAGGTCGAGCGGGACCGCCTCGCACTTGCCCGGCGAGCCCGGGCTCACGTCGAGCACGAGGACGGCGTCGTCCTTGAAATCGAAGAGGTCGTTGCCGTGCCGGCTCAAGATGACCTCGGGATCGATCGGCCCGTCGAAGCTCACCGTGATCGGCGCGGCGGTGCCCCAGCCGGAGAGCTTGTCGAGCTCGGCCCGCGTCGCCTGCTCCCACTTCGTCGGCCCCGCCAGCACGGAGGCGTTGAGCCGCCGCCCGGTGGGCGAGGTCGCGTCCATCCGCGTGGCGAAGTCGTTGGGCAGCGGGATCTCGGGGAAGGGCTTGTGGAAGACGTCGAAGCGCACCACCGGCCCTTGCCCCTCGCCGGCGGGGGCGAGCCAGCTCGGGGCGTCGCTCAGGCACCCGCCGCCGAGGACGAGCAGCAGGGGGAGCAGGCTTTTCTTGGACATGGAGATCTCCTGATGAGGCGCGGATCGAGGGGCGTTTCGGCTCAGTCGGCCTGGTAGACGTAGCGCTTCCAGCTCGCGTCGCCGTTCAGGCCCGTGGTGTCGCCGCAGCGGTAGCCGCCCGCGTTGTTGACGGTGTGCCAGCAGAGCCGGAGCGGCCCGGCCGCCACGTCGCACTCGTTGCGCTGCACCTGATCGCCGGCGTTGGCGAAGCCCCACGACCAGTTGTTGCTGTAGTACCAGCCGACGCCGTTCGCCTGGTGGGTGCAGTTCGACCCCGAGCCGCAGTCGAAGAGCACGTCGCTCCGGAGACCCATCGCGACCAGCGTGTACTTCGCGGCGTTCACCGGCGCGCAGGCGAGGAGCAGCTTGTTCTTGTTGCACATCTGGAGCACGTTCGGCAGCACGCCCTGGAGGCTCACGTTGTAGGTGTCGCTGTAGCACTGCGTCCAGCCGGTCAGCGTCGCCGGGGTCACGTTCTGGAGCACGCCGCTCTGCCAGAAGAGGCAGTCGCTGTCGTTGCCGCCGCAGCCGGCCGGGCAGCACGAGTCACCGCCGAGGCACTGCATGATCTGCGAGCTCGGGTTGCCGCACATGCCGTTCGTGCAGGTGGTGCCGAGGGTGCAGCCGTTCTTGTCGTCGCAGGCCATCCCGTTGTTGGCCGGCTGGCCGCCGATGCAGTTGCCGTTGCTGCACGTCTCGCCGCCGGTGCAGAGGTTGCCGTCGTCGCAGGCCTGCCCGTCGTTGCCCGGCACCGCCACGCAGGTCTTCGCGGCCTCGTTGCACTGGCCGATCATGCAGATGTTGCCCGGCGGCGCGCAGGTGTTCGGCGCGCCCGTGCACGTCCCGTTCGTGCACTTGTCGTCGATCGTGCAGTAGAGGTTGTCGTCGCAGGGCGTGCCGTCGTTCTTCGGCTTCACGAGGCAGCCGAGGCTCGGATCGCAGTAGCCCTCGGAGCAGAGCCCGTCGAGGAAGGAGCAGTCGACCGGCCCGCCCGGGCTGCACGTGCCGTTGTTGCAGGTGCCGGGCCCGGTGCACGCGTCGTCGTCGTTGCACGAGGCGCCGTCGTTGCCCGGGACCTGGACGCACATGTCGGTCGCCACGTCGCAGGAGCCGAGGTGGCAGGTGTCCATCGACGGACAGAACTTCGACGAGCCGGGCATGCACACGCCGCCCTGGCAGGTGTCGTTCTCGGTGCACTGCTTGCCGTCCTCGCAGGGCGAGAAATCGTTGGCCGGCAGCTTGTCGCACACGCCGTTGATGCACGCCTTCGTCGCGCAGGGGTTGTTGAGATCGGGGCAGTCCGCGGCCACGGTGCACCCGCCGGCCCCGGTGCTCGTCGTCGTGGTGGTCGTCCCGGCGCCCGATCCGCCGCTGCCGCCGCTCCCCCCGGTCCCGCCTCCGCCTGCGCCGCCGGTGCCGCTGGTGCTGATCGTGAGGCCCGTCGAGCAGGCGCCCATCGCCACGGCGGCGAGGAGGGCGAGGCACGCCGAATGAATGATCTTCATGGGGAGGAGGCTCCGTTCCTGGCCCCGGTCATGGGCCCGTGGGGAAAGCAATGGCCGGAAAGCGAAGCCCCGATGGTACGCGAGGCGCGGCCTTTGGCCAACCGGCGCGAGCGTCCTCGGGAGCGCGTTCGGCGAGGCGTCGCTCTCGACCGCCCTTACCAGAATCCGTAGCCGACGCGCAGGCTCGGGCCGATGTGGAAGAGCGGCTCGCTGTCGAAGATCGAGGCCCCGCCCGTGGTGCCGACCGGGGTGATCTCCCGCGACGACTGGGACTGCGTCTCCAGCATCAGGTCGACCAGGACGCCGCTGAAATCGAGCTCGAGGCCGGCCTCGAGGAGGAAGAAGGGGTCGAGCCCGGAGGCCTTCCGGCAGCCCGCGCCGCAGAGCGACGGGGGGTGGTCGAAGGAGACGCGATCGGAGACGAAACCGCCGCCGATCGTGGACATGAAGCGCGCCGTCTTGCCGGTGCTCCCGAGCCGCAGGTGGCCGCCGAAGCGGTCGCTCGACAGGGTGTAGCCGGTGTTGTCCTCGAAGCCCGACGGCGTGTAGAGGCTCGCATGCTGGTAGCCGAGCTCGAAGCCGGCGATGCTGTTGACCTGGTAGCCGGCGCGCAGGCCCCCCGCCGCGCCGCTGTTCACCTTGGGCTGGGGGAAGCCCACCGGGTGCCGTGTGGGGAAGAGCAGCGACCCCGAGGCGAGCAGGTACACCCCGCGCCGCGGCGGGTGAGGCGGCTCCTCTTTCTTCTTGGGCGGCGCCGTCACGGGCGTCGCCGTGGGCATCGGCGGCAGCGCAGGCTGCCCCATGCCCTGGTGGAGGATGAGCTGCTTGCCCGCGACCACCAGGATCTGCGCCGCGTACGTGGGCGCGCCGGGCCCGTACATCTGCACGAGGTGCGTGCCCGGCGGCAGGAGGCCCGCCCACTTGCCGGTGCCGAGCACCTGCTGATCGACGGCGATCGTGATCTTCGGATCGGCCGCCGTGAGCGAGACCCACCCCTTGTCGGGCGCGAGCGCGAGCGTGATGGGCTGTGCCTGTTCCCCGCTCGCCACCGTGACCGGTTGCTCCTGCTCGGCGTATCCCTCGGCCCGCGCGCCGATCTTGTGCGTGCCCGGGCCGAGGCGGATCGGCCGATCGGCCGTGCCCGGCGGCTGCTCCTCTCCATCGACGAGCAGCGTGGCCTCGCGCGGCACCACCTTGACCTGCACGAACGCGAGGAGCGCCTCCATGTCGCGGATCTCGCTCTCCGCGGCCTTCTGGTCGTCGGCGCTCATCGTGTCGGCATGCCGATCGAGGGCCTGCTTGAGGGCGTCGATGGCCTTCGGGTACTTGAACTCCGCCTTGTACGCGAGGGCGAGGTTGATGAGCGGGCTCGCCTTTTGCCGTAGATCGTAGGCCGCGCGGAACTCGACGATCGCCGCGTCGTAGTTGCGATCCTGGTAGAGCTTGATCCCGTTCTCCATGTGCTGCCGGTAGGCGTCGGGCGGCGCGGGCTGTGGCGCGGGAGGCGCGGGCTGCGCGGCGGCGCGCGCGGGCGAGAGCGCGATCGCGCCCGCGGGGAGCGCATGCGAGGCGAGCAGCGCCGCGAGGGCGATCGCGCGGCGTCGAGGCCGTCTTCGTCGAGCGGGGACCAAGGCGCGCTCAGGGTAGCGGAGGGGCCGCGATGGATCGACGGTCTGTGCACGTGCGCCCCCTGCCGGAGCAAGGGCGCGACGCGCGGCCCGGGCTCAATCCGTCTTCAATTTCAGGTGGTTGCCCCCCACCCCGGAGGGCGGCGGCGCCGGCGGAGGGAGCGGCGGGGGCGGAGGCAGCACGGCCATCTCGGCCGTCTTGACGGCGCTCGGCCCCGGCTTGGCCGGCCCGCGCGGCGCCTTGGCGCTCGCGCTGCCCTTGGCCTGCGTGCCCGTCTGGGCCGGCGGCGGCTCGGGCGCCGGCGGCGGTGGAGGCGCGGCGGGCGTGACCACGGGGCTCACCGCGCGCTCGGGCAAAGCGAGCACGATGCGGAGCGGCTCTTCCTGGGCCTCGAGCGTGACATCGAGCTCGCTCGGCGCGTACCCGTCGGCCTCGACGCGCACCCGCTTGGTCTCCCCCTTCTTGCCGCGGAGCACCCCGCCGGGCACAGGCGCGCCGTCGACCGAGTAGCGCGCCCCTGCGACGTTGGCCTTGAGCTCGACCGATGCCTCGTCCGCGCTCGCGGTGGGCGACGGGCCGGGCGCCTGCACGGGCTTGCCGCGCAGGTACAGGAACGCGGCGATGACGCCCGCGAGGAGCGCCGAGATCGCCACGACCGCGAAGGTGCGCTTGTCGCGCCGCGCCCCCTCGCGACGGCTCGTCGACCAGCCCACGCGCGACGTGCCCGCGAGCTTGACCTCCGGGCTCGGCTCGATCGCGCCGGGTGATCCAGGCGATCCAGGCGATCGCGGCCCGCTCCCGGGCCCCACGATCCGCGGGCCCGATCCGACCAGGCCCGGCGAGACGCGCAGCTCGCCGGAGATGCTGTCCTCGACGAGGATCTGCCCCGACCGCGAGGAGACGACGCCCCCCGCCGCCCCCTTGAGCGCGTCGAGGAACTGCCGCGCGCTCGGGAACCTGTCGTTGCGATCGCGCTTGAGCGCGCGGGCGATCACCTGCGCGATGGGCTCGGGCACGGCCGGGTTGTGCGCCCGCACGTCCTCCGCGTCGTGCATGCAGATGTTGACGATCACCTGCTCGTAGGTGTTGCCGTGGTACGGCGGCCGCCCGGTGAGGCACTCGTAGAGGATCGCCCCCGCCGACCAGAGATCGGTGCGCCCGTCGATGTCCGGCATGGCCTGGGCCTGCTCCGGCGACATGTAGAACGGCGTGCCGAGCACCGTGCCCTGGCGGGTGAGCGTGGAGAGGGGCGTGCTCCCGGAGCGCTGGATCTTGGAGATCCCGAAGTCGAGGATCTTGGCGAAGGTGGCGTCGTCGTCGCGGTCGACGAGGAAGACGTTGTCCGGCTTGAGATCGCGATGGACGATGCCCGCCTCGTGCGCGCGGTGCAGGCCGCGGAGGATCTGCGCGGTGATGTGCAAAGCCTCGCCGAGCTCGAGCCGGCCGCAGCGCTTGATACGGTAGCCGAGGTCCTCCCCGCGGAGCAGCTCCATGACGATGAAGGGCTGCCCGTCTTCGCTGTAGCCGGAGTCGAAGATGTCGACGATGTGCGCGCTCTCGACCGCGCTCGCCGCCTCGGCCTCGCGCTGGAAGCGGATCGAGGCGTCCTTGCTGCGGGCCGTCTCGGCGTCGACGAACTTCATCGCGACGCGCTTGCCGATGGAGGTGTTGAGGGCCTCGTAGACCGTGCCCATCCCCCCGCGGCCGATCAGGCGGACGATCTCGTACTTGCCGACGCGCTGGCCGACGAGCGAGCGCTCGCCCGATTGCTCGGCGGTCGCCGCGAGGGCGGCCGGGCCGGCTGCACCGGGCGATCCGGGCAGTCCAGGCGGGGCGGGGTCGGAGGGTGAGGCCATGCGCGCGAAATGTGCTCCGAGCCCGTTGGACGGACCAGCGGGCTCGGTTCATGCAGAGGCTACCAAAGAAAATGGCGGGGCGCCGGCCGGGGTTGTATGGGTCGGTCAGGGAGCCTTCCAGCTTGGATCGAATGTAGGGGGAGGGGGGTTAGGCGCCGCCGCCTCGGCTCTCTTTCGACACCGGCGGCGAGCAGGGGCTCGTGAGATCGAGGGGCCCAGGAGCGCGCTACCGTCCGGGCCGGCGCCCCTGGGCGTGTTAAAGTCCGCCCGTGTCGAGCGTTCGCATCCCCGATCGTTACGAGGCCGTGGTGCGCATGGCCAACGGGCAAGATCTGCGCTCGCTGGTCGAAGAGGTGCGTGACGGGCTCGCGGTCATCGATGAGCTGTACGACGAGATGGAGAGCTCGGGGCGCGGCGCCTTTCTGATCGTGCACGGCCGGCCGGGCAGCGGGAAGACGACCTTCCTCAGCACCGTCTACTTGTTCCGGCGCGGCGTGACCACGGTGGCCATCGAGCCGCGCGAGTCGATCCCGAAGGCGCTCGAGACGTTGGGCCCGGTGAGCGAGACCCGAGGTGGAAGCCGTGGTGATTCACCGCGGCTGCGCATCGTGACCATCAAGGACCGCGAATCGCTGTCGCGCACGCCGGTGGAGGAGCTCTCCGAGGCGCTCCAGGCCATCAACCAGTTCCTGCGCACGCCGGCGGGCCTGCGGACGCTGATCGCCTGGCCGTGCAACACCGGAGAGCTGGTCGACAAGCTGGTGACACAGGCGCGAGAGATCGGCGGGACGGCGCTCTTGTCCTCGCGCGACGGGCCATTCCTGTTCCAAGGGCCGCCGCGCGCCCAGTTTCTCTCGATCGCCCGGAGGACCATCGCCACGTTCAACGCCGGGGCGTCGCTCGTGGATCTCGGCATCACCGAGGAGCAAGCCGCGCGGCTGGCCGAAGAGGCGGACACCATCGGCGCGTTCCTGCTGCGTTTGAACCAGGAGGCGCGGCGCAACCAGGGCATCTTGGCGAGCCGGCTTCCTCCTCCAGGAGCGCTATCGCATCTTCACCGTCGTGGTGGCGGGCAGGCGCAGGGGCACTGGGTGGAGCGCCGCGATCCAACGGCGAGACTTGCCTTCCACGGCTCCCGCGATACCTTCGCCCCATGCCGAACGCCGCGTCGAAGCCCGTCGCCCGGGCCCATGATCCGACGTTTTACCCCGTCGAGGAGAAGGTAGGACAAGACTCGCTCCAGATGCTCATCCTCGAGCTGCTGCGGCCCCTCGTCGAGCGCTGGTACGTCGAGCAGGGCAAGCCTACCTTCGTCGGGGCCGATCAGTTCATCTACTACGAGCAGTTCAACGGGAAGAAGGTCGTCGCCCCCGATGTGTACGTGCTGCCAGGCGTGAGCCCGAAGCGCCGGGTGAAGAGCTGGAAGACGTGGAAGACGGGCATCGCGCCGAGCTTCGCGCTGGAAGTGACGACGTCCGACGACGCCGAGAAGGACTACCGCGAGGCGCCCGATCGCTACGCGGAGCTCGGGGCCGACGAGCTGGTGATCTTCGACGCCGACTTCGACAAGGCCGAGGACCGGGTGCGCTGGCAGCGCTATCGGCGGCTCAAGAGGCGGGGCTTCGTACGGGTGGAGTCGACGAACGCCGATCGGATCCAGGTCAAGACGCTCGGCTGCTACCTCCGGGTGGTGGGCGAGGGTGATGATGCGAGGCTGCGGATCGGGACGGGATCCGAGGGCGAGGTGCTCTTCCCGACCGAGGCCGAAGCAGAGCGCGCCGCAAAGGAGGTCGAGCGCGCGGCCAAAGAGGCAGCGCTCGCAGCCAGGGAGACGGAGCGCACCGCCAAAGAGGCTGCGCTTCGCGAAGTGGCTGAGCTCCGGGCTCTGCTGGCGAAGAAGGCTGGGAAGAAGAAGGCCTGACAGAATTTTGCGAAGGGCGGGGCCCAGTCAACGGCTCAAGGAACACAAACTTCGAGATGGGTGCAATGGGGTGATTGGGGATCCGCGCAGTCGGCGTCGCTCTGACAATAGGGGTGGCAGGTCCAATCCGCGCCACAATAAGTGTCGAACTGGCAGTCCGGGTTGGCCATGCACTCGGCGCAGACCCCTCGACGCCGGTCGCAGAGGGGCGTGGGGGTGGAGCAATCTTTTGCGGAGACGCACTTCGCGCACCGGCCAAGCTCCTGATCGCACAGCGGTCGGCTCGCCGGGCAGTCCACGTCCGCGGCACATTCGACACAAGCGTGGGAAGCCGAGCAACGCGGCGTCTCTCCGCTGCACGAGTCGTTCGACGAGCAGGGAGCCTCGCATGAGCGAGTGATCGGTGAGCACGACAGGCCAGCCTCGCAATCGGCATTTGTCCCGCAAGCAGAGCAGTCTCCGAATGTGCAAACACGGCGATCGATCGGGCAGTCGAGATCCTTCTTGCAGTCGACGCAGCCAAATTGATCGTTGCAATCCAGGCACGCGTCCGCGCCCCGGAAGCAGTGAGGAAAACCTTCCGGGGGATCAGCTATTATTGGTGACGACGAAGTGCACCTCAAGGTGCCGCAGGTCAGCAGGATAGCAGTACCAAAATAGCGCGTTCTGGCGTAAAACCGTGTGCTCATGATCGCCTCACTACACCGTCAGGGGAAAGCGATATCAAACGCATCTCGTAAAAGAAGCCTCCCACTACTGGAAAAAGGAGGGGGAAGGGGAAATTTCTGCAAAATAGGCGAATTCACGACATAAGCAGCTGCGTACCCACTATGGTATGTCATCCAGCAACTAGACATCTCATAAATATCCGTCACGAAGCGTCCGTTGTGTCCCTGATAAGGCTTACCATTCTTACCGTCGGCCTTGGCCAATGTACCAAGGCCAAATTCATTGCCATAGGATTTCATGGCATCAAAGATTCCGGGGAACGGTCCCGTTAAAACGCTTAATTGACCCATCATTTTTGCAACTTGAAACGCAGACATGTGCCACCCCATTGCCCCAGAAACAAGCGTGGAATCGAAATCCTCGACACCATGGATAGCTTCGGATTTTCCGTAATATTCTGTAAATTCTTTATGATTCGCCGGTGGTGTGGGTGTCGTGTCCGCTGAAATTTCAAGCGGCTCCAGCAAGTGTGATTTGACAAATTGAACATACTTTACGGCAGATGTGATGTCGAAGAGCCCAGGGTTAGGCTCGACGTTTTTAAGTGCCTGCGGAGACACAATATATGGTATGATAATGCGCATCATTGCATAATTTATGTTCTGGTAAGTAACGTATGGCGTATTAACCAATGAGCCAACGGCTAACGAGAGCTTTAGATTAGAAGTCGTGTTGGCCTCCATCGATTCCACCGAATCGAGTCCAAGCCCAGCATCAAGCGGAAAGGAATAAGACGGCTTCGGTGTCGCAACAAATCTTCTATGGTGATCTTCGCAACGTTCTCCGCGATAGTCCATTGGGATTTGGGCAAAAAATCTACAATTGGAGATGACAATCCAGCTATGGAATTTCTAGACACTCGAAGCGCGAGCAGAGTTGCAGCAGCCGTGATCGTTTTACTTACGCTTCCGATGTTGATTTTTCTGTGTATGGTCATCGGTTTTGGGGGCGAGCCGGGACCGCCTATGGCTCGTCCTCCTGCATTGGACGCCACCACTTCTCCGTCTTTGCACAAGACATATGCCCACCCGACACTCTGATTACTGAGGGCCAAAGACATTATTTCGTCAAATAATGTCAAACTGTCTTTCCCTGACATGGCTCACCTTCGCTGTGCAGAAACCAACCAAGAAAATGGTGCTTGGGCGTTGCGCGTCGGCGCTTGAAGCACAGGAATTTCGCGCTGAGCAAATCTATTTAGTGCGAGGGCACGATTGTACCAATCCGACAGCGATAGCAGCCGCTGTGCGCAGATGACCTTGATTGCGGCATCGACGGCGCGCTCGGACTCGTTAATTGATGGTTCGTGCGCAGAAATCGTCGTGGGTATTCCAAGGTTGCCAATTGATCTGAGCGGTGGGACGATCTTGTCCTCGTTCTGCAAATTTGTGGGCGACGCATAGTTGCGATCATATGCCCTGAGAAGTTCACTTAAGTGTTCTAACGATGTGGATGCAGCGTCTATTTCCGGGACAAAGATTGTTTCTGTCTCTGTTGTCCGAGACTCGTCCGCTGCGTGTGGAAAAGTCGAGGGGTCGAGAGCGATGAGTTCCCTGTGGTTGTCAATGGTGGCATCGATGGCGTTGGCAATGATGTTTTGTTTGTCGTGCATTGGGGATTCGCGGGTCGGAAAGAATTGATCGCCGCCTTGTCGCTTCGAGAGAAGTGATTACGTCAGGTTCGCCCTATAAGATCTACGCTGATCGCAAAGTTGGCCGCCCCCGAGCTTCCTCCCTGCATCCACCCGAGCGCGACGCGCACGTAGCCGTCGATGGGCGTGCTGAAATCATCCAAGTACAACGCCGGCGCCGTCGAGTCGGCGTCCAGCGTGATCGCGGCCAGCGGCTCATCCGCGGAGAGGAAGCTCGTTTGGGGCTCGTCCGGCGAGGGCATGGTGTTGATGACGGCGACCGACACCTGGATAGAGGTACCCCATGATCCCTTCGCGTGCATCCGCAGGGAAAGAACACCTCTCGACCAATCGACCCAGCGGATCGGTTCCGAGATCCAGATCCGCCCCTCGTCCGGCTCCACGATGAGCGGCCCGACGATCTCTTCTTCCCCTACCCGGACCGGCCCCTCGAGCGTATAATCTGTTCGCGGAATAATAGAAATCAATGTGCCTGACATGGCGTACTCTCCAGGGTATTACTTCGAGACTGGCAAACTGCTCCGCGGGCTGCCTTCGCTCACCTCGACCAATCGACCTCGCGGCTAGGCATCGCGCCCAATGAGATCGACGCTAATGGCAAAGGGACATGCGCCAGCGCTCGCGCCCTGCGTCCACTTCAAGATGACGCGGACATATGCGGCGATCGGCGCCTCGAAAGCATCCTGGTAGAGGGCCGGGGCTGTAGGCGCGTTCGGGATGGTGATCGAAGCAACTTCACCGGAAGAGGGGACAAACACCGTCTGCGGTTCATCCGGGGCCGGCATGATGTTCTGCACGACCACGTCCACGGTAGCCGTGCCGCTGTCCCATGTGCCGCTTCGGTGAAGGCGGACGGCGAGGACGCCGGAAACCCAGTCTACGACGTAGATGGGCCGGCTCACAACCAAGATGTAAGGAGTGCTCCCCGTCGCGAAGTTGCAGTTGTAGTCGGTTATACCGAGAACAGAAACCTGTTTCCCGGCCATGTCGCTGCTACCCTTTGTATGAGGTCGTTGGCTAGCTCACTTGCCTGAAGTATTGCCGACGATGAGCCTACAGGGAGGAAACGCCTGACCCTTCTCTTTGTCAAGGAAATTGTCGAGCTTGGTGGTCGCCGGAGGAAGGCACATCAACACCATGAAATGATTGAATAATGCGGAGTACCGGCGCGCCCGTCGATGTCGGGCATGGCCTGCGCCTGCTCCGGCGACATGTAGAACGGCGTGCCGAGCACCGTGCCCTGGCGGGTGAGCGTGGAGAGCGGCGTGCTCCCGGAGCGCTGGATCTTCGAGATGCCAAAATCGAGGATCTTGGCGAAGGTGGCGTCGTCGTCGCGGTCGACGAGGAAGACGTTGTCCGGCTTGAGATCGCGGTGGACGATGCCCGCCTCGTGCGCGGTGCAGGCCGCGGAGGATCTGCGCGGTGATGTGCAAAGCCTCGCCGAGCTCGACGAAGCCGCAGCGCTTTCGATGCGGTAGCCGAGGTTCGCCGCGGAGCAGCCCCATGACGATGAAGGGCTGCCCGTCTGCTGTAGCCGGAGTCGAAGATGTCGACGATGTGCGCGCTCTCGACCGCGCTCGCCGCCTCGGCCTCGCGCTGGAAGCGGATCGAGGCGTCCTTGCTGCGGGCCGTCTCGGCGTCGACGAACTTCATCGCGACGCGCTTGCCGATGGAGGTGTTGAGGGCCTCGTAGACCGTGCCCATCCCCCCGCGGCCGATGAGGCGGACGATCTCGTACTTGCCGACGCGCTTGCCCACGAGCGAAGGCTCGCTCGATTGCTCGGCGGTCGCCGCGAGGGCGGCCGGGCCGGCTGCACCGGGCGATCCGGGCAGTCCAGGCGGGGCGGGGTCGGAGGGGGAGGCCATGCGCGCGAAATGTGCTCCGAGCCCGTTGGACGGACCAGCGGGCTCGGTTCATGCAGAGGCTACCAAAGAAAATGGCGGGGCGCCGGGGGTGTTGTGGGCAGCGCAGTACTGGGTGAAGTGCCGTGATCCAACGGCGGACTTGCCTTCCACGGCTCCCGCGATACCTTCGCCCCATGCCGAACGCCGCGTCGAAGCCCGTCGCTCACCATGATCCGGTCGTTTTACCCCGTCGAGGAGAAGGTGGTGGACAAGACTCGCTCCGGATGCCATCCTCGAGCTGCTGCGGCCCCTCGTCGAGCGCTGCGGCCGTCGAGCAGGGCAAGCCTACCTTCGTCGGGGCCGGATTCGGGGTTCGTATCTACTACGAGCAGTTCAACGGGAAGAAGGTCGTCGCCCCCGATGTGCACGCTGCCAGGCGTGAGCCCGAAGCGCCGGGTGAAGAGCTGGAAGACGTGGAAGACGGGCATCGCGCCGAGCTTCGCGCTGGAAGTGACGACGTCCGACGACGCCGAGAAGGACCACCGCGAGGCGCCTGATCGCTACGCGGAGCCTGGGGGCCGACGAGCTGGTGATCTTCGACGCCGACTTCGACAAGGCCGAGGACCGCGCGGCAGCGCTATCGGCGGCTCAAGAGGCGGGGCTTCGTACGGGTGGAGTCGACGAACGCCGATCGATCCAGGTCAGCACGCTCGGCTGCTACCTCCGGGGTGCGGGCGAGGGTGATGATGCGCAGTGAGGCCGCGGATCGGGACGGGATCCGAGGGCGAGGTGTTCTTCCTGACCGAGGCCGAAGCAGAGCGCGCCGCAGGAGGTCGAGCGCGCGGCCAAAGAGGCAGCGCTCGCAGCCAGGGAGACGGAGCGCACCGCCAAAGAGGCTGCGCTTCGCGAAGTGGCTGAGCTCCGGGCTCCGCTGGCGAAGAAGGCTGGGAAGAAGAAGGCCTGACAGACGCAAGTGAAGGCGGGCGGGGCCCAGTCAACGGCCCGGCGAACACAAACTTCGAGATGGGCGTAATGGGGTGATTGGGGATCCGCGCCGTCGGCGTCGCTCTGACAATAGTGCGGTGTCCAATCCGCGCCACAATAAGTGTCGAAGGGGCAGTCCGGGTTGGATGCCATGCACTGGCATACCCCTCGACGCCGGTCGCAGAGGGCGTGGTGGAGCAACTTTCGTAGGCCACTGCGCACGGCCAAGCTCCTGATCAGGACAGCGGTCGATCCGCCGGGCAATCCACGTCCGCGGCACATTCGACCAGCGTGGAAGCCGAGCACCGCGGCGTCCTCCGCTGCACGAGAGTCGTTCGACGAGCAGGGCGTCTCGCATGAGCGAGTGATCGGCGAGCACGACAGCCTCGCAACTGGGCATTTGTCCCGCAAGCAGAGCAGTCTCCGAATGTGCAAACACGGCGATCGATCGGGCAAAGTCGAGATCCTCTGCAGTCGACGCAGCCAAATTGATCGTTGCAATCCAGGCACGCGTCTGCGCCCCCGGAAGCAGTGAGGAAAAATCCTTCCTGGGGATCAGCTATTGCTGGCAGATGACGAAGTGCACCTCAAGGTGCCGCAGGTCAGCAGAGCGGCAATGAAAAGATAGCGCCTTGCGCAAAATCGTGGCCGCGTGATCGCCTCGGCAGGGAGGAGTCGAAAGGGAGGTCAGCGGGCAAGAATGTGCTCCGAGCCCGTCGGACGGACCAGCGGCCCGGTCTATGCAGAGGCTAGCAGTTGTCGGCGGGGCGCCAGGGGTGCTGGGAGGGCGGCTCGACCATTGTGCAGTGGCTGACCTGCCGCGGGGAAGCGGGCCCGGTGTGCTACCCTTGGTCGCCTCCATGTCCAATCGCCCCCGCTGAAAGGCCGACCGCGCCCGGCTCGCGTCCTGGTCGTACTGAAAAATCAGCGTGTTGCTTCGGTCGCTCGGATTGGCGGCCCTGCGCAAGCGCGCCAAGAAGCTCTACGGGGCAGCCTCTCGGCGGCGATCGCCGAAGGGCAAGGCGCATCCGAGAGGAAGAGGGGCGCGAGGCGCTGGTCGCGTGGCTGGGCCCGGCGAGCGAGGCAACGCCCGAGGAGCGTGAGGCCCTCGCAGAATGGATCACATAGCGTCACGTAGGATCATGACCATATGCCCCGTGAACGGATACACCGGGCTCACCTTCGACACCGGCGCGCTGATGGCCCTGGAGCGCCGCCGCCAGCGGATGGCGCAGATCTATCGGCTCGCCGTGGAGTGCAGCGTCATCGTCACCGTGCCGGCGCCCGTGGTCACCGAGTGGTGGCGGGGGCGCACGGACGCGCGCGAGGCGATTCTCGCCGGGGTTCGCGTTGAACCGCTCGACGATGTCCTCGCGAAGCTGTCGGGTGAGGCGCTCGCCGCGGTCCCCGGCGCGACGGCCATCGACGCGATCGTGATGGCCTCGGCGGCCCGCCGGGGAGATCTCGTCTACACGACGGACGTGCCCGACTTGACCAGACTCCAAGCTTTTTTTCCTTCGGTTCGGGTGCTCGGAGCCTGACGGAACACGCTCCGGATTCAGAGCATTGCCGTACCCGAGGCGCCAAGGGAGCGCATCCTTGGGCCGAAAGATCCGAGCGGGTGGAGTGTCGGGGCGGGGTCCGGCTGGGAATGAGGCGGTGTGGAGGTGCCGCATGATTGCCCCGGAAGGGAGAGCCAGGACGGCTCTGCTCACCTCACCACACGACGGGGGTTGGGACGAGCGAGTCGGCATATTCTCCGTTGCCGAGCTGGCCGCCGTCGTTGGCGCCCCAGCAGAGGACGGAGCGGTCCTCCTGCATCGCGCAGTTGAAATCGAGCCCGGCGACGAGAGAGATGACCTTCGAGAGCCCCTTCACCTTCACGGGCTCCTTAGAAGTCCAGTGCACGCCGATTCCGAGCTGACCGCGCTCGCTGCTCCCCCAGCACCACACCGTCCCGTTTTCGAGCAGGGCGCAGCTATGCCAGCCGCCAACGACGACATGGCGAGCCGTTGTCAGATCGAGAACCGGTGCGGGAACCGCCCGCGAAATCTTGGTCCCGTCACCGAGCTGGCCGAAGGCGTTGTCTCCCCAGCATTGAACCGTCCCGTCCGTCAGGCGCGCGCAAGTATGAGAGGCGCCACAGGCGGCCTCGGCAACCCCGGAGAGGCCCGGAACCGGCTCGGGATCCGATCGCGGGGTCGTCGTCCCATCGCCGAGAACTGCCTCTCCGGGGGCACCTCCCCAGCATCGGAGCGTTTCATCGTTCATCACGGCGCATGAGGCGACGCCGCAGGAGATCGCCGTCACACCGGTGATGTCGACCTTCACAGGAATACCGCTGAGCCCCCCAGGCAACAAGTTGCCCCACCAGTACACCGATCCATCTTCGAGCAGTGCGCAGCGAAAGGAAAGACTCTTGATCTTCGTGAGATTCACGATGGGCTGTGGCGTCATGCCACCTCCACCGATCTGTCCGTTCCCAAGGGTGCCCCATTCGTTCGAGCCCCAACATGCGCCGGTGCCATCCTCAAGGAGCACACATGTATGCTCCCATCCGGCCGTTCCCTGAACCACGCGGTCAATGCTTGTAACGAGAGTAGGACGTCTTGGCCAATCATCGGCGGATAGAACACCAACCTGCTTCCGACTGTTGTATCCCCAGCAACGCAAACTTCCGTCCGAAAAATAAGCACAGGCGTGCTGAGCGACAGAGTTTGTAAAAATGCCTGTTAGGGCAGGAGGAGCGGGGAGCACTGTGTCACCGCCGCCAGCAGAGCCCATTGTCGCCGAATCGGCTGGCCGCGAACAGGCCGACAGCGCCGAGCACAAAGCGATAAGCAAGTTTTTGGAATGATTGAAGAATACGGAGCACGTACCCCGAAGGGCGCCCTGGCGGGAGAGCACGCGCTGACCGACGAGCCAGTGCTCGGCGGTCGCCGTGAGGGCGGTCGTGCTGGCAGAAGCAGGCGGGGCAGGGTCGGAGGGGGAGGTCATGCGCGTGAAATGTGCTCCGCTCCCGTTGGATGGACCAGCGGGCTCGGTTCATGCAGAGGCTAGCAAAGAAAAGGATGGGGCGCTTACGACTAAAGATGAGGTTTTGACCTCGGGCGGAGGAGAACGCAGTAGTTCGGTCTTGGATCCTGCTCAAACTGAGGCTGTTTCGTCTCTCCGCACCCCTTGCCGATCTGAAGGCAAGCCAGGACGTCGTGCCCGAGACCGAGGACGTCGTGCCCGAGACCGGGGACGCGGTGCCGGTAAGGGGAGGCGCCGTGTCGGTGAGGGTGGGCGCCGTGCCCGAGACCGGGGACGTCGTGCCCGAGACCGGGGACGCGGTGCCGGTAAGGGTGGGCGTCGGCCTGGCGAGCCTGGACGTCGTGTTGGTGAGGGTGGGCGTCGTGCCGGCGAAGGTGGACGTCGTCCGCCCGGCCAAGGACGACGTGCTCCTGAGCAAGGGCGACGTCCGCCTGAGCAAAGGCAACGTCCGCCTGAGCCAGGAGGTCGTCCTCCCGAGCAAAGGCGTCGCGCGTGGATGTGAGCGTGTCGCCCGGGCGGGCCACAGGTGCGGAGATGGCTCTTCCGGGCGCATGCTTCGCTCAGGCTACCCGGGAAAGTGCGCGTTGCCGGGGGTGCTGGGGTCCCGGGGCGGGCCACCGTTCAGGTCGGCGCTCTACGGATGGCCCTTCGGGCCGAGGCATGCGATCTTGGCGGCATGAACGCCGGTCCCCTGCTCCAGCGTGTGGCTCGGGTGCTCGCCGAGCATCACCTCGAGGGGATCTTGATCGGCAACGCCGGGGCGGCTCTCCAGGGCGCGCCCGTCACCACCATGGATCTCGACTTCTTCTTCCGGGACACCCCCACGAACCGCCGGAAGCTGAGGGCCGTGGCCCGCGCGCTCGGCGCGTCGATCCTCCGGCCGTATTACCCCGTGTCCAGCCTGTTCCGCGTCGTGCGCGACGACGACGGGATGCAGCTCGACTTTCTGCCCGCCGCCCACGGGATCCGGTCGTTCGAGGCGCTGCGATCCCGCGCCTCCCAGGTCGATCTCGGCGGCGCGCCGCTGCTCGCGGCCGATCTCGCGGACATCATCCGCAGCAAACGCGGGGCGGGGCGCCCGCGTGATCTCGCGGTGCTCTCCGTTCGCAGGCGACGCTCGATGAAAAACGCAAGCAAGGCGAAGAGAGCAAACGCTGAAGAGAAGCGCAGGGCGAACGCCGAGAGGAGGGCTGTGCTCGCGGCCCTTCGCGCCGAATCGGAAGCCGACCTGAGGGCACAGATCCGGCGCCTTTTGGCGCTCCCGATGGCCGAACGCACTCATTTTCTGCGGGTGCGTCTCCCGGGGGGCGGTTCGGCGATATAAGGCAGACAATGGACAGACGGCTTCCCGGAATTCAACGCAGGGCTCCAGGATGCAAAGAGGGGAGACGGAGTCCGCCCCGGTCATCATGTTTGCGGCGTCGCACAGGACGATCCTCACCAGGGTTCATGAGACGTTGTGCGGATATTGAACAATCCCTCGAATCATATCGCTGCGCGGGGAGCCGTCTGGACTTTCATGGACACGGGCGATATCACCTTGTCCCGATGAAGCCTCTCGCCCTCCTCGCAGAGCCGGACACCCGT
>JAXLYT010000043.1:0-96258 GCA_046351295.1 Byssovorax sp.
CACGGGCGCAATAGACCTCGCCCATGCCTCCTGCGCCGGCCCGGCGCTCGGGGACGAATCGGCCGTCCACGATGTGACCCAGTGTCATCGGTGTGCTCGCCCGGCTCGCGGCGGGCCGCGCCGGGCGGGTGATTCGAACCCGAGAGCGGAGGAGGAAGCAAGCTCCATCGGGCCGCCCGATCAGCGCGCAGAGGCGCTGTTCAGGGCGGCGAGCCGCGCCCGCAGGGCCGCCGGATCGTGGGTGAGATCGTCCCTCCAGAGGCGGATTGCGCCGTCGCCGCCCGCGGTCACCACGCCGTCGCCGCCGGGCAGGAAGAGCAGCCGCGTGACCTCGTCGCGGTGCCCCTGGAGCGTCCGGCTCTCGCCGGTCTCGACGTCCCAGATCCGCACGGCGCCGTCACCGCCGCCGGTCGCGATCGTCTTGCCGTCCGGCGAGAAAGAGAGGCTGCGCACGCGCTTGCTGTGCCCGACGAGCGCGCGGCTCTCGCCGGTCGCCACGCTCCAGAGGCGGAGCACGCCCGCGTCGCTGGCGGTGGCGAGCAGGTCGCCCCGCGGGGAGAGGCGCGCCGCGTAGAGCCCGCCGTCGATGCCCGCGAAGACTCGCGCCTCGCCGGTCAGCACGTCCCAGATCCGCGCCGTGCGATCGAGGCTCGCCGAGACGAGCTTCTTGCCGTCGTTCGAGAAGGCGACGCCGAGGATCTGCGAGTCGTGGCCGCCGAGCTCGAGCGACGCGCCCGTGGCCGGATCCCAGAGGCGCAGGACGCGATCGAGGCCGCTCGTGGCGATGCGCCCTCCGGCGCCGCCGCAGAGCACCCGGACGATGGGCCCGGCATGCCCGGTGAGCACGCGGGGCGGGGCGCTCTCGGGCGCGCGCAGATCCCAGAGGCGCAGGGTGCGATCGGCGCTGCCCGAGGCTAGCCGCGATCCGTCGGCCGAGAAGCAGACATCGCGGACCACGTCGGTGTGGCCGGCGAGCGTGCGAGCGAGGCGCGGAGGATCGGCGGAGACATCCCAGAGGCGCACGGCGCTCTCCTTGCCCGCGGAAGCCAGGAGCTTGCCGTCGGGAGAGAAGCTCAGCCGGTTCGTGGTCCCGTGGTTCCGGTCGATGATCTCGGATCGACCGCCGGCGAGATGCGTGAGGCGCAGGGCACCGTCCATGCCCGTCGAGGCCACGCGCTGCCCGTCGGGCGAGAGCGCGATGTCGTGGACGGGGCCCTGGTGGCCCGCGAGGACGCCGCCGCTCGCGCCGAGCGACCAGACCCGCAGCGTGCTGTCGAGGGCCGCCGAGACGAGCTTCGTCCCGTCGGCGCTGAAGCTCAGCGAGACGACGGGCCCGGCGTGGGCGCGGAGCACCTGCGCCTCCCCCGTGCCGAGATCCCAGAGGTACACGGCGCGCTCGGGCCCCGCCGAGGCGAGGCGCTTGCCGTCGGGCGAGAACGCGAGGACCGAGGCGGCGGCGGCGTGACCGCGCAGGACGCGCTCGCGCGCGCCCGGCTCGACGCCGAGGACATGGATCGCCCTGTCCTCGGTGGCCGCCGCGATCCACCGCCGGTCGGGAGAGAAGGCGATCGTGGAGACCGGAGCGGTGAACGCGCCGACGCGCTGCTCCTGCCCGCTGCCGGCGGGCACGACCCGCAGGGAGCCCTGCGCGTCACCGACGGCCACGAGCTCGCTGTCCCCCGAGATCTGATGGCAAGCGGCCTGAGCCAGGGGCCTCGTGATGGACCGGCTCCCTCCGGTCCGGAGATCCCAGGCGCGCACCTCGGCGTCGTCGCTGCCCGACAGGAGCGTCGTGCCGTCGCGGGAGAAGGCGAGGCGGATGATGCGCTCCCGGTGCTCGCCGAGGACTCGGCTGCTCGGCGGATCGATGTCGAGGCGAAAGAGGCGGACGGTGTTGTCGGCGCCGCCGGTCGCGAGCAGCCTTCCATCGGGCGAGAAGGCCGCGATCGCGAGCCAGTCCGTGTGCCCTTCGAGCGCCGCGCTCCGCCCGGTCGAGAGGTCCCACACGCGGGCCGTCTTGTCGTAGCTCACCGTCGCGAGCTTCTTGCCGTCGGCCGAGAAGACGGCGCACACCACCTCCGCGGTGTGCCCTTCGAGCACCCGGCTCTCCCCGGTCGAGAGGTCCCACACGCGGGCCGTCTTGTCGTAGCTCGCGCTGGCGACATGCGTTCCATCAGGAGAGATCGCCGCCGCGAACACGCCCCCGGTGTGCCCGCGCAGGGTGCGGGGCAGCGTGCGCGAGAGCGCGTCGGCGGCGATGACGCGCACCGCTCCCATCCGCGAGAAGCTCGGCGAGAGCTCGGCGAGGAAGCGCAGAGCCTCGGCAGGATCGTGATCCAGCGAGAGCCGCGCCTGATCGAAGGTCACCTCGTCGGCGCGCGTGCGCTCCCGCGCCTCGGCCTCGGCGGCGAGCGCGCGGGCATGCTCGGCCTTGCGCCGCTCGGTCTCGGCGAGCTGTCGCCCCCGCTCGGCCACCTCCCCCTTGTCCACGATCTCCCGCACCACCACGCCCGCGGCGAGCGCGAGGACCGCGAGCAGCGTCGCCACCAGCCGGTTCTTGCGCAGCCAGCGGAGCACGAGCTCCTTCGCGCTGTAGTCGTACGCCCCGACGATCTGGCCGGTCTGGAACTTCTTGAGGTCGCCGACCAGCTCGCGGGCGCTCGGGTAACGGCGCTCGGGGAGCGCGGCCATGGCCTTGTCGACGATCGCCTCGAGATCCTTCGGGACGCCGCGCACCCGATCGGCGAGCCGAGGCGGCGGTGACGACGCGAGCAGCTTCGTCAGCACGGCGTGGATCGGCGCGCCCTCGTACGGCGAGACCCCGGCCAGCAGGTGGTAGAGGATCGCCCCGAGCGCGTACACGTCGGCGCGCTCGTCGACCCGCGCGCCCCGCGCCTGCTCGGGCGGCATGTAGGCCGGCGTGCCGACGATCGAGCCATCGAGGGTGAGCTCGGGATGCCCTGCGCTCGAATCGGGGCCGGGAGGATCGTCGCTCGCGGCGCCCTCGCCCGCCGAGACCGAGAGGTCCTTGGCGACGCCCCAGTCGATCACCACCGTCTCGCCGAAGGAGCCGACGAGCACGTTCTGGGGCTTGAGATCGCGGTGGATGATCCCGCGGCTGTGCGCGTAGGCGATGGCCTCGGCCACGTCGATCACGTGCGGCAACAGCGAGAGCCGGTCGCTCAGCGTCGCCTTCTGCGCGATCACCGCCTCGAGCGACCTCCCCGAGACGAGCTTCATCGAGTAGTAGAGCTTGCCGCTCCGCCACCGGCCGGCGTCGTGCAGCGGGATGATCGACGGGTGCTGGAGGCGCGCGGTGATCTGCACCTCGCGCAGGAAGCGGGCCTCGGTGTCCGCACGGTCCTCGAGGATCTCCTTGAGCGCGATCGAGCGGCGCAGGCGTCGATCGGTGGCGGAGAGGATCCTCCCGAGCCCGCCGCGGGCGACCTCGCCCTCGACGACGTAACGATCGTCGCCGTCGTGGGCGAGCTCCAGCGCTCCGATCGACGCGGGCGGCGCCGCGGGAGCGTCCAGCGTGAGCGCCTCGGGGGCGTGGGCGCGCCCGGGCGGAGGCGCCGGCGCAGGCCCGGCGAGCTGGGTGTCCGCGAGCGCTCGATCCGCCGGGTCCAAGCCCGCGCGGCGCGTGGTCGAGCTCATCGGCCTCAACGTATCACGACCCGCGCTCCGCTCTCTGCGCTCCTCGGGCCCGCGTTGACACGGAAGGACGGCGCATGCGACGCTCGCGGCCGAACCATGAGCACGCGCCCTTACGTGGTGCGGCAGGGCGATTACACCGGCCGCCTGGCCGCGCGCTTCGGCACCGACGCGGACACCCTCTGGAGCGATCCGCAGAACCGAGAGCTCGCCGATCAACGCCCGGATCGCGATGTCCTCGCCCCCGGCGACATCCTCCACGTGCCGGAGCGATCGCCGGCCACGCAGGCCCTGCGCCCGCACCGCACGAACCGGTACCAGGCGACGGTCCCGCGGACGAACCTGTCGCTCGTGATGCGGAGCGCGGGCCAGCCGATCCGCAACGAGCGCTGCGCGGTGCACGGCATCACGCGCGATCCGATCGAGGCGAGCACCGACGGAGACGGCCGCCTCGCGCTGCAGATCCCCGTGCACGTTGGCGAGATCACCGTCGTCATCCCGGGCCGCAACATCTCGTGCCCTGTGCGCATCGGGCACCTCGACCCGCTGACCGAGTGGTCCGGGATCCGGTCGCGCCTGACCCAGCTCGGCTACCTCCGCCGCGTCGGCGCCGACGAGGGTCACGAGGCGCCGCGGCCGCTCGTCGCCGTCGCGCTCCGCCGCTTCCAGGAAGATCAGGGCCTCCCGCCCACCGGCGAGCCCGACGAGACCACGCGCGATCGCCTGCGCCGGGCGCACGGGAGCTGATCATGCCGCCCCCGGACAGGCCGCAAAACCAGACCCCGGCGCCTCGCGAAGGCGATCCGCAGGAGAACGATCCGCAGCAGGGCGAGACGCAGGATCCCGAGCCCGCGCCGCAGGAGGTCACGGACGCGCCGGGCTCCGGCGAGACCCATGTGGACACGCAGCCGGGCCTGCACTTCGCGCTCGTCGTCGAGCCGAACCCGGCAGCGCCCCAGTACCAGGCGAGCCATTTCGCCGACGCGACGACCCTGGGCGCGCTGCTCGCGCGCCCTGGATACCGGGCCCAGCTCAACAGCGCGAGCCTGCCCGCGACGCAGGCGCTCTACCACGAGAGCGACACCAACCCGGCGCGCCGCGACGCCCCGCCCACCGCAGCGGACCGCGCGGCCATCGCCAACGGCTTCCTGCGCAACGACAGCACGTTCATCAACGGTGGCACCCTCTACGCGCGGATCCGCAACTGCTACGGCCTGCGCGCGAACGGGCAGCCTGCGTTCGGCAAGCCCATCGTCTTCCAGCTCCGCCCGCACAACAGCGCCGAGGTGAGCGCGCGCGGCGGTGGCCTGCCCATCGAGACGATGATCCGCCTGAGCACCGAGTACGCCCGGCAGACGTCCGGGCCGCAGGCCAACATCGCGAGCATCGCGATCTTCATGCACGGCATCCCCTCCGGGATCGAGATCCCCCACTCGGGAGCGTCGAGCTTCGCGGGGCTCCTCCAGGGGCACGTGATGCCCTCGCTCGACATCATCCTCTACTGCTGCCTCACCGCGCAGGGAGGCATGACGTCGTACGCGGGCCGGCTCGCCGATGCGGTCAGGCCGCAGTGCGGCACGTGGATGCGGGTCTTCGGGCACCGCACGGCCGCGCAGTACGGCATCAACGTGGCCGGCAGCGAGTTCCTCTCCCAGAACGGTGGCGCCGTGGAAGAGCACACGAACCGCCAGGTGTGTCTCCCGGACAGCTACCTCACCGCGCCCGCGGAGATCACCCGCCTCGCCACCGCCACCGGCCAGACTGAAGACGTGATCCGCCAGCGCGTGATCGCCGCCGCCGACGCGTGGATGAACGGGCGCGGCGGGCACGTCAGCGTGGGCGGCCCCGCTTGCTACACGATCGGCTGGAGGCGCGCGCAGGTGATCGCCGCCGTGCAGGACGCGTGGCAGCAGCCGGGCGGCGGGCAGGCCGCGCTCGCGCCGCCCCACCGCGGGCGCGGGCACTGACCGCGCGCTCCGTCGCCGATCAGGGCCCGGTCAGCGCCTTGATCTGCGCGTTCGTCATCGGCACGCAGGAGCCGACGCCATCGCAGCGCTTGCCGGCGCCGCACTCGTGGTCGGGATCTTCGCCGCCGGAAATGAAGCCGCAGTAACCCGCGCCGCCGCCCGAGTGCTTCTTCGCGGCGGTGCATGCCATGCACCGATCGGTGCACGCGCTGTCGCAGCAGACCCCGTCGACGCAGAAGCCCGTCTTGCACTGCGAGGCGACGCCGCACGCCGCGCCGACGGCCAGGTTCGTCCCCGAGGGCGCGGGCGCCGGAGACCGGTCTCCCGCGGCGGTCTTGGGCGAGAGGACCGCGGCCGGCGGCGCGCTCGGCCGCGCCGAGACCGTGGGGCTCACGGCGACGGGAGAGCCGGGCGAAGGCTGCGGCGAAGGCGCGGTGGATCGAGCCTCCGCCGTTCGATCGGGCGCGGCGAGGGCCGGGCGTGGAGCGGACCCCTCGGTGGTGGAAGAGCGGCCGGCCACGAGGAAGAGCGCGATGCCCACCGCGCCGGCGCCGACCACCGCGAGCGCGCCGCCGAGGTAGAGCGGCGTCCGGGAAGAGCGCTCCTGGGGCCGAGGCGCGAGCGGCGCATCCATGCTCGCGGTGCTGCTCACCGAGGGCGCGCTCGGCGCGGCCACCGGGACAGGCGCGGGAGGGAGCGCGACAGCCGCGATATCCGGCCGAGGGAGCGGACCGGGCGGAGGCGCCTGCTCCGCGGGCGGGGGCGAGGACACGATGGGTACCACCGTATCGAGCTTGTTCACGGCGGGGTGCACCGTGGACAGGTGTGACACACCGGACAACGGCGCCCGCGGAGGGCTCCCCTCGGAGACCTCGCTCACCGGCCGGCTCGCCGCGCTGACGCCGAGCGCCACGGCGAGCGCCTCGCTGAGCTCCTTCCCGGTCTGGAAGCGCTGCGCCGGATCGCGCGCCGCGGCCTTGCTCCACCAGGCGTCGATCTCGGGTGGCACGGGCGCGATCTCGGAGGGGACCGGGAGCGGCGCGACCATGATCTTCATCAGGAGATCGCCGAGCGCCTGGCTCTCGAAGGGGAGCTGCCCCGTCAGGCCCTGGAAGGCGATCACGGCGAGCGACCAGAGATCCGAGCGGCCGTCGAGGGCCCGTGTCCCCTGGGCCTGCTCGGGGCTCATGTAGAAGGGTGTCCCGAGCAGCGCGCCCGTCTCGGTGCGCGCCTCGCCGAGCGACGGCGGCCCCGCGATCTTGGCGACGCCGAAGTCGAGGACCTTGGCGATCTCCTGGTCGTCGTCCTTGACGAGGAAGATGTTGGCGGGCTTGAGATCGCGGTGAACGAGGCCGAGCGCCTGCGCCTTCGTCAGCGCCCGCGCGACCTGGGAGACGATCGACACGAGCTCGGGGATGTCGAGCATCCCCTGGCGCCTGAGCCTCGCCTGGAGGTCTTCCCCTTCGAGCAGCTCCATCGCGATGTAGGGCAGGCCCTCCCACACGCCGTGATCGAGGATCTGCACCACGTTGGGGCTGCGGAGCTGCGCGGCGCTCTGGGCCTCGCGCTCGAAGCGCTCCCTCGCCTCCGGCGACGTGGCAGCGTGGGCGTGGATGAACTTGACCGCGCAGGGGATGCGGAGGCTCACGTGCTGGGCGCGCCACACCGCGCCCATGCCCCCCTGGCCGAGCGGGCGCTCGAGCATGAAACGGCCGGCGACCAGCACACCGGCGGAGAGGCTCACCGACATGACATGCTCGCGGAGGGGCCGTCAGCCCGCCGCGCCTCCTTGCTGCTTCAACCAGTCTCGATACTGCGCGCAGAGGTCCATCCAGGCGCGGCGCAGGGCCGGCTCCTTGAGGAAACGCTTGCCCCAGGCCTCGTTGAGCTTCTTGCGGGCGTCCTCGTCGGGGAGGCCGTAACGCCGGAGCACGGCGCGCACGCGGTCGGGGTACATGGCGAGCTCGGCCCACAGCGAGGCGTACTGCGCGAGCGTGAGGCCGTACGGCTCCTCGGGCTTACCGCTCACGTCGAAGGGCATCGCGGGCTGTGCCGAGACCTTCTCGCCGAGGCCGATCGTCTCGCCGAGCGCGGTTGCAGACGCCGGAGCCGGCAGACGCTCGACCTGCGCGCCCTGGAACGGGAGCGCCGGCGCCTTGATCTTCGGCCCGGTGGGGAGCCCGATCGTCTCACCGCTCTGTGCCATCTCCGCGCTGCGGGGCCCGGAGGCGACCTCCTGGAGGAAGGCCGACGAGTGCTCTTCGCCGAACGGCAAGGCGGGCTTCACCGGCGAGCCGTGCGCCCCCGGAGGCAGCGGCGCGCCGATCGTCTCCGACAGCGGTCGCTGTGCGAGGAACGCGGGCGGCGCGATGTCGGCGAGCGCGCGAGGAGCGATCGGCGGGGGCGCGAGATCCTCGTGCGCCGGGAGGGGCCGCGCCGCGATGTACGCGCTCGGCAGGATCGGCGCGCGCTCGGAGACCACGGGCGGCGGCGCGTTCTGCGGCGCGCTCTCGACCGGACGCGGCGCGGGCGTCCATGGAAACGGGCGGAGCACGGGCGCGCTCGATCGCACCTCGCGCGGCGGCTGGGCCTTGCCGGCGAGCTTGATCAGGCGATCGGCGACCTTGGGATCGTCCGCGGCGCGCCGCTGCCACGATCGCCCGAGCCGGCCGATATCCACCATGCGCAGGCCGAAGCCGCGGAGCAAGAGATCGGGATCGTCGCTCGCCGCGAGCGCGCCGAGCAAGCCCGCCCACGCCGCGGGATCGTCGTCGACGGGAGGCGCAGGGCGCGCGAGGCAGTCCTCCGCGCTCCGGCGGAGGCGCTGGTAGCGGAGGAGCAGATCGGGCGCGTCGGCGAGCTCTTCCTTCCAGGCCCGATCGGCCTCGGGCCACGTCGCCTCGGCCAGGTCTTCCTGCGCCAGGATGTCCTTCAACACGAGGCCTTCGGCGAGCGCGGCGGTCACGCCGGCGTACTGATCGAGCCGCACCCCGAGCACGACAGGTTGCTCCTCGGAGGCGGGAGTCTGTCCGGAGCGAGCCACGCGCCGAGCATCCCATCGAAGCGTCGAGCGGGTCAACGCGGAACGCCGCGGCGCGGAGCCTCGGTGAAGCGCGGTCGCTCACGCGCCGCTCACGCGCCGCTCACGCGCCGCTCACGCGTTGAGCATGCGCAGCGCCGGTGAGGCCGTCGCCTTGACGCACCTTTTCAGCAGTGCATAGCTCGGTCATGAGCATTGCGGCCGGAGAGGCTCGTTTGCCCGGGGAAGAGGTCTATCGCCTGGCCGCGGGCCCCTACCACGACGGCGAGCTCCGCGTCGCGTCGTTCGTGGGGCGCGAGGCGCTCTCCAGGCTCTATCGCTTCGACATCGTGGTCACGAGCACCACGCTCGACGACACCATAGAGCGCGCTGTGCTCGGCCAGCCGGCGCGGCTCTCGCTCCATGTCGGGCCGGTCGAGCGCAGCTTCCAGGGCATCATCGCGGGCGTCGAGGCGCAGGGCTTGATGGGGGCCGAGGGGCATCGCAGGGCGCGGCACCGCCTGCGCCTCGTCCCGCGCGCGTGGCTGCTCACGCGGCGCAAGCGCTCCCGGATCTTCCAGGACATGCGCGTCGATCAGGTGATCGCGACGGTGCTGCTCGAAGCGGGCGTCCCGGTGCGGTTCCGCCTCCAGCACCGGTACCCCTCGCGCCGCTATTGCACCCAGTACGCCGAGACCGACTTCGAGTTCGTGACGAGGCTCGCCGCCGAGTGCGGCCTCTTCTTCTACTTCGAGCAGCCCGACACCTTCTCACCGGGCACGGATCGCGCCGCCACCGAGATCGCCGCCGGGCTCGGATCGCGCCTCGCCGCGCAGGCCGGGCAAGCCGCGGCGGGTGCGCTCGGGGTCGCCGGCGAGGTCCTCGGCGGAGCGCTCGACGGCGCGCTCCTCGATGCCGCGAGCCGCGCCTTGCCGGGCGAGGTGCTCGTGTTCGGCGATCACGTGCATGCCTATCCGCCGCTCGACGACAACGGGCCGAGCGCGCCCGGCGATGCGCTGCAGAACGCCGCCGCGGGCGCTCTCGGCGGTGCGCTCGGCTCCGCGATCGACGGCGCCGTCGATCGCGGACAGAGCGCGCTCGGCGAAGGATCCGCGGCGGCCGGAGCGCTCGGCTCCGCGCTGGGCGCGGCCGGTGACATGGCCGAAGACGCGCTCGGCGCGGCCTTCAGCGTGCGATCGCCCGCGCCCACGCTCTACTTCCGCGAGGCCGGCGCGCTGATCGTCCCGAGCAACGACAGCATCGCCTCGTTCGGCGCGCGCAAGGCGCTCCGGCCCACCGCTTCGGCCTACCGCGAGTACGACCCCGATCGTCCGCTCACCCCGCTCTCGGCCTCCGCGCCTGCGACCTCGGGCGCGGTCGCGTCGCTCGCGGGCGCGGCCGCGGGCGCGCTCGGCGGGCTCGTCCCCGGCGGCGCGGGAGACGCGCTCGCCGCGGGGGCCCAGCTCGCCGGTGCCGCGATCGCCGCGCCCGCGTCGGCGATGGAGGTCTACGAGCACCACGGCCGCGATCTGTTCCCCGACTGGCACTACGCGCAGAGCGAGGCCCGTCGCATCCTGGAGCAGAGCCGGCGGCGTCACCACGTCGCCCGCGGCGCGAGCGGCTGCGCCCGCCTCCACCCGGGCCGCCGCTTCGCCCTCGCCGAGCACCCGGCCCTGCACCTCGACACCGAGTACGTGCTCACCGCCGTCGAGCACCACGGCACATCCGACCCTTCGATCCAAGGCAATTCGACGACGTCCGTGTACCGCAACACCTTCGCCTGCGTGCCCGCGGACGTGCCCTTCGTCCCCGCGCGACCCGCGCACCGCGTGGTGCAGTCCTGCCTCTCGGCGACGGTGGTGGGCCCGGCCGGCGACGACATCCACGTCAACGAGAAGGGCGAGATCAAGGTCCGCTTCCACTGGGATCGCGAGGGCCGCGAGCCGCTCACCTCCTGCTGGATCCGGACGATGCAAGCGTGGGGCGGCACGGGATGGGGCAGCCAGTTCATCCCGCGCGTGGGCATGGAAGTGGTGGTCGGCTTCGACGGCGGCGATCCGGATCGACCCCTCGTCCTCGGCTGCCTCTACAACGCCACGCACCCGACCGCGTTCCCGCTCCCCGCGCAGAAGACGAGGAGCGGCCTGCGCACCAAGAGCTCGCCGTACCGCGAAGGGTTCAACGAGCTCTCCTTCGACGACGCCGCCGGCGGGGAGCAGATCTACCTCCACGCCCAGCGCGACTTCGACAGCGAGATCCGGCGCGATCGCACCGCGCGTATCCAGCGGGACGACAAGACCGAGGTGCAGCGCGACCAGCACCTCGCCGTCCGCGGCGAGCAGATCACGCAGGTCGACAAGGACCGGCGGGTCTCGGTCGGGGGCGACGATCACCTGCGCGTGGCCGGAAGCCGGCAGGTGAGCGTCGAGGGCGATCAGCGCGAGCGCGTGCGGGGCGAGCGCTCAGCGCATGTCGAGGGCCGGGAGCACACCGAGGTCGAGGGCGATCGCAGGCTGCGCGTCTCCGGCGATCTGATCGGCGAGATCCGCGGCGCCGCGACGATGCTCGTCGGCCGCAACGACGCGAAGCGTTCGTGCACCCTGGTCGTCGAGGGGCCGACGCAGGTGAGCGGCAGCGAGGTGATCGATCTCGTGTCGGACAAGGAGATCATGCTCCGCGTCGGCCACAGCATGATCCACATCGGCCCGAGCGCGATCGAGATCTCGTCGCCCAAGGTGACCGTGCGCGGCAAGGACGCGCGGCTCCTGCTCCAGGACGGCGAGGCCAAGGTCAAGACCAAGGCGCGCTTCCAGGTCGTCTCGGAGGACAAGGTGCTCCTCGTCTCCTCGGGCGCGAGCCTCTCGCTCGGCTCCGAGGCCAAGCTCGACGGCGCGCAGGTGCTCCTCAACTCGCCCGATCGCGCGACCGACAACATCACCTCGAGCGAGCCCGAGCCCACCAAGGTCGAGCTCGTCGATCAGGAGGGCCACCCCATCCCGTACCAGCGCTTCGTCATCGACCTCGACGACGGCTCGCGCGTGAGCGGCTTCCTCGACGGCGACGGCAAGGCCGAGGTCGACGTCGAGGGCGGCGGCCAGATAAGCTTCCCCGACCTCGCCGACGTCGACGAGGGCTGAGCCGAGGAGACGACGATGAGCGAGCCCGTCGCCAAGCGTGGAGATCGCGTGGTCGGCATCGACACCCACATCGTGCAGATCACGAGCCCGGGCGGGCCCGTGCCGACGCCCATCCCCCTGCCCTTCAGCGGCCCCATCACCGACAACCTGAGCTCGACCGTGTTCATCGACAACGAGCCGGCCGTCATTGTGGGGAGCGTCGCCCACAACCGCCCGCCGCATATCCCCACCGGCGGCCCTTTCCAGCGATCACCGTCGAACCGCGCCACCGTCGACGCCGGCAGCGCGACGGTGTTCGCCGGCAACCACGCGCTCGCCCGCAACGGCGATCCGGCCACCTGCTGCAACGACCCATCCGACGCCCAGACCGGTCACGTCATGGTGGGCACCGGCACCTCCTTCTCGGGCTGAGCCCCGCTCACGCCTGCGCAGGCGCGCCCTCGTCCGATCCGCCGTCCGATCCGCCTTCACCGCCTTCCGCGGGCGGCTCTTCTTCCTTGGCGAAGAGCTCCTTGGCCGCCTTCACGAGCTCGATGAGCCCGCCGATCTTCTCGGCCAGCTCCAGCACCTTGTTCTCCTCGCCGATCAGGACCGAGTCGCACCCCTCGACGATCTCGTCTTCCCCGCCGCCCTCCTCGCTCACATGATCGCCCTTCCGGCACGCCGGGAGCTCGTTGATCAAGACGGCCTTGCTCCCGTCCTTCACCTTGCCCGAGCCGTGCCCCGGCTCTTCACATGCGTGCTCGTCGGGCTCGGCGGGCGCGAAGGATTTCTTCAGCTCCATCACCAGCTCGTAGATGCTCTTGCCGAGCTCGAAGCCCTTCTCGTAGCTGGTGTCGGGCTCCTCGGGAGGCCAGCCCTCGGGCGGTCCTATGTCCTCCGGCGCCTCTTCCTCGGGCTTCTCTTTCTTGGCGAGCTCCTTCGCGGCGTTGATCACCTCGATCAGCGCCTTGCCCTTGTCCTGGATCCCTTCGAGCTTCTCGATCAGCTCGGACAGGCTCGATCCCGCGGCCTCTCCCGCGCCCTCCGCGGCCTTGCCTGCGGCCTCTCCTGCGCCCTCCGCGGCCTTGCCCGCGGCCTCACCTTCACCGGCTTCTCCCTCGGCTGCTGCGCCCTCTTCACCCTCTTCGCCCTCGCCCTCCTCCTCTTCTTCCTCTTCCTTCTCCTCGTCGCCGCGCCACGCCCTGGCCCCGCCGATGAGCACGTTGGGGCTCCCCGGCCCGTCGCCGAGCGGGGCTCCATGCTCCGTCGCATCGCCCTTGCGGGCCGCTGGTCTGCCCTGGATCTCCATCGTTCCCTCAGCAGTTGAGCCTGACCTTGCCGCCGGCGATGTTGACCTCGGCGAGGCCAAGGATGTTCACGGTGAGCCCGGTGATCGTCACGCTGTCCCCGTCGAGCAGCACCATCGCCATGCCGCTCGTGATGTTGATCCGCCGGTCGAACATCTCCATGAACGTGGTCGATTTGCCCTTCTTGCCCGGGGGCAGCACCGCCACGAGCGACTGCGTGCCCACGAGGGTGGTGTCGACCTCGCCGATGAGCGTGTGCCGGTCGTGCTTGATCCACTGGCGCATGTCGCGCTCGGCCCGCACGTAGACGAGCTCGCTCCCCTTGCGATCGTCGAAGGTCAGCTCGTTGTGCCCCTCGCCGCCGGGGTAGGTGCTCGATCGCCAGGTGCTCTTGGTCTTGTCGTCCGGCAGCTTGTAGGGCGGCTGGTTCTTCACGTTGTAGAGGCGGCCCACGACGAGCGGCTGATCGGGGTTGCCCTCCCAGAAGGTCACGATCACCTCCTGCCCGACGCGCGGCAGCGCCATCATCCCGTAGGCGCCGCCCGCCCAGCCCTGGCTCACGCGCACCCAGCACGAGCTCTGCTCGTCCTTCTGGCCCTCGCGATCCCAGTGGAACTGCACTTTGATCCGGCCGTGCTCGTCGGTGTAAATCTCCTCGTCCTTGGGGCCCACCACGACCGCGCTCTGCACGCCGCCGATGCGGGGCAAGGGCGTGCGCTGGGGCGGGCGGTACGGAACATCGGTGAACGCCGCCTCGCCGGTGAGGCTCCACTCGCCGTTGACGGTGCCCTCGAGCACCGCGTCGAGGACGAGCAAGGTGTGCTCGGGGGCGAGGTCCTTGCGCGGGTGGCTGTCGACGCTGAAGACGATGCCCGGGTAGAGGTCGAAGCAGTTGGAGCTGTAGGTCAGGTTGCGCTTCTTCCGCCGCACGCCGGAGAGCGCCACGGCCGCGCGGCGGTCGCCGGCCGCGTCGCTCTTGAAGGCCCCGTGCTCGTAGCGGTACTGCTCCAGGAACTCCTCCGGCAACGGGGCCTGCGTGCTCTGGCCGAAGAGCGGGTAATCCGGCTTCTTGAAGTCGTAGTCGCGGATCGTGAAGCGCCCGGGCAAGGTCTCGTGGGAGAGCTTGACGTGGGAGACGAAGTCGAGCCCCGGGCCCTGGTTCGGGTTGTCGACGTAGGGAATCGTCTCGCGCTTGATCCTCGATTGTGGGTTGTCGGAGAGCACGAGCACAGAGCGGTAGTCGGTGGAGGCGCCCTCGCCGAAGTCGGCGTTCTCTTGCCAGAGCGGCTCGAAGAAGGTGCCGATACCGGCCTCTTCGAGCAGGCGGCTCACGAAGGCGAAATCGCTCTCGCCGTACTGGACACGGTACTCCTGCTGCCGGTGCGCGTCCGTCACGCGGTTGATGAAATCGACGCCGTGCTCGGTGAGGATCGCCTCGACGATCTCCGGCACCGACTTGTGCTGGAAGATCCGGTTTCCGCGGCGCTGCGTCAGCATCCACAGGCGCGGGACGACGCGCACGAGGTACGTGGAGAGCGCCGGCATCCCGGGCAAGGGCTTCTCGGCCTGCACCTCCTGCACGTGGCTGACGAGGCCCTTCCAGAAGCGGTGCCGCGGCGACGGGCCGCCGAGGAAGAAGATCGCCTCGCGGGCGAGCATCGCCTCGAGGTCGATGTCCTCGTCCGCCGAGACGGCGATGATCGTGACCTCGAACGGGCTCGACATGGCCTCGTGCACCTGGAAGCTGCGGACGTCGAGCAGGTCCTTCGATTCGAGCCAGAGCTTGAGCAGCGACATCGGATCTCCTCTCCGGAATTACATACGGTCTCACGCCGGTCGCTCGCTCGTAAAGGCCCGCGACGATGGACCGGCGCGGGCCGAAGGCTGGTACCGTGGCGATCATGGAGGTCGTCTCGCTCTCGCCGCTCCGCACGGGCAAGGTGCGCTGGCAGCCGCGCCCCTCGGCGCATGTGCTCACCGTGATTTGCAAGGCGACCTACCTGCTCCTCCCCGGCGAGTCGGCGCTCTCGGACAGCCAGGAGCCGCTGTGGGAAGAAGAAAGCCATGGCGGTGAAGGTGCGCCGGCCGGGGCAGATCACCCGAGCGATCTCGCGCCGCGCAAGGCCCGCGCGGACGTGATCCTGGTGGGCCACGCCCACGCGCCGCGCGGCGAGCTCGTACGCTCGTTCGTGGCCCGGCTGGTGATCGGGCAGATCGACAAGGAGATCGAGATCTTCGGCGAGCGCTGCTTCTCGCGCGAGGGGCACCTGCGCGACGGCGGGCGGATCGCGCGGATGCCGCTCCGCCACGAGCGCGCCGCGGGCGGGCCCGGCACCGACAACCCGCTCGGCGTCCCGACGGGCCCCTCGGCGCGGCCCGATCCGCTGGGGCAGGTGTTCCTGCCCAACCTGCAGGCGCCCGGCACGACGCCGGCCGATCGGAGCGAGGTGATGGCGCCGATCGGCTTCGGGCCGGTGCCCCGCTACTTCCCCGCGCGACAGGCGCGCCTCGGCTCGCTCCCGGCGCGCTTCGAGGAGCAGCTCGCCGAGACGCCGCTGCCGGAGGGCTTCGATCTCGGCTACTTCAACGCCGCGCCCGCCGACCAGCAGCTCCCCGCGCTCCGCGAGAACGAGCGCCTGATCCTCCAGAACCTGAGCCGCGAGCACCCGCGCCTCTTGACCAGCTTGCCCGGCATGCGGCCGCGCGCCTTCGTCGAGCGGCCGGGCGCGCCGCCGCGCGAGCTCGGGATGAAGGCCGACACCCTGTGGATCGACGCCGATCGCGGGCTCTGCACGATGACCTTCCGCGGGCAGGTGAGCCTGCAAGAGCCCGACGAGCGAGGCCGGGTGCTCGTCGCCCTCGAGCAGCCCGGCGAGCGCGTGACGGCCGAGGAAGCGCTGCGCATGGCCGGCCCGCTCACCCAGCGGATGCCCTCGATCCCGCCCCAGGCCGAGCTGCGGACGATGGCGTTGCCGCAGGTGCCGCCGGCCGATCGCGCGCCCGCGCGCCGGGCCATGGTGCAGACGGCGGCCGTGCCCTTCGAGATCCCGCCGAAGCACAACGTGCCCGCGTGGTTACCACCGTCACCCGGTGTGTCCGCGGGCCCCGCGCCGGCGCCGTCCGCGCCGCCGCCGTTCGTGGCGCCGCCGCCCCTCATGGGCAGGCCGATCGTCCCCGTCGAGCCTCTGCCACCGCGGAGCATCGAGAGCGCGCCGCCTCCCTCGCCGCCCGGGCGCTTGCCGGCCGGCTTCGGGCTGATGGCCGCCTCGAACGCGGCCGCCGACGCGGCGCTCGGGCGCGAGGCGCGGGGCGCGCAGGTCGAACCTCCCGCGCCGGCCGCGCGCCCGCGGCGGGAGGCCGTCGAGCTCCTCTGGGTCGATCCCCTGGCCGCAAGGGCGATCCGCGCGGCGTTCCCCGACCTGCTCGCGTCGATCAAGGCCCCCGCAAAGGCGGCGGAGCGCGAGGAGGCAAAACGCTTGGAGCTCGAACGAATCGAGGCCGAGGCATGCCGGGCGCTCGTCGCCGCGCCCCGCGCCGAGGCGACCGCGCTCGCCGCGAAGATGGCCGCGGCCGCGGGAGACGACGGGCGCTTCCGGCCGCCGCTCGTGGTGGTCGCCGGCGAGCTGCGCGTCGCGTTCGATCCGATCGAGGCGCTGCGGGCGATGGTGGGCGCCGCGTCGTCGATCGCCGCGCCCGGCACGCCGCTCGCCGGGGCCGTCGACCGGGCCGCGCAGCTCCTCGGCTCACCCTTCGCCGCCGCCGCGCCGGGCGCCGCCGAGCGGCTCGGCCAGGCGCTCCGCGAGGCCTTCTCGCAGGAGAAGCACGCGATGCCGCAGGGCTGGCTCGACGAGCAGGTGGAGCGCGCGTTGATCGAGCAGCGCCGGCACCAGAAGCGGATCGTGCTCGGCGAGCCGAAGATCCGCGCGCTCCTCGCGACGCCGGGCTCCTCCATCCCCCTGCCCTGCTACCTGCCCGAGGCGCTCGGCGCGCGGCTGCCGATGCTGCCGTCGTTCCCGGCGCGCGTGCTCGGCGAGGCGCGCCCGCCGGAGGACCCGTGGGAGCGCGCGTCGATTTGTTTGCAGGTCAAAGCATTGGGGCGGGCACTGTCGTTCGACTGAGCGCGCCGGGGCGGGGCGCTATCCGAGGCGGATCTGGTGGGCGCCGATCCCCAGGTTGGGCGAGCCGTCGTCCCACGCGACCTCGTAGTGATCGCCGCGCTGGTTGAGGACGCGGGCGCCGTACCAGTTGCCGTTCGTCCACTGCGCGACCACATGCTCGCCCGGCCGAGGCTGCCGCGCCGCAGCGCCCATGAGCGCGCTCGTCATGCCGCCGAGCATCGGCGCGCCTCCGCCTTGATCGGGCTGGATCTGGTGCGCCGCGACCCACAGGTTGGGCGACCCGTCGTCCCACGCGACCTCGTAGTGATCGCCGCGCTGGTTCACGATGCGCGCGCCGTACATGCCGCCGTTCGTCCACTGCGCGCGCACATGCTGGCCCGGCATGTACTGCCCGCCGCCGCCCATCGGCGCGCCCATGCCTCCGCCCTGATCGGGCTGGATCTGGTGCGCCGCGACCCACAGGTTGGGCGAGCCGTCGTCCCACGCGACCTCGTAGTGCGACCCGTTCCCCTGGAGGATGCGCGCGCCGTACATGCCGCCGTTCGTCCACTGCGCGCGCACATGCTGGCCCGGCATGTACTGCCCGCCGCTGCTCATCGGCGCGCCCATGCCGCTGCTCATCGGCGCGCCCATGCCGCCGCCTTGATCGGGCTGGATCTGGTGCGCCGCGACCCACAGGTTGGGCGAGCCGTCGTCCCACGCGACCTCGTAGTGCGACCCGTTCACGCGGAGGATGCGCGCGCCGTACATGCCGCCGTTCGTCCACTGCGCGCGCACATGCTGGCCCGGCATGAACTGCCCGCCGCCGCTCATCGGAGCGCCCATGCCGCCGCTCATTGGAGCGCCCATGCCTCCGCTCGCGTCCGGCCGGATCTGGTGGGAGCCGATCCAGAGGTTGGGCGAGCCGTCGTCCCAGGCGACCTCGAAGAAGTTGCCGTTGACCTGGAGGACGCGCGCGCCGTACCAGTTGCCGTTGGTCCACTGCGCCGTCACGTGTTGTCCGATGTTGAACATGGTGGAGCTTGACTCTCTTCGGGCAGCGCCACGAGCGGCGCACGCGTATGCTCGGCGACGCTCGCCGATCGCGTCAACGGGCGCGGAGGCTCGATCCCGAGAACGACGAGGACGAACCGGCGGAGACGAGCCGCGAAGACCACGAGAGATGAAGCCGCAGGGCGCGGGAATTTTCTGATCACACCGCCCGCGGCAACGTGCCTCCACGCGCAGCTTGCCTACATTCAGCCACATTGGGCCCTGGATTCTTCGTCCTCCAATGGATGGGCGGTGATCCATGGGCGCCGCGCCTGTAACCCGTGATTTTGCCCATTCTGGGCGATGCGTCCGCTGGCACGCCGCTCGCGAAGGAGCGGCGCATGTCGTCCTCCCTTCTCGCCCATCGCCTCTGGTCCAAGCGCTTCCTCCCCTCCGCCTTCGTGCTCCCGGTGCTCCTCGCCGGCTGCATGAACGGCAGCGACAGCGCCCCGGACGAGGGGGTCGATGATCAGACCGACGAGATCGTCACCGAGAACGCCAACGACAAGATCGCGTTCGACTTCTTCCTCGCCAAGGGCCTGACGCCGGTGCAGGCAGCGGGCATCGTCGGTAACCTCGATCAAGAGTCCGGGATGTCGCCGACGATCGCGCAGTACGGCGGTGGCCCGGGGCGCGGTATCGCGCAGTGGTCGGCGGGCGGGCGCTGGGACACCGACTACCACGATAACGTCGCCTGGTATGCGGGGCAGAAGGGAAAGTCGATTCACTCCCTGGAGCTTCAGCTCGAGTTCATCTGGTACGAGCTCACGACCTTCGGCTACGGGCTCTCGCAGCTCAAGGCCGCGAAGAGCATCAACGCGTCGGTGGCGGCGTTCCAGGATCACTACGAGATCTGCGGCCAGTGCGCGTCGGCGAACCGCATCGCGCATGCCAAGGCGGCGCTCGCGGCCTTCGGTGGGGACGGGGCTCCGCCGCCTCCGGCGCAGAGCGGGCTCGCGTCGCTCGGCGGCTCCATCGCGGGAGACCCGGCGGTGGGCGCCAACGCCGATGGACGGCTCGAGGTCTTCGCGCTGGGCCCGAAGGGCAACATGGTCACGACCTTCCAGACCGAGCCCAACGGCGGGTGGAGCGGCTGGTTCTCGCTCGGCGGCAACCTGGAAGGGAGGCCCGCGGTCGCGAACAACGAGGATGGGAGGATCGAGCTCTTCGCCCGCAGCGCCGGCAACACCCTGGAGCACGCCTGGCAGGACTCGCCCAACGGCAAGATCGGTAACTTCGCGACCATGGGAGGCACGTGGACGAGCGATCCCACGGTGGCCCGCAACGAGGACGGCCGGCTCGAGGTCTTCGCGATCGGCAACGACGGCGCCCTTCATCACGCCTATCAGGTGAAGGCGAACGGCGGCTGGTCGGGCTTCTCGTCGCTCGGCAGCGCAGGTGGTGGGCTCTCGGAGCCGCGCGCGATCCGCGCCCAGGACGGCAAGCTGCGGGTCTTCGCGATCGGCAAGGACGAGGCGACGTACGTGATCGCCCAGGAGAGCGGCGGGTGGAGCGCGTGGACATCGCTCGGCGGCAAGGCGACCAGCAACCCGACCGTGGTGAAGAACGCCGACGGACGGCTCGAGGTCTTCGTCCGCGGGACCGACGGGGCGCTCTTTCACCAGTGGGAGAAGACCGTGAACGGGGCGTGGAGCGGCTGGGCGAGCTTCGGCGGCGGCATCCACCGCCCGTTCGCGTCCACCGACGCCGACGGCCGGATCGAGCTCTTCGCGCGCGGCGACAACCAGGCGCTCTACCGCATCGCGCAGAAGGCGCCGAACAGCGGCTGGGGGAGCTGGACCAAGATGGGCGGCGAGATGACGGGCGGCGCGGCGGCGAAGCGGAACAAGGACGGACGGCTGGAGGTGTTCATCCGGGCCGCGGACGGCTCCGTGCAGCACGCGTGGGAGTCGGCGCCCGGGAAGTGGTGAGGGTGACCGCCCGGACTCCGGATCACGGTGAGGGCGCCGCGGAGAGGCGCCTCACCCCGCCCTTCTGAACGACCATGTCGTCGTTGTCGTGCGCATACTCCACCCCCGGGAGATCCGCGAACGGGAGGAGCTCGGGCTGGGGCTCGTCGGTCCACGAGGCCTGATCCGCGAGCCAGGCGCGCTCGCAGCGCAGGACCTCGACCAGGCGGCGCTCGGAGGGCGTCCATGAGGCACGATTGGCGTTCTCGCCCGGGATGGGGACGAGGCGGAGCGTGGCGCCGGGCGCGAGCGTCTGGATCCGACCCGGCCGGCAATGAACGACAGGGTGCTCGGCGCCGCTCGCATAGAGATCGATCGCACCTCGCTCGCCGGTCCGGAAGGTGCCCGCGATGTCGAGCCTCGATTGGCTGTCGATCGCCCCGAGCGGCCTGGCCTTGTTCTCGATCAGGCTGTTCTCGGTGGCCTGGCCGCGCTCGCGCGCGAGCATGAAGCGGCCATCGTTGCTCAGGGTCAGCGTCCAGGTCTCGATCCGGGCATGGTAGGGGAGCGCTCCGGTGAAGAGCTCGCGGTAGCGAAGGGTGCGCGCGGCGATCAGGGAAACGGAAGGGGCCTCGGCCGCAGTCGCGAGAGGTGGCTCCGGCGCAGGGGCCGGGGGCGCGATCGAGACGACCTGCGCAGGGACCGCGAGGAAGGCGCCGGGCGCTTGCTGCGGGAGAGGATCGACGAGAGCGGCCCGGTGGGAGCAGGCGAACGCGGAGAGGAGCATCGGGAGGAGAGCGAGGAGGGAACGGCGGAGAGGCATGTCTCCCCGTCGACCAGACAGGTCGGAGTGTGACGGGCGCCGACTACGGAAAGGGTGCCTCGCGGATCTTTTCGGCCAGCCGCTGGGCCTGCTCGGCGTCGATCACGGAGAGCGCCTCGTCCTACCATTCCGTCAAGGTTTCCATGTCGGAGAGCGCGCGGATTCGCTCGCGAGCCGCAAGCCCGCCGAAGGGTTGGCTTCGTCCTGTGTAGCCCGGGCTTTAGCCCTGGGTGGAGCACGAGGCGATGGATCCATCGTGGATCTGGATCAACGCGACACTGTGTGGCGGTCCCCACGAGCGAGAGCATCGGCAGCGCTTCGCGACATTGGTGTGCTCCTGATGGGCCGGCGTGCATATCCCAGGGCGAGCGCCGCGGTCAGGATACCGAGCCACGCGGAGGGGGTCTCCTGCGGTTCGTTGCCCAGGCGGCAAGCACAAGCGCCGCCGGGGTGGACGCGGAGATCGGGGACGACAGGTTTGTCGTCGAGGGTGCGATCGTCACCGGAGACGATGAAGGGGGCCCAGTAATAGGGGTGCTCGCGACCGGGGGTGTGGAGCATGGCGAGCTGGGTCTGGCGCATGGCTTCGCTGCGGCCTTCGCCGCGGGCGAGGCGCTGGTAATAGTCTTTGAGGAGGGTGGAAGTGGCGGCGCCATCGACCGGCCAGAGGGTCATGACCTGGGTTTCGGCGCCGGCGAGGACGAGGGCGCGGCGGAGGCCGTAGACGCCGTCGCCGGCCTTGGCGTCGCCTACGCCGGTCTGGCAAGCGGAGAGGACGGCGAGCTTGGTGCCGTAGAGGTCGAGGCCGGCGGCTTCGAAGGCGGTGAGAATGCCTTTGTCGTCGTGGGCGCTGGTGCAGGCGTTGGCGCCTGCGAGGGCGATGCCCGATTGGAGAAGGGGGTTGGTGAGGGCGGAGCTGTCTGGGGTGGCCGAGCAGGAGATCGGCTCGAAGAAGCCGTGGGTGCCGATGTGGAGGAGGCTCGGGCCGTGGGCTTTGAGGAGATTGGCCTTGGTGGCCCGATCGAAGCTCAGCACCGGGGCGGGGGCGCCGGGGAAGACGTGGGAGGCGGCGGCGGCCTCCTCCTCGGCGTGGAGGAGGGGTGAGAAGCGGCCTGCGCCCGGAGTGGTGCCTGCGTCGAAGTCGGGGTTGGCGAGGATGAGCGGAGGTTGCTCGGCAGGGAGATGGGCGGCGAGGCGGAGGAGGTCTCGGCCGCTGGTGAGGTAGGTGAAGGCATAGCGCTCGATGAGCGGGTGGCCGTCCTCATCGGGCAGCGCGGCGAAGGGGACGAGGTTCAGGGCGCCGTCGGGAGATAAGAAGACGCGGCGGGTCGTGCCGAGCAACGCACGGACAGGTGCCATGATATGCGCTTCGAGGGCGAGCGAGAGAGAGGGGACATCTTCGCTCGAGGGGCGGCGGAGGGCGGCGCGGAGGGCATGAACCTCGGCGTCGAGGGTCGCCACATCGCCCAGATCGGTGCAGGCAGGAGCTCCGCGGCTCGGCAGGACGCAGGCCGCATACCGGAGGGAGCCCCACCTCTCGGCTTCGGTGGGTGCTTTAAGATTGATGGGCTGGTATGCGACCCACTCGACGAGCGCGGTAGCGTCGGGCAGAGCGGCCTCGACAGCGGCGACGGTCACAGGCTGTTGCTGGGCGGAACGTCGCGCTGCGCATGCGATCGCGGCCTCGTGATCCGGATCTGCCCTCAGCGCAGCGATGTTGTTCCATAAGCGTCGAGCAGGTGACCAGGCCCACCAGGACGGGGCGGCATAGCGGGCTCCGTAGTTGAGTTCATCGAGGAGCGTCTCCTCGGGGGCCGAGGCGCCCACGCAGGGCGCGGACGCTGCCCGCGGTGGCGTCGAGGGCACGCCTTGCGGCGCAGGATGGTGGTCAAGGCGAGACCGCCGAGGTTGGCTCGCGGCATGAAGGCAGGTCGACCGGCACGCGCTGACCCTGGATGGCAGAGATGAGGTTCTGGGCCCGGAGCGGCAGACACGAGGAGGGCGCGTTCTCCGTCACGTCTTGACGGCCTGGAAGGAACAGCCTTGGCAGGTGGCTCACGCTCAGGACAATGACGCAGATTGTCGAGGTCGTTCTTGTAAGCGTCGCCACATCAGGGTGGTCTGGCCAGCGCTTTCGCGGATGGCGAGGGCGCGCAGGTACGAGGGCTCGGCGCGATCAGCTCCTCGTGCCAATAGAGCCCCGCATGTTGTTGAGCGAGATCGTCCACAGCCGGGTGGTCAGGTCGCCACTTTTCCTTGATGGCGAGGGCGCGCCGATAGAGGGCTCGGCTCCGGTCATATTCCCCTTTTGCATGGTACAGCAATGCGAGGTTATTGAGTGACTGGGCCACTTCTGGATGATTCGTCCTAACGTCTTCTCGAAGATGGCGAGAGCGCGCTGGTAGAGAGCTCGGCCCGATCATACTCACCCGCATGATACAAGCCCGCGAGATTATCGAGAGCAGCACATGCGGATGGTCCGTCCAGCGCCTTTCATTGGCGGCGAGGGCACGCCGGTAAGAGGTTCCGGTTGTCCATATTCTCCTTTGAATCATACAACGCGGCGAGGTCGTTGAGGGAGTGGGCCACGTCCGGATGGTTCGGCCAACGCCTTCTCTCGGATGGCGAGGCGCGCTGATAGAGGCTCGGCCTGTCCATATTCCTCTCAAAAGATGCAAGACGCCAGATCATTGAGTGAATCGGCCACGTTCGGATGATCCGAGCCCAACGCCTTCTCTCGGATGGCGGGGCGCGCTGGTAGAAGGCTCGGCTCGCATATTCTCCTTTCTCTTGTACAGCGCCGCGAGGTTATTGAGCGGGGTTGCCACGCTCGAATGATGGCCGAACACATTCTCTTTGATGCCAATGGCGCGCGGTAGAGATCGGCCCGGTCATACTCCCCGAACTCATCGACGCGAGGTTGTTGAGGGTGATGGCCACGTCGGATGGTTCGCCCAGAGCGCCTTCTCGCGAATGGCGAGGGCGCGCAGGTAGAGAGGTTCGGCTCGGTCTAGCCTACATCGACGCGAGGTTGTTGAGGGTGATGGCCACGTCGGAGCGCGAGCGTCTTCCTCCACGTCCTCTGCACGGCTCTGCTGCTGGACGGCGCGTCGGGCAGACGGCCCATGGCCCATGACAGCACGGCGAGGTTGCCGAGCGGAGGTTGCCACCGCCGGATGGTCTCGGCCCCAGCGCCTTTTCCTTGATGGCGAGGGCGCGCTGATAGAGAGGCTCAGCCTTTCTTCATATCTCCGCGTTATTGAGGAATGTGGCCACGTTCGATGGTCTCCCTCGCGAATGGCGAGGGCGCGCTGAGCAGCCACCGCATCGTCATACACGCTTGCGCATTGAGCCGCTCTGCCTCCGAGCTCCATCGCGCTTGCGCCTGGGCCCTGCGCCTTCCGCAGAGCGTACCACCCCGAGCCCGACAGCCATTCCGAGTGCCACTATTCCAAATTCGTCCAGCTCGTCATGTTCACATTCCTCTCGCCCGCGGTGAGCTCTCTTCCTGCGGCGCCCAGCCATGCGTGCTCGTCTCCCCATCCATACCAGCGCGACCGCGACGGCGAGCCACGCCGGTTGCTCCCCGGCCTCCCTCCCACCGACACGCGCACGCTCCACTCGGATGACCCGAAGGTCAGGCTCCACCGCCTTGTCCTCCAGCGTCCGGTCATCCCCGACACGATGAACGGCGCCCAGTACAACGGATGCTCCTGCCCGGCGTATGCGCATCGCAGCGCACCTGCCGCAACGCCTCGCTCCGTCCTTCCCCGGCAAGCCGCTCGTAATACGCCCTCAGCGTGGCCGTCGCCGCCCCATCCACCGGCCACAGGCTCATCACCTGCGTCTCCGCGCCGGCGGCCAGAGCTCGGCGGAGGCCACACCCCATCCCCCGCCTTCGGGTCCCCCACCCCCGTCTGGCGGGCGGAGAGCACCGCCAACTTCGTCCCATACAGGTCGGCCCCCCGAAAGCCGTCAAGATCCTCGTCTGCCCGCTCACGCAGGCCGCCCCCGCGAGCGTCCCGACTGAAGCAGGGGGTTGGCGAGCGCTGAGCTGTCGGGGTTCGACGAGCAGGAGATGGGCTCGAAGAAGCCGTGGGTGCCAATGTGCAACAAGCGAGACCGTGGGCCTTCTTCGGTTCTCCTTCGTGGCTTCGCCGTATCGCAGCACCGTGGCGCCGGGGAAGACATGGGCGGCAGCCTCGGCCTCTTCGTCGGCGTGAGAGAGGGTGAGCGCCCGGCGCCCGAGATGGCTCGGAGTCGAAGTCGGGGGCGGCGAGGACCAACGGGCCCTGCTCGGCGGGGGTATGAGCTGCGAAGCGGAGCAGGTCGCGGCCGCTGGTGAGGTAGGTGAAGGCATAGCGCTCGATGAGCGGGTGGCCGTCCTCATCGGGCAGCGCGGCGAAAGGGACGAGGTTCAAGACTCCATCGGGCGAGAGGTAGACGTGGCGGGCGTTGCAGAGGAGGGCGCGAACAGGGGCCATCACGCGAAGCTCGAGCGCATGAGATAGCTTCGCGACGTCGGGTGGCTGAGCGGCGGAGGGCCGCACGGAGGGTGAACTCGTGTCGATGGTCTTGATGTCGCTCAGGTCGATACAGGTCGGAGCGCCCTGCTTGGGCAGCACGCAGGCCGCGTATCGGGGAGGGCCCCATGTCTCCGCCACCACGTGCGCTTGTTGAATGATCGGTAGAGGCCCACTCGACGAGCGCTGCTGCTGGGATGAGAGCTCCGCCCCAGCGCGTTCTCGTCGATGGCGACGGCGGCGATCGCCTTCGATTCGATGAGCGCGGAAGGTTGCGCTGCGCTGGCTGATCGCGGCCACGTGCTACTCGATCTGGCTTCCGAGCGCGTCGAGCTCTTTGTGGTATGCGTGTCGGCGGAACAGGCCCGGCCGGGACGCGGGTGGCGTAATAGGATCTCGTCGCCTGAGCTTCGTCGAGGAGTTTTTGCTCGTCAGGGCCCAGAAGGCGAGGCGAATGCCTCCGGCGACGGCATCCACGACGCGTCCCTGCGACGCAGTATCGTGGTCATGGCGAGAGCGGCCGACGCGGGCTCATGTGCGTGGATCGCAAGATCGATGGCGCTGCCGGAATGGCCCGGTGGCACGCGAGCGCAGGCCTAGCCCTGGAACCCGCTTTCCAGACGGTGATCGAGCGTCACCTTCGGTACGCGCTTCACGCGTCCGACACCCATCGCCCAGTGCAACGCGCAGGTGTCCAGGGGGTTGCCACCCCGATCGAGGCCTGAGCGCTTTCAGACCAACGCCGAGCCGAGAGGCTCGGGTTCCGAATGTCGCCCGCGCTTGTGAGCGGCCGCGATGTTCTCGAGACATACCGGATCGGCCCGGGCCAAGCGCCCTCTCGGTGATCAGCAGGCGCGTATGAAAAGGCGTGTCGGCCCGGTCGACTTCCCGGGCCTCGCCATACTTGCTGGTTGTGCAGAGTTGGGCCACTTCCGGAGACTGGCCTGAGCTCTTTCAGGATGTGCGGGCGAAGAGATGGGCTGGCCTTGTCGTACTCACCTCAATGATGCAATTCCAGGTTGAGGGAAGTCGCCACCTCAGCCGGATGGCGTCCAGCCCCAGCGCCTTCTCGCGCAGCCGGCGAGATTGTCCAGTGATAGCGCACATGGGGATGATCCGGCCCCAGTGACTTTTCGCGAATGGCGAGCGAACGCAAAAGGAGCGCCTTGGCGCGGGTAATCTCCTTTAGCGCGATATAACTCACCGAGGTTGCTGAAGGAATCTGCCGGCCCCGGATGATAGGGTTCGAGGACGCCTTTCATCTGAGCGCAGGAGGAGGCCTGCGCTATCATATCTCCCAGGGCTCGATATATCGCGAGGTTGTTGAGAACGACGGCGAACCGGGATGGTTCGTCCCGAGCGATCGTTCTACGAGTTCGAGAGAGCGTCGAGCAAGTGGCCATGCCGCGTCCGGCCGCCCGGCATCGACCAGCATCATCACCTGTTGGTTGAGTCGCCCTGCTTCTCGATTTCCGGTGCGTCCTCGCCGTCTGTCCCTGCGCCCACTGATCGCACCTCTCCGACCCCAAGGGCCACCCCGAGCCCGGACGATGCCCCACCAGCGCCGCCGCCTCATCGCGCCCCTCCTTTATTGAGCCCGCCCACGCATCCCGGTCCCCCCATCCCGCCCCACCTCCCGCATCGCGCCCCCAACCACCCGCCCCCACACGCATCCTCCTCTTCCTATCCCCACCCACCGCCCCGCCTTCAGCCCCACCCCAAGCCATGCCGCCCATCCCGACCCAGCCCAACTCACCACCCCGCGCCACCCACCCCCGCCCAGCTCCCCCAACCTTCACATCCCCGCGCCACCGCCCGGCCCAGAACCCAAATCCTCACAAAAAATGGACGCGCCCCTCCCCAGGCCGCCCGGTGATCCCCACCGCGCGCACCTCCCCGCCCCACACGCCCCCGTGATCCCCACCGCGCGCACCTCCCCGCCGGCCTCCCATCCGTGATCCCACCCACCCGCTCGCCCCCGCCGGACACCCGCCCGTGATCTCCCCGCCCGCGCCAAGCTCCGCGCCGCACACCATCCGGTGATCCCGCCGGCCGTCCCTGCCCCCGCCGGAAACGCGCCCGCGATCCCATCCAGCCGCCACCTCTTCACCCGCGCGCCACCCGTCATGCCACCCGCGCCCTCCCCGCCACCCGTCGTCCGCCTGTGATCCCACCCGCGCGCCACCCCCCATCGCGCACGTACCCGTGATCCCGCCCGCCGCGCTCCCCGCTCCCGCGCACGCCGCTGCGATCTCACCCGACCCCTCCCCGCCCGACCTGCCCCAAATCCGTGATCTCATCTCCGCCCGGCGAGCCCACCTGACACGCGATGGAGAACTTTCGCGCTTCCGTATCCTACCTCCCCGCACCGCTGGCCACCGCTGTTCACTTATCTGCGAATTTTTTTCTCCACCCTTCAACACTGTCCTTCCCTCGTCCGTCCCATGGGCACGAAAGCACTCGCCGCCTACGCCCCCGACGTGGCCTACAAAACCATGTCGGAGGACACCGTCCACATCCTCGTCCCGTTGGAGACCAACGCGCTCACCAAGGGCTTCGCCCACGCGTTCAACGACCTGCTCGACACCATCCACAAAACCTCGGCCGTCGAAGACGACCTCGTCCTCTTGGGAGAGCAGACCGGGGCCCAGATCCGCGAGCCCGTGCTCGACGACGAGCTCGTCGCGGTCCAATCGTGGGTTCTTCCTCTCAAGACCGCCATCGACTCGACCCTCCAGGCCTACGGCGACGCCCTCGAACCGTAGCCCCTCGCACCCCCGCCTCGCCTCCCCGCTCATCGCGCCTCTCCTCTCGTCCTACCGAAGGTACCACCCTGCGGGACCCGCGCGCGACGAGATCTCGATCGCGTCTGCCCAACCCTCCCCCGATCTCGCCTATAGTTCGGGGCCATGCCACCCCGCCCGCCCCGCTTCGCGTCCGCCGGCACCGCGCTCGTCGCTGCCCTCACGCTCCCGGCCTGCGGTGCCTCCGCCCCACCTCCGCCGACCACCCCGATCAACATCATCGAGTGGGCCACCGGCCCCGAGCACCTCGCCCTTACTCCGGGGTCGAGTGGAACCGCCATCCTCGTTCTCAGCGCCAACCCTTCTGCCGGCACCGCACCGCCCGCCGCTCCCAAGTGCTACTTGATGACCACCATCCTCCCGGGCCCGGCCGCGGATCCTCGCATCTTCGCCGTGATCGGCGGCAAGCTCCACGTCTTTCCTTCGCGCAACGACGACCCGGTTCCGCTCACCGGGGGCAATCCCTCTCTCACCCTCACCCGCCTCCTTGCCTTCGCCAAGGCGACCCCGCCCCTCACCCTCCTTGTCGCCGCTCGCCCCACGGGCGCACAGGGCGAACAGGTCTGGGCGCTCACCATCAACGGCGACGCCATCACCGCCTCGGCCGAGGTCACGAGCAAGCAAGCCTTTGCCAACCAGGAGTCCTTCTTTCGCCAGTACAACGCCCCCCGCTGCAAGCCCGGTGGCAAAGAGTGCCTCGTCCTCAGCTCCGATGGAGAGTCTTCTTTCCTCGATGTCGAGTCTGTCCGCGGAGACCGTCCGAAGACCCTCCGAAAGCTCCCCGGGGTCACCATCGATGCCTCCTGGGCCTCGTCGGACGGCAATCAGATCTACCTCCTCGTCCCTTGCCCGCCCAGCGCCACGCCGCCACCTTCGAAGCCATAGCCGCGTCAGGGGGAGCGCAGGCCCTTCTTCAAGGTCTCCGGAGATGACGAATAAGCCCGGAGGATGTCATATACACAGGTGTCACCTGTCTTTTTTCCGCAGGCAAGCTCGCGCAGCTCCTCGTCGACCGGTGTCGTGGGAGCGCCCCCGTCAGGCCGCTCGGCGAAGACCTTCAACACGGCGCCCTCGGCCTCGGCGACATCGGCGGGCTTCTTCGTCCCCAGGGCGGCGACCCAGCGAAGAAGCGCGAAGCGGCTCCTCTGCGTCCAGTCCTTGATGGTCATCGACTGGAGTGGCTTGAGCACCTCCGTCGCCTTCAGCGGCGACGGCTCCTCCCGTCTCAGCCAGAGCTCGGCGAGATCGAGCGCATACGCCGGATCGGTCGACTCCTTGAAGGCCTCTGCGTACTCGTCTGCGGCGACATCCCAGAGCCCTCGCCGCGCGCGAAAGTAGGCCCGGCGTCCCATCGCCCGGACGCGCTCGCTCTTGAGGCACATCTTCCCGGGATCGATCGGCCAGCCCTCGATCACGCGCGGGGTGGCGGTCGAGATGGTACCGGGGGCGGGCGCCTCCGCTGTCATGTCGGGCGACGTGGTCCGGATGCACGCCGCCAGCGCGGGGAGCTGGGCGAGGATGCACGGCTCGGTGCTCTTCGCGAGATCGAGCAGCGTCTCCGTCGCCTTGTCGACGAACATTCTGTCTTTGCACAGAAGGCTCGCGAGCGAAAGCCGCGCCTCCTGCCGCAGCCGCTCGGGCCCCCGGCGCACCAGATTTTCGAGGTGCTCGCGAACGGCCCGCATGTTCTTGTCGGCGTTGCGTTCGGCGTTCAAGTAAAGCGCGAGCGCGCAGTCTTCGTCGCCATAGTCGGGCGGCTCCATACACATCCGCTCGAATGCGGGCGGATCGATCTCCACCGCCCGGCAGCTCGGCACGAGGAGCAGCGTGAGGAGCGCGAAGCGATCGAGCTTGTCCGCGTCGAGCTTCGGGCAGGGGAGGGCATCGAGCCGCAGATCGGGGCTCGGGCCGCTCACCTGCGCAAGCGCGCTGATCACGGTCGCGACCTCGTCCCAGCCGGTGCGGAGCAGGATGGGCCCCCGGAAGAGCGGGTCGTTCGCCCGCGCGCCGAGCGGATAGGCCTTGGCCACCCCGTCTCCGTCGACCTCGACGACCAGCACAGCCCCTGCGTCCCCGGCGCGCTTCAATAGATCGTCGTGGCTCGCGCTCGACCAGAAGGGCACGCGCCGCACCGCGTGGTGCTCGTCGCGATCGAGGAGCTGCGTGTACAGCGGCGGCGCCGGGTCGGTCGCCTTCCAGGGTCCGGCGAGCACGACGCCCCGCGTGCTCGGAGCAAAGGGCTCGATCTCGGCGAGGCTGGGGCGCGCCACCGTGGACGTGGCGGATGGAGCGAGCGCGGGGTCGTTCGGCGGCGAGAAGGCAGACCGCGCGCCCCAGCCGAGCCCGACCACCGCGAGGAGGCCTGCGATCATCACGGGGGACCAGCCGACCCTCCGCCGCCATACAAAGGCGCGCAGCGCTGTGTTCCGGGGGCGCGCCTCGACCGCCGCGGCGATCAGATCGTCCGTCGTCCCCCGGCTCTCCGTGTGCTCGATCAGCTCGAAGACCACGTCTCGGAGCTTCCCCTCGCCGGCGAGCGCCTCCAGGTTCTCGTCGAGCCCGAAGCGGACGAGCTGCTTCAGATCGCTCGTCTTGGGGAAGGCATCGAGGAGCGCATCGACGAGCGCCTGCTGCTCCTTCCCCGTGAGCTTTCTCTCCCCGATCCTCATGGTGCGCATTGCACTCGAGCGGGCTGCGCGCTGTCAAGCCGAGGGGCCTGAGCCGCTCACCGCCCGATCCACACCGACAGCAAGCTCGCGCTGTCGTCCGTGAAGAGCGGCCTCTCCCCCGGCCCCACCGGGCTCCACCGCGGGTCCTCCGCCAGCGCGCCGAGGTCTTCCCGCCCGCGCGCGAGGATCACCCAGTGGGTGGACATCTTGCCCTCCGCGCGCGCCTCGGGCGGCGCGAGCGTCCGTTGCTCCAGGCACACGAGCCCGCGCGACTCCGCATGCGCGGCCACCACGCGCGCCAGATCGAAGTGCTGGTTCGACACATGGATGGCGAGGACGCCGGCGGGCGCGAGGCGCGCGAGGAACAGGTCGAAGGCCTCGGCGGTGAGCAGGTGCACGGGCACCGCGTCCGAGCTGTAGGCGTCGAGCACGAGCAGGTCGTAGCGATCGGTCGTGAGCGAGAGCGAGCGACGGGCGTCGCCGAGCACGATCGACGGCGGCGCCTTGGCCTCGGCGAGGAACGTGAAATAGCGCGGATCCTGGGCGATCTCGGCGATCTTCGGGTCGATCTCGAAGAAGGTCCAGCGCTCGCCCGGCCGCGCGTAGGCGCTCAGCGTCCCGACGCCGAGGCCGACCACGGCGATGTTCGCGCCGTCCGGGATCGGCCCGCGCTCGAAGACCTGGCCGATCGGGCTCTGCCGGAAGAAGCAGGAGAGCGGCTCGCCGCGCGCGTCGGGCGCCTGGGCCTGCACGCCGTGGAGCGTGGCGCCGTGGTAGAGCTGGCGGAGCCCGTTCGCCGTCTCCGCGACGCGCAGCGCGCCGAAGAAGCTGCGCTCGCGGAGGATGACGCCCTCGGTGCGATCCTGGTGCTGGTGCCCCACGGCGAGCAGCGCGCCGAAGGAGAGCGCGAGGCGGAGCGATCGTGACGACGCGAGCAGGGCGATCCCCGCCGCGGAGAGAGCGCCGAGCGCGCTCGCGGCGAGATCCGAGAGCAGGGCGGCGCGGCTCGCGAGGATGGCCGCGCCGCACGCGCCCGCGGCCCCGAGCGCGACGCCGAGATCCCTCATTTTCAAGCCCTTCTGCTCTCGATCGCCCCGCGGCAGGAGGATCGCCGCGCCCACCAGCGTGAGGCCGTACTCGACGACCGATCGGAAGAGGAGCGGCGCCGCGATCGCGCAGAAGATCCCGCCGAGCGCGCCGCCCAGCGAGACCCAGAAGAAGAAGCCGGTGAGGTGCTCGGGGGCCGGGCGATCGCGGGCGAGCTCTCCGTGGCAGACCATCGCGACCACGAAGAGGACGGTGAAGCCGAGCGCGAAGGCGAGCCACACGGGCCTGCCGAGGGGCATGGCCGCGGCGACCACGCCGAGGGCGAGCACGGCCGGCGCGATCCGGAGCAGGCGCTCGTGCGAGAGCATCGGCCTGCCCTGGAAGGCGAGGATGAAGGTGCCGAGGTAGATCGCGAGCGGCGCGATCCAGAAGAGCGGGGCCGAGGCGATGTCCGAGGTGAGGTGCGTCGTCGTGGCGAGCATCAGGCTCGACGGGATGAAGGCGAGGCCGATCCAGCGCAGGATCCGCGGCCATCGCGGCGCGGTGAGGCGCGCCTCGGCCGGCGCGACCGGGCGGACCTCGGCGACCGGGGGCGCGGCCTTCACGAAGAAGGCGGCGCCCGCCATCAGCACGATGAGCGCGCCGTAGAGCATGGCCCAGCGCGAGACCTCGTCGGCGAGGCGCATCCTCGGCTCGATCAGCGTCGGATAGGCGAGGAGCGAGAGCAGGCTGCCCGCGTTGGAGGCGGCATAGAGGAAGTAGGGATCGGCGGCGCGGACATGGCCCGTGGCCGCGAACCAGCGCTGGAGCAGCGGGCCCGTCGCGGAGACGACGAGGAAGGCCGGGCCGACGGTGAGCGCCATGGTGGCGAGCAGCCAGGGGATCGGGCTCGCCGACGCGGGCGGGGCGCCGGCGCGCCCGAGGTGGAACGGGAGCGTGAGGAGCGGCAGGAGCATCACGCCGAGGTGCACGAAGGCGTGACGGCGCACGCCGAGGGTCCGCACGCCGAGGTGGACGTAGCCGTAGCCCGCGAGCAAGGCGAGCTGGAAGAAGACCTGGGCCGTGCTCCACACGGAGGGCGCGCCGCCGAGCAGCGGGAGCAAGAGGCGCGCGAAGAGGGGCTCCACGAGGAAGAGGAGCGCGGCGCCGAGGAAGATGGTCGTGCCGTAGAGGACGATCATGGGGATCGATCGGGGGATCGCAGAGCCCGGGCAAGGTAGGCGAGGAGGCTGCCTTTGACCATGGTCGTCGGGGCAACGGCTTCCGTGGCGAGCAACGCGCGCTCGCGGCGGCGACGGGCGAAGGTCGATGTGCGGTGAAGGGGCGCCCCCGGGGCGAACGGGGGCGCCATGGGTCGGACGTGAACGAGCGATATGCGATGATGGAGGGTGGGCTGTGGGGTCAGCCCCGCCGCAGGATCTCGCCCTGGTTGATCCAGGTCAGCCCGATCTGATCGCTGTCGTTGGAGAGGTGGTTGACGCCGATCATCCCTGTCCCCCACCCGTTGTGGAGGAACATGTCGGTGAGCCGATCGGTGACGAAATCGACCGTGGGATCGCCTGCGTCCATGCCGATCCGGTGAAAGTCGCCGAGCACCAGATGATCGGTCGGGGCGACCTGCCAGGCGTTGTAGATCTGGAGGCGCTCGGAGCGCACCTTCATCTCCCCGCCTTCCCACGTGAGGATGGCGAGCCGATCTGCGCCTCGGTGCAGCACGCCGGCGCGATCCGGCAAGAAGCGGCCGCCGTAGGACTGGTCGCCTCCCGCGAGCGTGAGGCGCGCACTGGCGTCGCTGCGATACGCGAGGTCTCCCTGGCGGATCCACAGGAGCTGGAATCGATCGTTCTGCCACTTGATGACCCCTGCCCAGCCCGGCGAGCGGATGTAGATCTCGTCGAGGCCGTCGCCGTCGAAGTCGCCGACCGCCTCGTGATCGGCGCCGCCGAGCGCCCAGCCGTCCACGCGCGGGCCCATCACGGCCCGAGCGCGCAGCGCGCCGGCGCCGGCGTCCCAGTCGAAGAGGCCGATCCACCCGGGCGAGCGGATCAGGATCTCGTCGTGATCGCGCTGGGTGAACCGGCCGACGAGCTCGTGGTTGTCGGGGCCGAGCGCCCAGTCGCCGATGCGCCCCCCTTGCACCGAGAGCGCCTGCAGGAAGTACCTGGCGCGGCCCGGTCGGACGAGGAGGTTGCGACCGAGCTTGAAGACGCCCGCCCAGCCCGCCGAGCGCGTGTAGATCTCCCGCACTCCATCGCCGTCGAGATCCGCCGCGAGCGACCGGTCGCCCGCGCCGAGCGCCCAGCCGCCGATCCTCCCGCTCGCGGCGGTGACGGTCCGAAAGGCGCCGCGATCCCATTTGAGCACCGCGGCGGCGCCGTCGCGTTGCACGAAGATCTCGTCCTGCCCGTCGCCGTCGAAATCGCCGGCGATCTCCTTGTCCGCGGGCCCGAGGGTCCAGCTCCCGACGGCGGTGGTGTTCCCACCGGCCACGAAGAACTGGGCCTGCCGGGGGATCACGAGCGCGACCGCGCTGTCGTTGCGGAGGAAGATCTCCTGCCCTTCGGTCGCCGTGGCGCTGGCCGACTCGGGGCTGAAGCGGCCCACCACGGCGCGGTCGGCGGCGCTCACCGTCCAGCCCACGTCGGCGCGACCGTCGATCGCGAGCTCGAACCGCACGACACCGTCTTCGAGGCGGATGCCCGTGATGGAGAGCCCCGACGGGCGATCGCCGTAGAAGTTGCTGCTCGGCGCGGTCGTCGCGGTGAAGGCGTCGCGGCCCGGCTGCGGGAAGAGGATGCCGTTCAGCCGATCCCAGCCCGTCCAGAGCGCGGCGCCGTGATCCGAGGCGTCGGCGAACTCGGGATCGAAATAAGGCGCCTCGCGGACCAGCCAGGTGTCGGAGACCCCGAGCCGCGTGTTGAAGTGGGTGATGAGCAACCCCTCCTGGGTGAGCCCGCCATCCGGGCGCCAGGGCTCGGGGCCGGTGCTCTTGCGGTACTCGAGCACGAAGAACTCGTGCGGGTTGTGCGCGGGATCCGGCACGACCTTGATGGCCTCTCCCGTGGTGGTGTACGGCGCGAGCGAGAGGGTCGCCCGCGCGAAGCTCGGCCCCTGAATCACCTGCTTCCATTCGAGCCATCCGATGCGGTTCTTGTGGTAGCTCGACACCTCCGACATCACCCCGGGGGGCGAGTTGTCGCCGAGCAGATCCCAGTATCCCGTGCAGCCCTGCGGGCCGTACAGGTCCCAGAACTCGAGGAAGTTGTGCGAGAACTCGTGACACAGCGTGCCCCAGAATCCGCGGCAACGCTCGGACGAGGTGCGGACGCCGGTGACGAAATCGAGGCCGTACCCGATATGGGTGATGTCCCCGATCGCGTAGGTGGCTCCGTTGACCACGCGATCGAACCCGCCGAAATTGGCGGACGCGTGGGTCCAGTAGTGCTGGACGAGCACGATTGACGGGATCACGCGCTTGCCGTCCTTGGTGTGCCCGCCGGCGGCCCGCCACACCGCCTCGGCGTGGAGATCGAGGTAGGCCGTGATGAGCCCTCCCCAGTCGTCCGCGGCCTTGTCGAGCACGGGGACGAGCGGCGTGCCGCCCTCGTCGCGCGGCGTGTTCATCTGGAACACCAGGTTGCCGTAGGAGAGCGTGCGCCAGTACTCCTCCATGAAGGTGGAGATGGTCGGCGTCGCGGGATCGGCGCCCTCGTCGAGCCAGTTGCGCGCGTCGTCCGCGGTGGTCGCGCGGTAGTCGCCCGGGCGCCTCGTCTCGACGAGGTTGAAGAACAGCGCGACGGAGTTGAACTGCGGCCCGAACACCGGGATGACCCCGCCGGGCCGGAACGGGTCGAGCTTCCGGCCGAGGAGATCGCGGAGCCGATCCGCGGGCGTCGGAGGACAGATGCCCTCCGTGTCGGGGAGCAGGTGGCGCTCGAAGGGCTTGCCGGGGTCGCGCAGGAAGCCTGGTCTCTTGCCGGGTAACCCGCCTTGCGGCAGGCCGGGCACGAAACGAGGGAGCATGTCACGGGGGAAGCTCGGACCGAAGGGCATAGGGAGTCTCCTCGTCTTGGTGCGGGATGTCTCGGTTCTGGATCGCGACCAACGGATCGCAGTGTTCCCGTACGCCGGGTCCGCGGCGCGTCTGACAGGATCGCGCGCGGAGGGTGGATGTAGGGTTGAGCACCGGCATGAACGGCGCTCACCGTGCAGGAGATGGATCACCGTCGATCCATCCTGTCCGGTCCATCCCGGGCTTGCGCCACGCTGCGCTGCGGCGATCCGCGCCTCCCTTCGATGGCCTGCCTCTTGCCAAGAACCGCGCAGGAGATCCCCTTGCGCCCCCTCGCCCCTCACCTCGCCGCCCGTTCGCTCGCCCTCTTGCTCGCCGCGCTCCCCGCCTGCTCCTCAGGATCGGACCCCGCCGCCGAAACAACAGCAGAAGGCCCTGTCGCCGCGAGCCGGCAGGCCCTCGTGGCGAGCTGCGATGAGCCGGCCATCCGCGCCGAGGCGCCCGCGTCGGCGATTCCCTTCCTCGATCGGGCCTTCGACTGGGTGCATATCGGCGCCATGTATTGCCAGTGCGTGACCAACGCGACGGCGCCTTACCGGGCCGACTGCTCGGGGCTCGTCTCCCACGCGTGGAACCTCGCGGCGCCCGGGCACACCACCTACAGCCTGGCCGGCGGCCCCTGGGATGATGGTCAATCGGTCGTGATCGGCTGGGACGCGCTCGCCATCGGAGATGCGCTGAACTTCCCGGGCGATCCCAACGCGGGTGTGGGTCATGTCATGCTCTTCGGCGGCTGGCTCAACGCGGAGCACACCGACTTTTGCGCCATCGAGGAGTCGAAGAGCGGCACGCCCGCGCATATCTCCCAGCACTCGGTGTCGAACCCGGGCTCCTGGTGGGGCGGCAACGGCTCCTTCGGGGATATCTTCTTGCCCATTCGCCTCGCCGGCTACTCTCCCGATCTCGCGCCCCAGGGCTGGCTCGACAGCGCCACCTGCGACACGATCGCCGGCTGGTCGCAAGATCAGGACACGCCCGATCAGCCGATCGACGTTCACCTCTATTTCGATTCGGTCCCCGGCGACGCGAACGCAGCGGCCTTTGCCGTCCACGCCGATATCCACCGTGACGATCTCTGCCAGGCCATCGGGTCTTGCAATCATGGCTTCTCGGCGGCGACGCCCCGATCGCTGATGGACGGACAGCCCCACGCGGTGCGCGCGTATGGCATCGACAGCGGCGGTGGAAACAACCCCCTGCTCGCCGGCAGCCCGCAGATGTTCCAGTGCGTGCCGCCCGCGCCCCCGATCGATTCGGCCCATGGAGCGCGGCGGTGGATCACCTCGCCGGACGCCTTCGCCGCCTGGCACTTCGACTGGCTGAAGGACCTCGCCCACGAGCCGGCCGAGGTCGCGCAGAGCTTCGCCGATGGGCCGAACATGCCGGATGCGCCGGTCGTCGTGCAGGCGGACGATGGCACGCCGGAGGTGTGGCTGATCGACGGTGGCTATCGACGCCATGTGATCGATCCGGCGTCGCTCGCGGCCTGGCGCTTCGACGGCACGGTGGCCGTCAAGCCGGCCGCGGAGGTGTACGCAAACCCCGTGGGCGCCGATCTTCCGGCCGCGCCGTTCATCTTCTCGGCGCCCGGCGATCCGAAGGTGTACCTGCTCGACGTGCCGGTCGCGCCGCCTCCGCCGGCGAGCGGCAGCGGCGGGGCGAGCGGCGCGGGCGGCAGCGGCGACGGCGGCAGCGGCGACGGCGGCAGCGCCTCCGGCGCGGGCGGCGCGGCCACGGGATCGGGCTCCGGCAGCGGCGCGAGCGACACGTCGGGGCCTTCGATGGGCAAGGGCTGCGCGATCGCCGCCGGTGAGGACGGACGAGATCGGGGCATGCTCCTCGTCGCGGCGGTGATGCTCGCAGCGGCGCGGAGGCGGCGGGCCGGCGCTCTCGGTTGACCCCTCGCCGAGCGTCGCTATGCTCGGCCGCCGAGGAGCCCCGAATGCCCACCGTCCACGATTTCTCGGCCGAAACGCTGCGCGGAGCGAGCCAGTCGCTCGCCGATTACAAGGGCCGTGTGCTCTTGATCGTCAACACCGCGAGCAAGTGCGGGCTCACGCCGCAGTACAAGGGGCTCGAAGCGCTCTACGAGAAGTACAAGGATCGGGGGCTCGTGGTGCTCGGCTTCCCGTGCAACCAGTTCGGCGCGCAGGAGCCCGGATCGGCGGAGCAGATCTCGTCGTTCTGCGAGATCAACTACGGCGTCACCTTCCCGATGTTCGCCAAGATCGAGGTCAACGGACCAGGCACGCACCCGCTCTACGTCCACCTCAAGGCCGAGGGGCCGGCGCTGCTCGGGCTGCGCGACATCAAGTGGAACTTCTCCAAGTTCCTGGTGAACAAGCAGGGCAAGGTGGTCGATCGCTACGCGCCGACCACGTCGCCGGAGGCGATCGCCAAGGACATCGAGAAGCTGCTCGCGGAGCCGGGCTGATCAACCGCCGCGGAGCAGCGCGATCGCCTCGGCGTGGCAGCGCGCGTCGCCCGCGGCGAGGATGCGCCCCGGCCCGTCGGCCATGGGCGCGTTGCCGTCCCAGTCGGTGACGCGCCCGCCGGCGCCCTCGATGATCGGGATGAGCGCGGCCCAGTCGTGGAGCTTGAGGCCCTCCTCGATCACGAGATCGAGGCTGCCCGAGGCGACGAGACCGTACTGGTAGCCATCGCCGCCCCAGCTCCGCAGGCGCACGCGCGCGAGCACGCGATCGAAGGCCTCGCGGCCCCAGGGCGTGAAGTAGTCGGGCCCGGTGGTGGAGAGGCGGGCCTCCGCCACCGACGCGCATACGCGGGTATGCGCGACCTCGCCGCGGAAGGTGGTGGGCTCGCCGAGGGCGCCGGCCCAGCGATCGCCGAGGATGGGCTGGTCGATGACGCCGAGCACCGGGCGGCCCCGGTGGAGCAAGCCGATCAACGTGGTGAAGAGCGGCTTGCCGGTGAGGAAGGCCTTGGTGCCGTCGATGGGATCGAGCACCCACACCCACTCGGCGTCGGCGCGATCGTGGCCGAATTCTTCGCCGATCACGCCGTGGGACGGGGCGCGCGCGGCGATCTCCCGGCGCATCGCCTCCTCCGCGGCCTTGTCGGCGAGGGTGACGGGGCTGCCGTCGGGCTTGTCGTCCGGGAGGAGCGCGGATCGGAAGAAGGGGCGGATCGCCTCGCCGGCGAGCTCGGCGAGGCGATGAGCGAGCGGGAGGTGGGAGGCGGCGTGCATGATGCCTCCGGAGCGAAGATCAACCGGGGACGCGGATCTGTCCGCCGCCCTGGTTGGCGAGCACGCCGAGCGCCTTCTGGAAGAAGGCGAGCAGGAAGGGGATCTCGCGCGGCGGCGAGGTGATGAGGCCGGCCTCCTTGATGGCGCGGGCGACGGCGAGGGCCTCGCTCGCGCGGCGATCGCCCTTGCGGGCGCGGAGCGAGATCGCGGCGCCGCGCATGCGCTCGGCGACGACGGCGCGGACCTCGGGGGAGAAGAAGCGATCGGTGGCCGCGTCCATCTCTTCCTTGAGGGCGGCGCTCACCTTCTCGGCGTCGCCGGCGCCGTCGGCGCCGAGGCGCTCGCCCACCTTGCGGAGCATCTCGTCGAGGGCGCCGCGCTCGGGGAACCAGGCGCGGAACTCGGGCTCGTTGTGCAGATCGCCGGAGCCGGGGGCGAAGCGGGCAGCGTCGTCGCTCGTCACGGAGGCCTCGAGATCGGCGATCGGGTGGGCCGCGGCCTCGGGCGCGGGCTCGACCAGCTCCTTGCAGCGCTCGAAGCCGAGCGGGATCACGAACTTCGACACGCCGTTCTGCTGGCGCGCCGCCGCGATCATCGCGCGGGCCCACTCGACCGGGACCGCGACCGGGGCGACGCCGAGGCCCTCGGAGGCGCGGGCGCGGCCGTCCTTGAGCTGCGAGCCGCTCAGCCAGCCGGCGCCGGCCTGGATGATGCCGACCTGCTCGCGGATGATCACCTCGGCGATGTGGAAGCGGCCGGAGGCGTCCTTGCTGGCGATCGTGATGGAGCTCGTGCCGGTGGGATCGGGCGGGAGGTAGGTCGCCTCGAGCGAGACCTCGGCGCGATCGTCGATGCGCACCACCTTGGCCTTCTCCGGGATGGTGACGCCGCGGGCGCGGAGCACGTTGATGGCGCGACGCGCGGCCTTGCGCGCCGCGGAGGCCACGTCGTCGGCCTCGGCCACGGCGACGATCGCCGCGGCGTTGGAGGCGCCGAGCCACGCGTCGACGAGCGCGCTCGCGCGGTCACCGGCGGCGCGGAGCGCCTCGCGGGCGCCCTCTTGCCCGACGGCGAGGACGGCGGCGTCGAAGGCGGCCGGCGCGCTCGCCTCGGCCTTCGGCTTGGGCGCCTCGGCCTTGGTCGGAGCGGCGGCCTTGGCGCGCGCGGAGAGCGCCTCCTTCGCGGTGAGCGCGGGCTTCTGCGCGGCGCTCCCGGCGCGCGGCGGCGGGACGTTCAGCAGGATCGGCACGGGCTTCGGCTTCGGCGCGGCCGGCTTGGGCGCGGGCGCCGCGGGCTTGCTCGGGGTCGGGGCCGGCACGGCAGGACGCGCGGCCTCGGGGCGCGACGGACGCGCCTCCGGAGCCCGCTCGGGGCGCGACGGACGCGGGCCGCGATCGCCGCCGGCGTGCTCGGCGCGCGGCGGACGACGATCGTCCTCGCGGCGCTCGGGCGCAGGCGCGCGCGACCCGCCGGGCAGCGGGCGCGCGCCCATCGGACGCGCGGGCGGCGGGCGGAAATCGCCGGCGCGCGGGCGGCTCTCGCGATCTTCGTACGCGCCTTCGGGCGCCGGCGCGCGCGACCCGCCGGGCGTCGGGCGCATGCCCCATCGGACGGGCCGCAGGCGGGCGGAAGTCGCCCGAGCGCTGCGGGCGCGGGCCGCGATCGCCGCCGGCGTGCTCGGCGCGCGGCGGACGCGGGCCGCGATCGCCGAAGGAACGCTGGGGACGCGCGTCGCCGGCGGGGCGGGCCGGGCGCGGGGCGCGGGCGTCGAAGGTGGCGCGGGCGCGGGGCGCGGGCGCGCCGCCCTCGGGCGCTGCGGCCGGCGCGCCCTCGGCGGGCTTGCCCTCCGCGGTCGCCTTCGCCTCGGCGGGCGCGGAGCCCTCGGCGGGCGCGGCGCCCTCGCCGGAGGCAGGGAGGTGCTCGCGGGTGCTCCCCGAGCGCCGGACGATCTTCCTCGTCCGGGGCGCCGCCGCGCCCTCGGGCGCGTCGGCCTTGGCGGCGCCGGGCTTCGCGTCGGCGGCCTTGGCCTCGGCGGGCGCGGTCTCCGTGGGCTTGTCCGTGGTCTCGTTGTTCTTGGTCATGATCGGAGCTCTCGCGGTGTTGAGAGGGCGTCCCTCGCGGGACGATCAATCCGGCGAATGCCGGGGGTTTCGGCGATGGTCTTCAGGTCGCCGGGGATGAAGGAGAACCGGTTCCGAGGCGGGCGATGGCGTCGATCTCGACCTGGGCGCCGCGCGGGAGCGCGGCCACCTGCACGGTGGAGCGGGCGGGCGGCACGGCGCCGGTGACCTCCCCGTAGACGCGGTTGACGATGGCGAAATGGCCGAGATCGGTGAGGAAGATCGTGGTGCGCACGACGTCGGCGAACGTGGCGCCCGCGGCCGCGAGCACCTGCTCGAGGTTGTGGAGCACCTGCCTCGTCTCGGCCTCGATGTCCCCGTGGACGAGCGTCCCCGTCGCTGGATCGAGCGCGATCTGACCGCTCGTGAAGAGCAGATCCCCGGACCGGATGGCCTGCGAGTACGGGCCGATGGCCGCCGGAGCGTGGGGGGTGGACACTGCGATCTTGCTCATGCGAGGCCTCCGCGCCGGCCGCGGTGGACCCGCGGCGAACCGAGCGCTCAGTCGACCGGGCTCGCCCGCGCGATCCCGGAAGGAGCGCATCTACCACGGGTCGAGCGCTAGCCGAAGCTCTTCCGGCCCTCGATCGCACGTCCCAGGGTCACCTGGTCGGCGTACTCCAGGTCCCCCCCGTGGGGCACCCCGCTGGCGATCCGGGTCACCTTGACCCCCAGCGCGCCCAGCTCCCGGGCGATCAGGAGCGCCGTGGCCTCCCCGTCGACCGAGGGGGGCGTCGCCACCAGCACCTCCCGGACGGGCGCCTCGGCCGACCGGACGCGGGCCCGGAGCGCGTCGAGGGGCAGCTCGTCCGAGCCGACCCCCTCGAGGGGTGAGAGCAGCCGCCCGAGCACGAAATAGTGCCCCCGCATGGCCCCGCTCCGCTCGATCGCGAGCAGGTCTTGCACCCGGCCGACCACGCACACGAGCCCCGGATCGCGGCGCGGATCGCGGCAGATGGCGCAGACGGCCGGGCCCTCCGGCTCCGCCTCGGCGATGTTCCCGCACCGGTCGCAGGGCCGGAGGTGATCGCGCAGCTCCCCGAGCTCGCGCCCGAGCTCGCGGGCCGTCGACTCGTCCGTGGTGGCGAGGAAGAGCGCGTAGCGCTGCGCCGTCTTCTCGCCCACGCCCGGGAGGCGGCCGAGGAGCTGCACCGCCCGGGCGAGGCGCTCCGGCATCCCCGCCGGCAGGGGGCGGGGAGAGAAGGGGCCGCGCGTCGGAGGTGGCGCCCGCATGCTCGCCTAGGCGTGCATCCCCGGGATCTTGATGCCCCCGGTGACCTTGGCGATCTCGCCCTCGACCAGCTTGTCGGCCGCCTCGAGCGCGCTGTTGGCCGCGGCCACCACCGCGTCGAGCGACAGCTCGATCCCCTCGCTCGCGAGGAACGCCGGATCGATGGCGATCGCGCGCAGCTTGCCCTCGCAGGTGACGGTGACGCTCACCTTGTCGCCCGCCGAGGTGGCGCTGACCTCCTTGTCCTTGATGCTCTTCTTGACGTCGTCGATCTTGCGCTGCATGCGCGCGGCCTGGCGCATGAGCTCGTTCATTCCGCCTCGGATCTGCATAGGAGGCCGAGCCTATGCCGCGGGCGGGCGCGGGGCGCAACGATGGAAGGCCGGGGGCGCCTCCGGAGGCGCCGCGCGGGCGCCCGGGGCCGCGAAACCGGCGCAACGCCGGCCGCGATCGAGTACGCTCCGCTCGTACTTTTTTTTCAGGAACCGCTGCGCCATGAAGACCTCTGTCACTCCCCTCCGGCCGCTCCGGAGCCCTTTTTTCCTTCTCTCCCTCACCCTCGCCCCCGTCGTCCTCGGCGCCTCCTGCGCCACCTCCGTCGCGACCAGCGGATCGACCGGCAGCGGCGGATCGCCGACCACGAGCGGGACAGGCGGATCGACCGGCGAGGGCGGATCGGGCGGGCAGGACGCGGGCCCGGACGCGCCCCCCGGGACCTGCGTGATGGCGGTCGACTGCGCCGGGATGAACGACGCGTGCAACGTCGGCACTTGCATCAACGGCACCTGCCAGAAGACGCCGGCCAACGAGTTCGGCAACTGCGACGACGGCCAGTACTGCACCGAGAACGACATCTGCCAGCAGGGCGTGTGCAAGGGCGGGAGCTTCAAGTTCTGCCCCTCGCCCGACAGCTGCCACCTCGGCGTCTGCGACGAGGCCACCAAGGGCTGCGGCGCCGCCCCGGGCAACGACGGGGCCCAGTGCGACGACATGGACGCCTGCACGAGCTCCGGCGTGTGCCAGAACGGCGTCTGCGCCAAGGGCACGCCGCTCGACTGCTCGCTCTTCGACTCGCAGTGCTCGAAGGGCGTCTGCCAGCCCGGCCTCGGCTGCGCGCCGCAGGCCATCAACGAGGGCGGCCCCTGCGACAACGGCGACGTGAACGGCTGCTCCCAGGGCCAGTGCAAGCAGGGGATGTGCACGTCGATCCCCAAGAACGACGGGCAGTCGTGCGACGACAACAAGTACTGCACGATCAACGATCACTGCCAGGGCGGCTCTTGCACCGGCGATCCGAACCCGTGCGCCCCGCCCGACGACGTTTGCAAGATCGGCGTCTGCGACGAGAACTTCAAGATGTGCACCGTCACGAACGGCAACGAGGGCGGCGTGTGCAGCGACGGGAACCCCTGCACGATCAACGAGAAGTGCCAGTCCGGCCAGTGCGTGGGCGGCGTCGCCGGCAACCAGGGCCAGATGTGCGACGACGGCAACGGGTGCACCATGGGCACCACGTGCAACAACGGCGTCTGCGGCAACCCGGGCTCGCAGATCCAGAACTGCGTGTCGGGCGACTCGTGCTGCCCCGCGGGCTGCACCCTGGCGCAGGACGCCGACTGCCTCTACTACGTGCCCGGCGTGCAGCAGAACGTGCCGCCGGCCATGCTGCAGGGCTGGACGCAGTGCTGGTCGGGCACCTACGCCGACAGCGGTCCCGATCTCGGGTCGCTGCTCGCCACGTGCAACAAGTCGAAGCTCCTCATGGCCTGCCGGCCGGTGGGGCAGCAGAACTTCACGCTCCTCGCCATGGGGCCGCGGCTCGACGTGACCTTCGACTGCGGGCAGCAGGACAACTGCACCAAGCAGTCGAACGGGGTCGGCTTCTACTTCAGCAACTCCTGGTCCTGGGGCTTCGCCCCCGGCGGGCAGGCGGTGCACCGCTTCTCCTGCGACTACACCGACGCGGGCAACCCCCTGCCCTTCGCCGATCAGCGGATGTGCTGGCACACGGGGGGCAACAGCATCAACAGCGGTTACCGTTGTGGCGCGAACGATCTGAACGGCGCCGCCAACTGGCAGCGCCTGCTCTTCCACGCCGACTGATGGGGTGACGATAAAAGCGTCGAGAGGGCCGCGAAGCCAGGGAGGTCGACCGAGGAATCCTCAGCGATTTTGAGGGAGGCCGACCGACGATTCGCGGACCGAACAGCTTTTATCGTCGCCTCTTGAGCGGTCCTCTCGCGACCTGAGCGCGCGCTACGCGGCCGCCTCTCCCTCCCGGCGGCGCTCCTCGAACGGCACGTGCTTGGCGTTCGGGCGGATGTCGAGCTGCACCGGCATGACGATCATCGGCACGCCGACGTGCTGGAGCCTCCGCTGGATCAGGAAGGCCGTCTCGTTGTGGAGCGCGCGGTTCCACACCGTGTCCTCCTCGAAGATGATCTGACCCGCGACGACCAGCGCCTTCGGGTAGCGGCGGATCAGGTCCCGCCCGAGGCGCTCGGCCTCGACGGCCACCTCGGTCCCGACGGCGTAGGCCGAGATGGCGGGTATGCCGAGCACGCGGGCGAAGCGGCAGTAGGCGTCGAGGCTCTCCTGCGTGCGCTTCTCCAGCGCCTCGACCTCGCGCGCGCCCTTGAAGCTGTCGGAGTCGACGACCGCCACGCTCGCGAAGACCACGCCCTTGAAGTGACCGGGGAACATCCGGAGCAGCGTGAGCAGCGCATGCCGGCCGAGGCCGCCGTAGCCACCCACGAAGAGCACCGCCACGGGCTTGCGCGGATCGAGCTCGTCCTGCACGGGCGGGGTCGCCTCTCCGCCGTAGAGCTTCGCGGCGTCCTCGGACTCTTCGGGGTCGGGCAGATCTTTGTCGAGCTTCTTGATCGCGCCCACCACGAGCCCGTAGTGCCGCTTGACCAGGAAGCAGACGACGGTGAGCGCCGCGGTGATGAGCAGCGTGAGCCACCCGCCCTCCGCGAACTTCTCGAGGACGGTGATCGCGAGGATCGTCACGCAGAGCAGCGTCGCCGCGATGTGCGCCGGCAGGTGCCGGGCCCAGGTCGGGTCCTGCTTCCGGTTCCTGATCCAGAACACCGTCATCGCGATGTTCGAGAGGGAGAACGTCACGAACACGTTGATCGAGTACATGACGACGAGCTTCGAGACGTTGCCCCGCGTGTAGAGCAGCGCGGCCGCGGCGGCGCCGCCCATGAGCAGCACGCCGTTGCGCATGGTGAGGCGCTCGGAGAGGGCCGAGAAGCGGTGGGGGAGCCACGAGTCGGTGGCCATGTTGGCCATGACGCGCGGCCCGTCGAGGAAGCCCGCCTGCGCCGCCACGAAGAGGAGCGCGCCCTCGCTGAAGAGCGCGGCCACCACGAAGCCGGTGCCGATCTTCAGGCCCCCGATGGACCAGCCGCTCGCCACCTTCTCGAGGAGGTAGGCGTTCATGGTCTTGTCCTTGGGCAGGCTCGGATCGAGCCCCACGAGCAGGTAGCAGAGCAGGATGCCGCCCGCGGTGATCGCGAGCGAGGTCGCCATCAGCACCATGGTGCGCTTGGCCGTCTGCACGCGCGGCTCGCGCATGATCTGGAGACCGTTCGAGACCGCCTCGATCCCCGTGTAGGTGCCGCCGCCCATCGAGTAGGCGCGCACGAAGAGGAGGAGGAAGCCCATCGTCCCGAGGCTCCCGAGCGAACCGCTGACGCTCCCGTGCACCCGCTGGCTCACCGCGCCGAGCTCGGCGGCGTGGCCCCCGATCGTCACGAGGAGGGCGATGGCATGGGTGACCACGAAGAGCGCGAAGACCGGGGCGATCGTCGTCACCGACTCCTTCACGCCGCGCAGGTTCATCAGCGTGAGCATGCCGAGGCCGGCGAAGGCGAAGGCGAGCTTGGCCTCGGCCCAGGAGGGCGGCAGGAAGCTGAAGATCGCGTCGGCGCCCGAGGCGATCGAGATGGTGATCGTCAGCACGTAGTCGACGAGCAGCGCGGTGCCGGAGACGACGCCGACCTTGGGGCCGAGGATCTTGCTGGCCACCACGTAGCCGCCGCCGCCCGAGGGGAACTGCTCGATGATCCGGCTGTACCCGTAGCTGATGATGAAGACCGTCAGCGCCGTCGCGAGCGCGAGGAACACCGCCAGGCCGATGTGCGCGCGGCCATGCTCGTCGACGAGCGCGCGGAAGGCCTCGTCGGGGCCGTAGGCGCTCGAGGAGAGGCCGTCGGCGCCGAGGCCGACCCAGGCGAGGAGCGCGACGAGCGACAGCTTGTGGAAGGCGTGCGGATCTTTGACGTCTTTGGGCGGGCCAAAAATGGCGAGCCGCGCCCTTGAGGCGAGCGAGGACATGAAGGTCTCCAGATCGCCTGCGGGGTTAGCTGACGGGCTCGGGCTCGGAGTGCCCTGGACCTCGGACCGCGGCGCGGCTCGAGATCGTTCGCCCCAGGGACGCCCCGGCGAGGTGCCAGGGGTGGGTCCCCCGCTGGCCGACCCGGTCGGCCACTCGGCGTAGCGGCGAACATGCGCGCAAACATGCCCTCGTGCAAGCGCGCATCACCCGTGCCGCGCACGAATTACCGCGGTTTCCTGCTTATGCGCAACGCTTGCGGTGTCTCGGGCGCGCATCGTGCAGCGCTGCACGACCGGGCCGGCGCGATCGATGGCGATCGCGGCGCGCGGTTACTTCTTCTTCATCCCGGGCAGGTACGCCTTCTCCGGGGGCGGCTCGAGGAACTCGATCTTCTCGGCCGTCATGATGCCGTACTTGGGGTTCGCGGCGGCGCCGCCGGTGGCCTTCGTGAAGGTCACGCCGTAGGTGCCGGTCACCTTGACCTTGGCGCCCACGTTGGGGATCGGGTTCGGCAGCTCGCTGCCCCAGAACTCGTCCGAGACCTTGACCTGGTCTTCCTTGCCCTTCGGCGCCTTGTCGATCGACTCGATCATGGTGAAGAGCTGCGCGTAGTTCGACGCCCAGCCCATCACGTCGATCATGTCCTTCGTCTCGCCCTTGTCGTCGGCGATGGAGAAGGTGGGGATCGGCGACTTGCAGTCCGGCGGATCACCCTTGCCGGTCTTGTGGATCGCGCACTTGGGCGCCTGATCGTAGTTCGTCTTCACGACGTAGCCGACGATCGAGATCTTCTTGCCGTTCACGTCCTCGTTGTGGACGCGGCTCCGGAGGTCGTGCGTCACGCCCCAGATCGTGTAGGCGTCGCCCTGCTTCTTCGGCTTGCTGGGGAGCGTCGGGACGGAGGGCAGGCTCGCCTTCTTCCCGCTCACGGCCGGCTTCGGGGTGTAGGGCTGCTCCTCGCCCCCGCACCCGAGGGATCCCAGGCTGACAGCGGCGAAGAAGAGCGGGGCGGCGAATCGGACGTTCATCAGTCTCCAGAGCCTCCGTGGACCTAGCGAAGCGGGACCGGACCGGGCCGCCGAAGGGCCCGGGGACCGGGCCGTCGAAAGGCCCGGGAGCGCCTGTCCAGTGGACGGCGCGATCCAGCGCACCCGAGCGCTATCACGGGCCCGCGCGGGGCGTAAAGAGAAACGGGATCCGCCGGGGCTCCGGCCCCTCCTTCCTCGCCCCCCTCCCGCGACGCCTTCCTCACCCCCCTCCCGCTCCCGCTCCCGAGACCCTCTCCCGCAGCCCTCTCCCGATCGGGCCGGGGCAACGGGAACGGGAGCGGGAGCGGATCTGGGGCAGGAGGTTTTGCCCACCGGCACGAGTCGAGTAACCTCCGGGGGTCATGCGCGAGACCATGCTGACCGGGCCCTTCGAGACCTCCCGCGTGCTCGTGATGATCCTCGCCGGGGGCGAGGGGCGGAGGCTCGGGCCGCTCACCAACGACCGGGCGAAGCCGGCCGTCCCCTTCGGCGGACGCTACCGGATCATCGACATCGTCCTCTCGAACTTCGTCAACTCCGGCCTCTCGCGGATCAAGGTGCTCACCCAGTACAAGAGCGCCTCGCTGGAGGAGCACATCGCCCGGGCGTGGCACGTCTCGCCGATGCTCGACAACTTCATCGAGACCATCCCGGCCCAGCAGCGCACCGGCAAGAGCTGGTTCAAGGGCTCGGCCGACGCGGTCTACCAGACCGAGCACATCATCACCGACGAGTCGCCCGAGCACGTGTGCATCTTCGGCGGCGATCACGTCTACAAGATGGACGTGCGCCAGATGCTCATGGAGCACCTCTCGCGCAACGCCGACGTGACCGTCGCGGCCATCCCCGTCACGGTGCAGGAGGCGCGGGCCTTCGGCGTGATCGAGAGCGACGACGCGGGGCGGATCAAGGCCTTCCACGAGAAGGTGGCCGAGCCGCCGACCATGCCCGGCCGCCCCGGGATGGCCCTCGCCTCGATGGGCAATTACATCTTCAAGACCTCGGCGCTCATCGACGCCCTCGACGCCGACGCCGCCCTCGAGTCGAGCGCGCACGACTTCGGCCGCGACATCATCCCGACCATGGTGCAGAAGGGCCTGCGCGCCCATGTCTACGATTTCCAGCAGAACCGCGTGCCGGGCGAGGAGCCTGCGGGCAACGCTTACTGGCGCGACATCGGCACCGTGGAGGCCTACTGGGCCGCGCAGATGGACCTCGTCGCCATCCAGCCGGCGTTCAACTTCTACAACCAGCGCTGGCCGATCCGCACCGGGTACAACCACGATCCGCCGGCCAAGTTCGTCTTCCGCGACGAGGCCAACGCCCGCGTCGGCATCGCGACCGAGAGCCTCGTCTCGCTCGGCTGCATCATCTCCGGCGGGCGCATCCACCGGAGCGTGCTGTCGAACCGCGTGCGCGTGAACTCCTTCAGCCACATCGAGGAGTCCGTGCTCTTCGAGAACGTCGTCATCGGCCGCCACGTGAAGATCCGCAAGGCCATCATCGACAAGGACGTCGAGATCCCGTCCGGCACCGAGATCGGCTACAACCTCGAAGAGGATCGGAAACGCTGGTTCGTGAGCGACGGCGGGATCGTGGTCATCCCCAAGCGCGCCAAGATCGACATCGGCGCCCGCTGAACATGGGCCGCACCGTCTTCGTCGGCGATCTGCACGCCTGCCGGGACGAGCTCGACGCCCTGCTCCAGAAGATCGGCTTCGATCCCGGCGATCGCCTGGTGATGGTCGGCGACCTCATCGTGCGCGGCCCCGATCCGGCCGGCACGATGGAGATGCTCCGCTCCCTCGGCGCCCGCTCGGTTCGCGGCAACCACGAGGATCGCCTGCTCCGCTGGAAGGCCGACCCGCAGCAGCAGCCCCTCGGCGACATGTCCCTCTCCGCCGCCCTCGCGCTCAGGAAGCGCGACTGGGCCTACCTCGAGTCGCTGCCCCTCTCGCTCGATCTGCCCGATCACGGCGTGCGCGTCGTCCACGCCGGCCTCGTCCCCGGCATCCCGATCGAGGCACAGGACCCGCGCGTGCTGATGAACATCCGCTGCCTCGATCGCCACGGCGGCGCGCTCGAAAAACGCGGCAACCTGCTCTGGGGCCAGGTCTACCTCGGCCCGCCGCACATCGTCTTCGGGCACAACGCCCGGGACACGCCGCAGATCCACGCGTGGGCGACCGGCATCGACACGGGCTGCGTCTACGGCGGGTACCTCACGGCCCTCGTGCTCGCCGAGGGGCAGGCGCCCCCTCCCCTCGCCGACCGGCAGGACGCGCTCGTCTCGGTCCGCGCGCGCAAACGCTACACCGACAAGTGACGGACGGGTCACCGCGAGGTGACCACGCGCACGATGCGGCTTGGTTCCGGGGACCGGGCTCGATATGCTCGGCCTCGCATGCGCTCGCCGAACCACGCCGGGAAACGCTCTGCCGGGGCCGCCGCCGCGCCGTGGATACGCGCCGCCGCGCCCGTTGCCCTCGCCGCGGCCTTCCACCTCGCGCTCCCGGCCGCGGCCTTCGCCCAGCCGAAGCCCAAGGGCAACAGCACCACCTCGCTCATCCAGCGCGGCGGCGCGCTCTTCGAGGATCAGCAGTACGAGGAGTCGATCCAGACGCTCTCCGCCGCCCTCGTGCGCCCCGGATCGACCGAGGCCGAGAAGATCGAGACGTACCGCCTGCTCGCCTACAACTACATCATCCTCAAGCGCACGGAAGAGGCCGACGCGGCCGTGCGCGGCATCCTCGTCCAGAGCGAGAACTTCTCGCTGCCGCCCACCGAGTCGCCGCGCTTCCGCGATTTCTTCGAGGCCACGAAGAAGAAGTGGATCGACGAGGGCAAGCCCGGCAAGCCCAAGGCCGCGGTGCCCGTCGTGGACAAGCCCGTGAAGATCGCCCACGCCTCGCCGGCCGAGGCGATCATGGACGCGACGATCAAGCTCACGGGCTCCGTCGAAGACCCGGACGGCCGCGTGCGCGGCGTGCAGCTCGCCTACCGCGCGGGCACGAGCGGCAAGTTCACCACCGTGGCCGGCACCTACGCGCTCGGCGAGTTCCGCACCCAGATCCCGGGCACCGCGGTCAAGCCGCCGCTCATGGAGTACTACCTCCAGGCCGTCGACAAGGGCGGCCTCCCCATCGCCACGCGCGGCGATGTCACCGCGCCCCTCCGCGTGGTCGTCCCCGCGCCGAGCAGCGTGGTCAAGAGCCCCTTCCTCTGGGTCCCCGTGGGCCTCGCGGTCGTGGGCGGCGCGGTGGCGGCGGCGTATTTCCTCACGCGCCCCGGCGCCGAGGGGCCGGGCCCGCAGAGCACCTCGACCGTGACCATCCGCATCAAGGAGTAGCCCGCGCTTGCAACGCTATCCGTTCGTGGCCGTCGACGTGCCCGCGATAAAGGCCGACGCCGTGGCCGCTGCGCTCTTCGAGCTCGGCGCCACCGGGGTCGAAGAACGCGACGATCAGACGCTGATCAAGGGCAAGGCGCCCGGCGTCGTCACCGTGGTCGGCAGCTTCGACTCGCACGAGGAGGCCGAGGCCGCGATCGAGGAGCTCACCGAGGCGCTCCCCGAGGGCAACGCGCGCCTCGAAGAGGTGGTGGGCGACGCGTGGCGCGACGCCTGGAAAGAGCACTTCGCGCCCTTCGCGCTCACCCCCGCGATCACGATCGCGCCGCCCTGGCTCCCGAAGCCCGAGGTCGCGCCCGGCGTGCGCGTCCTCGAGCTCGAGCCCGGGCGCGCCTTCGGCACCGGCCTCCACGCGTCGACCGCGCTGATCGCCGAGATCCTCCACGAGCGCGCCGCCTCGCTCCGCGGCGTGGAGCTGCTCGACCTCGGCACGGGCAGCGGCATCCTCTCGCTCATCGCGCTCACCTACGGCGCGGCGCGCGCCCTCGCCGTCGACATCGACGCCGACGTGATCGAGCTCGTGCGCGAGAACGCCGCGCGCAACGGGCTCGGCGATCGCGTCGAGGCCCGCGCCGGCACGGTCGAGTCGATCACGCGCGCCTTCCCCTGGGTGCTCGCGAACATCGAGGCCCGCGTGCTCCGCCCGATCGCGCCCGAGCTCTCGCGCGTGCTCGCCCCCGGCGGGACGCTGGTGCTCTCCGGCGTGCTGGAGAGCGAGCACGACGCGATGGTCGCGCTCTACACGGGCATGCCCCGCGGCCTCCGCCACACGGACACGCGACGCCGCGGCGACGCGGCCGGCGAAGGCTGGGTGGCCATCGCCTTCGCCGCGCCCCCGTGAGCCGCGAGGCCCGGGGAGCGCCGCTCCTGCGCGTGCCGCTCGCGCTCGGCGAGGCCGACGCATACGCGCTCCCCGCGGAGACCGCGATCTACGTCACCCGCGTCCACCGCCTCGGCGAGGGCGATCGCTTCCTCGCCTTCGATCCCGAGCGCGCGATCGAGGCCGAGGCCGAGCTCGTCGAGGTGAGCAAGAAGGGCGCGCGCGCGCGCCTCGGCCCGCGGAGGCCAGCCTCGGTGCGGGCCCCGCGCGCCGTCACGCTCCTCCAGGGCCTCGGCAAGGGCGACAAGATGGACGCCATCGCCCGCGACGCGACCGAGCTCGGCGCGACGCGCATCGTCCCCGTGATCTGCGCGCGCAGCGTCTCCCGCCCCGACCCGGGCAAGGCCGAGCGCTGGCGGCGCATCGCCGTCGAAGCCGCCCGCCAGTCGGGCCGCGGCGACGTCCCCGCGGTGGACGATCCGATCGCGCTCGGCGCCCTGCTCGCGCGCCCCCTCGATCCCGATACATGCGCGTTTTGCCTGGATCCGAAGGCCGATCGCGCCCTCGGGCCCATGCTCGCCGCGCTCGACCCCGGCGCCCCGCTCGCCTTCCTCGTCGGCCCGGAGGGCGGCCTGTCCGACGAGGAGATCGAGGCCGCCGAGGCGCGCGGCTTCTCCCGCGCGCGCCTCGGCGCGCTCGTCCTCCGCACCGAGACCGTGTGCGCCGCGGTGCTCGGCGGGCTCCTGCTGCTCGATCCAGGCGCCGCCCCAGCCGGAGTCCATCGTCCCACACCGTAGAACGATGGACCCCGCCGGGGTACACCCGGATACGCCCCTTCAGGGCGCGTACTTGCGCAGCCAGGCGTCCTGCCCCTGGCCCGCCGTCGCCTCGAACCCGGCCGCGAACACGTTGCCGTTCGCGTCCGTGGTCACCGACAGCGCCCCATCGATCCCGTTCAGCGCGTCGTCGTACACCTGCGTCCAGAGCACGTTGCCGGCCGGCGAGTACTTGCGCACCCAGACATCGCTCGTGCCGGCCGCCGCGATGTCCCGGCCCGCCACGAGCACGTTGCCGCCGCCGTCGACGGCGACGCTCTCGGCCACGTCGTCGAAGCCCGAGGGGTTGGCGTAGCTCTGGCTCCAGATCATGCTCCCCATCGGGTCGAGCTTGCTCACCCAGATGTTCGCGCCCTGGCCGTTCACGGACTGGATCCCGGCCACCACCGGGTTGCCCGCCCCGTCGACGGCGACGCCGAAGGCCGCGTCGAGCCCGCTCGCCGGCCCGTTGAACGTCTTGGTCCACGTGATGGCGAAGTTGTTGCCGAGGTCGGCGTACTTGCGCACCCAGATGTCGGTGTCGGTCGGCGTGCGGGTGTAGCCGGCGACGATGACGTTCCCCTGCGCGTCCACGGCGACCCCGTAGGCCTCGTCCTCCTTGTTCCCGGTCCCGTTCTGGGTGTCGAGCCACACCGGGTTCCCCGTCGCGCCCGAGATCTTGAGCACGAAGATGTTCTGGCTCTGGCCGGCGACGTTCTGCGCGGAGCACGCGAGGAAGAGATCGCCCGCGGCGTTGTGGGCGATGCCGTAGCCGAGGTCGTTGCCGTTGACGGCGGGGTTACCGTTGATGCTCTGCGTCCACGAGACGTTCCCGTTGGCGGTGTACTTGCGGAGCCAGATGTTCTTGCCCTGGTTCTGGGTCTGCTCGTAGCCGACCACGATCACGTTCCCCTGCGCGTCGGCGGTCACCGCCTGTCCCTCGTCGTTGCCGTTCGCCATCGGCCCCGTGTAGCGCCGCGTCCAGACGACGTTCCCCGCCGGGTCGTACTTGCGCGTGATCACGTCGAGCCCCTGGCCCGCGATCGGCTCGCTCCCGGTGACGATCACGTTCCCCTGCGCGTCGGTGGTCACCCCGTTCCAGAGGTCGTCCCCGTTCGCGGCGCCGTTGTACGTCCGCGTCCAGAGCGGGGCCATGGTGAGCTGACAGTTGCTGTCGCAACCATCACCGTCGATCACGTTCCCGTCGTCGCAGGCCTCGCCCGGGCCCTTGAAGCCGTCGCCGCACGCGGCGTTCTTGCAGGCGAGCGTGCACGCCCCCGCGTTCGCGTTCTGCGCCCCGAGGTCGCACTGCTCGACGCCGCTCTGCACGAGCCCGTCGCCGCACACCGCGTTCTTGCAGGCGAGCGTGCATGCCCCGGTGTCCGCGTTCTGCGCGCCCTGGTCGCACTGCTCGACGCCGCTCTGCACGAGCCCGTCGCCGCACACCGCGTTCTTGCATTGCGTGGTGCACGCCCCCGTGTCGGCGTTCTGTGCGCCCTGGTCACACTCCTCACCGTTGTCGAGCTTCCCGTCGCCGCAGGACGGGGGCGCGCCTCCGCTCCCTCCGTTGCCGCCGGCGCTGCTCGTGCTGCCCCCGCCGCCGGCGCTGCTCGCGCTGCCCCCACCGCCGGCGCTGCTCGCGCTGCCGCCGGTGCCCGTGGTGGCGCTCGTGGTGCCGCCGGTGCCCGTGGTGGCGCTCGTGGTGCCACCGCCCTGACCGCCCGTGGTCGAGGTGGTGGCGCCGCCGCCGGATCCCGAAGAGCCGCCGCCCCCGCATGCAGCGAGCCCCGCAGGAACGAAGAAGAGACCCACCACCGCCACCAAAGTTTTCGAAAGTCGTACGCGCGTCGTGATCATAGACGGCCATGCTAACACCATTGCAAAACGCATAGTCGCCGCGCGAAACACCCCCGACATGGCCTGGATCTCGGCATTCGTTCGCCGAGGGGGCGTGTCGATCAGACAGGCGGAGCAATGGACGCCACGAGCGCAGGCCAGTCGGTGCCCTTCGGGACTTGCCCCTGCGCATGCTCGGGCCGGCCGCCTCCCCGCCCGCCCGCGGCCGCCGCCGCGCGCTTGAGGAAGGCGCCGCAGTCGAAGCGCGAGGCGGCCCCGCGCGCGACCATCACGGGCAGCGCCTCGGCCCCACCGCCCGCGAGGAACACCACGGCCTCCGGGCGCACGGCGGTGACCCGCGCGGCCACGGCGCGGAGCAGATCGGCGCTCGCCTCGGCCAGCACCGCCACCGCCCTCCCCGACGCGGCGGCCTCGCCGGCGAGCTCGACCGCGATGGCCTCGGCGAGCCTCGCGCGGGCGTCGCCGAGCGCCTCCTTGGTCTCGGTGAGCTCGCGGCGGAGCCGGTCGATCGCGGCCCGGATGTCCTGCGGCCCCGAGGTGAGCTCGCGCCCGAGATCGCGGACGAAATCGGCCTTCTCGCCGAGCTCGCGCCGCGCCCGCGACCCCGCCGTGAACACCACGCGCGCCTTGCCCTTGTACCGCTCGATCGCCGTGACCTTGAGGAGCCCGACCTGCGCGCTCCGCAGGCAGTGGGTGCCGCCGCAGGGCGTGACATCGAAGTCGCCGACCATCACGACGCGGATGCGCTCCGTGACCTTGGGCGCACGCCGGAGGGGCAGTGTCCGCAGCTCCTCGTCGGTCGGGAAGAAGGATCGTACCACGACGTCATCATCGATGACGCTGTTGACGAGGTCCTCCGCCCGGGCCACGGCGGCCTCGTCGACCGCGTCGCGATCCGTGTCGATGGTGCAGCCGCTCTCGCCGAGGCGCGAGGAGACCGTCTTCGCCCCGGCGAGGTCTTCGAGCGCGCGCGAGAGCATGTGCTGGCCGGTGTGGAGGGCCATGTGCGCGCGGCGTCGGGCCCGATCGATCCGCCCCTCGACCGTTGCGCCCACGGGCGGGAGCGCGCCGCCTTCGAGCACATGGTGGACGAGCCCCGCGTCGTCGACCTGGACATCGGCGACCGCGAGCGCGCCCAGCGTGCCGCGATCGGCCATCTGCCCGCCGGACTCGGGGTAGAAGGCGCTCCGATCGAGGACGACCGAGGGGAGCCTTGGACCGCCGGGGACCGCGGGCGGGGCAGAGGCATGGGCGACGACCGTGGCCTCGAAGCCGAGGAGGAGCGCGTCGTCGTAGTGGAGGCGCGTGATGGGCGACATGAGCGAGGCGTAGCGCCGGAGGGCCGTTGACGGCAAGCGTGTCGCGGCACGGATCGAGCGCGCGGGGAGCGATCCGACGAAGGCGCGCCCGTGCCACAATCCACCCCGCGGCGAAGGAGAGAAGCATGAACGTCACGAGCCTTCCTCGACCCTCCCCGATCCTCTTCGTGGTCCTGGCCCTCGGCGCGCTCGCGTGCAGCTCCGAGCCCTCGACCCCGCCGGACGCAGGCGCCGGCGGGCATGGCGGAGCGGGGACCGGTGGCCACGGCGGTGAGCCGCCCGACGCGTCCATGCCGGATCCGACGGACGCCGTGTTCGACCCGACGCATGTCCTCGCGATCGAGATCGACCTCGCGCCCGCCGACTGGGAGACCCTTCGTTTCCAGGGCCGGAGCCTCATCGACGAGCTCGGCGAGGGGTGCCAGGACGGGCCGAAGCCGAGCCCGTTCACCAAGTTCAGCGCCACGGTCACCGTCGACGGCACCAAGCTGCCGATGTCCACCGTCCGCAAGAAGGGATTCTTCGGATCGGCGAGCCTCTCCAGGCCCTCGCTCAAGGTCGATTTCGACGACGACGTGCCCGGGCGGGAGTACTCCGGTGTCGAGGGGCTCACGCTCAACAACAGCAAGCAAGATCCATCGCTCGTCAAGACCTGCCTCGCCCTCCAGCTCTTCCGCAAGGCCGGTGTCCCGGCGTCGCGCTGCAACTTCGCCACGGTGAAGGTGAACGGCGCGCCGATGGGCGTGTACGTGAACGTCGAGCCGGTCAAGAAGAGCTTCCTCGCGGGGCATTTCGCGGACGCGACAGGCAACCTCTACGAAGGCCAGCTCAGCGATCTCCGGCCCGGCTTCTCGGCGACCTACCAGAAGAAGACCAACGAGGGCGACCCCGATCGCAGCGACCTCGACGCGGTGAGCGCGGCCCTCTCGGCGAGCGACGGGGAGCTCGAGGCGACCCTCGGCAAGGTGCTCGACCTCGACGCCTTCACCCGCTTCTGGGCGATGGAGAGCCTGCTCGCGGCGTGGGATGGATATGCCAACAACCTGAACAACCATTTCATCTACCACGACCCGACCTCGCAGAAGATGATGTTCATCCCCTGGGGCCCGGACATGTCCTTCGACGAGGACGACCCGTTCAACCCGCAGGATCGGCCCCAGTCGGTCTCGGCCAAGGGCGGTGTCGCCCACCGCCTCTACGGGGCTCCGGCCTTCCAGCAAAAGTACGTGGCCGAGATGAAGAGCCTGCTCGATACGGTCTGGAAGGAGGACGAGATCCTCGCCGAGATCGACCGGATCCAGGCGCTCCTCGCCCCGCACCTCGGCCCCGGCGCGGCCGCCGCGGCCAAGGCGGCCGGGGGCGTGCGCGCCTTCGTCAAGAACAGGCGAGCGACCATCCTCGGGGAGCTCTCGCCCAAACCCCCTTCATGGCCCTACCCGCCCCCCGCCGGGCTCTGCCTGACCACGGTGGCCACGGTGAGCGGGACGTTCTCGACGACCTTCGGCACGCTCGAGGACCCCAATCCCTTCATGACCGGGACAGGCACCTTCGATTTCACCAAGACCGGCGAGGCGACGCTCGACGCGACGACCGTGGGCGCGGCCGCCGGGGACATGGCGGGCGAGAAAGGGAGGAAGCAAGTCAACGTGGTGGGCCAGTTCCCGGACGGGAAATTCAGGGCGCTGGTGTTCCAGATCGATCCGGAGGTGTTCGCCCCGGGCAAGGACGCGCTCTACGACTGGCAATCGATCTTCGCGCTCGGCGTGGATATCCCGGCGCCGGGCAAGAGCAAGCTCTCCGGGCTGTTCGGGGGCGGGACGTTCCATTTCGATCAGGCCTCGACGGCGAGCGGGGGCAAGGTGAGCGGGTCGTTCTCGGCCACGATCCTGGCCAACCCGTTCCAGTGAGCGGGGCGTGGACCTCCAGGGGCGCTCGATGATCGTGCGGTTAATTTTTAACGCAAAGGCGCAAAGGCGCAAAGGCGCAAAAAAGACGAGCGAGGGGTCTGCTCTTCTCTTCTTGCGCCTTGGCGCCTTGGCGCCTTGGCGTTGAATTTGGGTGGGATCAACGCTTCAGCGGCTCGCAGGTGCCTTCAAGAGAGCAATACTGGCCGGCCTTGCAGTCGCGATCACCCACGCAGGCCGGGGTGACGCACTGGCCATGGGGGCAGACCATCCCTGCTTTGCAGTCGAGGTGGGATCGGCATGTGGAAGCGGCGGGCGGCGGGGTCGCAGAGGCCTTGGGAGGAGGCGGTGCAGGTGCCTTGGCCGAGGGCGGCGGAGCGGGTGGTGCGGGAGGCGCCGAGGCGGACGGCGCAGGTTTGACGGCGGGAAGTGGAGGCGGAGGAGCGACCGTGGGAGGCGGCGCGGAGAGGGCAATGGGCGCGGCGGAGGCGCCTGGGAGCGGCACGATCGAGCGGCGGGTGTACTCCGAGGCGGGGAGGAACGAGGGTTCGTCGAGCGCATAGAGGAGCAGGCTTCGCGGGACGAGGGCGGCGGGGACGCGCTCGACGAGGGGTCCCCAGGAGGACGGATCGAGGCCCTCGCTGAAGACGAGGAGGCGCTTGGCCGAGGGGGCCACGGCGGCGACGGAGGCGGGGCGGAAGGGGTCTTCGTAGACATCGGGCGGGCCGATCACCACCTCGCGGAAGGCGCCGTCGCTCTTGCGCACGAGGAGCAGGCCGCGGCCGGTGGGCCACGCGATCGGGCGGACGAGGAACGGGCCTTCCTCGTCGAGCTGTGCCTGGCGGATGGCGACAGAGGCCTGCTGGGCGCGGCGCGCGTCCATGGATATCATCAGTTGCTCGAAGTTCGCGGCGCCGGCGGCGAGCGCGTAGCTCGACGCGGCCAGGGACATCTGCGCGGTGCCGATCACCATCCCGCCGCCGGTGAAGGTCGAGAGGCTGTTCAGGGTGGACTGGAGCGAGGCCTGCGACGAGAGCGCCGCGCTCATCGAGGCCTCGAGGGCGTCGACGTCGCTGTTCTGCTTCGCGGCGCGCAGGCGCTCGCGCCGGGTCACGTAGGGCATCGAGCGCACCGCGAGCGCGTAGCGGGGGCGCCCCTCGGCCGCGAGATCGAGTCCGGCCACGCCCTCGGCCGTGTCGAGCAGCACGAGGCCGGGCGCGGCGAGCGAGACGCGATCGGCGCTCGTGCCGTGATCCTCGCGCTCGCCGAAGGGGGCGACGGTGAAGCGGCGCGCGCCGGTCGACGTGTCGAAGGCCGTGACCCCGTGCGCCGTCGGCACGAGGTAGAGCGAGCCCTTGCCCTGCGCGGCGACGAGGCCGAGGCCGGTGGGCAGGCCCGGCAGCTCGCCCGTCCAGATCGGGGCGCCGCTCTCGGGCTTGAGCGCTTTCACTCTGACCCGGTCGGTGCTGTGGACGGTGTAGACGATGTTGTCCACCACCGCGTCGAGGCGGCCGACATCGCCGCGGTTCCACGCGATCGTGCCATCGGCGTCGATCTTCGCGATGGAGAACCCGACCGGGCTCTTCGTGACGAGCGTCGCGTACACGGCGTCGGCGGTCGTCATCACGTCCACGACCACGGCGCCCTCGCCGAACGACGTCGCGCGCAGCTTCTTGCCGCTCGCGCGATCGAGCGCCGTGACGGAGCCGCCGAGGGCGAGGATGACCCCGGGCCGCGGGACGAGCGCGGAGACGCCGCGCGAATCGTCGAGCGTGACCTTCCACTTCGTCGCGAGCGTGTCCGCGGCGAGGAGCGAGATCTGCTGCTTGCCGGCCTGCTCCTCGACGACCGCGAAGGCGTCGCCCGCGGGCACCACCTGCGCGCCGCTCAGGAGCTCTGCCTTCGCGATCTCGGAGCCCTTGTCGAGGTCGAGGAGCGAGAGGACGAGCTTCGTCTTGCCCGATTCGCCGGGCGCGCCGCCGCGCCGGCCCAGCACCGCGAGGCGAGGCGTGAGCCCGAGGATCCGATCTTCGCAGCCGGACGGGCGATCGAGGCTCCACACCTTCTGGCCCGTCGTGACATCGCGCAGCTCGAGCGGGCCGCATGCGGGCAGCACGCTGTAGTCCGACGGGCCCCCGGACTCGGCGCGGAGGTCGAGGAGCGCGAGGCCGCCGATGATCCGGACATCGCGGATCGCGTCCGCGCGGAGGGCGACTCGCTGCTCGGGACGCGGCGCGGTGGGGGCGAGCGCGGCGGCCATGAGGGCCGCGGGATCGCGAAAGGTGGCGGGGCCACCCTTGGAGAAGGCGTTGCACCCGGACGCGGCGAGCGCGGCGAGCGACGCGGCGAAGAACGCGGCGCGGGGCTTCACGGAGCCCCCTTCACGGCGCAGGCCGCGACGATGCGCATCGCCAGCGCGCCGGGCTTGGACATGGTCTCCTGCGTGTCGGTGAGGATCCGTGACGCCGTGAGCGCGAAGACGCGGATGGTGGACGCGTCCTTGCGATCGGCGACGGGCACCACGTCGACGCGATAGAGCAGGACCGGATCGGCGAGCCGCGGGCCGCGCCGGAAGACCCAGGGCTCGCCCGGGCCGGAGGACGGAGCCTCCTCGTCGAGCTCGAGCGCGGCCGCGGCGCCCTTGACGGCGCGCTGCGCGTCCTCCGCCGCGCACGGCGCCTCGATGGTGAAGTTGGCCCCCGTGGCGGGGATGGATTTCATGTCCTGCGCGCTGCGGGTGAAGTTGCACCCGGAGGTCGCGAGGAGCGCGAGCGCCGCGAGCAGGCCCACGCAGAGGGCCGCCGGCCGAGCAGGCCGCCTTCGATTCGAGAGTGTTTCACGAGGGATCAGCGCCACCATGGGCGGCGAGGCTAACACCCGATTTCCGGGGCTGTCGACGGGCAGAGGCCGGCCGATCGAGCGCCCCGGCGCCCGCGCCTCCAAGGTCGCGCACACCTCGGACGTACCGTGGCGCCCGACCGGCTCGGCGGCGCGCGGAGAGGTGCTGTCAGTCGCGCGCGAAGTCGAGCTGCCTCTCGATGGCCTCGAGCTCCTTGCGGGCGAGGGCGAGGTTCGACTTGCTGCGATCGAGCACGTAGTAGATGAACGTCGCCGTGCCGACCATGCGGATGAGGTGATACTGGCTGTTCAGCGAGATGAGGATGTCCTCGATCCTGTCCTTGAGCCCCAGCCGATCGCGGATGTTCTTCTTCGCGCGCACCACCTCGACGTTGCCGGCCGCGGCGAGCTCGAGGTCGAAGCCGGGGTTGCCCGCGGACCCGAGCACCATCCCGCTCTCGTAGTCCACGAGCGCGACGCCCATGGCCCCATCCAGCTTCATCGCACGCTGCATCGATGTCTTGATATCAGCCATTGGTTCCTTCTTTCTCCCTTCCCCAGATCTTCCCGCCCGCCTCGGACACCGGTCCTTCGCCTCGCTGCTCGACGATCCTCTTCATCGACGAGCGCGCCAGCCCGACCGTCGTCTTGTCGAGCAGGAAGGCGACGACCAGGGCGTTGCCCTCGTCGATGGCGCGCGCGAGGATCGCGGCGCCTCGCCGCACGGCGACCACGTCCTCGCCCTCGTGGCCCAGGGCGACGAGCGCGCCGATCAGCGACCACGCCAGCTCGCCGTCGATCGGCTCGCCCTGGCTGACCCACGCCGCGCCCGTCGCGCGATCGAGCACGGCGGCGCCCGTCGCCCCCTCGATCCGCGCCGCCGCGTCGGCGAACGCGGCGAGGCGCGACAGCCGATCGCGCGCGAGCCGCTCGTGCGAGATGGCCTCCGGCGGCTCCCTGCGCGAGCGCGGCACGTCGCTCTGCCTCGCGACCTCGGCGAGCGGGAAGCTCATCCGCGTCTCCTGCGAGCGATGGTGAGGCAGGAACAGCGCGGTGGCGCCGCGCATCGCGAGCAGCACCCCGAGCTGCTCCATCACCACCGCGCGCACGCACTCGCGGGCCTCGGCCTCGTCGAGGTAGCCCCACCGCACGAGCACGTCGGTGAAGTGCACGCCGAGGCGCCTCGACTCTTCCAGGACCGCCGCCGCTCCCTCCTCGTCGAGGGTCACGCCGGCGCCGCGCACGACCCCCGCGAGGCGCACGGGCCGGCCCACCACGTTGGCCCACGCGATCCCCCGTGCGAGACGTGGATGCGCCCGACGCGCTCGCCCTGGCGCACCACCACCTCGCCCCCGAGCTCGCTCTCGAGCGCCTCGCGCAGGGCCTCGCGGGGGCGCGAGATCGTCCGGCTGGGTGACGCGACCTTGAGCGCGGCGAGGCGCAGCCGGTGCAGGAGCGCCTCGGTCGAGAAGGGCTTGAGCAGCACGTCGTCGGCGCCGGCCTCGACCGCGGCGGCCAGCTCCGCCGCCTCGCCGGGGCCGAGCGCGGCGATCACGAAGCGGTCACGCCGCGCGCGGAGCCGGGACAGCCGCTCGCACAGCTCGACGCCATCCATGTCGGGCAAGCCCCAGCCGAAGAGGAGCACGAACGGCCCGGGCGCCTGCTCGGCCACGGCGAGCGCCTCGCCGCCCGTCGTCGTGAGCTTCGGCTCGAGCTCGCTGCCCGCGAGCGACTGCTCCACGTGCCAGTGAAACAGCGGATCGGCGTCGGCGGCGATCACGAGCATGAGGGTCGTTGCAATCGAAGGTTCAGCGCGGGGTTTGAGCGTTCGTCCAGCGGACGGCGAGACAGCGTGGACCGCAAACATTAGACGAAGTCTCTACACTGTCAAGGCCAAGATCCGGGCGCGCGGGAGGACCCCTCGCGGGAGGTCTCGAGGGTGTCTCCGGCGCCTCGGACCGATCCGCATTCCCGCGTCGCGCAGGTCGCGCGAGCCTTGCATGCCGGCGATCCAGAACGCTTGAATTTCCAATGGATCCAGCGAATTCGCGCGCTCTGTCAACCTGGGGTCATCGGCGCGCCGAGCCGGCACGAGCGGGAGCGAGGAGCGAGCTCGGCCCCGCCGCGTGCCCGCGCGCGAGGGGACGACGAAGCAGAGGGGGTCACGCGCCCGACATCTCACCTGCACAGCACGCGGAGCTATACATTACACAAACATTCAACATCAATGTTCGGTGAATCGATTGATCTCGACAGCCTCGCTTCCCCGGTGCCGCTCTCACCTGCGACGAGCCCATCACCCCTGTGAGGATCTCCTCCCGAAGTCACGCGCGCCCGGGGGTTTCGAGGCAAGGCGACCTTCGCGACGGGGCGCACCTGCGCTCTTTTTCAGGGCGAGGTCATCGCGGCTCGCGCCTCGCTCGATGTAATCCTGTGCCCTTGCAGCGGAGGTGGACGGTGCGACGAGCGGCGAGGCGGGAGGCGAGTCATGGCGGCGCCCTGACGACGAGCATTCCGGGCGCCTGCGCGCTGGTGAGCCTCGGGCTGACCGCGCCGGGCTGCGCCGGAGGCGATCGCCTCGACGCGCCGCTGCCCGATCCCGAGGCGGCACCTGCACGTGGTCGCCGATCGGTTCTTCGGGCCGAGACAAGGCCGGGTAGCGCCGCGAAGTGACCGATCGGCGAAGCCGGGATGCCGCTGGGGCGAGATGTGCCCCGAGGAGCGCGGGCGTCACCCGGAACGGGTGGCAGGGCGCTCGTGATCGCGACCATCACCGACCTGAGCGTCGTCGCCGTCCACCCGCAGCCGGACGATGGTCTCGGCGGTGCCGAAGCGCGCTACTTCATCCCGCAGTTCGCCTTGTCGGTCGTGCCCGAGTCCACCCCCTTCGTCTTGCTGAGCCTGAGCTGGTAACAGTTGTCCTTGCTGGCACCGTACCAGATGCTCATGCCGCCCTCGGTCTTCTGCGGCGCGCCGAGCTTGGCCGTAACCTTCTTCACGCTGTCGTCGATCTTGTCCGGATCGCAGAGATTGTACGCCTGGTCGATCTGCTCCTTCGTGAGCGTCGTCTTGCTGCCGCCGCCGCTCGGCGCTGCGCCGCTGCCGGCGGGAGCCGTGCCGCTCCCACCCTTGTCGCAGGCGACGAGACCGACGATCAAACCAAGACCAACAACGAGGATTGTTCGCATGGGAGTCGACACCCTATTCTGCGTCTTGTGACGCTCGCAAATGCTCGTAACGCCGCACGGTACGCTGATGACGACGCGCTGGCAATGGCGCGACACACGAACATGCAGCGAGGCTGAGGCGCCTTCCTCCGCGTCAGCTCGCTCCCGCCCGGACGGACGTCCGACGCGAGCCGATGATCAGCGGTCGAGATCGCGTTCGAGCTGTCCTCGCGGGGCATGGCCACAGCGGCGGCCACGCGAGCGCATCGCAGCCATGGACGAGGGAGGCGGGCGGCGGAGAGGGTGGTGGCTCAGGGGCTCACCTCGGTGACCTTGATCGGGGTCTTGGTCGGTGAGTAGCTGTTCTCGATCTCGCCGTCGACGACGCGCATCGCGTCCTTGCCCCAGTCGTAGTCGGTGCCCGTGGTGCCGGCGATCTGCAGGAGCTTCTTGTAGCTCGGCTGCTCGCCGCCGAGCAGCGCGGCGACGAAGCGCCCCTCGGCCGCGCCGGAGCCGTCGCTGAAGCTCTCCATGCCGTTGGTGATGGTGTCGAGATCGCGGGCGCCGCGCGACTTGAAGGCGTAAAAGTCCTTGTTGTAGTAATTGAAGGACACGCAGCTGTCGACGAAGTAAATCTGGTAGCTTTCGGGGATGTCGGAGGCGCTGAAGTTCGCCGGATCGAGCGGGCCGCTGCCGATGAAAGAGTGGCCGTTGAACACGAAGACATCGCTCTTCTTCAGGGCGCGGCGGTAGGGGGCCTCGTCCTCGTCGGCGCCGAAATATTGCTCGATGCGCACCTTCACGCTCTTCGCGGCCTTGCTCCCGATCTTCACCGAGACGGTCTCCTCGAAGGTGACCCAGCGGCGGAGCAGGCGCTCGGCCACGGCCGTCTTGAGGGAGGATTTTTCGGCCGCCGTGAGGCCCTTGGGGAAGCTCGTCCCGTGGAGCTCCCAGTCGATGAAATCGCGGAAGGTGACGCCGGTGATCTTCTTGCCGGAGATGGTGAAGACGGAGAGGTCCGTGGCCGGATCGGTCTTCACCACGGTGAGCGCGGGGCGGGCTTTCAAGATCTCGTCCATCTGGCCGAGCATCTCCAGGTAGCCCTCGTCCTCGTTGATCGGGTGCGTCTTGCCCGGCTCGCCGTGGCCGATGATGCCATTGAGGAGGCCCACCACCAGGGTGCCCGGCTCGACGCCGCCGGACCAGAGCCGGTCGTACTCCGGGTAAGCCGTACCCTGCGTCATCGCCGCGGCTTCGAGCTTCACCGTCATCGGGACGTAGAGGCGCTTTCGCTCCTTCGGCACGATCTGTTTGCCCAGGTCCTCGAGGAGCAGGCGATCGGCGTCGATGGCGTCTTGCTCCTTGGCCATCGCGGTCTGGCAGCGATCGAGCGAGGGATTGTAGACATACCAGATCTCGTCGGCCATCTCCCGGTCTTCTTCGGAGTTTTCGGTGCACTCTTCGAGGATGCGATCCGATTGCGACTGGTAGTCGCCGTGGAGGAGGCCGAGCTCGAGGGAGCTCCGCCGCGCCATCGTCTTCGGGACGATGGCCTGGTCGGTGTAGCGGTAGCGCACGCGCAGGGCGCTCGAGGTCGCGCGCGTCTCGGGGTCGACGACGGTGACGGGCTCCTTCTTGAACTGCTTGGCGTCGACGTCCGACAGCTCGCGGTGGCTCACGGCGACGTTGGCGATGCGCAGCGCGCCGAAGGCCGATTTGGTCTGGCGCTGCACGGCCTCGAGGATGACCTTGCTCGACGCGCTCGCGCTCACGTAGACATAGCCCTCGAAGGTGAGCTTGCGCTCGCGGGCGGTGACGCTGGTGAGGTCGTCCTCGTCGCCGGTCACGACGCCGTCGCCGCTGCCGCAGGCGGGGGTGAGCGCGGCGAAGCCGGTCAGCAAGGTGAGGCCCAGGGCGCGGGAGAATCGCTGGATCATCGATCGCGATCCGTAGCACGACGGCGCTCCGAGGTGAGGCTCGATTCGCAATCTGGAGCGAGCGTGAGGCGCGTCTGCGATGCGCGCATGGGCGCAGGCCCACCGCGCGTCCGTCCGGAGGGATCGCCCCCATCGCGGGCCGCTGCCGTGGTAGCGTGCGCTCCGTGAGAGCTCCCCTCCGCCTCGTCGCGCGCGCCCTCGGCGCTTGCTCTGTCCTCGGGTCGTGCCTCGCGCTCGCGGGCTGCGCGGATGACACGCTGGTCGACGATCAGAGCGATCTGACCGCGGCGAAGCCCACCGAGAACTGGAACCGCGACATCCTCAGCACCAAGCTCGCCTTCGACCTCGAGGCCGATCGCGGCTCGGCCACGATCGAGATCGCCGGCGGCACGCGGCGCGGCGCCTCGTTCGACGTGCGCGGCTTGACCGTGAAGAGCGTCTCCGGCGCTTCGGGCCCCGTGCCCTTCACCGTGGTCGGCGATCGCCTCGATCTCGGCGTCGCCGCGCACGACCCGGTCGAGGTCCGCGTCGAGTACGGCTACACCGAGCGCACCAAGCTGCAAGGCGCGTTGAAGACGGGGACGACCTTCCTCTGGCCGTATTACTGCGGCAACCTCTTCCCCTGCAAGCCGGAGCCCTCCGAGGGGCAGCGCTTCGAGCTCGGCCTCGCGGGCGTGCCCGACGGACAGCGCGCCGTCTTCCCGGCCGTGATCCCGGCGGACGCGCCCGCGTACATGGTGGCGTGGGCGATCGGCGATTACACGCAGATCAAGCTCGGCGCGACGAGCGCGGGCACCAAGGTGAGCGTGTTCTATTTGCCGGGCGAGCAGGCGAAGGCCAAGAAGGGCGCGGCGCACCTGGTGAAGGCCTTCGAGTATTTCGAGAAGACCTACGGGAAATACCTCTTCGGGTCCGACGTGGGCTCGGTGTCGGCCAACTGGGGCAAAGGCGCCTTCGGGGGCATGGAGCACCACCCCTACTGGCATGTCTCCCAGGACTCGATGGATGACGAGGAGACGCACGTGCACGAGGCGGCGCACGGCTGGTTCGGCGACGGCGTGCGGATCCGCTGCTGGGAAGATCTGGCCCTCTCCGAGGGCACGACGAGCTACGCGACGGCGCGCGCCATCGAGGCGGTGGCCGGCAAGGCCGCCGGAGATGCGGTGTGGGCCGACTACCAGGCTCGCCTCGAAGACGTGGTAAAGACGGAGGATCGTCTGGCCTGGCCGGGCACCTGCGGCGAGATTGACGTGATCCACGACCTCTGGAACGAGGTGCCCTACATGAAGGGCGCGTTCTTCTACCGCGCGGTGGAGAAGGCGGTGGGGCGCAAGGCGATCGACCGGGCGCTGCGCCGCTTCTATCAGGAGCGCAAGGGGACGGCGGCGGGATGGGACGACATGCTCGCGACGATCGAGGCGGAGACGGGCTTCGATCCGAAGGATCTCGCCGAGGGCTGGCTCGAGAGCATGGGAATCCCCGAGTAGGGTGATGCGCGCAGGCGCCTACGCTCCACGCCGCGCGCAGGGGATCTCCCTCACGGGCTTCGCCACAGGCTCTTGAGATCCTGGAGGGCGCCTCTCGCCATCATCTTCCCGATGCGCCCCGGGGTGAGCCAGCCCTCGGCCGGGATCGCCCGGCTGAGGCAGAGGAAGAAATCGCGCTGGTAGCCCGGGTCGCTCAGCATCCATCGCATCATCGTCTTGATCATGATCGGCGGGGGCTCCTCGTAGAGCTCGCGCTTGAGGCGGTCCATCGTGAACAGGTACATCCCGTGCGTCTCCTCGTGCACGCGGCGCCCGTACCAGGTGATCGCCTCGTCCCAGGTCTTCTCACCCTCGCGCTGCGCGGCGATCGCCTCGGCGAGGACCTTGGTCTCGATCAGCGCGTCGTAGATGCCCTGTCCGTCGACCGGGTCCTTGTGGTGGAGCGCGTCGCCGGTGAGCGCCCAGCCAGGGCCTCCCGGCTCCAGGTAGCGATTGGCGATGCGCTTGATCCCGATCACCGGCGTCGCCCGGCGGGCGCCCGCGATGCGCCGCGCGACACCGGGGCAGGAGCGGAGCACCCCCTCGTAATAGGCCTCCGCGTCACCGCCGATGTCGACGCGATCGGCGCGCTGGTGGGTCGCGAACATCACCCGATCTTCGGGCACGGGGATCGAGAGCACGTCCGTCCCTTTGCCGGTGACGAAGATGTGGATTCCCTGCGCCTCGCCCTCGGTGAAGGGGGCCACGCCCTCCCAGTCGGCGTAGTACACGGTGCTCACGCGCTCGATGTGCTCCTCGGTGACCTTGGCAGAGGCCTTGCGGGCGACGAGGCTGAATCGGCCGTCGGCGCCGATCACCCAGCCTGCGCGGATGCGCTCGACGGGCCCGTCGCCCTGGCGCCCCTCGAAGCCGATGACCTGGCCCGAGGCGTCGCGGATCAGCTCTTGAAAGGCAAAGCCCTGGCGGGCGGTGACGGAGGGATAGCGTTCGAGGTGCTTCCACAGGGCGAAATCGAAGCGGCGTCGGTCGAGGCCATAGAGGTAGTCGCGGCCGAAGGCCGTGGGCACGGCGAGCTTCGTCGTGAAGTACGACGTGAATTCGAGGGCCGCGCCGCGGATCTTCGGCACGCCGTCGCCGTAGGCGGCCTCGTCGATGCCCAGCTCGTCGAGGAGGCGCATCGCGCCGGGGTGGATCGTGGGGCACGAGGGCACGGCGGGGAGCGACGGGAATTCGGCCCGGTCGACGACGAGGACCCGCAGGCCGCGCGCCCCGAGCCTCGCCCCGAGGCTCGCCCCGGAGGGGCGGCCACCGATGATCGCGACATCGTACTCGGCATCGAAGTCCTTCATGGGGACAGGATGCTATCACCCCCCGGCGGGCACCGGAGCGCTGGATTCGAGCTCGTGTGTTGAAAGAGGCCTTGGCGAAGGCGGGCGCGCCGGCCATCTCGCGCTCGTCGTGAAGAGCGGTGACGAGCGCCGCCGGGCGGCCTCGCGCGCCGGCGATCGTCGGATGACGGCCACGCGCCGCCCGAGTAGAGAGCGGGCCCTCCGGATCGATCATGCTCGCCCGAACCCATCAACGCCCTGGATTTCTCGCGGTCCGCCCGCATGCCGAGCGCACCCTCACCGTCGGCCCCTACGAGGGTGTCCCCAACATCTCGGGCGCCCCGGTCGATCTCCCCGCGGCCTGGTTCATGGGGCCCTGCGGGGAGAACATCGAGGTCATGGAGGGGATGGCGCAGGCGGCCCTCGCGCATGTGCGCGAGTTTCGGCGCACGTACTTGCCGGGCGATCCGCCGGTGATAACCGACGCGGTCAAGCAGAGCCCGCAGTACCGCGAAGCCGTGGAGACGATGCGCCGGAGCTACGCCGATCTGCTCGCGTACCTCCGCAAGCGCTCCACGCCCTTCCACTCCCTCCGCTACCAGGGCCACATGCTCTGGGACAACACCATCCCCGCGCTGGCCGGCTATTTCGCGGGGATGCTGCACAACCCGAACAACGTCACGATCCAGGCGTCGACGTCGACCACGCTCCTCGAGATGCTGGTGATGCGCGACCTCTGCCACACCGTGGGCTGGCCAACCGAGAGCGAAGACGCGGCGTGGGCGCATATCACGGCGGACGGGTCGATCGCGAACATCGAGGCGGTGTGGAGCGCCCGCGAGATCAAGTTTCTCCCCTTCGCGCTGCGGGACGCCATCAGGGCCGAGCCGGCCCTCACGGCGGCGAGCGCCGTCGCGGTGCGCCTCGCGGACGGCGCGCTCGCGCCCCTCGCCGGCGCCGATCCCTGGCAGCTCTTCAACGTGCGGCGGGACGAGATCCTCGCGCTCCCGGGGCGGATCGCGGCGCTCGCCGGCATCCCCGCGTACGACGTGTGGGGGCTCGCCGCCAACTACAACGTCAACGCGAGGGGGCTCCTCGGCATGGCGGACGCGCTCGCGGGGCTCGGGGGCGCGCCGGTGATCCTCACGCCGTCGACGCGGCACTACTCGTGGCCCAAGGCGGCGGCGGTCTGCGGGCTGGGCACGGCCCAAGATCGGACCGTGATGGTCGACGCGGACGCGCGGCTCGACCTCGGCGCCCTCGACGCGCAGCTCGCGGCTTGCCTCGCGCGGCGCACGCCCGTGCTGCTCGCGGTGGCCGTGCTCGGCAGCACCGAGGAGAGCGCCGTCGATCCGCTCGTGGAGGTGCTCGCGCTGCGCGATCGCTACCGCGCGAAGGGGCTCGAATTCGACATCCACGTGGACGCCGCCTGGGGCGGGTACATGATCACCACCGTCCGCCGCGACTTCGACTGGGGCGGGGGCGACCTCGGCGACCCGTTCATCCCCGATCGGCGCGGCGTCCCGCTCAGCGACTACACGATCGCCCAGTTTACAGCGATGAGGAGGGCCGACTCGGCCACCATCGATCCGCACAAGTCGGGGTACATCCAGTACCCGGCGGGCGCGGTGCTGTATCGCAACAAGGAGGCCATCAACCTCACCACCTTCACCGGCGCCTACCTCGGCTCGACCTCCGATCCGACGGTGGGCATGTTCGGGCTCGAAGGATCGAAGCCGGGCGCCTCGGCGGTGGCGGTGTTCTTCAGCCACATGTGCATCCGCCCCTCGACGAGCGGCTACGGGCGCATCCTCTCCTATGCCCTGGCGAACGCCCGGCAGCTCTACCTCCGCCTGCTCTTCATGGCCGCGCCGGGCGACGGCTTCGTCTGCGTCCCCCTCGCGCGCCTGCCCGCCGAGCGCGAGGGCGGCGACATCGAGGCACAGAAGCGCTTCTGCAAAGCCCGCCTCCTCGGCCGCACCACCGAGCAGATCGAGGCCGATCCCGAGGCAATGGCGCTCTTCCGGGCGATCGGGCCGGATCAGAACATCGTCGATTATGGCTTCAACGTGCTCGAAGGTGACCGCCCGTGCACCGACGTGCACCGTTACAACACGCTGGTACAAGATGTCTACGACGCCTTCCACGTCCGCTACAACCAGAAGGGCGAGGCCGACGACGTCCACCAGTATCCGCTCCTCGTCACCATGACGACCTTCTCCCGCGCCGACTACGGCGACGCCTTCATGGACACCTTCGCGGCGCGCCTCGGGCTCGAAGGGCGCCCGAACAAGCTCAACTGCCTGCGCTCGGCGGTGATGGACCCTTACGTCTCCGACACGGCGATCGGGTCGTTCTTCGACGTGATCGTCGGCATCCTGCGAGCCAAGGTTGCCGCGCTCACCGGCGCAACGGCCGCGTGAGACGCGCAGCTTGACGGGAGGGCCGGCCAGCATGAAGCTCGCGCGCCTGCCGGTCCGTCACGACCGGCCCAGGAGGACAAGCTTCATGGCCACCGAGACGATGGATCGAACCTCGCAAGCACGCCGCCTCATCGCCGAGCTGGGAGGGCTCGATGGTGTTCCTCGCGCCACCGGTGCAGCGGAGGTGCCCAGCGCCTATCCGCACATGGCCGGCGCCTATCCGCACATGGCGAGCGCGTATCCGCACATGGCGAGCGCGTATCCGCATATGGCCGGGGCGTATCCGCATATGGCCGGGGCGTATCCGCACATGGCCTCCGCGCGCTGATCCGACGGCGCGCCTCACGAGCATGGCAAACGACGCGACGATTCGGCTCCGCCGGGCGCGTTGCCTGGTCGTCACCTTCACCGGCGGAGGCGCGCTCGCCGTCCAGTTCGTCACCCAGCAGACCGCGGCGCTCGACGAGATCGGCCTCGCGTTGCTGGCCGGCCTGGAAGAGTGGACGGAGCCCGCGAGCCTCCTCGATCGGCTCGCGGGCCGGCTCCCGCGCGACCTCTGCGCCGCGGCGCTCATCCGGCTGATCGACGGCGGGGCCGTGGTGGTCGAGGGCACCGATCTGGCCCGTGACGACGCGCGGGTGCATCGCGTATGGGAGTGGGGTCCCTTCGCGGGCGCCTTCCATTTCGGCATCAAGAACGCGCGGTACGCGGGCCCCGCGGAGGTGCTGGCGGGGCTCGCGGCGCGGGTGGCCACGACGCCGCGCGTGGAGCTCCACACGAGCAACGAGGGGCTCGCCGAGGTCATCGCGCTGCAGCCGCCCGACCTCGACGAGGGGCTCCTCGCGGTGATGCGGCGGCGCAGGAGCTACCGGGGCTTCGCGCGCGACGCGCCGCTGCCGCTCGCGGCGCTCCGTGACTGCCTCTTCGCGGGCCTCGGGATCGTGGGCTTCATCGAGACGCCGACGCCCGGCGAGGGGCCGCTGCCGCTCCGCATGACGCCGTCGGGCGGGGCGCGCAACCCCTTCGAGGCCTACGTGGCGGCGCGCAACGTGGAGGGGCTCGCGCCCGGCGTGTACCACTACGCGGCCGCGGAGGGGACGCTCGGCCTCGTCCACGCGGGGCCGCTGCCCGCGCTGTCCGCGATGGTCGGAGAGCAGGCCTGGGCCGCGCATGCGGGGGCGCTCGTGCTGCTCGCGGCGAAGCTCCAGCGCTCGATGTGGAAGTACACGCACCCGGGAGGGCTGCGCGTGGCCCTGATCGAGGCGGGGCACGTCGCGCAGAACATGCTCCTCGCCGCCACGTCGCACGGGCTCGCGGCGGCGCCGACCTGCGCGGTGAGCGACGCGGTCGTGGAGCCCCTCTGCGGGCTCGATCCCGCGACGGAGGCGGTGGTGCACACGGTCGCCCTCGGGGTGCGATCCGACACGCCGTCGGAGGCCGACATCGGCGAGATCGCCCCGAACCCGTTCAATCGCCGGGCATAGCGGCGCAGGGAGCCGCGGGGCGCGCATGCGAGCCCGGTCGAGCGAGGATGGCCGTCGAGAGCGTGCTTTGCGCAACAGATGGCCTCCTCCAGAAAATCCGTCCATCATTTGCGTTTTCGCGCGCGCTGAAATTGCGGGCGAAGCTGGTCAGATGCCCTGGTCAATCTCCAGCGCAGCGGGGCGATGGAGCCTTTTCTCGCGGCACCGATCGCCGGGGAATTCGGCTCTCGCTCACTGGTCCACCGTTTGCTTCATCCATCGCAGCGGTCTGACCCGCTCGGATTACCCCCTCATGGAGGTATGGAATCATGCGCTCTCCCCAATCCGTGTCCAAGCTCCGAATCGCCGTCGCTGTTCTGTCCACGATCTCTGGTCTCTCTCTCCTCGGCGCCTGCCAGGGCACCGACGACGAGCCGGTCGGCAGCGGCGCGGCGCCGTTGACGGCGGCCTGCGTGGACAGCGCCGGCGTCATCCCGGTGGGGGCCTGGGTCTGCGGAGAAGACGCGCTCCTCGAGTGCGACTCCCATGACGGCGCGCACCCCGACTTCATCTACGCGGAGCTCGGGGCCGGCGGTGTTTGCCTCAACGAGACGCTGACGGTGAGCTCGCCCGGGCCGTTCCTCCCCGGCGTCTACCAGATCTCGGTCGACGTCTCCTCGAACGGGCAGCCGCCGAGCGAGCTCTGTCACTCCACGCTCACGGTGGTCGACACCGTTGCACCCGTGGTCACGACGCACGACACCGTGCTCTGGTCGCCGAACCACAAGATGCACCACGTCACGCTGGCCGACTGCGTGACCGTCGACGACGCCTGCGATCCTTCGCCGAAGGGCTGGTTCACGGGCGCGAGCAGCGACGAGGCGCCCGACGACCTCGGCGACGGCCACACCGAGCCCGACATCGACGGCCTCGGCTGCGACGGGGTCGACCTCCGCGCCGAGCGGCAAGGAGGCGGCGACGGGCGCGTCTACACGCTGTCCTTCCACGTGGAGGACGCGGCCGGCCACGGCGTCGACGGGACCTGCCACGTGACCGTGCCGCACGATCAGAGCGGCTCCGCGGCCGTCGACAGCGGTGAGGCCTACCACGTCGATCTCCCCGCGGGGAGCTGCCCGCCGTGATCGGTTGACCCGCCCCTCCGCGCCGCGGCTCGATCTCCCGAGGTCGGGTCGCGGCGCTACCGGACGAGCTCGCGGGTGATGTTCTTCTGGTGCGACTCCAGCGTCCCGCCGCCGATCTCCAGGAGCTTCGCGTCCCGGAGGAAGCGCTCCACCTTGTACTCGGTGCAGTAGCCCCACCCGCCGAGCACCTGCATGGCGTTGTCCGCGACCTCCTTGCCGACGGGCGCGGCGAAGAGCTTGGCCGCGTCCGTCCCGAGGCGGTTTCGCTGCCCGGGGCCCACGTCGCGCGCGACGCTGTAGATCAAGGCCCGGGCGGCCTCGGTCTTGGCGTAGCTCTCGCCGATGTAGCGCTGGATCTGGCCGTGCTCGACGATGGACCGGCCGAAGGTCCGCCGCTCGGCGGCGTACTTGGTCATGATGTCCATGCAGCGGTCGGCGATGCCGAGGCTCATCGCGGCCAGGGTGAGCCGCTCGATCTCCAGGTTGCGCATCATGTTGCGGATGCCGCCGCCCACGGAGCCGAGCACGTTCTCGGCCGGCACGCGGCAGTCGTCGAGCTGGATCTCGCCCATCGTGCTCGCGCGCATACCCATCTTGGGCGTCTTCGGATCGGTCGAGAAGCCCGGGAAAGATCGCTCGACGATGAACGAGGTGATCTTGCCTTCGACGGTCGCGTAGATGACGAAGACATCGGCCTCGGGGGCGTTGGTGATCAGGGCCTTGCGGCCCTTCAGCACGAAGCTGTCGCCGTCGGCGTAGGCCACGGTCTTCATCCCGAGCACGTCGGTGCCGGCGGCGGGCTCGGTCATGCCCATGGCGCCGATCCACTCGCCGCTCAGCACCTTGGGGAGGTACTTTTGACGCTGCTCGTCGTTCCCCGCGTAGAAGAAGTTGTTCACGAAGAGCATCGCGTGGGCGAGGTAGGCGAGGCAAAAGCCCGGGTCGCTCTTCGAGAGCTCGTGGTGGACGATGACGGCGCCGACCGCGTCCATCCCCGCGCCGCCGTGCTCGGCGGGGATGGTGATCCCGAGCAGGCCGAGCTCGCCGGCGCGCCGGAGCAGATCGACGTTGAGCGAGGCCTTCTGGTCGTGCTCTTCGGCCTGGGGCTCGACCAGCTCGCGGGTGAAGTCGCGCACCATCTCGCGCAGCATGCGGTGCTCGTCGGTCGGGTTTTGCAGGTCGAAGGCGGGCGTCGTCATGGCCGCGCAACGTACCACGAGCCCAGCGCTGGAGCGCCGGGAGCGTGATGAAATGGCGATCGTTCGAGCGCGAACGAATTGCGCGCGCAATGGCGCTAGGGTGGCGAGGGCGCGTCCGCGGCCCTGCAGCAGCGCACGCCGGTCGAGTAGTCGAGGTAGGTGCGCGGGTGGGCGGTGACGAGGGCCTCGCAGCCGGCGCGGGTCGAGCGTGAATAGAAGCCTCCGGCGAAGGCGCCGTTGCCCTCGTCGATCCACTCGTCGAGGTTGCCGACCATGTCGTAGACGGCGTCGGTCCCCCAGCGGCTCCGGCATGCGGGGCTCTGGCCGGTGCGCTGGAAGAGGGGTTTTCCCTCGGAACGGACGCGGTTCAGACGCGGGTCGAGGTGCCCCACCGAGGCGTTGTCGTGGAGGAGGGCGGCCGGGTGCTCCTCGCGGAAGACGTTGCAGACGCCGTCCTCGTAGGTGTCGCCGTAGGGGAAGAGGGTGTCGTCCTCGCCGCGGCAGGCCATCACGAACTCGTCGAGCGTGCAGAGGCGCTTGCCGGCGGCGGCGCATGCGCTCTCGGCGACGAGGCCGGTGAGGTAACCGTTCGGGCGGGCGCCGGGGCGGGAGACGGCGAGGGGCTGGATCTTCCGGCCGATCTGCGCTCTGGGCAGCGTGGGCAGGGCGAGGGCCCGGGCGTGCATGTTGCCGGTGCGCTCGCGGCCGGTGGACCACTCGGCGAGCACGAAGTCGAGGAGGTTCGGCGTGACGGGGTAGTCGGGGGAGAGCGGGTCGAGGGTCTGCGCGTCGGCGATCTGCGCCTCGAAGCGATCGACGCAGAAGCGGCCTGCGATCGAGACCATGTCGGCGGGGCAAACGGGGCGCGCGGCGGCGGCGGGCGCGGGGGGGAGCGCGGCGCTCCCGGGGGAGAGCTTCGGCGCGGCGGGCGCGTCGATGCGGCCGATCTCGGGCTGCAAGTCGAGGCCGCGCGCGGCGCTGCCGAGCCACACGAGGTCGCCTCGCGAGGTGACGCGCGGCTCGCCGGCGAGGCAGAGGTCGGGCGCCAGGAAGGTGAGGATCGAGGCCATCTGGCCGGGGATCGGTGAGGGGACGGCGGCGCGGGCCGGACGGCCGTCGAGGCATGCGGCGCCGTTGTCGTCGCGTGGCCAGGCGGCCTCGCCGACCGGGTGCGCGTCGTCGTCGAGCCAGACGACCGCGCCGCGATCGAGATCGCTCACCCACGCGCCTCCGCCGGCGAAGGCCTCGATCCGCACGGCCGTCTCGCCGGGTCGGATCGTGAGCGGCAGGTCGGCCGCGGGGCCGAGGTGGCCTTGCGCGTCGATCGCGAAGGCCACGACCTTGGCGGGATCGCGGGCGCTCACGCCGGCGACGAGGGCGCCGCCTCCGGCGCGCTCGCATGCGTGGAAGCCCGGGCGAACGGGCGAGATCGCGGGGCTGCCCGCGAGCGGCGAGAGCGCGCCCGCGGCGTCGAGCGCGGAGAGCTCCAGGGCGCCGCCGCGCACCTGGAGGAGCATGCCGCGCTCTGCGCCACCCACAAGCGCGGAGGCGCCCTCGGGGGCGAGGCCGCGCAGCGCGGCCGGGGCTTTGATCTCCGGCCAGACCTTCACCACGTCGCCGCGGGCGATCCAGAAGCTCGGGCCGATCCTGGCCACGTGGCGGCGATCGGCGGAGAGCTCGGGCGCGCGCACGACACCGGGGCGGAGCGCGTCTTCAGCAGGCGGCGCGCCGGCGTCCGCGTCGGCGTTGCTCTTCGGGGCCTCGGGCGCCGAGGGCAAAGGCAGGCGCGTGATCGATCCGCCTGGATCGACGTGGACGATCATGCCTCCGGCGAAGGCCAGGGCCTCGCCGTCCGGCGCGACCATGCCCCAGGCGATCCGCGCGCGCTTGCCGGTGAGCGGGGGCGGCTCGTCGCGCAGCGCGCCGTCTGCCCGGCTCACCGAGCGCAGGCCGGTGGGGCCGAGGAAGTAGCCGCGGTCGCCTGCCCACGCGACGAGGCCGGGATCGCGCGCGGGCTGGCCGGGGACGCGGGTCGGCTTTTCGGCGAGGAGCTTCTCGAAGAGCGCGAGATCGGCGGGCGAGGGCGCGGGGAGGCGATCGGGATCGATCGCGCCGGCTGCGGGGACCGGGGCGAGGCGATTGAACGCCGGGAAGAGGCGCGCGGCCTCGAGCTGTCCCTTGGCGTCAACGTCGAGGTACACCGTGGACGCCTCGTCTCCGGCGAGGCGCGGGCCATGGTGATCCTTGAGGCCGCCGTACTCGAGGTCGGCGTCGATCACCGCGAAGGTGCTCTTCGGGTCGAGCCGGCCGTCGGGCGAGAGCGTGGCGGCCATGAGGCGACCGCTGCCGAGCGAGGTGCGGCTCCGGCGCCTGGGGGCGGTCTCGTACCAGGCGATGTCGATCCCGCTCGGGCCGCGGGCGCGCGCGCCGAGGAGCGCGACGCCGTCGAGGGGCGGGACGAAGCGCAGCCCGGTGAGCATGGGCTCGCTGTCGAAGATCGCCTGGGGGCTGACCCAGCGCACGCGGAGATCGACCGGGGACCGGGGCGGGCGCGCCGGCTGGGCGTGGCCGGGCTTCTTCTTCGCGGCGGATTTGCCGGCCGCGGCGTCGCCTTTCTTGCTGCCGGCTTTCTTCGCGGCGGGCTTGCCGGGCGGCGCCTTCGCGGGAGGCGCCTTCGCGGCCGGAGGCTTCTTCTCGGGGCGAGGAGGCGCGGCCTTCGGGGCGGCACGAGCGGCCTTCGGAGGCGCAGTGGAGGCGAGATCGAGGAGGGCCACGCGATCGCCGACGAGCGCCGCGGCGACCGGGGAGACCTCGGCGCAGGTGCGGGCCTCGGGCTTCTCTGCGCCCGCGGCATAGACGCCGACGCAGAGCGAGGAGCCGGTCGAGCTGAGCAGGAAGAGACGGCCCTCGGGCCCGTCGAAGGCACCGTAGATCTGCTCGCCGGAGAGCTCGATCCGCGGGCCGAGCGCGCCGGTCGATCCATCGAGGCGGCGGGCAAAGGCGACCTCGGCGTCGGCCTGCTGGGAGAGGACGAGGAGCGAGCGCCCGCCGGGGATGGGCTGGAGGGTGATGTCGAGGGGCGTGTCAGGGGCGTCCACGAGGGGAGCGCGCACCCTGGGCTCGGCGCGGGCAGGGGCGCTCGCCGGTGGGCCGGGCGCGGGCGGCGTGGGCGCGCCGGCGGGCTGAGGAGCGGCCGCAGGAGAGCAGGCCGCGCAGAGCGCGAGGAGCCAGGCGGCGCAAGGATTTCGCCTCCATCTGCTCGGTCCAGCGCTCGGCATGGCGGGCATCCTAACCTCAAATCGGAAATGGCCCGAGACCTCGACCCCGAGAGCCCGAAGGGCTAGGTTTCCAGGACCATGAGCAAGAAGCTGGATCAGGAGCTCGCCGACGCCATCGAACCTCAGGCCGACGAGGCGCCGAGCTCGGCCCCCGGCGTGGTGAAGGGCGCAGAGCCGGCGGCCCGCCCGGCGTCGCGCTCACCGCGCAACCTGGCCTTGCTCGTGACGCTGCTCGTGATGGTCGGGTCGGTGATCACGCTCTTCCTCGTCGGCTTCAAGGAGGCCGCGGTCTACGCGACCGGCGTCGACACGATCGCGAAGGCCAAGGGCGACTACGTGGGGCGCAAGGTGCGCGTGGAGGGCGAGCTCGTCCCCGGCACGCTGGTCAAGCGCGATCAGCCCTGCGAGTACCGCTTCACCGTGCACGGCAAGGAGGGCGACAACAAGCTCCCCGTGCGCTACGCGCAGTGCGTGATCCCCGACACGTTCCGCGACGTTCCCCAGGGCGGCGTGCAGGTGACGGTCGAGGGCACGCTCACCAAGGAAGGCGAGTTCCAGGCCTCGCTGGTGATGGCCAAGTGCGCGTCGAAGTACGATCCGTCGACGCACACGATGAGCGACGGCAAGGGCGCGCCGGGCGCGATGCCGGTCAACTGATCGACCCGCTCCTGCGCTACTGCTGAGGTGCGGTGTCCGGCGCTGGCTGGTCCGGCTGCGGCACCTGATCCGGCGGGGGCTGCTCCTGCGGAGGCGGCGGGGGCGGCGGAGGCGGCGGGTCGGGCTGGCGGACGACCTCGGGCTGCTTCGGCTCGGGCTGCTTGATCACCTCGGGCACCTTGACGCCCTCCGGGATCTTGATGTCGCCGAGATCGATCTTGGGCCGCGTGGGCGGCGGGAGGACGGGCGGCGTGGCCGGGGGCGAGGTGGCGGTGTTGTCGTCGTCCTTGCTCGGCTTGGCCTGCGATCCGCCGAGCGGGAGGTTCAGGCCCGGCTTCTTCAGATCGGGCACCTTGCGCGGGTTGACCTTGCTCGGGCCGGTGCCGCCGGGCATCGGCGTGGAGAAAGTGATGTCGGTCGCCGAGGGATCGAACTTGAGCTTCTTCATCGGGCCGTAGACGTGGAAGCCGTAGAAGCCGTCGGCCCGCTTGGCCTTCTTCATCTTCGGCACCTGCATCTCCATCAGCCCGGGCAGCGCGGCGCCCGGCTCGCCGAGCAGTGACTTGGTCGTGTCGTTCTTGCCGCGGTAGGCGTCGGTGAACTTGAACTTGAGGTAGAGGTCGAGGTTCGAGTCGGTGGCGGGCTCGCGCATCGCGATGCGGCCGTCGCCGGCGAGCTCGAGATCGACGCCGGTCGCGGTGAGCTTGGTGATCTTGAGCACGCCCTCCTTGGCCTCGGCGTTGAGGGTGAGGGTGCCGAGCTTGGCCGCGGGCAGCTCGAGCAGGCCCATGATCTTGCTCTTGCCGTCGCCGACGACGATGTCGGAGATCGAGAGATCGAGGCCGCCGTTCGCCTTGGAGAACTTGCCGTCGACGGCGCTGATCTCGAGCTTCCCGGTGGCCACGCCCTTGATCGGCAGGCCCACGGCCTGGGCGAGCGGCTCGATCTTGCCGATCTCGACCTGATCGAGCTCGACCGACACGTCGCCGCCGCCGCTGCCGATCGGCACGGTGCCCTTGATCTCGCCGCCGAGGACGCTCGCCCAGAAGTCGACGCGCACGCGGCCGAGCAGGAGCGGGAGCAGGCGCACGCGCGCGTGGGCCTCGTCGATGGTGATCACCGAATCCTTGGGGGCGGCCGCCGGCGTCGGCTTGATCGGGTCGCCGTCGTAGCCCGTCCCGCCGAACGGGGGCGGCGACGGTTCGTCCGGCGGCAGGGTGATCTTGACGCCGGAGAGGGCCACGCCGCTCAGCCAGTAAGTGCTGAGCCGATCGATCTCGAGGCGCTGGCCGGGCTTCGCGGTGCGATCGAACTCGGCGATGATCCGGTCCTTCAGCTTGTCCGCGGGGAAGGTCAGGTAGCCGAAGATGCCGAGGCACGCGATGTAGAACGCCGGGTAGGCGAGGAGCTTCGCGACCTTGATCAGGCGCTCTTTCACTGGTCCTTCTCCGGGGCGGCGGTCGGCGCTGCGCTCGCGGCCCCAGCCGGGGAAGCGGGCGCGTCGGGCTTGCGATCGAAGGCGGAGACGCCGAGCTCGACCTCGTAGGCGTCGGGCTCGCCGGAGCGGGGCTTGATGTTGAGCTTGCTGATCGACACGGGGTAGCCGCTCTGCTCGATCTTTTCGAGGGTGCGGGCCAGCGCCAGCATCCCCACCTTGTGCATTTTTACCACGGTCATCCGCTCGGTGTAGCGCTTGCCGTGCGGGGCCTCGGGCCGGTCCTGCGACTCGGCGGCGCCGATCTGGAAGGCCTTGGAGGACTCCTCGATGAAGCCGGGCAAGGGCGGCGCCGCCTTGGCGTAGCGCGCGAGCAGCGCGTCGCGCTTGGCCCGCTTCTCGGCGACGGTGTTGCGCGCGTCGTAGATGGAGTCGACGAGCGCGCGGATCTCCTCGTTCTCGGCCTTGCGCGACGAGACGCGGGTCATGATCCCGATCGGGCCGAGCAGGAAGATCACCACGACGATCACGCCGCCGAGGATGGTGAGGAGCCTGCGCTCCCGGGGCTCGAGCTTCTCGAAACGATCGCGGAGGCTCATCGGCCACCCTCCTTGTCCGGCTTGGCCGAGTCGGCCGGCTGCGCGGTGCCCTCGGGCTTCGCGCCCGACGCCGGCTTCTTCTTCTCCTCGCACTTGAGGTCGAACTCGAGCACGTACTTCTGCTTCCCCTCGGTAAACTGGCTGGTTCTAGCGATCTTCACGTCCTTGAAGCAGCGGTTGTCCTTGAGGTTCTTGGCGATCGTCTCGGCGTCGCCCACCGTCGGGACGGTGCCCTGGATCGAGACATGGCCGCGGGCCACGTCGAGCTCGACCACGTCGTGGACCACGTCCTTCGGCACGGCGCGGGAGAGGGCCACCATGGCGTCGAAGCCGTCGACGTGGGGGAGCGGGTCCTCGTCGGCCTTGCTCGAATCGGTGCCGAGCAGCTCCTTCACGCGGTCGGGGTCGGTCGTCTCCTCGCCGAGCACGTCGCGGCTCGCGACGGCGAGGCGCGCGTTCAACAGCTCCTTCTCGGCGTCGAGGGTGCGCAGCTCGGCGAGCACCGAGAAGCCGAAGGAGACGGCGATCACCGAGGCGAGGCCCGCGAGGAGCGGGAACTTCTCGCGGAGGTAGGGGTAGCTCCGCTCGGCCTCGAGCGCGCCGCGGCGGAGGTTCAGCCCCTTGGCGCGGCCGGCGAGGCCGAGCGCGAGGCCGAGCGCCTTGGCGAAGCGGGGAAACTGCGCGGCCTGCTCGTCCGTCATGCCCTCGATCTGCGGGCGAGGCAGCGGCAGGATCGACAGGCCGAGCTCGGTGGCGAGGAAGAGCTCGGCGCCCGCGGCGGTGGAGCCGATGCCGGTGAGGTACACCTTGGTCAGCGGATCGCCGCCGAGGGTGCGGAAGGCGGCCTGCGTCTGCCGGAGCTCGCGGGCGAGGGCGGGCGCGCTGTCGGGCAGGCCGATGGTGCCGCGCGAGAGGGTGCGCGCGAAGACCGGCTCGCCGCCCTGGAGGACGAGCACCTCGCTCACCGTCTCGCCGACGTCGACGATGGCGATCGGGCCCTCCGACGCGGGGCGCTCGAGCTCGGGGATCACCGCGGCCAGGTTGGCGAGGGGCAAGGGGCCCGTGCCGACGCGCTCCGGCTCGACGCCGAGCGCCTCGCGGATGGGGGTGATCCGCTCGCGCACGTCGTCGGTGCGGGCGAGCACCGCGAAGAGCGGGAGGCTGCCGTCGGCGGTCGCGCCGACGACCTCCTTGCGGAGCATGCGGTAGTCGAAGACCGCGTCGTCCATCTCGAAGGGGATGGTCGACTCGAGCTCGAAGGCGAGGACGTTGTCGATCTCCTTCTGCGCGGCCGCGGGCAATTCGAGCCGCCGGTAGAAGGTGCGCTCGCCGCTGAGCGCCGTCGCCACGGCGTCGGGCCGCGAGGAGGCGCCCAGGGCGAGGCGGAGCGCCTCGACCTCCGAGCCCGCCGGCGCGACGAGGGCCTCGCCGAACGACTCGAGGGTGATCTTCCGGTACGACGTCCGCACCGCGGCGACCCTCGCCACGGTCCTGGTCAAATCGATGCCGAGCAGCCTGGACATGATCGTTTGAGCTCCTACGAATCTTCCGCGTGCGAGACGATCCTAGACGGGGTGGGCGCTACTCGACGCGCCAGTAGATGACGGTGCCCGCCGGGTTGGTGGCGAGGACCTGGGCGAGCTGATCGGGGGTCATCTGCGAGGGGTCCTGGTTGTTGCGGGTGTTCGCGCCGCCCTGGGGCTGGGCCGTGGTGTTGGCGGCCGTGTTTCCGGCCTGGGGGATCTGGCTGAACCCGACCGACGAGCCGGCGCCGCCCATCGTCCCGAAGGCGGTGCCGAGCGCCGTCGCGGCGCGGAAGTCGACCACGGCGTGGATGGTCACCTTGGTCGTGCGGCGGTTGCCGGGGACGATGCCGGTCGCGTAGATGCTGAAGACCTTGCTCTTCAGGGTCACCTGCTTCGTGATCTCGCCGGCGTTGGTGAACGTGATCGGCTTGACGCCCATCGAGGTGAGGATCGGCCCGAGCAGGCCCTGACCCTGCATGGTCTTCACGAAGTCGCCGTCGGCGCCGTAGATGGGGATGCCCGCGCCGAAGCTCTTCACCATGCTCATCACCATGATGAAGGCGCTCACCTGCGTCGGGTCGCTGCAGAAATCGGTGGCGGCCTTGAGGTCGCTGCAGATGAGGGCGAGCTGCGTCAGCGCGTCGGCGGTGTTGACGTTGATCTTGTTGCCGGCCTGGCCCCACACCGTCATCGTCCGCTTGTGCGGATCGGACGGGTCGGGGTCGACGAAGGTGGCCCAGAAGTCGTCGCCGATCCCGCGGACGAGGCGCAGCTCCTCGAGCGAGTCGTAGGGCGCGTTCTTGCGGCGGTAGCCGAGGCCGATCATCTGGTAGAAATTGTCCTCGGCGCCGCCCGCGGAGGGCCCGGTGGCCTTGGGATCGCAGGGGTAGAGGTTCTCGTCCTCGTCGGCCCAGTCGACGATCGCCCCGCAGATCGTCTGCCGGTCGGTGAACTGGTTGTCGGCGTCGCGCCCCTCGAACATCGGGTTATAGCTCGGCTGCCCGACGAGCCCGAGGATCTGGGTCGCGAGCCGGTCGATGGAGATGAGGTCGCGCGAGGCGTTGTTGATGTTGATCTTCGAGTCCTCGTCGATGATCTTGAGCTCGAAGCGGCCCCCGCCGGTGAGACCCATGTTCTTGGCCGTGGTCGGGTCGGCGTTGACCATGCCGTTGAAGGCCTGCGCCCCGGACTGGTCGTTGAAGGTGCCGAGGACCATGTCGGTGAACTCCCAGACCGGGATCTGGGGGATCCTCACGCCGAACATCTGGAGCGGCTTGCGGATCTCGGGCTCGATGGCGATGAGCAGGCGCGAGAGGTTGATCGCGCTCCTCGCGTAGTACTCGGCGCGCAGGGCGTCGCGGTCCGCGAGGGCCGAGGCGAGCTCGCTCGACGTCTCCTCTTGCAGCTCCGTCAGGAAGACGGTGAGCACGGTGATCGCCCCGAGCACCATGATCAGCGCCACGCCGCGGCGGCTCCGCTTCTGCTTGCGGCGCTTGATGAGCGCCCTCTTTTGCGCGAGCGTCATCTCATTGCCTCGCGAAGGTGAGGGCCGTCTGCATCGGGATCGGCACCTTGGTCTCGAGCTTGATGGGCGCGCCGTTGCGCCCGCCCTTGAGGACGAGGCGGATCTTGATCTGCATGGGCAGGCGGTTGAGCTGCCCGGCGGCCTGGGTGGTGTCCCAGCTCTCCGTCCACTCGCCGGTGAGCGGGTCGAGGTAGGTGAGGTCGAAGCTCTCCACGTCCTCGGCGATCACGTAGACGGCGCCGCCCTTCGTGGGGTCGATGTCGAGCTCCTTGGACTCGCGGCGCACGAGGTCGTACTTGTCGCTGCGATCGGGGTCGCGCGAGAGGAAATAGCTGAGCTCGTTCTGGTCCGACTCGTGGGCGTTGGCGACGAGGCGGCGGTGGGAGAAGGAGTTGAAGTCGACCCGATCGCTCGACCCGGAGTTCGTGCCGATGAAGGCCGTGGTGCGCACCGCGCTGGCGATCACCGTGGGCTGGTGGAGCGAGAGGAAGGCGGACTGCAATTCGCGGCTCATGCGAGCGATCGCGGAGCGGCCCTGGTGGTAGCGATCGTTGAGCTGGGAGAGGCTGCCGCGCGACTGGGCCATCCCGTCGAAGGCGCCGTAGATGAGCGTGGCGACGAGGGCGAGGATGCTCACCGAGATGAGCACCTCGAGCAGCGTCATGCCGCGGGATCGAGCGAGCGAGCGCGCCTTCACTTGCCCCTCCCCTGGTTGGGCGGCGGGAGCTGCGTCCCCGCCGAGGGCACGCCGTTCGGGTTGAGCGCGTCGAGCAGCTCCTCCGGCATCGCGCCGGCTTTCTGCGGGCTCGCGACCCACTGCGAGAGCTCGACGGAGTACTCTTTCTGGCCCTCCGTCCAGAGGACGGCGACCGTGATGCGGCGGGTGCTGGCCTCGAAGATGAGCTTGAGGTTCGGGTAGACCATGCTCATCACGAGGCTCGCGATCGCGGAGACGCCGCCCGCGGCGAGGCCCGCGACGTCGCCGCTCCCCTGCGCCGCGCCGGCGAAGCTCTTCGCCACGTCGCCCACGCTCGCGTTGGATCCGACGGCGGGCGCGTTGCCGCCGAGCACCGCGCCGAGCGCGCTCATGTCGCCCGATCCGAGCCCGGAGCCGAGGCCGGCGTTGAGGTTGAGGTCGCCGAGCTTCGCCTCGGGCAGGACGGGCTTCTCGACCTTCCAGTTGCAGCGCACGCCGGGCGTGTCGTCGCCCTCGCAGCAGATCCCGCTGTCGGCGGTGTCGAGCTCCTGAAAGCCCTCTTTCTGGAGCTTCTCCTCGACCTCGGTCATCTTGCAGCGGGCGAGGCCGAGCGACATCGAGAGGTTGCGCGCGTGGCCCGAGGCGGCGAAGGAGCCGGCCTGCGCGGAGAGGATCGCCGTCAGGCCGAGGCCGAGGATGGCCACGGCCACCATGACCTCGAGCAGCGTGAATCCTCTCTTTTGCAGGGCGTTTCGCGTCATGGCTAGACCTCAGTACCCCGAGTCGCGGCGCTCGGACCCCTCGATGTCGTCGCGGGGCCGCGGCATGTTCGCGCGCCCCTTGCGGAGCTCGGCCTTGCCGGTGAGCGGCGAGACGACGATGGTGAGCACGTCGGTGTCGGGGACGAGCGCGCTCGTCCCCGTGGTGCCGGTGAGACCGAACGTGCCGCTGAAGATGCCGAGCTGGATCGCGGCCCGCTCGGTGATGCCGCCCGGCCAGAAGTAGAGGTACGTGCGCCCCGAGACGACCACGTCGTCCTGGTGCCCCGTCTCCACCTGCAAGAAGCGGATGCCGCGCTCGAGCTCCTTGCCGACCTGCCCCTTGCCCACGTCGAAGCCGAACGTCGAGACGGGCTGGAAGGTGGGCCGCGGCGCGCGCGGGCCCTTCATGATCTGATCGGCGTCCTCCACGGCCTTGCGCTCGGCCTCGGTGGCGGCCGCGGCGCCGCCCGTCATGTCGTTCTTGACGATCTTCATCTGGCCGCGGCTCATGGGGCTCTCTTCTTCGAGCTGCACGACCTGCTTGTCGAGGTCGAAGACGAGCCGGACGACCTTGGAGGTCGCGTTGGCGCGCCCGTACGCGACGCGCACCGCGCTCGCGACCGTCACCGCCGATTTGCGCAGCCGGGCGCCGCCCACCATGTTGAGCGACGCCGCCCCGAGCCCCGTGACGAGGCCGATGATCGCGACGGCGATCACCACCTCGACGAGGGTCACGCCGCGGCCAGGGCCCCTCGTTCGAGGGGCGCGGCGAGCGCGCTCGGGGCTTGCTACACGTTGCATGACGCTGTCAACCGCCGTTGACGATCTTGTCGACGTCGGCCTGCTTCTTCGGGAAATCGTCGCGGCAGTCGTCGGCGGTGCCCTCCTTGCGATCGGGCCCGGGGGAGATGACCTTGATCTCGCCGCCCTCGCAGAGGATGCGGTAGGGCGAGTTCCACGGGTCGTCGACCTGCTCCTGCTTGATCCGCTTGGCGGTGAGCAGCTCCTGGATCGACGGGCAGTCCGAGCCCGCCGTCTCGCGGTAGTACTCGGCCGCGGTCTTCAGCTCGGCGGCCTTCATCACCGCCGCCTTCACGCGGCCCTCCTTCAGGCGGGGCCAGAAGACGCCGACGCCGATGGAGGCGATGACGCCCATCAGCACGATGACGATCATGACCTCGACCAGCGTGACGCCGCGCGCGAGCGCCCTCCTCGCGGCGCCGCGGCGGAGCGCCAGACCCTTCAGCCTCGATTGCTCGTTCATCTCCGTTCCATCCTTGTTCGCGATCATCGATGTTCGTCGTTCATTCCACGCGATCGAGGCCGCCCATCTCGCGGTCGGGCCCATCGCTCATAAGCTCGTAACCCTCGGGATCCTTCCTGCCCGGGCAGGTGATGCGCAGGGGTCGTCCCCAGGCGTCCACCGGCTCGATCGCCAGGTAGCCCGCCGTCTTCAGCGCGTCGAGCGAGGGGGGACACTTCTTCGCGTTGTCGGCGCGGTAGGCGTCGATGGCCTGGTGGACCAGGCTGAGCGTCACGCGCGTCGAGCGCACGCCGACGAGCCGCCGCTCGCGCGCGCCGAGGAGCAGGAGCAGGAGGATCATCGAGAGCGCGGCGGCCACGGGGCGGGCCCGGGAGAAGCCGAGCTTGCGCAGGAAGCCCCCGCCCCGCTCCCAGGGGAAGAAGATCGTCTGGTTGTGCTGCCTCCTGCGCGCCATCTCGCAACCACTTTCAGCCGGCGAAGCTCGACATCTGCATGAGCGGCATGAGGATCGAGATGGCGATGAAGCCCACCGCCCCGCCCATCAGCACGATCATCAACGGCTCGAGCAAGCTCGTGAGGATCTGCACGCGGGTCTCGACCTCGGTGTCGTAGGCGTTGGAGACGCTCTCCAGCATCCCCTCGAGCTGGCCGCTCTTCTCGCCGATGGCGATCATGTGCGTCACGATCGGCGGGAAGCGGCCGCTCCGGCGGAGGGGCTCGGCGATGCTCTGGCCCTCGCGGATCGAGCCGATGGCGTCGATGACCACCTTCTCGAGCGCGGCGTTGCCGAGCACGTTGCTCACGATGTCCATCGCCGTGAGCAGCGCCACGCCCGAGGCGAGGAGCGTCGACAGCGTGCGGGCGAAGCGGGCGATGGAGAGCATGAGGACGAGCTTGCCGAAGACGGGCACGCGGAGCAGGAAGGTGTCCCAGCTCATCTTGCCCTTGGGCGTGCTCTTCCACCGGCGGAAGAAGTAGACGCTCGCGCCGATGACGATCGCCCCGAGCCACCAGTAGCTCGACGTGAGCTCGGAGACGGTGATGAGCAGCGAGGTGTACCAGGGCAGCGCCTGGTCCATCGACTGGAAGATCGTCGTCACGTTGGGGACGACGGCGATCATCAGCACCGAGATGAGCACCGTGCCGATGATCGCCATGAGGATCGGGTAGGCCAGCGCGGAGGTGACCTTGCCGCGCAGCTTGGACTGCGACTCCATGAAGTGGGTGAGCCGGTCGAGCACCTGCTGGAGCGTGCCCGAGGCCTCGCCGGCGCGGACCATGTTCACGTAGAGGACGGGGAAGATCTGCGGGTGCGCCTCGAGCGCCTTGGCGAAGCTGATGCCCTCGCGCACCTGCTCGCGCACCTGGGTGAGCGTGCGCTTGAGCGCCTCGTTCTCGACCTGCTCGATGAGCGCGTTGAGCGACTCGAAGAGCGGGATGCCCGCGCCGATCAGCGTCGCGAGCTGGCGCGTGAGCACCGCGACCTCGGCCGTCGACGGGCGCGAGAGGAAGTCGAAGATCTTGAGGTTGCGCTTGGCCTTGGCCTCGGCCGCCTTGCCCTCGGTGGCCACCGTGAGCAACACGCCGTCCTTGCGGAGGACGGCGCGCAGGACCTTGGCGTTCTCGGCGTCGCGGACGCCCTTCACCGGCTTGCCGGTCGCGACGAGGATGCCTCGGTACTCGAATACGGCCACGTTGCCCTCGAATCGTCAGTCGTCGACGACGACGTCTTCCTGCGTCGCCGCGAGGACCTCTTCCACGGTGGTCAGGCCGCGGAGCACCTTGCGTGCGCCGTCGTCCCGGAGCGTATCCATGCCATGAGACACGGCCGCGCGCTTGATCGTCTGGGCGTCGGCGCTCTTCAGGATGAGCGGGCCCACCACGTCGTCGATGACCATCAGCTCGTAGATGCCGCGCCGGCCGATGAAGCCCTTCTTCATGCAGGCGTCGCAGCCGCCCGGCTTGTAGAAGACGGGCTCGGGGCCCATGTCTTTGCCGACGAAATCGTAGGCCTGCCCGTGGACCTGGTAGCGGGTCGAGACCTGCCGGCGGGCCTTCCACGCGATGCGCTCGGGGTCGAGGCCCATCTGCGTGAGCTCGTAGTCCGTCGGCCGGTACGGCACCTTGCAGGTCGGGCAGAGGATGCGGACGAGGCGCTGGGCGAGGATGCCGATCACGCTGGATCGCACGAGGAAGGGCTCGATCTCCATCTCCACGAGGCGCGTCACGGCGCCGGCGGCGTCGTTGGTGTGGATGGTGGAGAGCACGAGGTGGCCGGTGAGCGACGCGTGGATCGCGATCTCGGCCGTCTCCTTGTCGCGGATCTCGCCGACCATGATCACGTCCGGGTCCTGCCGGAGGAAGGCGCGCAGGGCGCTCGCGAAGGTGAGCCCGATCGCCGGGTGGACGTGGATCTGGTGGATGCCGCCGATCTCGTACTCGACGGGATCCTCCGCGGTGAGGATGTTCCGGCTCGGGTCGTTGATCCGGTTCAGGCAGGCGTAGAGCGTCGTCGTCTTGCCGGAGCCGGTCGGGCCGGTCACGAGCACGATGCCGTCCGGGCGCTGGATGAGCCCGTCCATGATCGCGTACTCGCGCGGGGCGAAGCCGAGGTCGTCGAGGCCGAGGAGCACGCTCGCCTTGTGGAGGATACGCATCACGATCCGCTCGAAGCCGCGGCTCGTCGGCACGGTCGAGACGCGGATGTCGACGCTCTTGCCCGCGATCTTGAGGGTGATGCGGCCGTCCTGCGGGAGGCGCTTCTCGGCGATGTTGAGCGACGCCATGATCTTCACGCGGGCGACGATCGGCGCCATGAACTGCTTGCTCGCGCGCTTGGCGACGTAGAGCTCGCCGTCGATCCGGTAGCGGACGACGACGTCGCGCTCCTCGGGCTCGATGTGGATGTCGCTCGCGCGCTCGCGGACCGCCTGGGCGAAGAGGCCGTTGACCCAGGCGATGATGGGCGCGTCGTCGTCCGAGTCGATGATGTCGACGAGGCCCTCTTCCTCCTGGGCGTGGTCGCCCTGGAGGGTGCCGCCGCCCTCCTTCTTCTCCCAGACGCGGTTGATCACGTCGAGGACGAGGGTGCTCGTGCCGACCGCGATCTCCACGGGCTTGCCGAAGAGGGCGCGCACGTCGTCGATGGCCGTGGTGTCGAAGGGGTCGGCGAGGACGCAGGCGACGTTGCTCTCGTCCTCCGACACGGGGAGGATCTTGTGGGCCTTGGCGTAGGTGATCGGCACCTTGCTCACCAGCGCGAGCGGCACGGCGTCGACGTCGATCTTGGCGACGAAGCCCACGCCGCACTCGTCGGCGAGGGCCTGCGCGATCTTCGTCTCGTCGGCGATGTTGGTCGCCACGACCAGGTCCGTGAGCGCCTGCCCGCGCTCGCGCACCGTGTCGAAGAGGGTGGGCAGGCGCTCGGGCGGGATCACCCCGCGCCGCACCAGCACTTCACCGAGGTACTCGTGTTGGCCGGCCATGGGCTACTCCGTGCGATCCACGCCGCGCGAGGGCGTCGCGGTGCCAAGCCCGCTCGGGTTGATCTTGATCTTGGAGCGGCCGCCGGCCGGCGCGCTCGGGGGCGGCGCGCCCCCACCGTCGTCGCCCGCGGTGCCCCCGCGCCCGCCCAGGCTCGGCAAGGGGATGGGCTGCCCCGGTTCGTGCGATTTGCGGGCCTTGGGCGCGCGCTCGAGCTCGAGGCGCTGCTTCTCGTCCTGGTTCAGCATGGCCTGGCGGATGTCCTCCACGAGGCCGTTGGCCCGGGCGTAGTCGCGCGGCGGCTGCCACGGGACCACGTCGCTGAAGACGAAGTACCGGTCGAGGAACTCCTGCCGCTCCTGCATCTTTCGCTCGAAGATCGCGCGGAGATCGTCCTGGTCGCGGATCACGTAGGGCGTGAGCACGAGCAGGAGGTTGCTCTTCGTCTTCTTGCGCTGCGTCTGCTTGAAGAGCAGCCCGAGCACGGGGATGTCGCCGAGGATCGGGATCTTCGTCTCGCCGTTGGTGATCGCGTCGCGCACGAGGCCGCCGATCACCACCGTCTGTTGATCGCGGACGACCAGCGTGGTGTTGGCCGTACGCTTGTTGATGGGGATCGCGCCGAGCGAGCCGAGCGGGGCGCCGGCGTCGGAGATCTCTTCGACCAGCTCGAGGCGCACCTGGTCGGAGTCGTTGACGTGCGGCGTGACCTTGATCTTGGTGCCGATGTCCTGCCGCTGCGCCTGGAAGCCGAAGCCGCCGAGGCCGCCGAGCCCGCCGAGCGCGCCGAGCGCGCCGAGGCCCGCCGTCGCGCCCGTCGCGCCCGTCGCGCCCGCGAGGCCGCCCAGCGCGCCGAGGCCGCCGCCGATGTTCGTCTGGAGGGGGATGTTCTGGCCGATCGAGATCTCGGCCGGGACGTTGTCGGTCGCGAGGATGTGCGGCGTCGCGAGGACGTTGGAGTCGCCGTCCTTGGCGAGGGCATGCATCACCACGCCGAGCGCGGGGATGGAGATGCCGGTGCCGAAGAGGTTGTCCGCGCCCTCGATCGCAGGCCCGCGCACGCCGACGGCGAGGGCCTCGAGGTTGGAGGGCAGGCCGCTGATGGCCGAGGCGGCCGGGTTGAAGCCGCCGAAGACCGCGCTGTCGTTGGGGTTCAGCGTCGAGAAGGGCGCGCCCCCGTGGTAGCCGAGGCCCACGTCCGTCGAGCGGTCGACGCTCACGTCCATGATCACGGCCTCGATGAACACCTGCCGCCGCGGGTGATCGAGCTTGTCGATCACGTTGCGGAGCTGGGCGTAGTCGCGCACCGAGGAGGTGGTGACGAGCGAGTTCGTGGCCTCGTCGCAGGTCACGCGGATGCGGCCCTCGAAGACCTCGTCCACGCCGGCGCCCGCGGCCCCGGGGACGCGCGCGCCGGTGGCGGTGCCCGTCCCGACGGCGCCCGTCGCCCCGCCCGGCCGGATGCCGCCGGCCGCGCTCGTGCCGAGGATCTGGTTCAGCGTCTGCGAGAGGTCCTTGCAGGAGGCGTATTGCAGCGGAGAGACGCGGATCTCGCCCTCGCCGGTCTGCTTCACGTCGATGCGGTTGATCAGCTCGATCAGGCGCCGGTAGTCGGGGTCGGTGGCGATGACGATGAGCGCGTTGCCCTTCTCGTCGGCGACGATCCGCGCGCCGCCTCCGCCTCCGCCTCCTCCTCCGCCCTTGCCGCCCGACGCGGCCCCGCCGCCCGTGCCGCCCTTCTTGAGGTCGAGCAGGTCGTTGAGCTTCGTCGCCACGTCGGCCGCGCTCGTGTAGTTGAGCGGCTCGACGTAGATCTGCTCGCCCGCGCTGCCCACGTCGATCTCCTCGATGATCCGGAGCATCCGCTGGATGTTGCTCCCCGTCTCCGTGATGATGAGCAGGTTCGACGCCGGGTAGACGGTGATGTCGCCCTCCTTGGTCTTGAACTTGGAGAGCACGTTGGAGGCCTCGGTCGCGTCGATGTGCGAGAGGCGGTAGAGGCGCGTGATGTAGCGATCCTCGTTCGGGACGGGGGACGCGGTGCCGTAGATCTCGGTGGTGTCCTGCACCACGCCGGGGGCCTCGATGATCTTCAGGAAGCGCCCGTGGGGGATGACCGTCATCCCGTTGGTGTCGAGGATCGAGAGGAAGGCGCTGTACGCCTCGGCCGCGCTCACCTTCTCGGGCGAGTACACGGTGGCCTTGATCGAGCGGAGCTTGCCGCCGTAGATGAAGCGCTTGCCGGTGATGTTGCTGATCGCCTTCACCAGGTCGGGCAGGTCGGCGTCGTCGAGGTTGAAGTTGACGCCGAAGCCGCCGGGCTTGGGCTTGAAGTCGATCTCCTTCGGGCCCATCTTCACGTTGGCCGCGTTCATCGGATCTTCGCCGCCGCCCGCGGCTCCACCCGACGCGCCGCCCGTGCCTCCGGCCGGCGCGGGCTTGCCCCCGCCCGGCGGAGTGATCATCGGGGGCGGCGACTTCGATCCGCCGGCTGGCGCCGAGGGCGCGGGCGACGAGGGGGGCGTCGTCCCCGTGGGATCGGGCTTGCGGCCGGGCGTCTTGAGCACGGGCGCGCCGCGCGTCGCGGGCTGGGCCGAGGCGGGCGCAGCGAGGGCGGCGAGGATCGCCGCGGCGAGCGGGGCGGTGAGCAGGCGGCGGAGCCGGGAACCGTGGAGCATGGAGGTCATCGTGGTCAGCGTCGTGGTCGTTCGTTCGTGGGGAGCCGTCAACGGTCTACGTCGAAGCAGGCCGAACCAGGGCTCAAACGGGCTCATTCGTCCTTGGATTCCTTGTCCTTGGGCAGGACGGGGAGCGGCGAGGCGCCCTTCTTGCGGGCCGTGGACGGCTTGAGCGTCCCGGGCTTGCCGCTCGGCTTGCCGCCCTCGCCTTCGTCGGCGGCGGCCTCGGCCTCGGAGGAGCCGGACTTGCCGAGGAGGCCGTGCACCGTGGTCGTGATGAGGAAGCTCATCAGCCCGATGAAGGCGACGGAGGCGATCACGAACGTCCCCACGTGGAGGAGGGTGCGGCGGAGCAGGCTGCCCTCGTTGAAGCCGATCTTGAGCCCTGCCATGTCCGTTCGCCTCCAGTCCTTCGGGTGGATCTCGATCGATCGCTCGATCACTTGATGTTGAAGTCGATGTTCATCGGCTTGCCGCGCCGGTTGACCGCGAGGGTCAGATGGTCGGCCGTGCGCAGCTTGGCGTAGGCCTCGAGCGCCTTCTGCGGATCCGAGAGCTCGAAGCCGTTGATGGCGCTCAGCCGATCGCTGTTCTCGAGGCCGAGCATGCTGAGCAGCGACTCGCTCCGCACGCCGAAGAGGCGGATGCCGACGACCTTGTCGCCCTCCTTCTCGGGGACGATGCGCGCCGATTTCATCAGCTCGGCCTGGTTGTCGATGATCGCGTCGATCACGCTGCGCTCGACGTTGAACTCGTTGTCGCTGATCTTGTGGATCTTCGAGGCGATCTCGGCGGGCACCTTGCCCTTGCCGGCCTTCGGCTTGTCTTCCTTGTCGGCGGCCTTCGGCGCCGCGCTCTTCGCGGGCGCCTTGCCGCCGACCGCGAGCTGGCAGCGCGAGCCGCCGGAGGTGAGCCACACGCGGTCCCAGAGGTCGCGCCGGTCGGTCTGCCGCCGCTCGTCGGGGCGGAGATCGCCGACGAAGAACACCGTCTGCCCGTTGATCTCGTCGCCCTTCCTGCGGAGCTGCGTCTTGCCGTCGGGGCCGGCGAGCGACGCGAAGGACCACTCCGGGTCGTCGGAGGTGACGATCAGCATGGCCTTGGCCGTGTCGCAGAACGGGTCCTCGTACGGGTCGCGGGTGAGGTCCTCCGGGTTCGCGGTGGGGGCGGGCAGCGGGTCGATGGGCTTGCCGTCGAGCGGGCCCGTGACCGAATCGAAGGGGTTCCGCCCGAGGATCGCGTCGGCGTTCGTCGCATGCTCGGGGGCGGCGGGCGGGGCGACGGCGACGGGGCGCATGCCGGGGCCGACGACCGGCGTGGCCGACGGATCGAGCGCGAGGCTGCTCACCACGAGCTGCCCGAGGCCCGCGGCCTGGAAGTACGCTGCGACCGCGATGAGCAGACAAACGACCCCCGCGAAGTAGCGCTTGAAGGTCGCGTCGAAGCCCATGAGCCCAGAGTCTTCCTAAGCGAGGGCCGTGCCAGGGGTCAATCGCCGAAATGGCGGCAAAATGCGGCCCGGATCGAGGTTCGGCGCCGGACCGCTCCGCCAAGGTGACGATCCCGGCGGGGGAAATCGGGGCGGGTTTGCCAAAGTGACAATCGGGAATCGCGCGCCCTATTCGAGCTCGCCGAGCTTGCGGTAGATCGTGCGGGTCGAGATGCCGAGGAGCTGGGCCGCGACGGACTTGTCGCCGCGGGCGTGGCGCAGGGTCTCGCGGATCAGGCGGCGCTCCACCTCGTCGAGGGGCGTGCCCACCGAGAACGTGAGCGTGCTCGGCTCGGCGCCCTGCCCTTGCCGCACCTGCTCGGGCAGGTCCTCCTCGCTGATTTTGTCGCCCTTGCAGAGCACGACGGCGCGCTCGATCACGTTCTCGAGCTCGCGCACGTTGCCGGGCCACGAGTAGTCGGTTAGGAGCTGCAGCACCTCGCGCGGGGCCGTGAGGCGCGCGCGGTGGTTCTTCGCGCAGTAGACGCCGAAGAAGTGATCGACGAGCAGCGGGATGTCCTCGCGGCGCGCGCGCAGCGGGGGCGCGGTGATCGCGATCACGTTGAGCCGGTAGAACAGGTCCTCGCGGAAGCGGTTCTGCTGCACCTCGGCGCGGAGATCTTTGTTCGTCGCGGCCACGATGCGCACGTCGGCGCGAACGGTGTCGCCGCCCACGGGCTCGTACTCGCCCTCCTGCAACACGCGCAGGAGCTTGACCTGCACCGAGGGCGACAGCTCGCCGATCTCGTCGAGGAAGAGCGTGCCCCCGGCGGCGCGCGCGAAGCGACCCTCGCGGCGGGAGTGCGCGCCGGTGAAGGCCCCGCGCTCGTGGCCGAAGAGCTCGGCTTCGAGGATCGTCTCGGGGATGGCCGAGCAGTTGACGGCGACGAAGGGCCCGCGCGCGCGGCTGCTCCGCTCGTGGATGAAGCGCGCGAGCAGCTCCTTGCCGGTGCCGCTCTCGCCGAGCACGAGCACCGTGGCGCTCGACGGCGCGGCCTGCGTGGCCACGTCGAGCACGCGGCGGAGCGCGGGGCTCGACCCGACGATCTCGCGCTTCGTGAGCAATTTGATCTCGTCGCGCAGCGAGCGGTTCTCCGCGACGAGCGACTGCCGCTCCGCCGCCTTGCGCACGCTCTTGATGATCGTCATGCGCTTGAGCGGCTTCTCGACGAAATCGTACGCGCCCTCCCGCATCGCCTGCACCGCCGTCTCGACGGTGCCGTACGCGGTCATCATCACCACCTCGGTGTCGGGCGAGAGCTGCTTCAGCGCGCGCAGGAGCTCGAGCCCCGAGATCCCGGGCATCATCAGGTCGGTGAGCACCACCTGCACGCGGTGGGTGCGCACGATCTCCAGCGCCGCCTTGGCCCCGTCGGCCGTCAGGACCCGGAGCCCGTCGCGCTGGAAGATCTTCTCGATCGACGCCAGGTTCGAGGGCTCGTCGTCGACCACCAGCACCGTGGGCGCGTCGGGGGAGGCAGGGCTCTCGAAATCAGGCCGCGGCGCGGCGGGCGGAGGGGGCGGTGACAATCCGTCGGACATTTCGTCAACATGTCACGACAGGTGGCATCCTGTCCAGCCCTCGGCAATATGGCCGAGATCTCAGCGAATGAGCCTGGAAATTCGCTTGAACGGATCGGACCCGGCCCGGCGGAGCCAGTCGAAGGCCAGGGTCTCGGAGGTGGTGATCGTCGCCCCGGCCGCCCGGCAGAGGTCGAGCCCGGCCGCCCGGTGGTCGTCCCGCCGCGAGGCCACGCCGTCG
>JAXLYT010000044.1:0-95121 GCA_046351295.1 Byssovorax sp.
CGTCCACATCGAACATCACATCGATCCCATTCGGACAGCTATCCGCGCGAATATCCACCCGCACCGCCCACGGAAACTGCACGAATCCCGCCCAGGCCCGCACATCCCCGAAGATGGCGGCCCGCTGCACCTGGGCGTTCTGCATCTCGTTCACCATCGCCTGGAAGGCCCCCTGGTGCGACTGGGCCGAGAAATCGTTCTGGTAAAACCCGTTGATATGCCCGGCGAACACCCGGTTCCCGGTGAGCTGGCAGATCACCCCGAGGCACGAGTCGACGTGGGGGAAGATGATATGATGCCCGAGCCCCTGTTTGATCGTGTATTTCCAGTCGTGGTAATCTTGACCGACGCGATCGTGGGCGGGCTCGACGCAGTAGAAGAACATGGAATCGAGGGTAGGCGTGTGTGCTGAACCCTGTCAAGCCATGCCCCGGCCCCTCCGGCACCGGCCGGGCTGCCTCTTGCGCCCCGATCTGCCCTTGATACGTTGGCCGACATGGAGCTGCTCATCCCCCCGCCGGACGCGATCCCCTTCGGCTTGCGGGCGCTCAAGGCCATCGCCGTCGCCGATGGCCGATTCGACGCCTCCGAGCGCGACCTCCTCCGCACCATGCTGCGCCTCTTCGGCGCCGACCATGACCTCGACGCCCTCCCGCCGATCGAGCCCGACGAGCTCGCCCGGGAGATCCGCGATCCGGCGCTCCGCCGCCAGCTCGTGCGGGGCATGATCATCCTCTCCATCATCGACGGCGAGGCCAGCCCGGCCGAGGCCGCGCTGGTCGAGCGCTATGCCGCGGCCCTCGGCGTCGGCGGGTCCGATCTCACCGCGCTGCGGCACCTCGCCGAGGGGCGCCTCCTCGTCGCGCGCTTCGACATCGCCCGGCGCTTCTTCGCCCGCGAGAAGATGGTGGAGATGGCCAAGCAAAAGGGCCTGCGCTGGCTCGGCCGGACGCTCGCCGTCATGGCGGGTGTGGCGGAGGACGCGGGCATGGCCGCGCCCTACCGCGCCCTCGGGGACGCGCCCGAGGGGTCGCTCGGGCGCGCGTATCATGACTTCGTCGTCCGGAATCAGTTCAGCTTCCCCGGCGAAAAAGGGGCTCCGCCGGAAGCGGTGGTGTTTCACGACCTCACCCATGTGCTCTCCGGCTACGACACCGACCCTGCCGGGGAGATGCTCGTGCTCGCCTTCCACGCCGGCTGCCGGCGCGAGGAGAACGATCCATTTTCGTTTTTGCTCTTCGGCATCGCCGAGTTCCACCTGGGCCTCGGGATGTCTCCGGTGGCGAGCAGCACCAAGGGGATGTTCGATCCGCCGAAGGTGCTGCGGGCGCTCGCGCGGGGCCGGGGCTGTGCGATCGATCCGACGAAGGGGTGGGACCCCTGGCCGGTGATGCACCGCCCGCTCGACGAGCTGCGAAGGGAGTACGGCATCGCCCCGCTCGACGCCGATTGACCGCCGGCCGTGTATCCTGCCCGTGCCCTCACCCATGCACCGCTCCCTCGCTCCCTTCGCCCTCCTCTCCCTCGGTGCCCTCGCCGCCTGCGCGAGCAATCCCGAGGGCAGCAGCGCGACCCAGACATCGTCGACCGCGACCACCGGCGCGGCGACGAGCACCGGCGGTGCCGGCGGCGCCGGAGGCCAGGCGGCCACGACCACCGGAGGCGAAGGCGGCGCCGGAGGTGAAGGCGGCGCTGGACAGGGCGACGCGGGCGGCGCCGGCGGCTCGGGTGGATCAGGCGGCTCAGGCGGCTCGGGCGGCGCCCCGTTCGGCGATTGCTCCGTCGGCGGCGTCCCGGGCGAGTGCATCGATGTCGCCGTCTGCGCCGCGATGCCGGGGTACGTCTCCACCCCCGGCTACTGCCCCGGTCCCGCCGAGATACAGTGTTGCACGTTGGAGCCCAACGTCGCCGACAACCCTCCTGTCCCCGACGGCTACAAGCTCATGAAGCAGGCCGACGTCACCCCGGAGATGACGGCCTGGGCCGTGATGATCCTCCAGGATCCCGTGGATTACCCGATGTTTTCGACGGCGATGAAGACCTTCGGGGCGCTCATGGTGCTGGCGCGCGTCGAGTGGCATCCGCCGGATTTCAACAACAACAAGGTTCACCGCGGGGTGACGCTGTACGAGCCCATCTGACACGGCTCGGCTTCCGGCCTCGCATACGTTACGTACCCGCCCGCGCCGACCTTTCCCGCCGCCGCGCCCGCGATCCCGTGTACGCTGATCGCGCCATGGCCAAGCACACCTCGATGGTCCTCGCGATCCTTCTGTGCAGCAGCGTCGCCCACGCCCAGGGCGCGCCGCCGGGTGATCCGGGCGGTGCGCCTGCGAGCGGCCCGCCGGCAGGCAGCGCTCCCGCGCAGGGGGTGGCGAGCGCGCCGCCTCCGGGCAGCATGACGGCGCCTCCGCCTGCGCCGACGTTCCAGCAGCCGCCTGCGGCGGTCGCGCCCGCCAAGGTCCCGCCGGCCTTCCTGGCGCGCGTCCTCTCCTACGACGACGAGACCAACCAGGTGGTGATGGGCTCCGCGCACCGCCCCCTCTCGCAGGACGAGATGCTCGCCGAGCTCGACCGGCCGGATCTCGTCGAGAAGGTCCACGCCGTCGAGCGGCGCCGGTTGATCTTCGCCATCTCCGGCGGCGCGGTCTTCGCGGCCGGGATGATCACCGCGGGCGTCGCGCGTGCGGGCATGCCCAACCTCAACTCCGCGTACTGCACCGCGGACTACCATGTGTACAACGAGGAGTGCGTCCCCGAGGCCAAGCAGCGCGAGGTGATCATGGCCACCGGCCTCATCGGCGGCATCGGGATCGGCGGCCTGCTCGGGGCCCTCGCGATCGCCAGCTCGCCGGGCAGCGTCTTCTCGAAGGACGAGACGCAGGGCTTCATCGCCACGCACAACGCGACCTTGCTCAAGCGCGCGCGTGAAGGCGCGAGCCGCCTCCGCCTCTCGCCCGTGGCCTCGACCGCGGGCGGCGGGCTCTGGGTCACCTACCGCTTCTGATCCGGATCCGGCCTGGATCGAAGCAGGATCAGCGCTCGCCGGCCTCGCGCCGATCGCGCGCGTACGCGAGGTACGTCCCCTCGATGATCGCCGACAGCTCGATCGCGTGATCGACGATCGCCGCGACCTCGGCGCTCGACCAGGCCGCGGGGGGCCGCGTCACCATCCCGCGCGCATGCGCCTTGCCGAGCAGGTGGCCGATCGTCTGCGCCAGCGGGCCGAGCTTGTCACCGCTCCCGAGATCCTCCACGGCGAGCTTGTCCTCCTGGGGGAAGAGCTTGCGCACCGCGAAGGAGCGGCCGTTCTGCGTGACGGCGGCGAGCTGGCGCGGCGGCTCCGCGAGCATCGCCTGGGTGGCGCGCACCACCCGATCGCCGGGGGAGGACCAGCGTCCGGCGGGCTCGGGGACGAGCGCCCACACCGACGCCGCGTGCTCCTCTTTCATCTCCACGATCCGCTCCTCGCCGTCCTTGTCGGCGATCAGCACCGCGATCCGCAGCACGCCGAGGCTCCCCGTGCCGGCCACCCGCTGCGCTGCGTCCACCACCTCCCAGGTGCTCGCGTGACCCGGCGCGCGCGGCCCGAGCGCCGTCACGTACGCGCGGAGCAACGAAGGCACCTCGGCCTCGATCGCGGCGGGCAGATCGAGGTAGCGCTCGCCGCGGAGCAGGCGCCGCCGGCCGTCGCGGCCCCGGGGCGCGCGATCGTCGAGCAGGGCGTGACGGCTGCGCGTCTCGGCGCGGCGGAGCATGTCGCTCACCTTCGGGGGCAGGGGCGGCGCGGCGGCCCCCGAGAGGCCGCGCAGGTGGGCGAAGGCGAGCTGCTCGACCAGGGTGATCGCGGCCTTCCCGCCGATGCCGAAGGCGCGCCCGGCGAGCAGCGCGCTCGTCGCGAGGCGGAGCAGATCGAGGCGGATCGGGCCGACGGTGGCGTCGTCGAAATCGTTGAGATCGAAGACCACCTGCTCCTTGTCGATCGGGAAAGCGCCGACGTTCTCGAGGTGCATGTCCCCGGCGATGAACCCCTCGCCCGGAGGACCGTCCGCGAGGTCGGGCCGGGCCGCGAGGATCTCGTAAAAGAGCGGCGCGCTGCCCCGGAAGAAGGCGTGGGGCGAGGCGAGCATGCGCTGCTGCTTGCGCTCGAAGAGCACGGGGAACTGCGCGGTGCGCGCGCGATCGAGCTCGCGCTGCCGGGCGGCCAGGGCGAAGAAAGAGGGCGTCGCCATGACCGGAGGATAGCGTCCCCCGCGCGCCCACGAAGCCCACGCGTCGTACCAACGAAAAAGGCGCCGTTTCCGGCGCCTCTCTCTGTTTCGCTGCTTTTGCTGCGTCTCGGGGCTTGGTGGACCTGACAGGGATCGAACCTGCGACCTCTAGAGTGCGATTCTAGCGCTCTCCCAACTGAGCTACAGGCCCGCGAGAGGTGCGCACTCTACCCGGGCCTCTGCCCGAGTCAAGCGTGCTCTTCGATCGATGGGCGAATTCGGCGCCGATCTCGCTTGCGGACCTCCGCCGCGCGGGGCACCGTGGCCCGGCTCCCTCGCCCCGGAGGCTCGCCCATGCCCGACGCCAACGAACGAAAGGTGCTCATCGTCTGCGTCTTCGTGGCCGGGTGCATCACGCTCGGCCCGCTCGACATCGTCTCGGCGATCATGCTCTTCACCGCGAGCGGCCTGCTCGCCCTCCTCAACCTGCGCATCACCGCCCGCGAGCAGGCGCTCCTCGCGGGACTCTCGGCGCTCGTGGGGCCGGCCGTCAGCGAGGCAGGTACACCCCCTTCGGCCGCGTCCGCATCCCCGTGACCGGGAAGAAGGCCGCGGGGTCGATGATCGCGTCGCGCTGCCGCCGGTAGCTCTCGTCGATCTCGCGCTGGTGCCACCCCGTGTCGGGGATGACGACCGAGAAGCGCTTTTCCTTGAGGGCCTTGCGCACCTCGGCGAGCAGCGCCGCCCCCGGCTTGCCGCCCCCGATGCCCAGGATGTCCTCCATGGCCATCTCGTGCGCGTGGGTGGGCTTGCCGGCGAGGGTCAGGAGGTAGCCGTGCGCGGGCAGGAAGACCTCGCCGTCCATCGCACGGAGCGAGGCCACGAACGCGTCGCCCGCCTGTCGATCGGCCGCCGTGGGCACGACGCGCTTGGGGTCGTAGACGAGGCTCCCGAGCTGCAAGGCCGCGGCGAGGAGCACCAGCGCCTCGATCCGCCGCGACTTCTCGGGCGCCTCTCCGGCGAGCACGAACGCGCTGTGCGCGCCGAGGCCGGCGAGGATCGCGATCATGGCGAAGCCCGGCATGATCACGTTGGGCCAGCCCCCCGCGTGGAGGCGCCCCGTCCAGGCGATGAAGAGCATCCCCGCGGCCATGAGCGCGTGGAAGCGCCTCGCCTCGGGATCGGTTGCGCCGACGAGGAGGTAGAACAGCCCGCCGAGGCACGCGATCCCGAGCGGCCCGAGCAGGTCGAGGATCCAGAAATCGTAGGCCATCCGGCCGACGAGCGGGTGCTGCCGCGGCAGCCAGAGCACGAAGTACGAGAACCATCCGCCGTGCACGACGTCGAGGAGCGCCGCGCTGCCCACGATCCCTCCGATCGCGCAAACGCCGAAGATCCAGGCCTTCTTGCGATCGCGCAGGACGGCGAAGAACGCCATGGGCACGACGAGGACCGAGGCCGACTGCTTGGTGAGGAAGGCGAGGACGAGGAGCAGCGCCGAGAGCGCTTGCCCGCGCGGGGTGGGTGAGAAGCGCAGCGTGTAGAGCGCGCCGAGGGCGAGCAGGAGGAAGAGCGAGTCGACCCGCGCGATGTCGAAGAAGGCCGCGCTCTGGCAGTAGGTCGCCGCGAAGAGCCCGGCGGCGAAGAGGCTCGGGAAGAAGGCGCCCCGGGTCTCGCGGTGCACGAAGCGGCCGATCAGGGCGATGGCGCCGATCGAGGCGAGGTAGGAGACGAGGCGGGGCGCAAGGAAGCCCGGTCCGAGGAGCTTGGTGAAGGCGGCCGAGACGTAGATGTAGAGCGGCGCGTAGAGGAACGGCACGTAGTCGAGCGTCGGGCGCACGTAGATCTTCTGGCCCGCGGCGACGCGGAGGATCTCGTCGACGATCCCGCCCTCCATCCACTCGAGCTCGTAGGGGTAGCGGAGGTGGAGGACCCCGAGCACGAGGTAGACGCCGATCGCCGTCGCGGCGAGGAGCATCACGAACGGGCGAAAGAGCCCGAACGCCTTGGCGCGGAGACGATCGAGCATCAGCATCAGAACCGCGCGCGTGAGCAAGCGGACCCGAGCCGCGTGCTGGCGGTAGCCCGGGGGTAAACCCCCGGGCTACACGAAGGATGCCCGCCTTCGCGGGCTTGCGTCATGCCGAGCTGAACGGGCGATTCGGCTCCAACTGCGGAGGGCTTGGAAAGCGGACGTACCGACCCACGTTCCAGCGAAGCAACACCGAGGGAGCGCAAGCCCCCCGAAGGGGGGGCTTCGCCTTGTGTAGCCCCGGGTTTTAACCCGGGGCGAAGCAGGACGCGCTGCACGGCGAACCCCCTCTTCCGGCGCGCTACTCGGCGGCGACGGGCTCGGGCGTCGCGTCCGGGTAGCCCACCATCTTCTTCTGCGCCGGATCCCAGAGCTTGAGGCGGAAGCACGCGAGGATGTCCTTCGGGGAGAGGCTCGTCCCGGGCGGGATCTGCAGCTCGGGGATCTCGGCCATCGCCTCGTGCAGCCGGTAGAACGGGATGGCCGCGTTGAGGTGGTGGATGTGGTGCAGGCCGATGTCGCCGGTGAACCAGCCCATCACCTTGCCGGTCTTCATGTAGCTCGACGACTCCATCGCAGCGCGGGCGAAGCTCCATGTCTGCCGTGGCTGGATGAACGCGTCGGGGAAGTTGTGCTGCGCGTAGAAGAGGTACGCCCCGGCCGCGCAGGCGATGAAGAGCGGGAGGATGAGCGAGAAGAAGGCCACGTCGAAGCCGAAGAAGTGGGTGAGCGTGGCGATGAGCGCGACGTGGAGGAGCGGGGCCAGGGCCGAGTCGTAGTTCTCCTTGGGGTTCCGCAGGAACGAGGAGATGCACATGCCCGCGAGGAAGATCGTCAGGTAGCCGAAGAGGATCGTGATCGGGTGGCGGGCGATCGCGTAGGCGATCCGCTTGCTGCGCGGGGTGCGCTTCCACATCTCGACGGTGAGCACCGGGTAGCTGCCCATGTGCGAGCCGATGATCTTGGCGGTGTTGGCGTGGTGGTAGTTGTGCGTCTGCCGCCAGGCGTTGGCCGGGGTGAGCACGAGCAGGCCGTAGACGAAGAAGATGGCGGAGCCGATCTTCGATTTGCGGAGGATGGCGCCGTGCTGGAAATCGTGGGCGAGGATGAAGGCCCGGACGATGATCAGCCCCTCGAGGATCGAGGCGGCGAGGCGGAGACCCCAGTGCGGGGCCCGGGCCGCGGCGACGGCGGCCACGGCCAGCCAGAAGAAGGTCGTCGCCACGTACCAGACGGTCTTGCTCCGGTCTTCGGTGGCGAAGCGGCGCGTCGCCGCGATGAGCTCGGGTCCTTCCAGCATGTGTCTTCTCCAGCGCCCCTGGCCGAGAAGCTCCAGGGCCTGCGATTGGCTCGCGGGGGTGGAGTTAGGTCTGCCGCGCTGGTCGCGGCAAGGCAAAAATTCGACACCCCTCCGTCACGTTTTGGGCAGAGGTGCGTAGCGTATTTCTCAGCCCGGTCGATCGGGGCTGTTCTTCGCCGCGTTCCAGCGGGCGCGCACCTTGCGGAAGTAGAGGGCGAGGCCGATGCCGACGGCGAGCGAGCCGATCGCGAGCACGAGATCGACGGGCTGGCCGCGCCGGGCGAAGCCGACCGCGGCGCGCATGCCGAAGATGCCGGCGAGACCGAGGGCAGCGCCGATCAAGATCTGATGGGCCAGGAGGAGCTGCATGGCGTGGCCTCGTCTAGCGCTTGCCCACGAGCTCGATGGCGACCGCGTCGACGGAGGCCGAGGTGGGTGGGCCGAACTTCTTCACCTGCACCTGCACCTGCACGGCGGGCGTGTCTTCGAGCACGCGGGTGATGAGGCGCTCGGCGAGCGTCTCCAGGAGCTTGTAGGAGACGCGCGTGCCCTCGTCGACGACGAGGCTCGCGAGCTGGTCGTAATCGAAGACGCGGGCGCGGCTGTCGGAGCGGGGCAGGGCCGAGACCGGGAGGGCCACGTCGAGGTCGACCACGAAGTCCTGCGGGAGGTCGCGCTCGGCGCGGGAGGCGCCGTGGCGGGCCCGGAAGCGGATGCCCGTGAGGCGGATGCGGTAGGTCTCGACCGAGGTCGGCATGCCCGCCCGAGCTAGCATGGGGCCCCCCGGCCCACAACGGACGGTGGGTGCCCGCGATCAGAGCGCCTGCCGGGCGGCGAGGCCGTCGCGGTTCTTGACGATCAGCCGGCGGCCCGCCACGTCGAGCAGGCCGTCGCGGCGGAGCGCGCCGAGGGTGAGCGTGACCGTCTCGCGGGTGGAGCCGACGGACTGGGCGATCTCCAGGTGCGTGATCGGCGCGGAGATGAGCGTGCCGCGCGGGCTCGGCACGCCCCAGCGGTCGGCGGCCTTGAGGAGGAACTCGATCACGCGGCCCTCGACGTTGCGGAAGAGGAGCGACTCGATCCGGTCTTCGGCCTCGCGCTGGCGGGCGAGCAGCACGCCGAGCATGGCGGCGCCGAGGCCTGGATCCGAGGCGAGGAGCGCGTCGAGGGCAGGGAGGGGGATCTTGACCACCTCGCACTCCTCCATGGCCGTGGCGTTCTCGGCGTGGGCCGGGGCGTGGCCGAGACATGCCTCGCCGATCACCTCGCCCGTGCCGCGGTAGCCGAGGGGCACGATCCGCCCCTCGCCCGCGTCGCGCTCGATGCGGACCCGGCCACGCCCGAGCACGACGAGGGCGTCCGGCGTCGCGCCCTGCTGGAGGAGCACCGTCCCGCCCGGAACCACGGACACCTCGGCCGCCTCGATCGCCGCCTCACGGGTCGCTCGCTGGGCGCGCTCGAAGAGCTGCGAGAGCTTGAAGGCGCGCTGGATCCGGCCCTTGGCCCCCTCGGGCAGGGGCCTGCGCGAGGAGGCGTCGATGTCGTCGAGGGCGTCGATGTCGTGCAAGACGCGGAGATCGTACTACGGGCCTCCGGTCGAGGCGAGGGCGGAAGGGGAGCGCCCGGGGCGGCATCTTTTCGAGCGATGTCGACCCTCTCTCCGGCCCTCTCCCGCTCCCGAGATCCCCTCCCGATACCCCCGCCGGATCGGGAGAGGGAGAGGGAAGCGGGAGCGGGAGCGGGAGAGGGAAGCGGGAGGGGGAACGGGAGGGGGCAGAGGCGCTCAAAATGAGGGGATCCATCCGCCGCTGCTCCCCAAAAAGCGCAGATCTTTGGCCCATTTCCACGCCGGCGCGCGCGGGCCCGCCGCTTGCGATTCGCGCCCCGGCTCGGCTAGTGTTCGGCTATTGTGAAGAGCCCGCCCGGGCGGGTGAGCCACGGCCATGCAGGAACGGAACGGGATGCTTCGGAGCGCCGATGAGCGCGCGGCGCAAGGGTCGGAGCCGGCCTCTTGGGCCGCGGACACGCGGGAAATCGAGGCCGTGCTCCTCGCCGATCCCACGGTGAGCGATTGCGTGGTCCTCGCCCGCGACAATGAGACGGGCGCCCGCGAGCTCGTCGGCTATGTCGTCTCCACGGGGCTCGTGTCGCCGGAGCGCCTGCGCGAGCGGCTCGTCGAGGCCCTGCCGGACACGGAGCTGCCGGCGGCCTTCGTGCAGGTGCCGAGCCTGCCGCTCACCCGCGGCGGCGAGGTGGACCGGGAGGCGCTCGACCTCCTGGAAGTGGCCGATCTGCCGCTCACCCGCCGCTGGGAAGAGCGGGTGCGCGCGGTGCCCGGGGTGACCGCCGCCGCGGTGGTGCTCGAAGAAGCGCCCGCCCGGCCGGCCCGCGTGCACCTCTCCGACCTGCTCGTCGGCTGGAAGGCCCGGCGCGACGACGAGGCCGACGGGCCCTCCGCCGCGAGCGCCGCCGACGCCGTGCCCGAGCGCCCCATGGCCTTCGCCGACGGTGGCCCGCTGACCATTGCCGAGGGCGAGCCGCACACCTTCACCGAGGCCCTCTTCCGCACCGCGCGCGTCCACCCGCACAAGGGCATTCGCTACATCCAGGAGGACGGGAGCGTCGTCTTTCAGGACTATGCCTCGCTCCTCGACGGCGCCCGCCGCATCCTCACGGGCCTGCGCGAGGCGGGCCTCCGCCCGGGCGATCGGGTCGTCCTCCAGCAGGCGAACCTCAAGGACCATTTCACGACCTTCTGGGCCTGCGTGCTCGGCGGAATCGTCCCGGTCACCGTGGCCATTGCCCCGTCGTACGAGGTGGCGGGCGGCGTCACCGGCAAGCTCTACAACACCTGGGAGCTCCTGGAGCACCCGGTGATCCTCGCGAGCCAGAGCCTCGTCGCGCCGCTCGCCGGCCTCGCCAAGCTCTACCCGATGGCCGCGATGAAGGTCGTCTCCACCGACCCGTTCAAGGCCTGCGATCCAGCCGAATCGGTGCACCCGGCCAAGCCCGACGACCTCATCTTCTTCCAGCTCAGCTCGGGCTCGACCGGCATTCCCAAGTGCATTCAGGAGCGGCACGGGAGCATCGTCCGCCATATCCACGCCGCCGCGCAGTTCAATGGCTACACGTCGGACGACGTCTCGCTCAACTGGCTGCCCGTCGACCACGTGGTGCCCATCCTCACGTGGCACCTGCGCGACGTGTACATGGGCATCGACCAGGTCGAGCTGAAGCCCGATCTCATCCTCGACGACCCGCTCTTGTGGCTCGATCTCATCGAGAAATACCGGGTGACGCAGACCTGGTCGCCCAACTTCGGCTTCAAGCTGGTGACGGACGCCCTCGCCTCCGCGCCCGCGCGCACCTGGGACCTCTCCTCGATGCGCTATTTCATGAACGCGGGCGAGCAGGTCACCCTCTCGGTGGTGCGCGATTTCCTCCGCATGCTCGCGCCCTTCGGCGTGCGCACGGAGGCGATGCAGCCCGCCTTCGGCATGGCCGAGGTCTGCACGTGCATGACGTACGCGAACGATTTCTCGATCGAGCGCGGCGTGCACCGGGTGCTGAAATCGTCCCTCGGCGGCGACCTGCGGCTGACGGACCACGAGGACCTGGCGACGGTCACCACCTTCGTCGACCTCGGCCCGCCGGTCCCGGGCGTGCAGATCCGGATCACCGACGGGCAGAACCGGCCCGTGCGCGAGGGGGTGATCGGGCGCTTCCAGATCAAGGGCGGGGTGGTGACGCCCGGCTACCTCAACAACGCCCAGGCCAACCAGGAGGCCTTCGTCGGCGACGACTGGTTCAACTCGGGCGATCTCGGCTTCATTCTCAACGGCCGGCTCACGCTCACCGGCCGCGAGAAAGAGATCATCATCATCCGGGGGGCGAATTTTTACTGTTACGAGATCGAGGACACCGTCAACACCGTGTCCGGGGTGGAGCCAACGTTCTCCGCCGCGGCCGCGGTGGAAGATCCGGCGACGGGCAGTGAAGGCCTCGCGATCTTCTTCGTGCCGAAGGAGTTCGCGATCGAGGAGCGCTTCGACATCGCCCAGGCGGTGCGGGCCGAGGTGACGGCGCGCCTCGGCGTCACGCCGAGCTTCGTCGTGCCGATGCCGAAGCACGAGTTCCCGAAGACGACGAGCGGGAAGATCCAGCGCGTCGCGCTGAAGAAGGGCCTGCTCGCCGGGCGCTTCAACGACACGCTCAAGGCGATGGACCTGCACCAGGGCAACGCCAACACCGTGCCCGACTGGTTCTTCGGCCGCGTGTGGCGCCGCAAGGAGGCGTCCCACCCCGACGCGGCCCTTTCGCCCGGGCGGGTGCTGATCTTCGCGGATCGGCACGGGCTCGGCGCGCGCCTCGCGGACGAGCTCAAGGCCCTCGGGCAAGAGGTGGTGCTCGTCGAAGAGGGGCCGCGCACCGAGCGGGTGGGCGAGGGGCGCTACCAGCTCGATCCGCGCGACGCGGCGGGCTACCGGACGGTGCTCTCGCAGGTGAAGGAGGGCGGGCCGATCGACCAGGTGCTCCACCTCTTCACGCACGACGTGGCCCTCGGCGCGTCGCCCGGCGGAGCGCTCTCCGCGGAGGCCTTCGCGCGCGCGCAGGAGCTCGGCGCGGCGAGCCTGCTGCACCTGGTGCAGGCGCTCGCCTTCGTGCACGACGGCGATCGCCGGGTGGGGCTCCTCGTGGTCTCGACGCACGCGCAGACGGTGGTCGAGGGAGACCGGCTGGCCCTCGAGAAGACGCCCCTGCTCGGGCTGCTCCGCACCTTGCCGCAGGAGCTCGGCTGGCTCTCCGCGCGGCACCTCGACCTCGGGACGCTCGACGTGAGCGAGGGCGCGACGGCGGTGCTCCAGGAGCTCGGCGCGCGCCTCCGCGATCCGGAGGTCGCCTACCGCGACGGGATGCGCTGGGTGCCTCGGCTGGCGCGGGCGGAGCTGCTCTCGCGCGACGCGAAGGCCGCCTCGCTCGGCGAGGGCAGCGTGGTGCTGCTCGCCGGGGAGATCGCGGGCACGGGCGCCGAGATCGGCAAGCAGCTCGCGGCCCTGCACGGGGTGAAGCTCCTCGTCGTGGAGGAGCAGCCGCTCCCCGACCGCGCGACCTGGGAGGGCCACGTGGGCAAGAGCGACGCGCTCTCCCGGCGGATCGAGGGTCACCTCGCGCTCGATCGGGCCGGCGCCGACGTGCTCCGCGAGACGGCGCGGCTCGACGATCCGGCCGCGCTCGCCGCCGTCGTTGCGCGCGCCCGCGCGCGCTTCGGACGCGAGATCTCCGCGGTGATCCAGCTCCCGGACGAGATCCCGACCGCGCTGCTCGTGGAGGAGACGGCGGCCGGGCTCGCGCAGGCGCTCCAGAAGAGCGCGCACCGGGCGCTCGCGCTCTCCGGCCTGCTCCCGGCGCAATCGGGCGCGCTCTACGTGTGCTTCTCCTCGGCGAGCGGCATCTTCGGCAGCGCCACCATGGGCGCGCTCAACGCGGCGGCGGCCTTCTTCGACGCCCTCGCGCACCACCTGCGGGCGAGCCGCGGCCTCACCGCCCACTGCCTCGGCTGGACGCTGTGGGACGGCTGGGAGTCGAGCCGCAGCGAGCACATCAAGGAGCTCGCGCGGGCGCAGGGCTACCAGAGCATCCGCGCGGCCGAGGGCTTCGCCTCGCTGCTCGCGGCCCTCCAGCGCGACGTGCCGCTTCTCTACGTCGGGCTCGACGGCGACAACCGGCGCATCCGCGGGCAGATCGAGGGCGAGCACCGCCCCGTGCTCGCGCTGCGCGCGTACTACACGGGGCCCGATCGCAAGGCGCCCCTCGGCGCGCTCCGCGCCCTCGCCGTGGAAGACCGCTTCCGCCGCGAGAGCCACGCCGATTTCGTCTTCCTCGACGCGCTGCCGCTGCTCTCCTCGGGCGAGGTCGATCGCGCCGCGCTCGCCGCCTCGCGCATGCACGGCATGCCCGAGACGGAGCTCGAGCGCGAGATCGCGGGCATCTGGCAGGAGGTGCTCGGCCTCGATCGGGTGGGCGTGAAAGACAGCTTCTTCGAGCTCGGCGGGCACTCGCTGCTCGCGACGCAGATCGTCTCGCGCCTGCGCCGGGCGTTCGGCGTGGAGATCGCCCTGAGCCACCTCTTCGAGGGGCCGACGATCGCCGAGCTCGCCCGCACCATCGAGGCCCAGCAGCTCGAGCAGGCGAGCGAGGACGAGCTCGCCGGGTTGCTCTCCGAGCTCGAAGGCCTGAGCGACACCGAGGTCAAGGCCGAGCTCGGCGGAAAGGGGCCCTGAGGCCGCGGCCGACCAGGGATCGACGACCATGAGCGACGCCTCCTCGAAGAGCGACCTGCTCAAGCGCGTCTCGGCGCTCTCGCCCGAGAAGCGGGCGCTCCTCGCGAAGAAGCTCCGCCAGAAGGCCGAGGAAGCCCAGGCGATCCCGCGCCTCCCGCGCGAGCCGGGCGCCACCTTCCCGCTCTCCTTCGGGCAGCGGCGCATCTGGTTCCTCGACCGGCTCACGCCGGGCAGCCCCACCTACAACGAGGCCTTCGCCTTCCGGATCGAGGGCGCGCTCGATCCGGTGCTCTTCGAGCGGGCGATCAACGCGATCATCGAGCGGCAGGAGGCCCTGCGCACCCGCTTCGTCACCGAGGCCGGCGAGCCGGTGCAGGTGATCCTCCCCTCGCTCACCATCGCATGCCCGGTGGTCGATCTCTCCGCGCACCCCACCGAGGAGCGCGAGGCGCGCGCCATGGAGCGCGCCGTCTCGGGGGCGCGCGCGCCCTTCGATCTCGCGACCGGCCCGCTCCTCCGGGTCGAGCTGCTCCGCATTGCAAAGGCCGAGCACCTCTTCGTCCTGACCATCCACCACATCGCCACCGACGGCTGGACCTTCGGCGTCTTTCTGCGCGAGCTCTCGGCCCACTATCAAGCGCTCGCGGCGAGCAAGCCGGCCGCGCTCCCCGCGCTGCAAACGCAGTACGCGGACTTCGCCTCCTTCCAGCTCGGGTGGATGGACGGCGAGCGGGTCGCGACGCAGCTCGCCTACTGGAAGCAGAAGCTCGGGGGCGATCTGCCCGTCCTCCAGCTCCCCACGGACCGGCCTCGCCCCGCGGCCTACACCTTCCGCGGCGCGCGCGAGCGCCTCGTCCTCCCGCCCGCGCTCGCGCAGGCCATCCGCGCGCTCGGCGAGAAGAACGAGGTCACTCTCTTCATCACGCTGCTCTCGGCCTACAAGACGCTGCTCTACCGCTACTCCGGTCAGCCCGACGTGATCGTCGGCTCACCCACCGCGGGCCGGAACCGCGTCGAGGTCGAAGACCTCGCGGGCGTCTTCGTCAACAACCTCGTCCTCCGCACCGATCTCGCCGGAAACCCGAGCTTCCGCGAGCTGCTCGGCCGCGTGCGCGAGGTCGCCTTCGCCGCGTTCGCCCACCAGGACGTGCCCTTCGAGCGCCTCCTCGAGGAGCTGTCACCCGAGCGCGATCCGAGCCGGGCGCCCTTCTTCCAGGTCTTCTTCAACATCCTCACGTTCGCCGACACGCGCCTCGCGCCGCCGGACCTCGCCCTCGTCCCGGTCGACCTCGACATCGGCACCTCGCTCTTCGACATCACGCTCTATGCGATCGAGGAGCGCGATCGGCTCTCGCTCGTCGCCAACTACAACCCCGATCTCTTCGACGCCGCGACCATTACCGGGATGCTCAAGCACCTCGGCGCGCTGCTCGACGCGGTGACGCGCGATCCGGATCAGCGCATCGACGAGATCCCCCTGCTCGGCGAGGAAGACCGGGCCCGCGTGATGGCGCGCCACGCGGCGATGGTCCACCCGCCGCTCTCGTTCGTGCCCTTCCCGGCCGAACAGGCCGACCAGACGCTCCACCGGCGCTTCGAGACGCAGGTCGCGCTCTACCCGGAGCGTCCGGCGGTGGTGCGCGACGGCAAGGTCGTGACGTACGCCGAGCTGAACCGGATGGCGAACCGGATCGCGCGGCGGATCGTGGCGCTTCACGGCGAGGAGCCGGCCACCGTGGCCCTGCTCTTCGAGCACGGCGCGACGATGATCGCGGGCATGCTCGGCGCGCTCAAGGCGGGCAAGGGCTACGTGCCGCTCGACCGGAGCTACCCGCGCGAGCGGCTCACGTACATCCTCGCCGACTCGCAGGCGCTCTCCATCCTCACCAACGCCGAGAACCTCGATCTGGCGCACGAGCTGTCGCGGGGCACGGTGCCCGCCCACCGGATCGACGCCGACGACGCCGCGCTCTCGACCGACGACCTCGACCTCGCGGTGGATCCAGGCGCGCTCGCGTACATCCTCTACACCTCGGGCTCGACCGGCACGCCGAAGGGCGTGGCCCAGTGCCACCGGAACGTCCTCCACCTGATGCGGGCGTACACCAACGCCCTGAAAATAAGCCCCGAGGACCGCTGCACCCTGTTCTCGTCGTTCGCCTTCGACGCCGCGGTGGCCGACATCTACGGCGCGCTGATGAACGGCGCCGCCCTCTGCCCGCTCAGCGTGCGCGAAGAGGGCCTCGCGCATATCGCCGGCTGGCTCGTCGACAACAAGGTCACGATCTACCACTCGACGCCGACCTTCTTCCGCCACTTCATGGCGAGCCTCCCGGCGGGCGCCGTCTTCCCCGGGATCCGCCTGGTGATCATGGGCGGCGAGGAGACGGTCAAGGCCGATGTCCTCGCCTACCGCGCGCACTTCCGGCACACCTCGGTGCTGGTCAACGGCCTCGGCCCCACCGAGTCCACCGTGGCCATGCTCGGCTTCTTCGATCACAAGAGCCACATCGTCGGCAACTCCGTGCCGGTCGGCTACCCGGTGCCGGGCGTCGAGGTCTTGCTCCTGACCGACGACGGTCGGAGGGCCGGCGTGGCCGGCGAGATCGCGATCCGCAGCCCGCATGTCGCGCTCGGCTACTTCCGCAAGCCCGACCTCACCCGCGCGGCCTTCCTGCCCGATCCGGACGGCGGTGACCGGCGCATCTACCGCACCGGCGACCTCGGCCGGATGCTGCCCGACGGGCAGGTCGGCTTCACCGGACGGCGCGATTTCCAGGTGAAGATCCGCGGCTACCGCGTCGAGCTCGGCGAGATCGAGGCGACCATCGTCAAGCACCCGGCCGTGCAGGAGTGCGCGGTGGTCGCGCGGCCCGATCCGTCGGGCGAGAAGGCGATCGCGGCCTACGTGGTGTTCGCGCAGGAGAAGACCGCCACGACCGAGGAGCTCGCCGCGTTCGTCGAGGAGAAGCTCCCCGCGTACATGCTCCCCGCCGCGTGGATGGTGATGCCCTCGCTGCCGCTCACGCCCACGGGCAAGATCGCGCGGCGATCGCTCCCCGCGCCGACCTTCCAGGGGGCCGCGCCCGAGGCCGGCTTCGTGGCGCCCCGCCACGCGGTGGAGGTCGAGCTCACGCGCATCTGGGAGCGCGTGCTCGGCACCGCGCCGATCGGCGTGCGCGACAACTTCTTCGAGCGCGGCGGGCACTCGCTGCTCGCGCTGCGCCTCTTCATGGAGATCGAGAAGACGCTCGGGCAAAACCTCCCGCTCGCGACGCTCTTCCAGGCGCCGACCATCGAGCAGATGGGGCGCATCCTCCGCCGCGGCGGCGACGCCTCGTCGTGGTCGTCGCTCGTGCCGATCCAGCCCGAGGGTACGGGCAGCCCCTTCTTCTGCGTCCACGCCCTCGGCGGCAACGTGCTGAACTACCGCCTGCTCTCCCGCCACCTCGGCGAGCAGCAGCGCTTCTACGGCCTGCAATCGCAGGGGCTCGACGGCAAGCGCGCCCCCCACGCCCGCGTGGAGGACATGGCGGCCTGCTACCTCAACGAGATCCGCATGGTGCAGCCGAAGGGCCCGTACTACCTCGGCGGCGCGTCGTCGGGCGGCACGGTGGCCTGGGAGATGGCCCGGCAGCTCACGGCGGCCGGCGAGAAGGTCGCGCTGCTCGCGCTGATCGACTCGTACTACCGCGGCCACGAGCGCTACCTGCCCGACCCGCGGCCCGGCCGTACCGGCCTCGACTACTTCCTCTCCCGCGTCGATTTCCACATGGGCAACCTGGTGACGCGCGATCGCCTCTCGCAGATCCAGTACCTCGCGCGACAGGCCAAGGGCCGCGTGCGGATGACAGCGCTCCAGCTCATGGGCAAGGACCCGCGCCCGGTGCCCACGGAGGAGCTCTCGCCCGTGATCCGCAGGGTCCGCAAGGACAACGGGCAGGCGATGATCGACTACTACCCGCCGCGCTACCCGGGCAAGGTCACGCTGTTCTACGCGACCGGCGAGCCGGTCCGTCAGTTCCAGGACCGGCGCCTGATGTGGTCGGCCCTGGCCGACGGCGGGCTCGAGGTGCACCTGCTCACCGGCGAGCACGAGACGGTGCTCGACGAGCCGCATGTGCTCGTCCTGGCCCGCGAGCTGCGCGAGTGCATCCGGCGGGCCGCAGAGCGCGCGGCCCGCGAGCGCTGATCGATCGGGACCAAGCGGTGGAGCGGATAGAGCCGGTGGCGCCGATGGAGCTATGATCCAGGGCTTCATGGTGCACAGGCACGCGCTCCCCTTCGCGCTGATCGCGGCCCTCGCGGCTCTTACCGGCTGCGAGGACGATCCGATCGCGCAGGGCACGAGCAGCGCGACCACCACGACGAGCAGCGGCGGCGGCCACGGCGGCGAAGGCGGCCAGGGAGGCTCGGGCGGCAGCGGCGGCGCGGGAGGCACGACCGCGACGAGCACCACGAGCACGACCGGTAGCGGCGGCGAGGGCGGAGGCACCGGCGGCGAGGGCGGGACCGAGGCGCCCGGCGTGATCGGCGCGGTGGGCGATCCCTGCGATCACCCGGGCGAAAAAGGCTGCGCAGGCCACGCGCAGATGCAGAAGGTGGTGTGCGGGGCCGACAGCCTCTGGGCGGCCGCCGGGACCTGCGCGGCCGGCGAGCGCTGCAACAGCGCCTTCGGTCCGAAGCAGGGCACCTGCCTGCCCGTCGTGCCCCTCTGCCTGGGCAAGAGCTCGAGCCAGGTGGTGTGCAGCGGCGCCGCGCGCGTCCAGTGCGGGCCCGACCTCGTGAGCAGCGAGATCCTCGAGACCTGCGCCTACCTCTGCGAGAACGGCGCATGCGTGGGCGACTGCACGCCGATGGCCAAGCAGTGCGCCGGGACGACGCCCCAGACCTGCACCGCCGACGGCGCCTGGAAGGACGATCCCGCATGCCCCTACGCATGCAGCAGCGGCCAGTGCACCGGCACCTGCGTGCCCGGCGGCGGCGATTGCATGGGGAAGATCCCGCTCACCTGCGACGACCTCGGCCAGTGGAAGGCGGGCGACGCGTGCAACCTCGCATGCAACGCGGGCAAGTGCGCGGGCGTGTGCGTGCCCGGCAGCGCGCGCTGCAACGGGAACACCCCCGAGGGCTGCGACGGCTCGGGCACCTGGCAGGCGCAGCCGGCATGCCCGGGCAACCTGCCCACCTGCGTGGCCGGCGCATGCTCCGCCGCGCCGAGCTGCGTCTCGGGCGAGCCGGGCGCGGGCGACGACTGCGGTCCCACCGGCACCGAGAGCTGCTGCGTGAGCCCGCTCGTGAAGGGCGGCACGTTCAACCGGATCCAGAACGCGAGCTACCCCGCCACCGTGAGCGATTTCCGCCTGGATCGCTTCGAGATCACGGTCGGCCGCTTCCGCCAGTTCGTCAACGGCTACCCCGGCACCATCCCCAAGGAGGGCGACGGCGCCCACAGCAAGATCCCCGGCACCGGATGGAGCACGATGTGGAACGCCTCGCTCCCCGCGACGCACGCCGCGATGATCGACCGGCTCACCAACGCCGGCATCAACACGTGGACGAACGTGCCCGGGCCGAACGAGAACAAGCCGCTCAACTGGCTCGACTGGTACATGGTCTTCGCCTTCTGCGCGTGGGACGGCGGGCGCCTGCCCACCGAGGCCGAGTGGAACTACGCCGCGGCCGGCGGGAGCGAGCAGCGCTATCGCCCCTGGGGCACGCTCGATCTCGACCCGAGCTACGCCGTCTACAACTGCACCGGCGACGGCTCGATCGCGCAGGACTGCAAGCTCTCCGACGTGCTGCCCGTCGGCTCCCGCTCGCCCAAGGGCGATGGGCGCTGGGGCCAGGCCGACCTCGTGGGCGGCGTGTGGGAGTGGAACCTCGACTATTACGAAGACCCGCTGCCCGCGCCCTGTATCGACTGCGCCAACCTGGTGAGCGCGCCCCATCGCTCCGCTCGGGGCGGGAGCTACAGCAGCGCTGAAAATCGGATGAACACCGTCTTCCGCAACACGCTGGAGCCGGATTACAGAAAATACAGCGTCGGCGGCCGCTGCGCGCGCAACCCCTGAATAACGGGCGCGGCGCTCCGTCTCTCGCAAGCGTGACGGTTCTTCCGCACCACCACCCGTTGCCGTTGCCGATTCTCCACAGTCCTCAGGTCCGGCAGCGCAGCGTCTCCTCGCAACGTTCCCCCTCCGTGCGCGGCCCTTGTCCGCAGCGGGACAGGGTGGTAGCGGTCACCTTGGTCCCGCTCGCGCGCAGCGAGCACGGGGAAGCGCCCGCGAGGCGCTGAGGACATGGCAGCCGGCGATATGGCGCGACGAAGCAACACCCTCACTCGTTCTCTGGTCCTTGGGCTCCTTGCGCTGGCCGCGCCCTCCTGCGGCCGCCCCCCGCCCGTGCCCGTCTACGCGGTGACCGATCGCGGCGACGATCGAGACGCCGACGGCGCCGCGGACGTCGACGACGCCTGCCCCGACGATCCGGAGGACGGCCTGCCCCCCAAGGCCAACGATGGCTGTCCGGCGAGCGACCCGGACAACGACGGCGTCGACTGGCTCGTCGATCGCTGCCCGAACGCCAAGGAAGACGGCCTGCCGCCCGATCCGAACGACGGCTGCCCGAGCAACGACGTCGACGGCGACGGCGTCGCGGACGCGAAAGACAGGTGCCCGCGCGAGCGCGAGGACAACCTGCCGCCCAACCCGAACGACGGCTGCCCCTCGCCCGACAAGGACCGCGACGGCATCGCCGACGTGGTCGATCGCTGCCCCGACAAGGCCGAGACCTTCAACGGCTACCGCGACGACGACGGCTGTCCCGACACGGCGCCGGCCCAGGCCTTCGTCGCCTACGACGGCGACGCCTCGGAGATCTACGTGCCCGACGAGCGGAAGATCGAGTTCCAGCTCGACTCGGCCGACCTCGCGCCGGCGACGCGCGACACCATCGCCGACGTGGCGCGCATCCTCAACGAGCACCCCGAGATCGGCCGGGTGGAGATCGAGGGCCACGCGTCGAGCAAGGGCGACACGAAGTACAACCTCGACCTCACCGAGCGCCGCGCCTTCGCGGTCGCCAAGGCGATCAGCGCCCTCGGCGTGAAGGAGACGCGCCTCGTGCCCATCGGCTACGGCGAGTTCTGCCCCGCGATCGACAAGGGCGACGACATCGACGAGGCCAAGAACCGTCGCGTGCTCTTCAAGGTCGTGACCGTCAACGGCGTCTGGCAGAACATCCCGCGCGGCTGCTGGCGCGCCACCACCGCGGGCATCTCCGCGACGAAGAAGAAGGGCGGCGGCGCGCTCTACGTGTCGCACGCGGCGACCAACAACACCACGAACTCGACCGTGCAGCCGAACCAGACAAGCTCGGGCGCGCGCTGAGAACCAGGCGAACGCGAGGCCGGGCGCGCGCGATCCGATCGCAGGACGCGGCGCGGCGGCAGGTATCCAGGAGAACGACGAAGATGAGAGCTCTCGACAAGGTAGGCGTGTTCCTTCTCACCCTCGCGGCCGCGGGGATGACGGGCTGCGGTCCGAAGCACATGCAGCTCGACCCGCGCAACGTGGTCAACGTGATGGTGCGGCCGGCCTCGAAGCAGATGCTCTACTGCCCCGGCGATCCCTTCCAGGTCGAGGTGCTCGCCAAGCTCAAGGACGGCTCGAGCTGCAGCAGCACCGACCCGAAGGTCGTCTGCCTCGGCAAGGAGAACGCCATCATCGAGCCGAAGGACGTCCACGTGACGGGCAGCTCGGGCCAGCAGATCGACAAGCGCGAGAAGTGGGTCTGGATGCCCGACCCCAACCCGCTCGAGACGGCCGACACCGGCATGGCGCTCAAGGCCTGGATCGAGACCGACATCGAGAAGCAGCACCTCAAGACGATGGAGGCCGACGCCAACCTCAAGCCGACCTACCAGTGCATGAACGAGACGATGTTCCACGCGGGCTCCGCGAGCACCGGGCAGAACGGCCGTGACGGCGTGGCTCTCAAGGTGGCCGTGACGACGTTCTCCACGCCGTTCTACCCCGACGCCGCGCTGATCCGCGTCGAGGGAGACGGCATCCGCCGCTACCTCATCAGCGAGTCCGCCGATCAGGTGATCCGGATCATCTCCAAGGGCGAGAACGGCGGCCCCGGTATGCCCGGCACGCCCGGCCGCCGCGGCCAGGACGGTCAGGCCTCGTCCGCGACCTGCGGCACGGGCGGCAACGGCTCCGACGGCGGCGACGGCGGCGCGGCGGGCCCCGGCGGCAACGGCGGTCGCGGCGGCCCGATCAAGGTGACGTTCGACTCCGCGGCGCTCGACAAGCTGCGCCAGCGCGTGATCTTCGCGAGCCCCGGCGGCGACGCAGGACCCGGCGGCATCGGCGGCCCCGGCGGCCAGGGCGGCAGCGGCGGCGCGGGCGGCCCCTCCGGCCCGAACTGCTCCGGCACGCGCGGCAACAACGGCCGCGCCGGCCGCAACGGCGCCGACGGCGCGCCCGGCGCCCACGGGCAGGACGGCCCGGATCCGGTGGTCACCAAGGCCGCGCGCAGCGCGCTCTTCGGCACCGAGATGAGCATGATCCAGAAGATCGAGTCGACGCGCGGCAAGAAGTAGCGCGATCGCGCGACACGGGAGAGCGCGACGCAGAGCGGCAATCTGCGCGCGGTGAGCGGCGCGTCGCCATGACGCGCCGCTCACGCATTTTGCGCGAGAAAAAGCCTCGATCGCGGCCACAATCGCGGGCAATTCGGCCCCATTTCGGGTACGCTTTCGCCCATGGCGCTCACCCTCCAGTTCCCGCCGGCCGAGGCCTCCGACGCGGGCCTCTCGGCGCTCGCCCGCGGCGTGGTCGGCTCGGAGATCCTCAAGATCGCGAGCGAGATTCGCAAGCTCAAGGCCAGGGGAGAGGCCATCTGCAACCTCACCGTCGGCGATTTCGATCCGCTCCACTTCCCGGTGCCGAACGAGCTGCTCGAGGGCACCCGCGCCGCGCTCGCCGAGGGGCACACCAACTACCCGCCGTCGGACGGCGTGCTCCTCCTCCGCGAGGCGCTCGTGCGCTTCTACGAGCGCGAGCTCGGCCTCTCGTACCCCGTCGACGGCGTGCTCATCGCCGGCGGCGCCCGCCCCCTGCTCTACGGCGCCTACCGCACCTTGATCGACCCCGGTGACACTGTGGTCTACCCGGTGCCATCGTGGAACAACAACCACTACGCCTACCTCTCCGGCGCCCGCGCCGTGGAGATCCCGGTCTCCGCCGCGTCGAACTTCTTCCCCACCGCCGCCCAGCTCGAGGCGCCGCTCTCCACCGCGCGCCTGCTCGTCATCAACTCGCCGCTCAACCCCACCGGCACCGTCATCGATCGCGACGAGCTCAGGGCGATCGCCACCCTCGTGGTCGACGAGAACAAGCGGCGCGAAAAGGCGGGCGCGCGGCCCCTCTACTTCGTCTTCGACCAGGTCTACTGGAAGCTCACCTTCGGCGACACGGTGCACACCACGCCGGTCGAGCTCGTGCCCGAGGTCGCGCCGCACACCATCCTCCTCGACGCGCTCTCCAAGTCCTTCTGCGCCACCGGCCTGCGCGTGGGCTGGGGCTTCATGCCCCCCGCGGTGCGCAAGCGGATGGCCGACATCCTCGGCCATGTCGGCGCCTGGGCCCCCAAGGCCGAGCAGGTCGCGACGGCCGCGCTCCTCGAGATGCCCGAGGTGATGCGCACCTACCAGGCCGGGATGAAGGCGAAGATCAAGGACCGCCTCGACGGCCTCTACAGCGGCTTCTCGGCGATGAAGCGCGACGGCTTCCCCGTCGACGCGATCGCCCCCCAGGGCGCCATCTACCTCTCCGCCCGCTTCGACCTCTTCGGCCGCTCGATCAAGGGCCAGACGATCACCACCAACGAGCAGATCCGCCGCCTCTTGCTCGAGTCCGCCGGCCTCGCGATCGTGCCCTTCCAGGCCTTCGGGCTGAAGGACGAGAGCGGCTGGTTCCGCCTCTCGGTGGGCGCCGTGTCGATGGCCGACATCCAGGGCGCCTTCCCCCGCCTCCGCGCGCTGCTCTCCGATCTTCGCTGATCTCTCTCCATTCTCGATCGCGCATCAACGCGGAAAGTCTTCCCCCTCGGCCTCGCACGCGCGCCGCGTGACCTCGTGCCGGTAGTCGAACATCCGTTCGAGCTTGCGCCGCGCGTACCAGCCGCCGCCGAGCTGGCCGAGCATGCCGAGCACGAGCGCGTACGCGATGTGATCGACGAGGATCGTGCCGCCCGCGCCGTCGGGCTCCATCCGGTGGGTGTGCTCCCATTGCGCGAAGGGCCCGCCCGTCATCCGATCGCGGAACATCACGCCTTCTTCGTAGGCCACGTGCTCGGCCACGAGCCGCTGCTTGATCGGCCCTACCCGCGTCTCCACCACCACCTTCACGCCGACCTGGAGGCCCGGGGTCTTCTCGATCACCCGGACGTGCTCCCAGGGCGGGGTCAGGCGCTCGAAGGCGTCGGGCAGCGCGTGGAAGGCAAAGACCCGGGCGGGCGGGGCGGCGATCCGGCTGCGCTTCTCGAAGATCGGCATGGCCCCGTGATTCGAGGGGCGGCGCTCCCGCACGTCAAGGAGCAGCCTTGCGGGGCGCAGAAAGAAGCCCCATTCTGCTCCCACCATGAGCGACGATCGCGACCCGAAAGAAGACCCCGCGGAGCAGCTCAAGCAGGGCGTCGGCCTGCTGTGGCGGGCCGCGCAGGGCGCAGCGCACACCATCAAGAAGGAGCTCGACAAGAGCGGGGTCGGCAAGGCGCTCGACGACGCGGGGCGCGACTTCGCCCGCGCCGCCAACAACGTCTTTGACCGCGTCGCCGCCGAGATCAACAAGAAGCCCGCGTCCTCGCCGCCGCCCGCGCCGGACGCCGCCCCCGCCGCCGAGACCAAGCCCGAGGGCCAGGGCCAGGACGACGACGACTTCGACGGGGTGAAGGTGCCGCCGAAGAACACGGCGCCGGGCGAGGGCGGGCTGCGCTTCGCCGTCGAAGACGACAAGAAGGACGACGACAAGTCGGGCTGAGCGCTCGCGCAGAGTCTGGATCGCCGCTACATTCGGCGGCGCCATGAGCATCCGCAACTACAACCGAGAGGCGTGGGATCGCGCCGTCGCCGAGGGCAACCGCTGGACGGTGCCCGTCGGCCCCGAGGCCATCGCCGCCGCCCGCCGCGGCGAGTGGTCGATCATCCTCACGCCGCGCATCCCGGTGCCGAAGAGCTGGTTCCCTCCGCTCGCCGGCGCCGACGTGCTCTGCCTGGCCTCGGGCGGCGGCCAGCAGGGGCCGATCCTCGCGGCTGCGGGCGCGCGCGTGACGGTCTTCGACAACTCACCCGGGCAGCTCGGCCAGGACCGGCTGGTGGCCGAGCGCGAGGGCCTGGCGATCACCACCGTGGAGGGCGATATGCGCGACCTCTCGGCCCTGGCGAGCGAGAGCTTCGACCTCGTCGTGCACCCCTGCTCGAACTGCTTCGTCGAGGAGATCCGCCCCGTCTGGCGCGAAGCCTTCCGCGTGCTCCGCAAGGGCGGGTCGATGATCACCGGCTTCTGCACGCCGCTGATGTTCCTGCTCGACCCCGAGAAGGAGGAGCAAGGCATCCTGCAGCTCAAGTACAAGGCGCCCTACTCGGACCTGACGAGCCTCACGGAAGAAGAGCGGGCGCGCTACACGAAGAAGGGCGAGCCGCTCTGCTTCGGGCACTCGCTCGACGATCAGATCGGCGGGCAGCTCGACGCGGGGTTCTTGATCGCCGGCTTCTACGAGGATCGGCACGTGGAGGGCGACAAGCTCTCCGAGCACCTGCCGACGATCATGGCGACGCGGGCGATCAAGCCCTGAGCCATGCCTCAGCGGGCGGCGAGCGCCTCCGCGGCCGCCCGCGCGATGGCCGGCGAGACGCGATCGCTGGTCGACACCGCGCGCAAGATCTCTCCGGCGCGTGGATCGTCGAGGCCCGCGAGCCGCGCGAGGAGCACCTTCTGCACCGGCACGAGGTCGTCCGCGCGCAGGGTGAGCGCTTCGGCGATCTGATCGGCGAAGGGGCGCGCGCGCTCCTTCGGCACGAGGCGCATCCCATCGATCTGCACGACGCAGCTCTGCACGCCGCGGCCGAGCGAGGCCCGCGCAGCCGCGGCGCCGCTCTTTCCGTCGAGGAAATCGACCTTGCCCTCGGCGTCGCAGAGGGCCACGCCGCCGGGGTAGGCCGCGCCGCCGAGCAGATCGCTGTCGTGCACGTGCACCCAGACGATCGTCCCCGACCCCTCGGCGAGCCCGAGCGCGATCCGCCGGTAGGTGGCGAAGAAGCGTCCGCCCTCGATCCCCACCGCGCCGCGGGCGATGGGGCGCGCGTAGAGCCGGACCTCGTCGCGCGCGGTGGCCGCGAGCGGCAGCGGCTCCGTGCCTGGATCGAGCCACCGCGGCGCGTCGGGGAGATCGCCTGCGGGCAGGGTGACGGTCGACGCTTCGCCCTTCTCGGCCTTGCCGATCCGATCGTCGAAGCGCGTCACCCCGTCCTCGCCGAAGAAGATCGCCCCGCCCACCGAGAACGCCCGGCTCGTGGCGCGGGGCATGCGCACGCGGCCGAGCTCGGTGCCGTTCGCGAGATCGTGGACGGTGACGAAGCGCCCCTGCCACGGGAGGAAGGCGTAACCATCGTGGATCGCCGGGACACCGACGGATACGATGTCCTCCATCTGGCGGATCACCTGCCCGCGGTGGCTCACGGCCAGCACCGTGCTCATGGTCCCCGCGGCCTCGGAGAGCGAGATCACCGTGGTCGTCCCGTCATCCCCGATGCCCCGCAGCGCGCCGCCCGCCGTGCGCTTCCAGAGCAGCGCGCCCGACTTCCCATCGAGCGCGAAGAGCTCACCCCCGCCGAGCCCGACCACCACCGTCCCCGCGATCGCCGGCCGCCGATCGAGGTCATGACGAAAGCTCCACGGCTTCGCCGGCCCATCGAGCCGCGTGCCGACGAGGAGCCCGTTGTCCGTCACCCCCACCGCAAAATCATCCCCGAGCGGGAGGAGGTGATCGTCGAAGGAGCGCTGAAACTCGGCCATCGCCGCGCCCCCATCATCGCTCCACCCGGGATCGAACGTGGTGCCGCGCGTCTGACCACCTCCGCAGCCGAGCGCGAGCGCGGTGAGGAGGAGGGGAGTGGAGAATGAACGAAGAGCGGTTTGGCGAGAGGTTGATCCCATGCATTTTTTCAACGCAAAGGCGCAAAGGCGCAAAGGCGCAAAAAAACAAGAATTGGTCTTTTCTTTCTCTTCTTGCGTCTTTGCGTCTTTGCGTCTTTGCGTTAAATTCTCACCTCTCAAATCGGTAGATGGCTTCTCGGGGAACAAGCGAGCTGTTGAGCCCAATGAGCATGCCAGCTTTCGCATGGCTCAGTCCCGCCCGGCGTCACTCGATCCTGCGTCGCTCGATCCTGCGTCGGCAGGGTCGTGCTGGCTCACCACGCGGGCGCCTCCGTCGGGGAAGTCGCCTGGGCCGGCTTCGGCGATGCGACCTTCTTTCCAGGGCACGAGGTGGCCGTCGGGCTCGGGGGGCCAGTCGAAGCGCTGGGTGTCGCCGGTCACGCGGTCGACGAGCAGCAGGTAGGTGGCGCGTGAATGGTCGGCGATCTCGGCGGTCACGTGGGTCGTCACGTCGTCGAGGCTCGGGCCGCGGTAGGCGCGCTTGTTCGAGCGCACGGGCGGCTCGTCGCTCATCATCGGCACGTTGAAACGCGCGCGATCGAGGAGCTGCTTGCCGATGTAGAGCTCCAGGGCGAAGCGGCCGGTGGCGCGCTTGGTCTCGGCGGGCTTGGCGAGGGTCAGGCTCTTGGCCTTCGTGATGCTCAGCTTCCCGTGGGTCACGGCGATGTCGAAGAGCCAGTGCTTCTTGTCGGGGTGGGCGGGCGGATCGGGGGCGAAATGGGGCGGCGGATCGGCCAGGGCCGTCATCGCGCCTGCGCCCAGAACGGCGCTGAGCGCGGCGCCGAGGGGCAGGGTGAAGGCGAGGCGCAGGAGGCGGCGGCGCGGCGTCATGGCATGCATGGCAGACAGAGAGACGGTGGAAGAGGACAGGACTTCATCGGCTCATCCATGGGGCTCCCGGGGAGGTGGGGGCGCGACGGAGCGGCGGAGGCTCTGCGGGCTGCGCTCGTCGAGCTTCTCGACGATGCCCCGATCGCCGTCGACGCGCAGCCGGTCGCCGGTGCGGATCGACAGCGTCGCGCCCGGGACGCTCACCACGGCGGGCACCCCGTACTCCCGGGCGACGACCGCGGCGTGCGAGAGCGGGCCGCCGAGCTCGGTGACCACCCCGGCGGCCACCAGGAAGAGCGGGGAGAGGCCCACGTCGGTGGTGCGCGAGACCAGGATCTCGCCGGCCTCCACCATGTCGAGATCGTGCGCGCCCGGAGCGAGCACGCGGGCGCGGCCCTCGACCACCCCGCCGCTCCCGGGCAGGCCGGTCAGGCGCGGCCCGTCGGCCGGGGGGAGCTGCACCTGCGGCGGGCGGCCGATGAAGGTGGCCGGCGGATCGGGCCTCGCCGCGTCGCGCGCATGCTCGGCGCGGCGCAGGCGCACCACATGGCCGATCTCCGCGCGCCCGCTGCGCAGGGCGGCCACGAGCTCGTCGTAGGTGCAGAAGAACACGCTCCCCTCGGCGAGCGAGGGATCGATCCGGCGGAGGCGGCGGTCGACGTCGAGCGCGATCGCGCGGATCATCCCGAGCACCCGCGTCACCCAGGTGCGCATCCGCTCGCGCAGGCGGGTGAAGTGCTGGGTGCGCTCGACCAGGAAGCGCACGAGGGCGAGCTCGGGCGCGGAGATCTGCGTCTCCAGGCGCGCCATCTCGCGGTCGGCCAGGGCGCGCGCGCGGCCGAGGTGGAGCTCGGGATCGCCCGGTGGCGCGTGGAGGGCGGAGACCAGCATGTCGATCAGCACCTCGGGCGCCTCGCGCCAGCGCGGCGTGGCGAGATCGGCCTCGCGCACGGCGCGATCGCCGTAGTCGGCGAGGAACTGCTCGAGCGCGCTGCGGCCCGCGCCGCGCGGCAGATCGTCCGGGCGCTTCACGCCGCCCGCGAGCAGCTTCTCCCGCGCGGGCGCGTCGCCGCGCACCGCCTCGGCCACGCGCATGAGCGCGATGCCGGGGCTCGCGCTGTCGAGCTCGCGCACCCCGCCGGCCAGCGCCTGCGCGAGCGGCTCCGCGGCGCTCACGGGCCCGCCGCCGCTCCCGCCGAGGCCGTGCGCGCCGTCGCCGCTCTGGGCCGGGGCCCTGCGGCTCGCCACGCGCCCGAGCACCGTGGAGAGCCCGAGGTGGGCTGCCAGCGAGGCCGACGCGCAGGAGAGCATGAGCGTCCCGGTGCGATCGAGCAGATCGCTCGCGCTCTTGAGCGTCGTGGCGAGACCGTCGTCGGGGACGAGCGAGAGATCCAGGTCGACGAGGCCTCGCCGCGCGCGCTCGATCTCGGCCTCGAACGAGGCGACCTCGCGCTCGAGCCGCGCCTGGCGGGCGAGCTGCCGCGTCGCGGTGAAGGGCAGGCGCAGCAGGAAGCCCCGGCGCGAGACATCCTCGATCTGCTTCTCCAGCGCCGCGATCACCGCGGGGCTCGCCCCGCCGCTCGCGCCGAGCAGGGCGCGCGGCGTGAGCCCCGGCACCTGGGCGGCGATCTGCATGAACGTGCTGAGGTTCAGGTAGAAGCGGCCGTGGACGTTGCCGACGAGGCTCGCGCCCCGCGGGACATGGCAGCCGAGCGCCCCGAAAGCCTCGCGAAATCCCTTGTCGGAGAAGGCCCGGGCGATCGACCAGGTGAGCGGCGTGGCCGCGCCGGGCAGCGCCTCGCCCACGTTGGTGCGCGACCAGACCGTCTGCGCGTCGCCGCCCTCCGGGAAGCCGAAGCCCGTGATCGGCCGCACCTGGAGCACCCAGATCTTGCCGGCCCGACCCGGTTTGCCCGCGCTGCCCGCGCTGCCCGCGCTCGGGATCTCCACCGCGAACTCCACGTCCACGGGCCCGTGGTGATCTTTCTCCAGCCGATCGGCCAGCGCGGCGAGCTCGGCCAGCGTCGCGACCGAGAGCGCGGGCCGCAGCGCGCGATCGGCGGCGACGGGGACCTCGTCCATCCCCTCCGCGCCGATCACCAGCGCGCGCTTCTTCTCGGCGACCACGGTGGAGACCACCTGCCCGCTCTTGCGGGAGATCCGCATCGCGTCGGCCGGCGCCGCGCCGTCCACCACCGGCGCGCCGAGGCCCCAGGTGACGTTGACGAGCCGCTCGTCCGCGGGCCACATCTCGCCTTCGAGCCCCGGAGGAGGCGCGGTGAAGAGCACGCCCGCCGCCTCGGTCGGCACCATCCGCTGGAGCACCACGGCCATCCCGAGATCGCCCGTGCCCGTCTGCGCGAGGTAGGCGAGCGCGCGCGGCAGGTACGCGCTCGCCCACACCGTGCGGATCGCCTGCGCGATCGCCTCCGGGCCGCGCACCCCGAGCACCGACGCGGCGAGCCCCGCGAGCGACGTGTCCTGCTGATCTTCCGCGCTGCCGCTCGACCGCACGGCGAGCCCCCAGGGCGCGTCCTTCTCCATCGCGTGCCAGAGGGCCTCGATCGCGGCCATGAGCCCGTCGGGGAGCGGCAGGGAGAGGATCCGATCGCGCGCCCGCGCCGCCCGATCCACGCCGGCCTTGGTGGCGGCGAGCTTGATCAGCGAGGCGATGTCGTGCCCGCGCGGGAGCTGCTCCTCCACGAGCCGCTCGAAGTGGCGGGTGTCGATGAAAAAGCCCGGGGGCACCGGGTAGCCGTCGCGGATCAGCCGCCCGAGCGAGGCCGCCTTGCCGCCCACCCGCTTGGGCCGCATCTTCCGGCCTTTGCCCGCCTCGCCGAGGGGCGTGAGGTACGCGAGGACCTCGGGATCATCGAGCGCTTTCGGGCCGGCGCCCGGCGCGTCCGCGGCGCCCGCAGTGGGAGAGGAGCTCGAAGGAGGGAGAGCCACGGTCCTTCGCTTAACACGGCTCGGGCGCGGGTGCCCCGCCGAGGCACGGAGCATCCGCCGGAGCACGGGATCGCGGGTCGGCCGGTCCTTGCCCTCCCCGCCGCTGCGCTATCATCCCGCCCATGAAGCGCCTCGCCGTCGCGGCTTCCTTCCTCCTGCTCCCGGCCTGCTCGGCCACCCCGCCACCCCACTGGGCCGAGGGCGGCGCCCTCCTCGATGTGCTGCCTTCTCGCTGGATCCTGCGCGATGGCAACGTCGAGATCGCCGCGGACGGTCGGGTGACCATCAACGGAGAGCACGAGCTCTCCATCGATCGGGCCGGCCGCGTCTACGACCCGGACGCCAAGCCGGTGGCCCTGCTCGAGCGCGACGGCCACCTGGCCGGCCCCGGCGACTCCTCGCTCGGCTTCGTGGGCGCGCTCAGCGCCGCGCTCCCCGGCGAGCAGACCGCCTGGCTCTCGATCCAGCCCACGGGCGAGGTGATCCAGTTCGTCGACGGCACCCGATCGAGCGAGGGCGTGTGGGTCGGCGGGTGCAACTACTCCTGGCGATCGCGCCAGGCGTGCATGCTCGTCAGCCACATCGTCGGCCAGCGCCTGAAAGGCCGGCGATCGAGCTACTACCCGCGCAGCGGCTACCCCTACGGGATGAGCCCCGGCTACGCGCCCGGGATGGGCATCGGGATCTATCGTTGACCGCCGTGTCCGAACGTTGACGACGTGATCTCGTCGGCGACGTTCGATCACCGCAGGCAGATCGCCCGCCGCGCCTCGAACAGGTCGGCGACGATCACGTCCGCCACGGCCTCGAACCCGCGCCCCTCGGGCGAGCCCTCCGGCACGGCGATCACGAACATCCCGGCGGCGCGGCCGGCCCTCGCGCCCGTGATCGAGTCCTCGAAGACGGCGCACCGCTCCGCCGCCACGGCGAGCCGCGCCGCCGCGTGGAGGAAGATGTCCGGCGCGGGCTTCGTCCTCGGCACATGCTCGCCGGAGACCACCGCCGCGAAGTAGCGGGCGATCCCCACCCGCGCGATCACCGCCTCGATCAGCCGCAGCGGCGACGACGAGGCGACCGCGAGCGGCACCTTCCCGGCGGCCTCGTCGAGGAGCGCGAGGCAGCCCGGCTTGAGCGGGACGCGATCGACGCGCGCGATGAACGCGTCGACGAGCGCGCCCGTGTCGCGGGCGATGTCCACCGCGAAGCCACCCCGCTCGCCCATCGCGATGATCGCCGCGGGCAGCCCGCCGCCCACGCAGCGCGCGGCGTCCGCGTGCGTCCATGTCCCGCCGCGCCGCGCGACGAAGTCTTGCTCGACCTCGAACCACAACGGCTCGCTGTCGACCATCAACCCATCCATGTCGAGCACGAGAGCGCCCGGCGTGAAACTTTGAAGCACCCTCGAAATGTCCTGCGATGCAGCGCTCATGGGCGCCGCGGAACATACGCGCGCCGCCGACATTTCGCACGGAAAACACTTGCGCGGCTCGGCGGCGGCACCTCAAGATGGGATCGAGTCGAGCGTTCGAGACAACCAATCTCGACCGCGCCTTGCTTTCGAGGGACCGGGAAATCGCTGGAGGAAATCGACCGATGCACATCCGTTCTTATGCCCTGCTCACCTTCCTCGTGACCGGCGCGGTGGCCGCGATCGGCGCTTGCTCGAACGACATCTCCACCGGCACGTCGGGCACCGGCACCACCTCGGGCACCACCACCGGCGCCACGACCACGAGCGGCGCCGGAGGCACGGGCGGAGTCGCGGCGACGACCACGACCACGACGACCACGACGACCACCACCACGACGACGACCACGACCGGCGCGGGCGGGCAGACGGGCGATCCCAAGTGCATCCAGACCTGCCAGAAGGGCGATAGCTGCGGCTTCGGGCTCTGCGATCAGTTCGGCGTCGACTGCAACAACCCGCCGGCCCAGCTCACCCCCTGCCTCGAAGACTGCATCATCGCTGCGGATTGCGGCGACCTGGCCAAGGCCGCGAACATGGACTTCAACACGCCCTTCGGCGCGTGCGTCTTCAACTGCCAGGGCGGCGGCACCGGCGGCGCGGGCGGCGGCGGCGCGGGCGGCGCGCCGCCGCAGAGCTGCCAGAACTGCGCGCAGTCGAGCTGCGGCGCCGAGATCCAGGCATGCGTCACCGACTTCGGCTCGGGCTGCGGCCAGTGGCTCCAGTGCGCCCAGGGCTGCGTGCAGAACCCCGCGCCCGGCTGCCTCGACAACTGCGACGCCCAGCACCCGAACGCCAAGCCGAAGTTCGACCCGATCTACGCTTGCCTCTGCGCGAATTGCAGCGCGTCGTGCGGCGCCGACGCGTGCGCCAAGGTGCCCGACGGCGGCTGATCACCCACCCGAGATCGGGCCGCTTCGTCGCCGGGGCGGCCCGTCTCTCTTCAGGCCCTGAAGATACGCTCCAGGATGTTCATCCGATCGTGCCCCGCGAGGATGTCGACGAGCGCGTCGAACGTCACCGCCGGCACCTTCGCCTCGCGCGCGAAGGCCGAGAGGCGCGGGATGAGGTCGATCGCCTCCACGCGCAGCTTGGCCTCGGCCACGGCGTGATCCATCGACAGGCCGCGGCCGAGCGCCTTGCCGAGCACCACCTCGGGGCGGTGATCGAGGGCGATCGAGGCGAGCAGATCGCCGTAGCCGCCGAGGCCGAACATGGTCTTCTCCTCCGCGCCTGCCGCTGCGGCGAGCTTCGCGGCCTCGTCCACGCCGCGGGAGATGAGCGCGGCGAGCAGGCCCGGGCCCGCGCCGGCCTGATCGGCGAAGCCCACGCCCACGGCCAGGCAGCCGACGAGGGCCGAGGCCCACTCGAGGCCGCGCAGATCGGGCGTGCCGTAGACGCGGAGCATCCCGTGCTGGAAGCCCTTCGTCACCGCGGCGATCACCTCGGGATAGTGTGATCCGCACACCATGGCGGAGGGCCGCCCGTGGGCCAGCTCCTTCGCCTGCACCGGGCCGCCGAGCGCGCCGATCCGCCGCACCGGGGTCTCGTCGCGGATGATGTCCGAGATCGTCTCGAGCCGCTCGCGGCCGAGGCCGCGGATGCCATGCACGAGCAGGTGCGCGCCGTCGAGGTGATCGCCGAGATCGCGCAGCACCTGGCGCACCACGGTCGAGGGCGCGGCCACCACGATCAGGCGGCTCTTGGCGATCTCCGCGTAGCTGTCGGTGATCTTCGCCTTGCCGTGCACCTCGCGCCGGTCCTTGCGGGAGTGGAGCGTGACCTCCGCGCCGGACCGGCCCGCCCCGAGGGCGAGGGCCACGCCCCACGCGCCGCCGCCGAGGATGCCGACCTTCATGCCCGCGCCCGCGGGCGCGCTCGCGTGACCCTTGTCGCTCTTGTCGCTCGTCGCGGGCGCGCTCATGCTGCACCTCCCTCGGCGCTCTGGGCCTGCTGGAGCATGGGGTGCGGCCTCGCCGGCGGGCTGCCGGGCGGGGCCAGCAAGTCCCACGCGAGGCCGAGGTGGGCGAGGCGGTTCTGGTAATAGAAGAGCAGGTTGGTGTCCGAGAGGGTCAGGCCCTCGGGCGTCGAGCGCAGCACCGGCGAGGCGTGGTAGCCGCCGAAGGCCTGCAACGCGAGCTCGATCAGATCGCCGCCCGAGCCCTTGCGGAGCTGCTCGGAGATGGCCGCATGCCCTGCGCCGGCCAGCGTGACGAGCTGATCGCGCAGCTTGCTCACGTCGGCGGCGAGGTCGTCGCGCGGCACGGTCACCACGTCGCGCTGGCGGAGGACGGTGAAGAGATCGCCCGTGGGCGAGGCCTTGCGCAGGCGGGCGAAGCTCGCCGCCGCGACGAGGTGCGTCGGCATGATGACCGTGTCGCGGGCGTAGGCGCGGCAGATCTCCTCGCCCAGCTCGCGCGTGTACTGGGCGTCGCGGCTCGCGTCGATCGTCACCTTGCCGCTCGCGTCCTTCACGTAGCTCGCCGGGTCGACCGCGCGCCCGCGCCGGTCGAAGGAGCGGCCCTCGTCGTCGACGCGGTTGCCGAAGAGGTCGATGGGATCGGAGAAGCGGATCACCACCGCGCCGTGCATGCCGAGCAGCTTGCGCATGAAGGCCGCGACGCGGCCGAGGCGGGAGGACTCGTCGTCCTCGATGATGAAGCGGCCCTTGCCCGCGTCGCTCAGGTAGTCGGCGATCAGCGTCTCGGCCTCGAGCGTGATGAGGTAGTTGATCGTCGCCGGGACGAAGAAGATTCGCCGCTCGTGGCCCGCGATCAAGGTGCGCGCGTAGGCCTCCATGGCGCTGCCGACGAGGCCGAGCTTGAGCCGCCGCTCGGCGCCGCCCGAGCGCGATCGCGTGCCGCCGGGGAAGAAGAGCGAGTGGTAGCCCCGCTCGAGCAGGACGCAGGAGTAGGTCTTGAGCACGTCCTTGTAGAGGTTGTGCTTGAGCCTCCGGTCGACGCGGTAGGCGCCGAGGTTGTGCATGAAGAACGAGAGGATCGGGTTGGTGAAGAGGTTCTTGCCGGCGCCGTAGGTCGCGGGCGGGAGGCCGGCGCGCTGCAGGGCGTACCCGAACACGATCGAGTCCATGTTGGACAGGTGGGTCGGGACGTAGACGGCCGTGCCCTTCTGCACGAGCTTCCGGAGCTTCTCGAAGGGGCCCTCGACGATCACCTTGTCGTCGAGCGCTTCGAGGCTCACGAGCTTCGCCGGGTTCTTGATCTGCTCGCCGAAGCTGCTCGGCGAGAGCAGGCCGGTGACGATCGGCGGCAGGAGCTTGGTCGAGAGCTGGAAGACGCGCGGGTTGAAGTTGCCCGCGACATCCCATCCGTAGGTCGTGACGAGCTCGGAGAGGCGCTGCCGGCGCTCGCCCTCGCTCATCTTCCCGACGGACCGGGCGAGCTTCTGCCACTCGGCGAGCTTCTCCTGGTCGCTCGGCTTGCGGGACCCTTCGAGCCGCTTGGTCTCGTGGTACGCCGCGTCGTTGAGGGCGAGGAGCGGGTCCTTCGTGCCTGCCACCACCCGGCTCACCACCGCCCGCACGATGTCCTCGCGGGCATCGTTGAACCCGAAGATCGGAGCGTTCGACTGCATCGCGTTGGCCTCGGGCCTACACCTAGAGAATTTGCCCGGCGGGCGCGAGCGAGATCGAACGAGCGCAAAAAAACCGACGCGCCCCGCTCACGAAGCGGCACGTCCCCGGAGCGCGCCGATCGCCAGCGTCAGGAAGAAGAAGAGCGCGAGGCAGAGCACCACGGCGCCGCCGGTGGGGACGCGGTAGGACGTCGAGAGGAAGATACCGGAGAGGCCGGTCACGAGGGCGGCGAGGACGCTGTAAGCGAGGTAGCCGCGGGCCCCGCGGCTGAGGTTGCGGGCGGCGGCGGCGGGGACGACCACCAGGGCTTCGACGAGGAGGGCGCCGATGACCTTGAGGGCGACCACGATGGCCAGGGTGAGGAGCAGGACGAAGAGGTATTCGAGCAGGGCCGTGCGCTCGCCCGCCACCTCGGCGAGCGGGCGAGAGAGGCTGTCGAGCAAGAGGCCATTGTAATGACGGGCGAGGAGGCCGAGCACCAGAAGGCTCACGACGAGCAAGACGAGGAGGTCCGTGTCGGTGACGGTGAGCAGGCTCCCGAACATCACCCCTTCGATTTGATGGATGTTGAACTGCTTCGTGGCTGCGACCAAAAGGCAGATGCCGAGCCCGAGCGTCAGGGCTAAAAAGACGCCGATGAGCGTATCTTGCGGTAGGCTCGCCCGCCGTTTCACATACACCATGAGCAAGGCCGCGAGCATCGTGAAGCCGAAGACGCCCACATAGGGTGCCTGGATCGGCTCGCCGAGCAACAGGCCGAGCGTGAGGCCGGTGAGCGAGGCCTGGCCGAGCGCGGTGCTGAAGAAGGCGAGCCGGCGGGTGACGACGAGGTGGCTCATCCCGCCGAGCAAGGGGGCGAGGAGGAGCACGGCGAGCAGGCCGCGAACGACGAAGGCATACTGGAAGGCCGAGGGGAGGTGACCGCGCTGGGCCAGATCGGCGAGCCAGGCGTAGAAGCGATCCATCACGCCTCCTCCGGGGGCTCAGCCGAAGAAGGGTCTTCGAGGAAGGGGAAGAAGGGGCGATCGCCGAGCACCTCGGCCACCGTCCCTTCTCTCTGCACGGTCCGGTCGAGCAAGGTCACCCGGTCGGCGAGCCTCCGCACCTGGGCGATGTCGTGCGAGACGAGGAGCACCGTCGTGCCCGCGCGCTCGCGCAGGTCGCGGAGAAGCGTCTCCATGCGCAGGACGCTCGGCTGATCGAGGCCGGCCGCGGGCTCGTCGAGCAGGAGCAGCTCGGGCTCGGGGTCGAGCGCGTGGGCGAGGAGCACGCGGCGGAGCTCGCCGCCGGAGAGGGCGCCGAGGTGGCGAGAGGCGAGGTGGGCGAGGCCGACCTGATCGAGCAGGGAAGCGATCTTCTCGCGGGTCCCGGGGCGAATGCCGAGGCACACCGGGAAGCGCTGGCGGGTCGTGGCGAGCAGCTCTTCGACGGTGACGGGCAAGGTGCGATCGACCGGCAGGCTCTGCGGGACGAAGGCGATCTTGCCGGAGCGGCGAAAGTGGCAAGCGATGTGGCCTGCAAACCGAGCCTGGCCGAGCAGGGCCGAGACGAGGCTGCTCTTGCCGGCGCCGTTCGGGCCGATGAGGAGGTGAATCGAGGCCGGCGCGAGCGAGAGAGAGACAGACTCGATCAGCGTCTGTCCTTCGCGGACGATGGTGACATCGCGGGCTTCGAGGAGGGGGAGATCGGCCATCGCTCGGGGGTGATTCAGGGCGCGGTGAGGGCCGCGATCAAGGTGTCGGCGTTCGTCTGCATCTCTTTTTCGAACTTGTCCGCCGTGTACGCGCCCGAGGCGATGTGGGTGATGATGTAGACCCTCACGCCCGTCGCGTCCCGCAGCGTGCCGAGGAGCTTGTCGGGGAAGGTCTCCTCGCTCAGGACGACCTCGATCTTCTGGTGCTTGAGCAGGTCGATCATGTCCCCGAGCTCGGCCGCCGAGGGGACGAGCCCGTGCGCCGGCTCGACCACGCCGGCCACGTCGATGCCGAACTCCTGGCAGAGGTAGCTGTACCCGTCGTGCACCGTGACCACCCGGCTGCGCTTCGGTCGCGCGAGCTTCGCCGCCGCGTCGGCCTTGATCTGCCGGAGCTTCTTCGCGTACGCCGCCGCGTTGTCGTGGAAGCGCGCCGCGAGGTCCGGCCGGAGGGCCGAGAGCGCGCGTTCGATCGCGTACGTCTGCTGCGCGGCGTTGGTGAACGAGATGAACGTGTGCGAGTTGATGGCCCCGCCGCGGGTCGAGCGGATCAAGGGGACGCCGTCGTTCGGGCGGATGAGCGTGAGGTGGGTGTTGCCCGAGGCCTCGATCATGGAGGTGATGAAATCGTCGTGGCCGATCCCGTTGATCACCAGGGCGTCGAGGTCCTTGAGCTTCTGGATGTCCTCCGGCCTCGGCTGGTAGTTGCCGGCGTCGACCTCGCCCGGGAGGATGGGGCGCACCTCGACGCCGGGCAGGTCGCCCGTGATGTTCTTCGTCCACGAATAGTAGGGGTGGAGCGTGACGCCGACGCGGAGCCCCTTCTGCGGATCGAGCGCGCGGATCGGCGCGGCCGCGGGCGCCTCGGGTGGGGCGATCACGCCCGTCGCGGCGGTCGCAGTCACCGCGGCGATCGCGGTCGTCGTGGCGGCGGGGCCGGGCTTTTCGCCGGCCGGGGTGCAGCCGAACGTGAGGACGAGCAGGAGGAGCAGGAGAAGGCGGCGCATGAATCGTCTCGGAGAGCTCAGGGGGATCGCTGGGGCGCGGTCAAGATCTGCCGATAGCCGCGCTCGAAGGGGAGCACGCCGATCGGCTCGGTGAGCGGGCCGAGGGCCGGGCCCAGGCCGATGACGACGTGGATCATCGTCCCGTCGCGGAGACGATGGTGCACCTCGTCCACGATGGCGGACGGATCGACCGGCGTGCCCGGGTCGGGCTCGGTGATCATCACGATCCAGCTCGGCCGCCCGGACGCAGGATCCGGCGTGCCGAGGTAGTTGGTGAAGGTGCCCCTGTGGATCATGGCCCAGGTCGTCCGGCTGCGATCGATCGGGTCGGGCGAAAAGGGCGGGATGCCCTCGGCCGCGAGCTGCTCGATCGTGGGCCAGGCGCCCGCCTGCGAGCGGCGGCCCTCGGCTTCGGTGATCCCCTCGCCGAGGGCGCGGTAGATGCGCTGCTCCTCGCTGTCGAGGTCGGCGAAGCGGCGCTCGAAGGGTGAGCTCGGCGCGGGCTCGGCGCCGAGGAGGAAGGCTTGCGCGTGGCGCTGCTCGGCGCTGAGGAGGAAGGCCGCGCCGTAGAGGAGGAAGAAGACGGCGCGCGCCACCATCACCGTCTCCCGCCGGGCGGAGGGAGAGGGGATGATCACGGTGCGGGGCGTCTCGTCCTTGGCCTGCATCGATCGCTCGGGCCGAGAGCATACGCGCGAACGCGCCGCGCGGATGCGCGAACGGGTCGGGGCTCGTGTAGCCTCGCCCTCATGGGCTGCTGTCACGGCTACGCGTTCCTCGAGGGCGGCGAGCAGGCCTTCTCGCTCGACGCCTCCAGCATCGTCTTCGGCCGCGGCGCGCTCGCCGAGCTGGGCGATCACCTCAGGGCCCTCGGCGGCCGGCGGATCGCGCTCTTCACGGACCCCACCCTCGGCCGCCTCGTTCACCTCGACCTCGCCCGCCGCTCCCTCGAAGCCGCGGGCCTCGACGTCATCGTCTACGACGAGGTCCAGATCGAGCCGACCGATGGATCCTTCCTCGCCGCCGCGGCCTTCGCCCGCGAGGGGCGCTTCGACGCGTATGTCTCCCTCGGCGGCGGATCTGTCATCGACACCTGCAAGGCCGCGATCCTCTACGCCACCTATCCGGCCGATTTCGACGCCTACGTCAACCGCCCGCTCGGCGAAGGGCGCGAGGTGCCCGGCCTTTTGCCGCCCCATGTCGCATGCCCGACGACGACCGGCACCGGGAGCGAGACGACCGGGATCGCCGTGTTCGACGATCGCAGGCGCAAGGCCAAGACGGGCATCGTCTCGCGCAAGCTCCGCCCCTCGCTCGCCCTCGTCGATCCGGACTGCGCCTCGACGTTGCCCGGCAGCGTGGTGGCGGCCACCGGCTTCGACGTGCTCTGCCACGCGCTCGAGTCGTACACCGCGCGCCCCTTCACGGCACGATCGAGGCCGGATCGGCCGAGCATGCGGCCCATGAGCCAGGGCGCGAACCCGTGGAGCGACATGGGGTGCGAGAAGGCGCTCGTGCTCGCGGGGAAGTACCTCGAGCGTGCGGTGCGCGACGCCTCCGACGACGAGGCGCGCGAGGCCATGGCCTGGGCCGCGACGCTCGCCGGCATCGCCTTCGGTAACGCGGGCGTGCACCTGCCGCACGCGATGAGCTACGGCGTCTCCGGCCTCGTGCGCGACTTCCACATGCCCGGCTACCCGGCGCACGAGCCCCTCGTCCCGCACGGCGTCTCGGTGGTGGTCAACGCGCCCTCGGTCTTCCGCGCCATGGCGGTCACCTCACCCGCGCGCCACCTCGACGCGGCCGGCTGGCTCGGCGCCGAGACGCGCGGCGCAGAGCCCGAGAACGCGGGATCGATCCTCGCGGACAGGCTCATGTGCCTGATGGCGGCGACCGGCATCCCCAACGGCGTCTCCGGCGTCGGCTATGGCGAGGAGGACATCCCCGCGCTCGCCGCCGGGACGATCGTGCAAGCGAGGCTCGTGGACAACGCGCCGAGGAAGGTGGACCGCGCCGATGTCGAGGCCCTCTTTCGCGGGGCGCTCCGGTACTGGTAAAGGCAGCGAGCGATGAGCGAAAAGAGCGAGAAAGACAACGCGCCGACGCAGCGGGAGAAGTTCCCCCACTTCATCGTCGTGCCCACCCGCTGGATGGACAACGACATCTATGGCCACGTCAACAACGTGGTCTATTACTCGTATTTCGACACGATCATCAACCGCTACCTGATCGCCGAGGGCGGCCTCGACATCGCGTCAGGCGAGGTGATCGGCATCGCCGCCGAGTCGCACTGCCGCTACCGCCGCCCCATCACCTTTCCGGACGACATCGACGGCGGCCTCGCCGTGGGCAAGCTCGGGCGATCGAGCGTGCGCTACGAGATCGGCCTCTTCGCGCAGGGAGAGCGCGAGGCCTCGGCCGAGGGGTGGTTCGTGCATGTCTTCGTCGACCGGGCAACGCGCAGGCCCGCGCCCATCCCCGAGCGGCTGCGGGCCGCGCTCGAGCGGCTGAAGATCGGCTAGCGCATGCGCCGATCCGGTTGACGCCACCGCCCCTCGCACGCAGCGTCCGCCGCGATGATCCCCCGCTACACGCCGCCCGATTTCGCCGAGCTCTGGTCGCCCGCCGCGCGCTACAAAACCTGGCTCGATGTCGAGCTCGCCGCATGCGAGAGCATGGAGGCCGAGGGCCTCGTCCCCGAGGGCACGGTGAAGGCGCTCCGGGCAGAGGACATTCGCCTCGATCCGGATCGCATCGACGCCATCGAGCGCACGGTCAAGCACGATGTCATCGCCTTCCTCACCCACGTCGAAGAGCTCGCCGGGCCCTCGGCGCGCTGGCTCCACCGGGGGATGACGTCGAGCGACGTGCTCGACACGAGCCTCGCCATGCTCCTCGTGCGCGCGGCCGATCTGCTCTTGATCCGCCTCGATCCGCTCATCGCCGCGCTCAGCCGCCGCGCCGACGAGCACCGGATGACGCCGATGATCGGCAGGAGCCATGGCATCCACGCCGAGCCGATCACCTTCGGCCTCTGCCTCGCCGGGCACCTCGCCGAGATGAAGCGGGGCCGGGCGCGCCTCCGCACCGCGCGCGAAGAGATCGCCGTCGGCAAGATCGCGGGCGCCGTCGGCACCTATGCGCACCTCTCGCCCACCATCGAGGCCGACGCCCTCGGCAAGCTCGGGCTCCGCCCCGAGACGGTCTCCACCCAGATCGTCCCGCGCGATCGCCACGCCGCGTTCTTCTCGGCCCTCGCCCTCGTCGCGGCCGGCATCGAGCGCCTTTCAACCAATGTGCGACACTGGCAACGCACCGAGGTCGGCGAGGCCGAGGAGCGCTTCACCCGCGGGCAGAAGGGCTCGTCGGCCATGCCGCACAAGCGCAACCCCATCGCCAGCGAGAACCTCTGCGGCCTCGCCCGCATCGTCCGCGCCTCGGTCATCCCCGCGCTCGAAGACGTGGCGCTCTGGCACGAGCGCGACATCTCCCACTCGTCCGTGGAGCGGATGATCGCGCCCGACGCGACCACCACGCTCGGCTACATGCTGGAGCGGGCCACCGCGCTCGTCGACGGGCTCGTCGTCTACCCGGAGAGCCTCCAGAAGAACCTCGATCGCACGGGCGGCCTCTTCTTCAGCGAGGCCGTGCTCCTCGCCCTGGTGGGCCGCGGCTTTCCGCGGCAGCGCGCCTACGAGATCGTCCAGCGCTCGGCCATGCGTGCGATCGCGGGCGAGGGGAGCTTCCGCGACCTGCTCGGCGCGGACGAGGAGATCGGAGGCCAGCTCTCCCCCGCCGATCTCGATCGCTGCTTCGACCTCCACCACGCGCTCGCCCACGCTGGAACGATCATCGATCGAGCCCTCCAGGAAGGGTGAGCCTGCGGACAGCGCATTGACCGCTCCGCCGGCCTGGGCGACCCTCCTCGCCCATGCCGATCTCCCCGCGCCGCGCCCTCGCCTCGCTGATCTCGCCGCTCGCTCTCGCCGCTCTCGCCGCTCTCACCGCATGCGGTGAGGCCCTGCCTCCGGCGCCGCCCCCGGTCGCGACGATCCCGGTGTACCCAGGCCCGCCCGCGCCCCATGTCGCCGCGGGGAGCGCCGCTCCGGGCACGCCGGCTGCGGCGTTCGCGGCGCTGCGCGATCGGATCCTCGACGATTGGCTGCGCGACGATCCGTCGTTCGGCCGCGAGCTCGGCCTCCACGAGTATGACGGCAAGCTCGGCGATCACAGCGCGCAGGCGATCCAGGCGCGCCTCGACCGCCTCGCCAAGGATCGCGCGCTCCTCGCGGCCATCGACGACAAGGCCCTCTCGCCGGACGACGCGCTCGATCTCGGCCTGCTCCGGCGGCAGATCGATCTCACCCTCTTCCAGGAGGGCGAGCTCGAGTCCTGGCGGCGATTTCCCCACTATTACCGCGACATCTTCGATGTCGATGCCTACCTCGTCCGCGACTACGCCCCGCTCGAGGAGCGCGCGCAGAAGCTCCTCCTCCAGGAGAAGGCCGCGCTGCGCGAGGCCCCGCATATCCAGAAGAACCTCAAGAGCCCGCTCGCCCGCTCGATCGCGGCGACCGGCGTGAAGATCTACAAGGGCTACGCCGAGTACTTCCGCGGCGACGTGCTCACGCTGACCAAGGGCGTCGGCGATCAGGCCTTCCAGGACGATCTCAAGAAGACGAGCCTCGCGCTCGCGGACGAGGCCCTGAAGATCGCGAGCTTCCTCGAAGCCGAGGCCAAGAAGGGAGACGACAGCCACGTCCTCGGCAAGGCGCGCTTCGAGAAGCTCCTCGCCGTGCAAGAAGGCCTCCAGACCCCGCTCCCCGAGCTGCTCGCCACCGGAGAGAAGGACCTCGCCGAGAACAAGAAGCGCTACGAGGCGCTGGTGAAGAAGGTCAAGGTAACGAAGCCCAAGCCCGCTTCGCTCTTCGCCGAGGCCACGAAGGTGATGAACGCCGCGCGCGCCTTCATCGTCGACAAGAAGCTCGTCACCATCCCGACGGACGATCAGGCCGTCGCCAAGGAGACGCCGCCGTTCATGCGCTGGAACGCGGCCTTCTTGAACCCGCCCGGCAACTTCGAGCAGAAGGCCAAGACCGCGTTTTATTACATCACCCTGCCCGACCCGACCTGGAAGAAGAAGGAGCAGGAAGAGTACGTGATGAGCTACGGGAGCTTGCTCTCCACCACCGTGCACGAGGTCTATCCGGGCCACTTCCTCCAGGGGCAGTGGGAGCGCCGCGCGCCCACGCGCGTGCAGAAGATGTTCGGCGCCTACTCGTTCATCGAGGGGTGGGCGCACTACGTGGAGCAGATGATCGTCGACGAGGGCTTCGGCGCCGACGACCCGCAGAGCCGCCTCGGCCAGCTCTCGGACGCGCTCCTCCGCGACTGCCGCTTCGTGGTGGCGATCGGCGTCCACGCCCAGGGGATGAGCCTCGCCGCCGCCGAGAAGCGCTTCGTCACCGACTGCAAGCAGGACAAGGCCACGGCCCGCGAGCAGGCGGCGCGCGCGGCCTTCGATCCGGGCTTTTTCGCGTACACGCTCGGCAAGCTCCAGATCCTCGCCCTGCGCGAGGAGGCGAAGCTCGCGCTCGGCGACAAGTTCTCCCTCCAGCGCTTCCACGACGCGCTGCTCTCGCACGGATCGCCGCCCGTCGCGCTCATCAAGGACCGCGTGCTCGCCGACCTCAAGGCCTCGGCCGGCAAGTAGCAACCTTGCTACGTAGCAAGCTTGCTACGTAGCAGGCTTGCTACGTCACCCCGGCTCGCTCTTCTTCAGATCCCACCACCGCTGCGGCGGCTGGGTCCGCTCCGGGTCGGTCTCCGGCGCGGGCACGGCCGCCGACTCTCCCTGGGCCACCACCTGCTGCGCGCCCCGGCAGAGCGGGCAGAACGAGGTGAAGCGATCGAGCACGGTGCCCTCGCCGAGCTGGGGGAACACCTTGGCGATGATCGCCGAGGGCGCATCGAACAGCTCGGCGAGGCCGCATTTCTCGCACGGGAGGATCGTGTAGCTCTTCCGCTCGTTGAGGTAGCGCAGGGTGGTGCGGATCGGGTGCGGGCTGCTCGCGACGGCCATCACCAGGATCGGCGCGCCGCGCTCCAGGGTCGGCAGGCGGTGGGGCGCGTTGAGGAGCGTGCCCTGGTACACGCTCACGCCGAAATCGCCTTCGATCACGCCGTCGAGGCGCACCCACATCAGCTCGGGCGGCGAGGTGGACAGCCGGGGCCCGCCCTCGTGGACGATCACCTGGAGATCATCCGGATGGCTCGGGTGAAATCGTCCGCGTAGCAGGGGATCGTCGCGCCACGGGTGGCCCATGGAAGCGAGACTACGCGATCTCGTCTGTCGTCGTCGAATTCCAAAGAGAGCGGACGGAGTCTGCGCCCTGCTCAGGCCTCGTCCACGTGCCGGTAGTGCTCGTCCCAGCGGCGGATCTCGTCGAGCAGGCCGGCGCCGATCCGCGTCGGGTGCCCCTTGTCGAGCACGAGCTCCGCGCCCTCCCGGTTGATCTTGCGGATCGCGGCGTAGCGGCCCAAAAACGAGGGGTTTTGCGCGATCGGATCGCCCTCGGCGATCATCTTCTCGTAGAGGCGGGCCACCGGGAGGAAGGCGTGGACCGCGAGGAGCACGCCGTGGAGCGGGCGGGGATCGGGGCGCACCGGCGAGGTGTAGAGCGGCGACCAGGCGTTCTCGAGCACCTCGTCGAGCTCGAAGAGGGCGTTGAGCTTGTTGTGCGAAAACTCGTGGATCAAAGCCTCGGCGAGCGTCATCCGGCTCGGGTGGAGCGAGAGGTAGATCGTCCCGATCGCCTCCTGGTACGAGGCCGAGAGGTGCCTCTGCTCGTGCCAGCCGACGGGCACCATCTGCTGGATGAAGAGGCGCATCTCGCCGTGGAGATCGGGCAAGTACCGGGCGATCTTCGCCATCCCCCAGCCGAGCTCGCCCGCCCACTCCTCGGCGGGGTGGCCGCCGAGATCGATCGCGTTGCCCTCCTTGTCCGGGTGCGCCTCCATCATCGAGAGCGGGTTGTTGTCCGCCGTGGCGAGGACGATCCCGCCGTCGATCGGGTGATAGGGCCGCTCGACGAAGGGCTGATCGTCCTGCGAGGCGATGTCGATCACGGCGGCGCCCGCGGGACGCTCGATCACCACCTTGCCGTTCTCCAGCACGAGCGCCGTCGCGTCCGCCGGCGGGACGATCGCGAGGCGGGCCGGGAGCGAGAGGAGCTTCGCCGGGAAGCGGGGCAGCCGTACCGGGCCGGGCAGCGCGCCGAGGACGCAGAGCTCCAGCGCGAACACGGCGCAGAGCTCGCGCATCACGGCCTCGCGCGAGCGGAGGCTCTCCGCGCGCAGGCTGCGGAGGAGCGCGCCGACCGTGGGCCGGCGCAGCGCGCTCATCACCGCGCCGGGCGACTGCTTGAGGCAGAGCGCGAGGATCCGCTGCATCTCGGCCGCCTCGGGGCGCGCCCCCGGCGGCGCGTGGTGGAGCAGCGCCGGCACCTCGCGGAGCAGCTTGCTGATCGCCGCGGAGAGCACCGTCTTCGCGGTGGTCGAGCCATGCTCGGGGATGGTGATGTCCTTCGGAGGAGCGAGCGGAGTCGCGGCCATGCGCGGCATGGTAACGCCGCGGCGCCGCGATCCCCAACGCAATGGCGCGCTCCCGCGGGATCGCGCGCGGAGCTGCCGTAACGTATCCAGATGTTTACGATGTGATCCAGCGGGTAACGATCAGCGCCGGGCGCCCCCGCCGCGCCCGTCGAAGCGCAGCCGGAGCGCCTCGTCGTCGAGCTCGTGCGCGATCGCGATCGCCCGCTGTCGCGCCGCGTCTCCCTCGGCGCCGCCCAGGATCCGCCCGAGCATGGTGAGCGCCATCGCCCGCATGCGCAGGTGCCCGCCGTCGCCCGCGTGGGCGCATGCCTCGCGGGCGAGCGCGACGCCCTCGTCGCGAAAGCCCTGCTTCCACCGCACGTAGGCGAGGCCGTTCTGGCGCCGGCAGAGGGCGAAGCTCGGCGCGCCCTCGGTGGGGATGCTCCGGTAGAGCGCCTCAGCCGCCGCGTGATCGGGCCTCTCTCCTGCGCGGCCCTTGTTCAGCTCGTAGGCCCGCTGGTCGGCCCACCGCGCGTGGAGGCATGCGCGATCGTCACCCTCGCTCACCGCCGCGAGCCACCCTTCGGCCTCGTCGAGCCGCGGGCGGACCTCGGTGATCGCGTCGCGGCTCGCCACGAAGGCCTCGGTGAGCAACAGCTCGATCCGGGCCTTGGCGGGGGCCTTCGCGAGCGAGGCGCGGGCGCGGCGGAGGTGCACCGTCGCGCCCGGCCGATCGTCGTCGCGGAGCGCGCAGCTCGCCTGGGCGAGCGAGAGCCAGAGGCGCGACGCGGGCGGCTCGCTGAGCGGCGGCCTGTCCCAGAGGCGGAGCAGATCGCGGCACACCGGCAGGGGCAGATCGGTGAAGCGGGAGTGGTAGGTGCCCATCCAGCAGAGGCGCGCGTCCACCGCGTCCGGCAGGCCGAAGGCCGCGAGCGCCCGCGCGCCCCAGGCGCCCCCATCGCGCTGCCCGCGGGCGCGCAGGCGGCGCAGGGCGCGCTCGATCGAGCCGAGGTCGTCCACGTGGCCGCGCAGGGCCGCGAGCCGCTCGGCCGCGGCGGCGAGCGACCCCCGCTGCTCCACCACCCACGTGACGTAATCCTCCCAGGAAAAGCCGGGCGGGAGCGCATGTCCGGGATCTTGTCCGGGTGAACGGCGGGGCATGACCGTATTTACCAGGCGAGACAAAGGAGAACGACCATGAGCACCCCCGCATTTTACCTGGTCATCGATCTGGAGGCGACGTGCGACGAGGAGCACCGCATCCCGCAGAAGAAGATGGAGACCATCGAGATCGGCGCCGTCCTCGTCGACGCCGCGACGCTCGCCCCGGTGGGCGAGTTCCAGACCTTCATCCGGCCCCTGGTGACACCGGTGCTGACCGACTTCTGCAAGCAGCTCACCACCATCACCCAGGAGCAGGTCGACCGCGCCCCGGTGTTCCGGGAGGCCATCGAGAGCCTCCGGCGCTTCATCGACGATCGCGACGCGCTCTTCTGCTCGTGGGGCGATTACGATCGCAACCAGTTCGAGATCGACGCGAAGCGGTGGGGCGTGACCTTGCCCTTCCGGGGCCGGCACCTGAACCTGAAGAAGCAGTTCAGCGCCCAGCTCGGCGAGGAGCAGCGATACGGGATGGCCGGGGCGCTCACCCGCGTGGGGCTGCGCCTCCACGGGACGCACCACCGCGGCATCGACGACGCACGCAACATCGCTCGTCTGTTGCCGTGGGTGCTCGGCCGGGCCCATGTTCCGCCGGCCTCGGAGAGCCTGTGAGGTCCATCGGTAAGGGAGGGCTCATGTCTGGCAGCTCGCCGGCATGAGCCTTTTCTTCGCCGGAGGCTCGACGCTCCTCAAGGCACATGGTAGCCGCGAACGATGATGCGAGAATCGATGGGATGTCTCCTGGCGACGACGATAGCGACGCTCGCGGCTTGCGGCGGCGGATCGGACAGCTCGTCCGGCGCCGGTGGGAGCAGCACGACGAGCGGGACGACGAGCAGCAGCGGGACGACGAGCAGCAGTGGCACGACGAGCAGCAGCGGCACCGGCGGAGGCGGGCCCGAGCCCGTGACCCCGGGCACGCACTTCGAGGCGACGGCGGCGAGCTGGTCGCTGCCCGCAGGATCGCCCGGTGGCAACGGCTACTACACCTTCTTCAACAACCTCTGGTCGACGGTCGACCTCGACGGCGACGGAAAGCCCGATCTGGTGCTGACCGACGGCGCGACGGAGCAAAACCGGAAGTGGAAGGTGTACCTCAACACCGGAGATGGCTTTTCCCCGTCGGCGAAGGACTGGTCGCTCCCCGCGGGCTCGCCGGGAGGCAACGGCTACTACACCTTCTTCAACAACCTCTGGTCGACGGTCGACATCGACGGTGACAAGAAGCCCGACCTCGTGTTGACGGACGGGGCGACGGAGCAGAACCGGAAATGGAAGGTGTACCTCAACACGGGAGATGGCTTTTCCCCGTCGGCGAAGGACTGGTCGCTCCCCGCGGGCTCGCCGGGAGGCAACGGCTACTACACCTTCTTCAACAACCTCTGGTCGACGGTCGACCTCGACGGTGACGAGAAACCCGACCTGGTGTTGACGGACGGGGCGACGGAGCAGAACCGGAAATGGAAGGTGTACACGAACACCGGGAGCGGCTTCGCCGGGTCGGCGAAGGACTGGTCTTTGCCGTCCGGCTCGCCGAGCGGCAATGGCTACTACACCTTCTTCAACAACCTCTGGTCGACGGCCGACATCGACGGCGACAAGAAGCCCGACCTCGTGTTGACGGACGGGGCGACGGAGCAGAACCGGAAGTGGAAGGTGTACACGAACACCGGGAGCGGCTTCGCCGGGTCGGCGAAGGACTGGTCGCTCCCCGCGGGCTCGCCGGCGGGCAACGGCTACTACACCTTCTTCAACAACCTGTGGTCGACGGCCGACCTCGACGGTGACGGAAAGCCCGATCTGGTGTTGACGGATGGGGCGACCGAGAAGAACCGATCGTGGAAGATCTACGGGAACACGGGGAGCGGTTTCGCCGGGTCGGCGAAGGACTGGTCTTTGCCGTCCGGCTCGCCCGGAGGCAACGGCTACTACACCTTCTTCAACAACCTCTGGTCGACAGTCGACCTCGACGGCGACGGGAGGCCCGACCTGGTGGTGACCGACGGCGCGACCGAGAAGAACCGGACCTGGAAGCTCTACCGGAACGTGCCTTGAAAGGCATCTCCGCCGGTCACACTCCCGCCCCGGGCGCCGATGGACCGGCATGTCCACCCTCCGCGTGTCGATCGCCTCCGTCCTCCTCGCCGCTGCCCTGCTGATCGCGCCGCGCCCGGCGCTCGCCGACCCCCAGGCGCCGCCCTGGACCGCGGCCGACCCGCGGATCGCCCGGGAGATCCAGGCCGGCAAGCCCCTCGTCACCCTGGTGGTCGTCCCCCTATGCGACAACGCCCTCATCGACTGCGGGAGCCCCATCGCCGGCCGCCCGCGCGATCTCGGCCACAATGTCTACTGGGGCGCGGTCTTCGGACATCGTCGCTTCTTCGAGCGGAAGAACAGCGGGTGGGAGCGGGTCGAGCGCACGGGCGTCGGGGACGACGGGCTCCTCGAACGGGTGGTGATGCGGCGCGCCGTCGCGCGGGCGCCCTTCGGAGGAGCGCCAGGAGAGACGACGGAGCAGCTCGTGGTGCTCGAGGCGATCGATGGGACGGCCATCGACAAGGCCCTCGCGCGCTTCATGCGGCTCGCCACCGGGGGCGGCACGGTTCATTTCCAGGACGGCGATCGGCGCCGCGAGGAGCGTATCCAGGTCGCCGGCTACGCCGGGCACAACCGCCTGATGGATGGTGTGCCCATGCCCGCCCGAGCCTCGGGCCCCGGCCGTACCCCCATTCCCTCCTTCGTCATGGCCTGTATCTCGGAGAGCTATTTCGACGCTTCCCTTCGCGGAGCCGGCTCCACACCGCTGCTCCTGACCCGGACGCTGATGGCCCCCGAGGGGTATTTGATCGACGCCATCACCCGCGGGCTCGGGGAGAACCTTCCCCACCCGGCGCTGCGCGAGCGCGCCATCGCCGCTTACGCCACCTGGCAGCGCATCTCGCCCGGCGTCGCCGCCCACACCTTCGCGCGCTAAACCGCCGCCCGCTTGCGCCGTCCGCCGGCCTTGCCCACGGGCTTGAACGCCGCGCGCCACGCTGGCGTCTTCAGCCAATCATTTTGGCGCGTTCGGCAATACGGCAGCGCGCGTGCCTGCTAGGCCCAGGGGGGGTGCATGTGTACCCGCCCGGCGGGGGTGCTAACCCCGCACGCTCTCGGGCCCGCCGCGCTTCTTTTCGGCCGACATCTCGGCCATCAGCATCGGCGGCGCGTGCAGGGCCAGGATCTCGGGCTTCGGCGGCGCCGTCACCTTCGCCATCCGCAGCGCCTCATCCATCGTCCGCGCCGTCTCCCAGCCCAGGAGCCCCGGGATGTACTCGTTGTCCGCCCCGACCACGATCATCCGCCCGAGGTGCTGCCGGCCGGCCTCGCCCCAGTACCACATGAAGAACGGGTGGGCCGGGTGATAGGCGTTCCCGACGCGGTACATCTCGATGTAGGCCGGGTTGGCGGCGAATTTCGCCTCGAAGCGCTTGTGCAGCTCCATCGCGTCGCGCGTCTCGGGCAAGAGGCGGTGGACGAACTCGATATAAGGGGCGTGGTGCTCGTTGTCGAATTGATCGGTGCAGGGGTGCAGCACGATCATCGTCCCGCCCTTTTTCACCATCGGCACGCCCTTGTACAGGTTGAACAGGTATCCGTTCCCCATCACCTGCACGAGCAAGGGATTCAGGAACGAGTTCACGTTGTACGGGCTGATGTAGGGCACGCCCGTGATCAGGATGTCGGCCTGGCCGGTCACCGGCACGAGGTACTGGTCGAACGATCGCTTGATCGTGTGGCCGTGCACCGCCTCCGTCTCTCCGGCGAACACGCCCGTCACCTCGTAGGGCGCGGGCACCTTCTGGAAGATCGCCTGGCGGGCGGGCTGGGGCAGCTTCGACAGCGTGAATTTCAGGGCGCGGAGCGAGTTTCGCTCCGTCGTCGTCAGGTCGTCCTCGTTCTTGGCGAGGAACTCGAGCGGGCGCTCGAACATCCGGTTGTTGATCGTCGTCTCGATGGTGAAGACGTTCAGCTTCTTGTTCGTCAGCCGGCCCATCCGCTCGACGCTCGTCGCCAGGGCCGAGCTCGACGGGTCCATGTAGGAGTGGCAGTCGCGCATCACCTTCGGGTTGTGGTGGGCGCGCAGGCTCCGGTAGCCGCAGAGGCCGACGGCGACGGACTTGTGACCGCCGTCCATCGGTACGAAGTTCAGGTTCACGTAGATGACGAGATCGCTCTCGACGGCGCGCCGGTTGAGCTCGACCTCCTCGCCCATCTCGGTCGTGCCGAGGTACTTCATGTTGGCGAGGTTCTCGGCGTCGTGGTTATAGAGCTTCTTCGGCCAGTAAGCGTTGAAGATTTTATCGCCCACCATGTGGCGGACTTCCCAGTCCTTCATGCGGCGGTGCACGCTCGTCGCGATGATGAGCTCGACGTCGTCGACGCCGTGATCGGCGAGCAGGTCGAGCACGATCGTGAGCACGCGCTCCCGGATGTCGGGGCGCTTCATCACGGGCAGGGGCAGGGAGATGTCGTCGATGGCGATCGTCACCTTCATCCCCGGGCGGAGCTTCGCGTAGAGGGGCTCGGAGTTGAAGGGGTGGTTGATGGCGTAGCGGATGGCGGCGTCGACGTCCTTCAGGCCGGCCATCGGGGGCTTCGGGTAGATGACCCGCGTCCCGGTCGGCAGGTCCACGTCCACGAGCTGATCGCCCGAGAAGAGCGTCCGCGGCGCGCTGCGGCTGTCGAGGGTGACGAGGCAGGGGTGGTTCATGGCTTGGGCTTCTCTCGGATCGCGGGGTCGCGCGGCTGCTAGGCGCTGAGGTGGATGATCGGCCAGTGGTAGGCGTTGGCCAGCATCGACAGGCGGCGGTCGGGGTTCACGGCCGCGGGGTGGCCGACGACGGAGAGCATCGGCACGTCGGAGTACGAGTCGGAGTAGGCGAAGCACTCGTCGAGGTCGTGCCCGTGGGCCCGGGCATGCTCGCGGATGAGGCGCGCCTTCTCGGGGCCGGCGACGACGGGGCGCATCAGCTTGCCGGTGGCGAAGCGATCCTTGATCTCCAGGCGGTTGCAGATCACGTCGGTCGCGCCGAGGTGGCGCTTCAGGTACGCCATCAGGAAGTCGAGCGCGCCCGAGACGAGGACGACGGCGTGCCCCTTGTCGAGGCTCGTCTGCACGAGGTCCTTCGCGCCCGGGTAGAGCTTGGGCTTCATCACCTTCTCGAAGGTCTCCTCGGCGAGGGCCACGAGGCGGTCCTCCGAGACGCCCTCGTAGGAGGTGAAGAGCAGCTCGTTGAAGAGCCGCCGGTCCTGCACCTCGGCGAGCGCCATCCACGGGGATTTGGCGAGCGACCGGCCGAGCTTCATCAAGCTGTGCAGCGGCGTCGGCTGGTTCAGCAGGTAGAAGAGCGTCGGATGAACGAGGTTGGTCGTGACCAACGTTCCATCCACATCGAAGTAGCTCGCCGCCATCGGGTCGCGCGACTTCGCCTTACGGCGGGCCCCCGTCAAGTACGAGATGGAGCGAAGATCCCTTCGCGGATGCTCGGTCACCCGAAGATCGCGGCGTAGCGGTCGTCGAGCTCGATCGAGGGCGCCTCCGCGTCGAGGTCGGTGGGGTTGATGCCGCAATATTCCACCCCCGCGAGATGCCTCCAGCGGCCGGCGCGCTCGGGCTCGTCGGGGCGGACGGGCGTGGTGCACGGGAAGCAGCCGATCGTGGGGAAGCCCATGGCGTGGAGCGGGTTCTCGATCACGTCCGGGTGGGCGGCGATGTACGTGTCGAGCGCGGATCGTTCGAGCGAGGCGAAGGGGTGGACGCGCAGGGCGTTCATGTCGAGGTCGAGCGCGAAGGGGAGGAGCCTGGATCGGGCGCCGCCCTCGTCGCGCCGCAGCGCGCCGATCAGCGCGTCGTAGCGGCCTCGCAACGCGAAGAGCGGCGCGCTCTTGCGCAGCGCGCAGCACTGCTCCTGCCCTTCCTTGCTGAGGTAGAGGAGCCCGTGCTCGGCGGTCTGCGCGGCGAACGTCTGCGCCGGGGCCACGGTGATGACGCGGAGGTTCGGGTGCGTCTTCGCGAGCGCGTCGCGGGTGCGGAGCGTCTCCTGATGCAGCACGCCCGTGTCGACGAAGACGACATCGAACGCGAGGCCGGCCCGGTCGGCCTGGTGGCAGAGCGCGGTGCCGGCCCGCTGCATGGCGGAGAGGATCGCCGCGCGATCGCCGAAGGTGTCGCGGACGAAGCGCAGCAGATCGAGCGGATCGGCGCCGGCGAAGCGGGCGTTGAGGCGGTCGAGGCTCGCCTGGGTGACGCGCATGAGGGGCTCTTAGCAGAGGCTCTCCGGAGATGCCCCCGGCAGATGCGCGCCGCCGGGGCGAGGCCGGAACATTCCTGCGAGCAAGGGCGAACCTTTCGCTCAGACCCACTCCCGCTCCCGTTCCCGCTATCCCCTCCCGATGCCCCCTGCGGGAGCGGGAACGGGAACGGGAGCGGGAACGGGAGGGGGCAGAAGGCACTTGAAATCACCGCGGAAGCCCGCATCGGGGGTTGCCTTTGCGGGCGCCGTCGCCTACCCATGACGCGCCGAATGTTCCCTTCCTCTTCCGACCCTTCGGCCCCCGCGGCGGGGCAGGTGGCCGCCGAGCTGGGCCGGCGCCGCTTCCTGTTCGTCACCGGCAAGGGCGGCGTGGGAAAGACGACGTTCTGCGGCGCGCTCGCGCTCGCCCTCGCCGCCCAGGGCAAGCGCGTGCTCGTGGCGATGAGCCACACCAAGGAGCGGCTCTCGGCCATCCTCGGGACGAAGCCGATCGGCGACAGCCTGATGGCCGTCGCGCCCAACGTCTGGGCCGTGAACCTCTCGCCCGAGCTCGCGCTGCGCGAGTACGGCGAGATGGTGATCAAGGTCAAGGCGCTGGCCCACGCCGTCTTCGACAACCGCTACACGAAGACCTTCTTCCGCGCGACGCCGGGGCTCTACGAGTGGGCCATGCTCGGCAAGGCCTGGTTCCACGCGACCGAAAAGGACGCGGACGGGCGATCCCGCTTCGACGTGGTGCTCTTCGACGCGCCCGCCACCGGCCACGGGATGGACATGCTCCGCGTTCCGAAGGTGATCATCGAGGCCGTGCCGCCCGGGGTGCTCCGGCGCGACGCCGAGGCGGCCTGGGCGATGTTCCAGGACGAGCGGCTCTCCGGCGTCGTGGTGGTCACGCTTCCCGAGGAGATGCCGACCACCGAGACGATCGAGCTCTGCTCGGCGATCCGCGGCGAGCTCGGGCTGCCGGTGCTCACGCTGGTGGTCAACGGGGTGCTGCCCGCGCTCTTCACCGAGGACGAGCGGACGGCGCTCCTCGGCGATCCGACCTTGCTGGACATCGACGCGCCCGCGCTCTCCGCCAACCGGAGCCGGAGCGCGATGGTGGCCGGGGCGCGGCGCGCGGTGCGCGAGCGGGTGCAGGCCGAGAGCCTCGCGCGGCTCGGACGCGAGGTCGATCTGCCGCGGGTGATGCTACCCTTTCTCTTCGACGAGGCCTCGACGGCGGCCGGCACGCGCTTGCTCGCGAGCAAGCTCTGAGCGCCCCACAGGCACGAGGGCACGATGGGAGGACCATGAAGCCGAACCTGATCGATCTGGGTCCGATCGACGATCTCCCCGAGGCCGAGCCCGTGCTCCGCAAGCACGAGGGGCACCGCTTCGTGTGCGTGCGGCGCGGCGGCGAGGTGGACGCCCTCGACGATCGCTGCCCGCACCAGGGCTACCCGCTCTCGCAGGGCTCGGTGCAGGGCGGGGTGCTCACGTGCGAGTGGCACAACTGGAAGTTCGATCTCCAGACAGGCACGTGCACGTTCGGCGGCGAGCCGGTGCGCCGCTACCCGACGCACGTGGAGAACGGGCGGATCAAGCTCGATCTCGCGATCGACACGGCGGCCGAGGCGCGCAGGCTGGTCAAGGGCTTGCGCGCGGCGCTCGTGGACGACGATCCGGCGCGCGCGCTGCGCGAGGGCCTGCGCCTCGGCGCGCTGCGGATGGGGCCCTTGCCCCCGGGGCTCGGCGCGCTCTACCCGGCCTTCGAGCTCGTGGCGCGCGACGGGGCGGAGCGCGCGGAGTACGGCTTCGATCACGGCCTCGCCCTGCTGGCCGACCTGGTCTCCTGGGTCGAGCGCGGCGTGCTGCCCGCGGCCGAGGCCTTCGTGGCCGGGACGCGCGCGGTGACCGAGCCGAGCCGGCACCTCGGGCCGCGCCGCCCCTCGCGCGAGGTCGGCAAGTCCGATCCGCGCGAGCTGCTCGCCCGGGTCGCCGACCTGGAAGAGGACGCTCCTCTGCGGGTGAGCGAGGCCTTGATCGCCGAGCGGCGCGAGGAGGCCGAGGCGGCGCTGCGCGGCTTGATGGAGCCGCGCGGCCTCGACGGCGCGCGGGCCGCGCTCCTGCCCTTCGTGTCGCGTCACCTCTACGACTACGGGCACGGCGCGATCTTCCTCACCAAGGCCCTGGAGCTCGGCGAGCGCTTCCCCGGCGCCGCGACCGAGCTGCTGGTGGCCTCGGCGGTCCAGCTCGGCTGGGCCACCGCCGAGACGGCGCTGCCGCCCTTCGCCGCGACGCGCGCGGGCCTCGGCGCGCTCGCAGGGCTCGACCTCGTCGATCATCCGGCGGCTGGCTTCGATCGCGCGCGCTACGAGGCGGCGGTGCTCGAAGGCGAGCGCGCGGCGGTCGAGGCGACGGTGCGCCTCCTCGGCGAGGGCGTCGCGCCGAAGGATCTGCTCACCGCGACGGGCCACGCGGCGGCGATCCGCCTCGGCCGGTTCGATTCGGCGTGGGAGGCGCGCCTCGACGCGGAGGTCGGCGTCCTCGATGTTACACACTGTGTCACGTTCACCGAGGCGGCCCTGGTGCTCGCGCGCCGGGCCTCGCCGCGGGAGGCCGCGCGGCTCGCGCTCCTCGCCGCGGCCTTCGTGGGCAAGCTGCGCAAGGGCGACGGGGCCGATCGGGTGGGCCCGGCCGCCGGCGCGCCCGACCTCGTGCGCTCCGTCGAGGCGCGCGATCTGCCGGCCGCGCTCGCCGCGGCGCGCGACCTCGACGGGAAGGGCCGCGTCGAGGCCTACCGCGCGCTCGGCCCCTTCATGGCCTTCGACGGCGCGGTGCGCCCGATCTTCGTGGCGCACCTGGTGAAGAACACGGAGGCGCTGCGCAGGCTCGACGAGGCCGATCCCACGGCGGACGGCGCCTACCTCGACGCGCTGCTGCGCTACGCGGTGCCGCGGCGGCGCGAGGTGCGCGTGCAGCGCGTGGCCGCGGTGGCGCAGAAGTTTTTGGCCGACGGGAAGCCGCCCGAGGGCCTCTACTGAGCCTGGCTCTTCTCCCGGCGCATGCCGGACTCGCGCACCTGCTGCTCCAGGTCGCGGAAGCGGTGGGCGAGCGCGCGGACGAGGGCGCCCGTCCACCCGTCGACGTTGAGCCCCTCGGCGAGCGTCTTGCGATCGAGCACCACCACCGTCACCTCGGTCTCGGCGATCACCGAGGCCGAGCGAGGCTCGTAGAGGAGGAGCGCCATCTCGCCGAAGGCCTCGCCCACGCCCATCCTCGCGAGCGTCTCCTCGTGTCCATCGACGGTGCGGAAGGCGCGGCACTCGCCGCTCGTGATCATGTACGCGACATCGCCCGGATCTCCCTCGCGCAGGATCGTCTCGCCGGCGGGGAAGGTCTTGCTCGGCAGGTGCAGGCCGCCGCGGAGGAAGCGGCGCACGTCGTCGGCGAGCTCGGTCACGGCGGCGTAGCGATCGTTCGGATCGGAGGCGATGGCGCGGTTGATGATCGCGCGGATGCGCTTCGGGAGGGGGCGGCTGCGCATCGCCTCCTCGATGGGGACGGTGAGGCCGGCGCGGGCGCGCACGAGGATCTCGCTGGGATCGTGGAGTCGGCCGTAGGGGACCTGGCCGCTGACGATCTGGTAGAGGATCGCGCCGAGGCCGAAGATGTCGGAGCGCTCGTTCATCTCGGCCGGGTCTCCGCGCGCCTGCTCGGGGGACATGTACGGCGGCGTGCCGACGGGCCCGCGCGCTTCCATCTGCGCTTTTTCGCCGGAGCGCGGGTGCGTGCGGGTGAGGCGCGCGAGGCCCCAGTCCATCACGTAGACCTGACCGAAGTCGCCGACCATGATGTTGTCGGGCTTGAGATCGCGGTGGATCACGCCGCGATCATGGGCGTAGGCGATCGCGTCGCAGACCTTGAGGAAGATCTCCAGGCCCTCGGGGATACGCTCGATCGTGCTCGTGGGGTGGGCCTTGAGCCACTTGTCGAAGCCGACGCCGGGCACGAGGCGCATGGTGAAATAGGGGACGCCGCCTTCGCTCAGGCCGAGCTCGTGGACGGGGACGATGTGCGGGTGCTCGAGCTGCCCCGTCATCTGCGCCTCGGCGATGAACCCGTTCCTGTAGAACTCGCGCGCCGCGAGCTCCTTGCTGAGGCGCTTCATCGCGACCCTGCGGAGGAGGTTGCGATCGCCGGCCCGGTGGACGCGCCCGGCGATGCCGCGGCCGATCTCGGCGAACACGCGGAGGTTCGGCGGGGTGGGGATCCCCTCCCGCCGGATCTCGTCGGGATCGATCTCGTGATCGCCGGCGACGGGGATGCGCTCGTCGACCTCGACCGGCTCGGAGGACGCAGCGGAGGCAGAGGGACGCGTCGTCACGGAGAGAGGGTATCAGAGGTCGGCGAGATCGATCGGATCAGCGAGCGTACATCTGGTTCGGCCGGCGGAACGCAGCGGGGATGGCCCGGTCGGCGGCGAAGACGACGCGCCCCTGGTCCTGCGTGAAGACGACGTGGGTGACGTAGGCGTAGACCTGGCGCGCTTCGTACTGGTTCGGGCGGTAGGTGCCGTACAGGAAGTTGCCGTCGACGAGATCGCGGAAGACCACTTCGCGCATTTGCTGGATATCGGTGGGCTCCCGCGCGGGGTCCTTCAGCCGCACCTCGCCGGTGGTGGCGTCGACCCCGGTGATCACCACGCCGTGGCGAAACCAGTTGAACGCAGCGCCGGCGCGGAGGAAGCACATCACCGGGAGCCCGGCCGCGATGCTCGCGCGGATCCGGGTGAAGAGCGCCGCGTGGTCGACGTCGGCGGCCGCGACCTTCTCGCACCTGAATCCGAGCGCCTGCAGCACCGTCACCGGGTTGCCGGCCCCCGCCATGACGTCATGGGCGTTCGCGGGCACATGCTGGAACCGAGCCAGCAGCTCCTCCCGCGAGCTCGGGTGCGGAAAATAGAGCGACACGAAGTGAGCGACGGAGATCCAGCACGAGGTGTTGTTCTGCTGCTTCTCGAGCCGATTGCCCGGAACATCGATGAAAGGCACGCGTCGACTCTACTGGACCACCGCGATCGACGCGAGCACCTTGGGGCCGGCGTTTCGAGCGGCGCGAACGTCGCGAACGTCACGATGCGCGCGCTTGCGCCGTCCTCCGCGCCGGTCCGAGGCGCAGCGGCGCGGCGCGGGGTGAGCCCATCCGGCGCCATCACACACGGCATGTCCGCCCCGGGCGCCAGGTGGTACCTTCGCGGCCATGATCTATCGCAACCTGGGAACGAGCGGCCTCAAGGTCTCCACCCTCTGCCTCGGCGCGATGACCTTCGGCGAGGCCGACGCGCAGTCGTTCATGCACAAGGTCGGCTGCGACGAGCCGACCGCGCAGGCCATCATGAACCGGGCCCTCGAGCGGGGGATCAACTTCATCGACACCGCCGATGTCTACGGGCAAGACGGCCTGAGCGAGCGCGTCGTGGGCCGCTGGATGGCGCAGGAGAAGACGCGCGATCGGGTGGTGCTCGCGACCAAGTTCCGCTTCCGGATGGGCGAGGGGCCGAACGGGACGGGCGCCTCGCGCTACCGGATCATGCGCACCGTGGAGGAGAGCTTGAAGCGCCTCGGCACCGACCGGATCGATCTCTACCAGATCCACATGCAGGACCTCGACACGCCGGAAGAAGAGACGCTGCGCGCGCTCGACGACCTCGTGCGGCAAGGCAAGGTGCTCTACCTCGGCGCGAGCAACTACACGGCGTACCGCTTGACCGACAGCCTGTGGACGAGCCGCACCGAGCACCTCGAGCGCTTCGTCTCGCTCCAGATGCAGTACAGCCTGGTGGTGCGCGATCTGGAGCGCGAGCATGTGCCGCTCTGCCGCAAGTTCGGGCTCGGCATCTTGCCGTGGGCGCCGCTCGCGGGCGGGTTCTTGAGCGGCAAGTACCGGAAGGGCGAGGCGCCGCCGTCCGGTGCGCGGCTGGAGAAGTGGAAGGAGAGCTATGCGCGGAACGACAACGAGCGATCGTGGCGCATCCTCGACGCGGTGCGCGCGGTGGCGGCCGAGCACGGGACGACGGAGACGGCCGTGTCGCTCGCGTGGCTGCTCCACAAGCCGGAGGTCAGCTCGGTGATCTTCGGGGCGCGGAGCGTCGAGCAGCTCGACGACAACCTCAAGGCCGATGGGGTGAGCTTGACTGCCGCGCAGGTGAAGGCGCTCGACGAGGCGAGCGCCTTCGAGCTCCGCTACCCGTACGAGATGATCAGCCGGATCCAGCCGCGCTGGTGAGCGCTCACGGGAGCGGCCGCGTGCCGAGCAACGGCTTGAGCCCGGGCGCCGTGTTGTCGAAGCCCGGGCTGCCGCACAGCACCTCGCCCGACTCCTTCACAGCGCAGCCGCTCCAGTAGCGCTGGCTGTAGGCGGCCACCTTGCTGAGCGGTCGCTTCTGGAGCGCCTGGCCGGAGCCGTCGAAGGCTTCGAGCTGGTCGGTCTGGTTGGCCGGCGCCGGCGCGGTCGCGCCCCAGAGCCAGCAGGTGACATGGCCGTCCTGGCGGACGCCGCAGAGGTGGGAGAGCGTCAGCGGCTCACCGTTCTGCTCGGGCAGGTTGAGCGGCGACCAGTCCGCCGCGATGGACTTGAGCCCGGTGCCGCCGCCGACCTGCGCGGGCAGCGTGCGCCAGCAGGTGAGCGCGCCGCTCCGGAGCACGGCGCAGGAGCCGTTGGCGCTCGCGATGTCGATGGCGTCGCCGACGCCGCTGACCTCGACGGGGACGTAGGAGTTGCCCGTGCCGCCGTTGCCGAGCTTGTTGCCGGCGCCCCAGCAGACCACGTGCCCGTCGGCCCGAAGCGCGCAGCTGTGGCGGAAGCCCACGGTGACCTTGCGCGCGCCGGAGAGGCCGGCGACGAGCACCGGCGTCGGCGAGGGGGCGTTGTTGCCGGTGCCGAGCTGCCCGAAATCGTTTGAGCCCCAACAAGCGACCGTGCCGCCCTTGGTGACGCCGCAGCGGTGCGTCGGGCCGAGCGCGATCTGCGCCATCCCGTCGACCCCGGCCGGGTGCAGGTCCTGCCCGTTGCCCCAGCAGACGACCTGACCCGACGCGCGCACCGCGCAGAACTCGGTCTCGACCGCCGCGATCTGGACGGCGTCGGAGAGGCCCTTCACGGGCGCCCACGCGGCGTAGTCGCGCTTGGTGGTGGTGCCGTCGCCGAGCTGCTTCTTGTCGTTCCTCCCCCAGCAGTACACGTCGCCGGACGCGCGCCGGAAGCAGGACGCGTCGAGCGAGGTGACCGCCTCGACGATCTTGCAGCCCGAGGCCGCGCACGCCTGGGGCTCGGGCACGCAGTACGAGATGGGATCGGTCTTCTGGTAGATCTTGGCAGCGTACGAGTACGGGCAGACCTCGGCGAAGCGGGTGGTGTTGTCGACGCAGACGCCCGCGGTCTTTCCGGGCGGCGCGTAGCAGGTGCCCGAGCAGCACTGGGCGTGATCGGAGCAGGGGCTGCCGAGATCGCAGCAGCTGTTGTCGGCGTTGCAGACATCGGGCGGCGGCGCCGTGCCCGGGCCGAGGCAGATCGGGTACGCGTCCATGCCCGCGCAGCCCGACGTGAGCACGCCGTGCGAGCCGGGCCCGTACTTCTGCGCGCACCCCATGACCGCGCCGGGCTCGACGCAGACGCCGCCCGCGCAGACGCCGCCCTGGCACTGCACGGCGTAGGTGCAAGCCGCGCCGTTCTGGAGCCTGGGCGTGGGCGGGGCGTAGCCCGGAGGCGGCGCGCACACGAGCCCGGCATGCGCGATCGTGTGATCCGGCACGGGCGCGGGCACCCGGTCGTGCGGGAGCGCGTGGTGCGGCATGGGCACCTGCGGCGGGAGGGAGCGCGGCGGCGGTTGCGGCGGCGGGGAGGGATCGGCGCCGCGCGGGCCGCATGCGGCGGCGCTCGCCAGGGCGAGGGTCGCGAGGAGGAAGGTGACGTGGAGGGGCCTTGTGGAGATCGTCGGGTGCATGGATGTACCTCGGGGCGGCACGCGCTGCGCCGCTGCAAAGGTCGAGGGCAGGATCGCCCGTGGGTCAGTCGCAGTCGCCGCTCTTGGCCTCGTCGCGGGTCGTGTCCGCGCCCGTGTGGGCCGTGTCCTTCGTCTTCTTCTTCTCGTCGTCCCAGGTCTTCTTGGCCTCTTCCTTGCCGCCCTCGAAGTAGCTGCCGACGGATTTGCCGAAGGTCTCGATGCCGCTCAGCGCGGTCTGTCCGCTGGTGACGACGGCGGTCGCCGCGGTCTTGGCGCCGTGCTTGATGTCGCCCTCGGCGCCCTTCGGGCAGTTGGAGCTCTGGGCGGGGCGGCAGCCGGTGACGAGGAGAGAGAGCAGGAGGGCGCTGAGGGGAGCGGCGGATCGCATGCGGCCGGGATGATAGGCGATGTCGGCGCAGGGTGGCGGAGGAACGAGGGCCCTGCGCCGCGGGTCACCGCGCTCACCGCGCGGCGCGCGAAGGCGGCTTGCGCAGCAGCGCGCGGCGGAGCCCCTTGCGCGCGTAGGGGACGGCGAGCTTCCCTGCGAAGGGATCGCGCGCCCCGAGCTCGCCGAGCCGCTCGATGTAGCCCTCGGCGAGCTCCGTCTCCCCGAGCGAGAGGAGCAGGTCGCCGTGGGCGCGGAGCGTCTGGGCGAGCAGGTTGCCGGTGGGCGCGTCGGGTACGGTCGTCGCGTTGACGGCGGTGAGCACGCGCTCGATCGGGACGCGGGACGCGCCGGCGCCGAGCTTGCGATCCGAGGGGCCGAGGGGCTGCGGGGCATACGAGAGCCACAGGCCGTCGGCGCGCAGGTGGGCGCTCTCGCGCTTCGTCCACGCGGCGTCGAGCTCGACATGGAGCGGGCGCATGTCGGCCAGCTTGGAGAGGGCGAACTCCGAGGGCTCACCGGTGAGGGCGAAATCGCGCAGCAGCGGGCCGAGCTCCTGCTCCTCGGCGAGCAGCGCCTTGGCGACGCGGCCGCGGGAGAGCAGCGGGATCGGGATCACGAGCACGTCGGGACGCTGTCCGCGCAGCAGGCGCGAGGCCCAGAGGCGCCAGGCGAGGGCCGGGGAGCGGACGAGCACCGCCGAGCGCGGCTCGAGCCGGCCATACGCCTCGTCCGACCAGGTCTCGGCGGCGAGCTGCTCGCTGCGATCGGCGGCGAATCCGGCCTCTTCCGAGGTGAGGGCGACGAGCGTGAGGTGGAAGATCACCATCAGCACGGCGGCCGCGCGGGCCATGGGGATCTTCGCGACGAGCAGGCGGCGGGTGACCGCGAGCACGCCGAGCGCGGAGCCCATGGCCACCGCGGCCACCGCGAGCGAGCGCAGGGCCGTCAGCGGATCGGCGCTGAGCACGCCGGCCGCGCGGGCGGGCAGGAGCGTGTCGAGGAGGATCCACGCGAGGAAGGGCGCGATGAGCGCGCGGCTCTTGCCGCGGAGCAACGCGGTGCCGGCGCCGAACGCGGCGATGCCCAGCGACACCAGCCCGACCTCGTGGATCCAGGCGCCGAGCGCGGTGGTGCGCGCGCTCGCGGTGTCGAAGCCCGAGAGGCCGGCGGTCGAGAGCGCGCGGCCGATGTCGACGAAGGTGCGCGGCGCGAAGGGGCGGAGCGCGAGGGGCGCGAGGAGCAGGAGCGTCGTGAGCAGCGCGGCGATCGCGGCGCCCACCAGTGTGCGGGCGATCGGGAGGCGGACCGGCGGCTCGGGCGTGCGACCGAAGCGGCGGACGGCGAGCAGCGTGCCCACCGCGGCGACGACGGCGAGCGCGGCCGGCGGGCTCTCGGCGAAGGTCGCGCCGGTGAGCGCGCCGAAGCCGATCCACGCGCGCGGTGACGCCGGTCTGCGGGGCTCCACGCAGCGCAGCGCGAGCGTGAGGCAGCCGAGCGCGAGCGCCACGGCGAGCATCGCGCCTCCGCCGACCGTCCCCTCGCGCTGCCAGGTCGGCGAGAGCGCCGCGGTCAGCGTGGCTATGGTCGCGAGCAGGCCCGGCAGGCGCGGCGGCTCCGCAGGCTTGCCCGGGCGCGCGGGAGGAAGATCCATCGCCGAGAGCAGGAGGCGCCGGCAGAGGTCGTGGAAGAGGCGCGCGGCGATCGCCAGGGCGAGGGCCGCGCCGAAGGCCGCGCGGAAGGAGCGCGATCCGAGGGGCATGAGGCCGAGCGCCTGGGTGAGCAGCGTCGAGACCCCGCCGCCGAGGCCCACCGCGACGAGACCGAGGTCGCGCACGGCGGGCAGATCGTCGCGCCACTGGCTGGTCGGCGCCGCGCGGAGCAGCGCGAGGCCGAAGGGCAAGGCCGTGGCGCACAGGCGCAGGCTCCGGTCGAGCCAGCTCGGCGGATCGAGCGGCACGGGCGCGCCCGCGGGCGGAACGACGGACGGGCCGCGCGGCGAGGCGCCGGGCTGCTTCTGGGCCCCCGGATCGGTCGTTCGGGTCACGGCGAGCAGATGCCGGATCCCGGGCGATCCGGCCAAGTTTGCGGCGTTTTCTCAGAGATAGCCCTGGGCTTGCAGCGCAAAGAGCCGCGCATAACGGCCATCCTCCGCCACCAGCGCGTCGTGGGTGCCCTGCTCCACGATCTGCCCGCCCTCGATGACCAGGATTCGATCGGCCATCCGCACCGTGGGGAAGCGGTGGGAGATGAGGATGGTCGTCCGATCGCGGGCGAGTGAGCGGAAGCGCTCGAAGACGGCCTGCTCGGCCTCGGCGTCGAGCGCGGCCGTCGGCTCGTCGAGGATCAGGATGTCGGCCTCGTCGCGCATGAAGGCCCGGGCCAGGGCGATCTTCTGCCACTGGCCGCCGGAGAGCTCGGCGCCGTCCTTGAACCAGCGGCCGAGCTGGGTGTCGAGGCCCGCGGCGAAGGACGAGACCACGGCCGCCGCGCCGCCGCGCTCGATGGCGGTGTGGATGCGCGCGTCGTCCTCGCGGTGCTCGACGCTGCCGAAGCCGACGTTCTCGCGGAGCTTGAGCTGGTACTGGTTGAAGTCCTGGAAGATGACGCCGATGCGCTTGTGGAGCGCCTCCGGGTCCCAGTCGTGCAGATCGCGCCCGTCGAGCAGGATGCGCCCCTCGGTCGGCTCGTAGAGGTGCGTCAGGAGCTTGATGAACGTCGTCTTGCCCGCGCCGTTGTGGCCCACGAGCGCGAGGCTCTGCCGCGGCGGGACGTGCAGGCTCACGTGGCGCAGCGCCCAGCGCTCGGTGCCCGGGTAGCGGAAGCCCACGTCCTCGAAGACGATCCCCTCGGCCGGCGTGGCCTCCGTGAGCGCGCGGGGCTCGCTCGAAATGTCCTTTGGATCTCGTTGTTCTTGCGCTTCCTTCCCGGTCGGGATGGCCAGGTAGCGGAAGAGGTTCGACATGTAGAGGTTGTCCTCGTACATGCCGCCGAGGGCGGTGAGGATGGACTGGAAGGCCTGCTGGCCCTGGCGGAAGGCCATCACGTAGAGCACCAGGTCGCCCAGGCTGAGCTTGCCCGCCGCGGCGGCGAGGGCCATGAGCGCGTAGCACGCGTAGAAGGCGCCCGTGCCGAGGAGCGAGAGGACGTAGGCCCAGAAGGCCCGGCGGATCGCGAGCTTTTTGTCTTCGTCGTAGAACGACTCGCTCATCGCCTTGTAGCGGGCGAGCAGCACCGGGCCGAGGCCGAAGAGCTTCACCTCCTTGGCGTGGTCGTCGTTGGCGAGCACGTACTCGAGGTAGCTGAGCCGGCGCGTCTCCGGGTTTCGCCAGTTGCGCATCCGGAAGGCGGCGCTGGAGAAGCGCACCTCGGCGACGGTGGCGGGGATGGCGGCGGCGATCAGGGCGAGCACCGCCCAGCCGCTGAAGCGCACGAGGAGCGCGATGTAGCCCGCCAGGGTGAGGGCGTTCTGGACGAGCTGGAACGTCTCGTTGACCACCGAGACGGGGCGGGACGAGGCCTCGCGGCGAGCCTTGGTGAGGTGGTCGTAGAGCTCGGGATCCTCGAAGTGGCGCAGATCGAGGGTGAGCGCCTTCTCGAGGATCATCGTGTTGATGTCGACGCCGAGCCGCGCGCCGGTGAGCGAGCGGACGAGGCCGAGGCCGCGCGTGACGGCGGCCAGGGCGATCACGGCGCAAAGCTCGATCAGCACCCAGCGGAGCGCGCGATCGTGATCGCCCGCGACCACCGCGTCGGTGATGGCCTTGCCTGCGCAGGCGACGCCGAGCGGGATCAGCGCGGCGAGGAGCGTGAGGACGCCCATGAGGAGCGACCCGCGGGGCGAGGCGCGCCACACCAGGCCGAGGGTGCGGGGCGTGTGGGTGAAGCTCTCGCGGAGCCGGGAAAGCACCGCGGGAGCATAGTCATTCGCGACGGCGCCGCCGCGCCTTGACACTAATTTACAGAGGCGGCGGCGCGATCGAGCCGGCGATCAGCGGGTCGTGCTCACCCCGCCGCTCTCCCGGGCGAGGGCTGTCATCAGCGGGGCGTCCTGGTCCTTGCCGACGCCCACGGTGTCGAAGCGCACCCCGCGGCGCATCTCCATGCGCGCCTCGGCGAGGAGCTGGTTGCCGTCGCCGCCCACGTTGGCGAGGCCGTCGGAGAGGAAGACCACGCGGCGCGGGTGCTCGGCGTAGGCCGCGCGCAGAGCCGGGACGGCGGCGGTGCTGCCGGCGGGGCCGATGGTCTGCACGAAGGCCATCGAGGTGATGCGCGAGACGGGGTTCAAGAAGAGCATCGAGGGCGAGAGCTGCGCCACGTTGTCGCCGAAGAAGATCACGCTGTAGCGGGTGCCATCGGGCAGGCCGGCGAGCGCGGCGGTGAGCTCGGCCTTGGCCACGTCGAGCTTGGAGGTCGCGCCGATGATGTTGCTGGTCGAGGCCAGGTTGAAGAGCGACGGAAGCGAGGCGGCCTGGCCTTGCAGGGTGCCGAGGCTCGCGGGGTTGCCGTTCGCGCGGAGCATGCCGGCCGCGTAGAGGACGCCGCCGGGGTTGAAGCTGAAGCCGAGGGCGGTGCCGTCGGCCTCGGACATCGAGCTCGATCGATCGAGGACGAAGATCACGTCGTCCGCGCCTTCGAGCGGGAGGCCGTAAAACACCGGCTTGGGGCGCCACGGCTGCGGGGCAGGCGCGGGGTGCGGCGGCGCCGCGCCCACCCAGCCCCCGGCCTGTACCTGTGCATTCGCCTGCGCCTGCGCTTGCGCTCGAGCTTGTGCTTGCGCGTTGGCTTGCGCTTGAGCCTGCGCTTGCGCCTGAGCCCGCGCTTGCGCTTGCGCGTTGGCCTGCGCCTGCGCCTGCGCATTGGCCTGGGCCTGCGCATTGGCGCTGGCCTGTGCGCCGGCCTGGCCTTGCATGGAGATCGACGGCGAGGGCACGGTCACCGCGAAGTCGGGCGCGCCTGCGCCGAAGCTGGCGGTGCCGCGGAACCGCGCGGCGCAGCCGGTGGTGGCGAGGGAGAGGGCGGCGAGGGAGACGAACGCGATCGAAGCAAGAGGGCGAGACAGCATCGGGGAGAACCTCCGTGGTGCCGCCCCCAGAGCAGCGCGCGTGCCAGCGCGATGACCCGCGAAACGAGTGGAAATTTCTCGCGCGTGTGAAGGCTGGTTGACAGGGCCTCCCGTGCGACATGGTCCGGATCAGGCCGCTGCGCAGCGGATTTCGCGCTGGATCCGGCGCCTCCGGCTACAGCAGCCGCTCGCGGAAGAAGGCGAGCACGCGGTCGAGGGCCTCGCGGGTCGGGTGGCCCTCGCGGTCGACGAGATCGTTGGTCACGACCGAGTGGGCGATGCGTGGGATCCCATGGGAGTTGCCGGGGCCGGAGTCGATCTCGATGCCCTCGAAGCCGTCGCCGAGCTCCTCGCGCAGGCGGGCGAAGCGCTCGCCGGGGCAGGTCACGTCGTGGGTGAAGCGCATCCCGAGCACCTTCACGCCCGCGCGCGTGCGCTCCTTGACCACGGCCAGGTCCGCGTCGGACAGGTGGAGGCCGGCGCGCAGCGTCTTGCTCAAGGGGAAGGGCAGCGAGGGCTGGCTGAGCACGGGCGCCATCACCCAGGGGTCGACCATCAGGGTGAGCGCGAAGTTGCCGGTGAAGCACATGCCGATCGCGCCCACGCCCTTGCCGCCGAGCTCCTCGTGGATGGAGCGGCCGAGGGCCCGGAAGTAGTCGGTGATGGGGCTCGCCTCCCGGGCGCCGAGGGCGCGGAACTCGCGGCTGATGCATGCCCGCGTGATCTGCTCTGCCGCGTACAGCGGGGTCAGGGGCTTGCCCGGCTCGCCGAAGAGATGGGGCAAGAACACGGTGAACCCCTCGTCGGCCACGCGCTCGGCGAAGCGCATCACCGGCGGGGTGATCCCGGGGATCTCGGTCATGATGAGGACGCCGGGGCCCGTCCCTTTCCGGTAAACCTTGCGGGTCTGCCCCTCGTGGGTGAAAGGCGCGTCGGAGAATCCGGGGAGGCTCGGGGTCACGTCCGCATCTTCGCAACGAGCCGGCTCCAAGGTAAAGGGGGCAGCCTGTCGGCGGGTGGAGTAGAGTCCGCCCCATGCTGGGCCGCTCGGCCCTCTCTCGGAGGTCATCGTGTCCCGTTTCATCGACGAGCTGAAGCGCACCCATCGCTGCGGGGAGCTCCGCGCGAGCGACATCGGTCGAGAGGTCGTCCTCTTCGGCTGGGTGCAGAACCGGCGCGACCACGGCGGCTTGATCTTCATCGATCTGCGCGACCGCGACGGCCTGACCCAGATCGTCTTCGACCCCGAGGTGAAGGACGCCCACGAGCTCGCCGAGATCATGCGCTCGGAGTGGGTCATCGGGGTGCGCGGGGTGGTGCGCCACCGCGGCGAGCAGTTCAGCAAGAAGGAGGGCAAGATGGTGAGCGCGGAGAACCCGAAGCTCGCCACCGGCGCCATCGAGGTCGTCGTCAAGGAGGCGACCATCTTCAACCGCGCCGAGACGCCGCCCTTCGAGATCACCGACGAGATCGACACGCGCGAGGAGATGCGCCTCACCTACCGCTACCTCGACCTGCGTCGCGCGCCGCTCCAGCGCACGCTCAAGCTCCGGCACGAGATCAACCGCGCGACGCGCAACTACCTGTCGGACCAGGGCTGCCTCGAGCTGGAGACGCCCTACCTCGTCAAGTACACGCCGGGCGGCGCGCGCAACTTCCTCGTCCCCTCGCGCCTCTCGCCGGGGAAGTTCTACGCCCTCGCCGAGAGCCCGCAGCTCTACAAGCAGCTCTTCATGGTGGCGGGCTTCGACCGCTACTTCCAGATCGTCAAGTGCTTCCGCGACGAGGACCTGCGCATCGACCGGCAGCCCGAGTTCACGCAGATCGACGTGGAGCTCTCGTTCGTGAACCAGGACGACGTCTTCTCGCTCATCGAGGGCCTCGTCTTCGCCGTGTTCAAGACCGCGCTCGGCATCGACCTCCACGAGCACTACCCGACGGGCCATTTCCCCCGCCTGCCCTTCGCCGAGTCGATGGCCAAGTACGGCAACGACAAGCCCGACCTGCGCTTCGGCATCGAGCACACCGACCTGACCGAGCTGATGCTGGAGCACGGCGGCTGCGGCGTGCCGATGTGGGTCGAGCTCGCGGACAAGTTCAACCAGGGCCTCATCCGGCGCGACATGCCGCAGGAGATCCTGAAGGCCCTGGTGATCCCGGCGGCGGCCAACCTCTCCCGCCCGCAGCTCGAGGAGCTGGAGAAGGGCCTGCGCGACGTGAAGGGCTTCAAGGGCCTCGCCCGCGCCAAGGTCGCCGAGGATGGGAGCTGGACGCAGTCGCCGCTCTCGAAGTCGATCACGCCGGCCGCGCGCGAGGCGATCAACAAGACCCTCGGCGCGAAGACGGGCGACGTGATCTGCTTCCAGTTCGGCCGCGCCGCGGTGGTGCACACGGTGATGGCGCGCCTCCGCGTCGACATCGCGAAGAAGATGGGGCTCATCCCCGAGTACGGGCACGGCGGCGTGTGGAAGCTGCTCTGGGTGACGAACCCGCCGCTCTTCGAGCACGACGAGGAGACGAACACCTGGGCCGCGGCGCACCACGCGTTCACGCGCCCGGTGGACGAGCATATCCCGCTGCTCGAATCGGATCCGGGCAAGGTCGAGTGCTACCGCTACGACCTCGTGTTCAACGGCTTCGAGATCGGCGGCGGGTCGATCCGCCTCCACGATCCCGAGGTGCAGGCCCGCGTCTTCAAGACGCTCGGCATCGACGCCGACGACGCGCGCGAGAAGTTCGGCTTCCTGCTCGACGCGCTCCGGTCGGGCGCCCCGCCCCACGGCGGCATCGCCCTCGGGATGGACCGGCTGTCGATGCTCCTCACCGGCGCGCCGACCCTGCGCGACGTGATCCCCTTCCCCAAGACCAACCAGGGCACCGACCAGATGACCTCCGCCCCCGTGACGGTGGCCGACGGCCAGCTCGCCGAGCTCTACATTCGATCGACGCCGCCGGGCTCGTCGGCGTGATCCGAAGGCCGCCGCTCCTCGCGGGTCTCGCGAGCCTCGGGCTCATCGGCCTCGGGCTCGCTTGTCTCCTTGGCCTCGGGGCCTGCGAGGACCGGCAGGTGCATGTCTTCAGCGCCTTTCGCTACGACGCCGACCACGACTGCCTCGAAGCCGCGGCGGTCGTCGACGTGATCGACGGGCCCGACCCGGGGACATGCCCGGCGGTCCACTGCTGGGAAAATCCCCTGGGCGACGCCTTCGTCACCGACCAGGCCTGCGACGCGCCCCTCGACTTCCACGACCATAGCGGCGACGCGGACGGGCCCTGCGCCAAGGCATTGGCGGCCTTCGCGCGCGATGGAATGGGCAAATGCCCCGCCCAGGCCGGGGACGGCGGGGCCTGATCGGCGCCCGGGCCTCGCGAACGCCGTGTTCCGGGCCGCGGCCGGCGGGGCGAACGCTTCCTTGCTCCCGGGAGGTTTCGGCGGGCGCGCACCTTCTGGTAGGGTAGCTCTCGCAATCTCGCCCACATGGTCTCTCCTGCGCGCGTCCTGGTCGTCGATGACAGCCCCACCATCCTCAAGGTGGTGAGCTCGATCCTCGCGCGCCACGGCTACGATCCCGCGATGGCCCGCGACGGGCTCGCCGGCATCGAGATGATCAAGAAGGGGCCGAAGTACGACCTCGTCTTGCTCGACTTCGTGATGCCGCGGATGAACGGCTACCAGTTCTGTCGCGAGCTGCGCTCGAACCCGGCCCACCGCGCCCTGCCCGTCGTGCTGATGAGCGCCAAGGGCGACAAGATCCGCGGGCAGTTCGTGCAGCAGACGGGCGCGGTCGACGCCATCACCAAGCCCTTCGACGCCCGCGCGCTCGTGGCGGTGATCGAGGGCGCCCTCGCGAAGACGGCCGAGGGCCGCGCGCGCCCGATCGTCGAGGGCGCGAAGATGCCCGACGAGGACACGATCGCCGACAGCATCCGGCCGAGCGTCTTCCCCAAGCAGCAGCGGATGAAGACGGCGATCGAGGTGGCGCAGCACGTGGCCAACGCGGTCGTGCCGGTGGTGCTCGGCCTCCCGATCAAGGAGCGCGAGAGCGAGGCGGCGATGCTGGCCGCCGTGGCGCGGGCCATGACGGGCGACGTGGTCGATCGCCTCGCGACCATCCTCAAGGACATCGAGACGGAGGGCGCGGCCAAGGAGCTGATGGGCGGCGACATCTCCGCCATCCCGCTCGCCGAGATCCTCCAGGTGCTCCAGATGCAGCGGCAGACGGGGGTTTTGCGGATCACCAACAACAAGGCGAGCGTGGCCATCTCCCTGCGCCAGGGGCTCGTCGATCTGGTGCAGTCCCGCGGCGCGCCGGAGGAGTACCGCCTCGGCCGCTACTTCGTGGAGAAGGGCCTCGTGACGCGCGAGCAGGTCGATCTGGTCGCGCACTCGCGGAGCGGGTCGGGGCTGCTCATCGGCGACGCGCTCGTCGACTCCGGCAAGGTGAGCAAGGAAGACCTGACCGACGCGCTCGTCAAGCAGTCGAGCGAGCTCATCTACGACGTGCTCCGCTGGCCCTACGGGCGCTTCTCGTTCATGCGCGAGTCGTTCCGCCCCGAGGCGGAGTCGGCGCGCCTCGGGCTCGGCGTGGCGGGCCTCGTGCTCGAGGGCTTCCGCCGCGTGGACGAGTGGCGGCTCATGGAGGGGACGATCAACTTCGACCAGGTGATCATGGTCGACCCGATGGCGCTCGAAGCCGTGGGCGAAGAGAAGCTCACCCGCACCGACAAGCTCGTGCTCGGCGCGGTCGACGGGCAGCGCACCGTCAACGAGGTGATCAAGGAGAGCGCGGTCGGCTCGTTCGACGGGATCAAGGCCGTCTACCAGTTCTTGCAGTCGCGCGTGCTCCGGTCGCGCGCGGCCTGAGGCGAGGGATGGAGCCTACCTCCGTCGCGCCCCCGCCCTCCCTCTCCGGCGCGGGCGATCGCGGCGGCGTGGTGATCGCGTACGCGCGCGAGGGGAGAGAGGTGCTCGGCTTCGTGCCGGCCGCGGTGGCGATCCGCTTCGCCGCGCTCGGCGCGATGATCGAGGTGGCCGGCGCGCGCCCCCCCGCCCGGGGGATCGCGCTCGCCGACGGCGAGGTGGTGACCGTGCTCGCCCTCGGCGACGGCTCGGCCGCGCCGCCCGCCTCGCGCCGCGATGTCCACGACGCGTGGCAGGTGCCCGGCGCCGATCGGGCCCTCGTCTGCGCGGCCTCGGGCCAGAAGGTGGCGCTCACCGGCGGGCGGGCCGTGGCGACCGGTGTGTTCGCGCGTGACCTCCTGGGAGACGGTGTGATCCACGGTGGACGATCGGCGCCGCTGCTCGACGTGCGCGCCCTCTACGCCGAGGCAGAGCGGGCGATCTGGGCCGCGCGCGCCGGGTCCGGCGAGGCCCTCGGCGGAGGCGCGCGATGAGCACCACGCGGCGGCGGCGCTTCCTCGATGTGCTGCGCAGGACGGCGGGCGCCCTCGACGAGGGCGGCGCGCCCCAGCCGCCGGCGGTGCTCGACGACGCGGCGCTCTGGGCCGCCGAGGAGCAGGCCGTGCGCTCGCTCGGCGAGGCCGGGGCGCGGGCCGAGAAGCTCGCCGCGGCCGTCGCCCGGCAGCGGGCGCTGATCGACGCGGCGGCCGAGCGGGCCTCGGTGGTGACGGCCCACGCCGACGGGCTCCAGCCGAGCGCGGGCCGCGTGGCCGAGTCGTTCGAGCGGCTCGGCGTGGTGGCGCTCAACGCCGGCCTCGAAGGGGCGCGGATGCCCGAGGCCCAGGGCCGCGCGCTGCTGCTCCTGTCGGAGGAGATCCGCGCCAACGTGCGGCGCGGCGCGGACGCGGCCGAGCAGCTCCGCCGCGCGGTGGAGGAGATCGGCGCCGAGGCCGCGGACGTGAAGCAGCGCCTCGATCGCTCGCGGGCCGAGGTGAGCGAGGTGGGGCAAGAGTCGGCCCACCTCCAGGCCGCGGCGCAGCAGGCCGGCCGCTCGCTCGACGATCTCGTCACGCGCCTGCGCAAGGCGAGCGGCGTCGATCCGGAGACGGCGCGGGCGGTGGCGGCGGCGGGCGAGCATGCGCGCGGGCTGCTCACCGCGCTCTCGTCGCTCGGGGCCGCGGCCCAGGGCGCGGCGGTGTCGGGCGCGCTCCGACCGCTGATCGGGCCCCTCGCGAAGCTGCTGCACGAGATCGAGGACAAGGACGAGGGCGGCGAGGGCCCGGGATGAGCCGGCGATCGCGGGGAGGCGTCCGTTGAGCGGCAGCGCCGGCCCCCGCGATCCGGAGCTCGCGGCGCTCCTGCTCGACGAGCTGCGCCGCCTCGCGCCCGGCCTCGCCGCGGACGCGAAGGCCGAGCAGCACCGCTACGTGATCCACGCGCTCAAGGGATCGGCGGCGATCGCCGGGCAGAAGAGCCTGGCCGACGCGCTCGGGCGGATCGAGCGACGTCTTTTGGCAGGCGATCCCGAGGCGGCCCCTGCAGCGCGCGCGCTGCTCGCCGAGGCGGAGAGCGCGCTCGCCCTCGGGCAAGCGCCCGCGCTGCCCGTGTGGCCGGAGCCGCCGGACGACCTCGAGGCGCGCCCGATCGACGGGCCCGACGCGGCCCGCTACCAGGCCGAGATGCAGGACCGCCTCGCGCGCCTCGATCAGGCGTTCGGCGCCGAGGGCTCGGACATCCAGGCCGCGCTCGCGGCCTTCCGCGAGGTGCATGCGATGAAGGGCGCGGCGCTCGCGGTGAGCGACGAGCCCACGGCGTGGTTCTGCCACGGCCTGGAGGAGCGCCTGCGGGAGGGCGAGCGCTCCGAGGAAGACGCGCGCCGCGCGCTCGCCGAGCTCGGCCACTACCGCGGGCTGCTCGCCGAGCTGATCGCCGCGCCCGCGCGCGCGCTCGCCGCGCTCCGGTCGCTCGGGCGCTCCACGCGGCTGCCCTCGATCCCGGCGCCCGTGGGCCCGCTTCCGCTGCCGCCGCGCCGCCCGACGCTGGAGCCGCCGAGCGAGATCGAGCCGCGCAGCCAGGCGGAGGGAGAGCCGACCCTGCGCGTGCCGACCGCGACCCTCGATCGCCTCTTCGAGCGCGTCCGGCAGCTCGCCGAGGCGCGGGCCCAGGTGAGCGGCGGGGCCGAGCTCGGGCTCGCCACGGCGCGCCGCGCCCGCGCGCTCCGGGCCGGCCTCGTCGAGGCGCTGCGTCTGATCGGCCCGCCCCGCCCGTGGGGCGCGCCGGCCGCGGCGATCGCCAAGATCAGCGACGCCGCCCGGGAGCTCGGGGGCTTCACGGAGCGGCTGGAGCGCGGATCGTTGGAGCTCAAAGAAACGGCCGACCGCGTGCGGGCCGAGTCCTCCGCCGCGCACGACGACCTCGCCGCCATGCGCACCACCACGGTCTCGTGGCTCTTCGAGCGCGTCGCCGCGGCCGTCTCGGCCCAGGCCCGGCGCGACGGCAAGGAGCTCCGGCTGACCACGCGGGGCGAGCAGGCCACGATCGATCGCCGCGTGGCCGAGCAGCTCTTCGACCCGATCCTCCAGCTCGCGCGCAACGCCATGGTCCACGGCCTCGAGCCGCCGGCCGAGCGCGCGCTGCGGGGCAAGCCGCGGCTCGGGACGATCCACCTCGGGGCCGAAGCGCGCAGCGGCGGCCTGCGCCTCATCGTGCAGGACGACGGCGCCGGCGTGGACGTGGCCGACCTCCGCCGCCGCGCCGTCGCCCGCGGGACGATCTCCGCGGAGATGGCCCGCTCCTCCACCGACGAGACCCTGCTCGCGCTGCTGTTCGTGCCCGGCTTCACCACCCGCGACAGCGCCGACCTGCTCGCCGGGCGCGGCGTCGGGCTCGACCTGACCCTGGAGGCCGTCCACCGCCTCGGTGGCACCATCCGCCTCGTGAGCCACCCGGGCACGGGCCTCTCCGCGATCCTCGACATCCCCTTCGAGCCGGGCCTGATCAAGGTGATCTGGCTCGAAGCCGGTGGCGAGCGCTACGCCCTGCCCGTCGCGCATACCCGTCGGATCCTGCTCGGCCGCGACCCCGACGCCGTCCGCGCCGTCCCCCTCGATCGCTGCGTCCGCAGCGCGCGCAGCGCCAACGCCATCGAGAGCGCCCCGGCCTTCGCCGTGGAGATCGAGCTGCCGGAGGCCGACGATGAGCTCGCCCTCGGCCCCGTGGTGGGCGTCGACCGGATCGGCCGGATCGAGGAGGTGACCCTGCGCGGCATCTCCCCGCTGATCGCCGGCGCGGGTCCCTACGCGGGCGCGATCATCCGCGGCGGAGAGCTGCGGCTCTGCCTCGACGCACACGCCCTCGGCGAGCGCATCGGCGCGCTCCAGCGACCCCTGAAATAACTTGGCGGAGAGAGCGGGATTCGAACCCGCGGATCAGTTTCCCGATCGCACGCTTAGCAAGCGTGTGCCTTCAGCCACTCGGCCATCTCTCCCACGTAGGCTGTCAAGGTGCCGCGCCCCCGAGGGAGGGCCCTGGGATGGCGCGAGCGGGCGGCAACCTTACAGAAAACTAGGGAGCGGACAAGGGGAAGATCGAGGTCAGAGGTCGATCTGGAGCCCGATCTCCACCACCCGGTCCGGTGGGAGGCCGAAGTAGGCCGTGGCCGAGGCCGCGTTCCGGGAGAGGAAGCCGAAGAGGCTCTCCGCGATCGGCCCCATGTCTCCCTTCGCGGTCGCGAGGAAGCTCTCCCGGCCGAGGTAGTAGGTGGTCTCCTCCGGCCGCAGGGCGAGCTTGCCCTCGGCGGCAGCGCGGGCGAGCACCGAGGGGATGCTCGGGTACTGCATGTACCCGCTGCGGACGACGAGGCGGAAGAAACCCCGGCCGAGCTCGCTCACGGAGAGGCTCTCGGCGTCGTCCACCCGGGGCACGTGCTCCGTCACCACCGTGAGCAGCACCACCGTCTCCTGGAGCGTCTTCGTGTGCTCGACATGGTGCGCGAGCACCGGGGGCGTCTCCTGCGCGCTCGACGTGAGGAAGACCGCGGCGCCCGGGACGCGGCTCCGGCAGCGCTGATCGAGGTCTCCCAGGAAGTCGGCGATCTTCGGCGCGCGCCGCGCGACCGAGCGGCCGAGCAGGGCCCGGCCCTTCTTCCAGGTCACCATCACCACGAAGAACAGGAGGCCGACGAGCATCGGCACGTAGCCGCCGTCGAGGAGCTTGAGCAGGTTCGATCCGAAGAAGGGCAGATCGAAGGCGAGGAAGAGGATCAGGAGCGGCAAGCTCTTGCCGAGCGACCAGCCCCAGGTGCGGCGCACCACCACGTAGTACACGACGGAGGTGATCCCCATCGTCCCGGTGACCGCGATGCCGTACGCGGCCGCGAGCTTGCCCGACTCCTTGAAGGCGAGGACGAGCGCGACGCACGCGACCGCGAGCCCCCAGTTGACCTCGGGCACGTAGATCTGCCCCTCGGTCTCGTGCGAGGTGTGCTTGATCGTCACGCGGGGCAAGAAGCCGAGCTGCACGGCCTGGTGGGTGAGCGAGAAGGCGCCCGAGATCAGGGCCTGCGAGGCGATCACCGTGGCCGCGGCCGAGAGGGCGACGAGCGCGTAGGTGAGCGCGCCCTGGGGGACCATGGCGAAGAAGGGGTTGTCGGCGATGGTCCGCGCTTCTTCCGGACTCGGGGCCGCGATGAGCAGGGCGCCCTGACCGAAGTAGTTGAGCACGAGGGCCGGGAGCACGACGCCGTACCAGGCGATCCGGATCGGCCCGCGGCCGAAGTGGCCCATGTCGGCGTAGAGGGCCTCGCCGCCGGTGATGGAGAGGACCACCGAGCCGAGGACGGCGAAGCCGTGGAAGCCGTGCGAGGCGAAGAAGCGCACCGCGTAGGCCGGGTTGAGCGCCGCGAGCACCGCGGGGTTCTTCGCGATGAAGAGCAGGCCGAGCACGGCGAGGGCGAGGAACCACGCGATCATGATCGGCCCGAAGACCTTGCCGATCCCGGCGGTGCCCCGCTGCTGGATCCAGAAGAGGCCGACGAGGATGACGCAGGTGAGCGGGACGACGACGGGCTTGAGGCTCGTGGTCGCGACCTCCAGGCCCTCCATCGCGGAGAGGACCGAGATCGCCGGGGTGATGATCCCGTCGCCGTAGAGCAGCGCGGCCCCGAAGATCACGATGGCCGCGATCCAGCCGATCTTCGTGCGATCGCTCGGCCTCGCGCTCTCCGGCACGAGCGCGAGCAAGGCGAGGATGCCGCCCTCGCCGCGGTTGTCGGCGCGCATGATGAACGTGAGGTACTTGACCGTCACGACCATGAGCAGCGACCAGACGATCAGCGAGAGCAGGCCGAGGACGTTGTCCGCGGTGGGCGCGACGCCGTGCTCGCGGCCGACGCACTCCTTGAGCGCGTAGAGGGGGCTCGTGCCGATGTCGCCGAAGACGACGCCGAGCGCGCCGAGGGCGAGGGCGGCGAGGCCTCCGTGGCCATGCGCGGCGTGTTGCTCGTGGGGATCGGCGGGCGCGGGAGGATCCGGCGGCGAGGAGGACATGGGGGGCCCGAGGGTATCGCGATTTGGGAGGGGATGGGGTTTGGGGTGGACTCGACGAGGGGGGTGCTCTAGCTCGCGCGTGTGAGCGAAGGATCGAGGCAGAGCGAGGGCGCGGCGCGGGTCGGGCTCGTGCTGCACGCGCACCTGCCCTGGGTGCGGCACCCCGAGCATGCGCGCCCCCTCGAAGAGCGCTGGCTCCACGAGGCGATCGCCGAGTGCTACCTGCCGCTCGTCGACGTGCTCGATCGGCTCGGCGACGAGGGCGTCGCCTGCGGGCTCACGCTCTCCATCTCGCCGCCGCTCGCGGCCATGCTCCGCGATCCGCTGTTGCTCGGCCGCTTCGAGCAGCACCTCGACGCGCTCGATCGCCTCGTCGATGGCCTCCGGCGCGGCGTCGGTCAGGGTGGCGCGCCGCTCGACGCGGACACCCTCGCCGCGGCCGGCGCGACAGGGCCCGCGCTCTCCTTCCACGCGCGGCGGATCGCCTGGATCCGCGGCCTCTGGGCGCGCTGCGCGGGCGATCTGCTCGGCGCCTTCGTCCGCCACCACGACGCCGGGAGGATCGAGCTCATCACGACCACCGCGACCCACGCGTACCTGCCCGGGCTCGCCGGCTCACCGGCGTCGATCCGCGCCCAGCTCCGGATCGGCCTGCGCGCGTTCCATGCGATGACGGGCCGGCGCCCGCTCGGCCTCTGGCTGCCCGAGTGCGCCTACGAGCCCCGCCTCGGCCCCGAGCTCTCCGCCGCGGGCGCTCGCTACACGGTGCTCGATGCGCATGGCCTGTTGCTCGGCCGCCCGCGCCCGCCCTGCGGCGTGCTCGCGCCGGTGCTCTCCGCCGACGGCGTGGCCTTCTTCGCGCGCGATCCCGAGGCCGCGCGCGATGTCTGGTCGCGCAAGACCGGCTACCCGGGCGATCCCGTCTACCGGGAGTTCTACCGCGACGTGGGCTTCGACCTGCCCGCCGCGGCCCTCGGCGGCGAGCTCGGCCCGCGGGGCACGCGGCTGATGACGGGGATCAAGCTCTTCCGGATCACCGGCCCGGGGCCGCACAAGGAGCCCTACGATCCGGCCCTCGGCGAGGCGCGGGCCCGCGAGCATGCCGAGCGCTTCGTGTCCAAGCGGATCACGGCGTTGACCAGCGTGTCCGCAGGGTACCCATCGTGTCCGGCGCCCGTGCTCGTCGCCCCCTTCGACGCCGAGCTCTTCGGCCACTGGTGGTTCGAGGGGCCGATCTTCCTGGAGCACGTGCTGCGCGCGCTCGACCGGAGCGGGCGCGAAGGCGGTCCGCGCGCGACCACGCTCGGCGGCTACCTCGCGGAGCACCCGGAGCTCGTGCGGAGCGAGCCCGCCACCTCGACCTGGGGCGAGGGAGGCTTCGGCGAGGTGTGGACCGGCCCCGCCGCGGCGAGGCTCATCCGCCCGACGCGCCACGCCGAGCGGCTCGTACGGAGCGCCGTGGCCGCGCGTCGCGGCGCGACGGGGCTCGCCGGGAGGGCGCTCGATCTCGCCATCGTCGAGCTGTTGCTCCTCCATGCGAGCGACTGGGCCTTCATGCTCCACCGGGGCGAGATGGCCGAGTACGCGGAGGCGCGCGCGCGACGCCACGCCGAGCGCGCGGCGAGGCTCTCGCAGATCGCGCGGGAGGGCGAGGCGACGGTGGAGGACCTCGCCTGGGTACACGCGGTGGGCGACGAGGATCGCTTCCTCGCGCAGCTCACCGGCGAGGCGCTGCGGGACGCGTTCGACCCCTGGGGGTGAGGCTCTCAAGAGGGCTCTGGGTTGCTTCGGCCGTCATGCCGTGAAACGGGCTCGTCGTCGCGCGGCGGTAGCCACCTGATCGGTGCACCGGTGCCTGATCCTGGGCTATGATCTCGCGATGAGCGCGGTCGCGAAGATGCTCCCCGCCAGGGCCTTCACGGTGGACGATTTTTTCGCCATCCCCGAGGGAGAACGTCGCCACGAGCTCATCGATGGGGAGCTCGTCGAAAAGGGTGCCGCCACCGGGGAGCATGGAGGCGCGCAGGCGGATCTGGTCACGGTCCTCAACAGTCGCTTCGGCCGCCGTCCAGGCGGAAGGTGGCCCGGTGGATGGTGGTTCGCCACCGAGGTCGAGCTCCTCTTGCCGGGGGGTCAGGTTTTTCGTCCTGATGTCCTCGGCTGGCGCAGGGAGCTCGTCCCGAGGCGCCCCACCGGTGTTCCCATCAGCACCCTGCCCCAGTGGATTTGCGAGATCCTCTCGACGAATCGGAGCAACGACCTCGTCAAGAAGAAGCGTACCTACCACCGGTGCCAGATCCCGCACTACTGGATCATCGATCCACTGGAGGAGACCCTGGCCGTACATCGCTGGGGCCCGGACGGGTACATCGAGGTTCTGGCGGCGCAGCGAGGCGAGTGTGTCCGGGCAGAGCCGTTCGATGCCGTCGAGCTCCAGGTCGGGGTGCTCTTCGGCGACGAAGAGCCGGACGAGCAGGCGCCCTGATCGCCGACGAAGCTCGCCGCCGTCCTCAGGAGACGGCCGCGCGCGGCGCCGGCCGCACGAGCCCGAGCAGCGCGAAGAGCGGCCCCGCGATCACGAAGAGCGCGAGCGACAGCAGCGAGGAGAGGCAGCCGGCCGCGAAGGCGAGCGCGAAGAGCGCATAGTCCGAGGCGCGCGCGGCGGCCGGCTCGTCCGAGAGCGCCTCGGCCGTCACCTCGCCCACGGTGCGATCGAGGAGCGCGTCGACGCTTCGCCCGTAGAGCGACTCGCTCCGCCGGCCGCGCAGGAAGGCGCGGAAGGTGCGGCGCGGGATCAGGAAGGCGCCGGTGTAGAGGCCGGCGAGGTTGAGCTGCCAGGGCACGACGAAGCCTTTGCAGCCGGCGCCGATCTCCCACGCGCTGATCTCCAGCTCGCCGAGGAAGTCCGTCCGGTAGCCGGTCACGAGGTGGTGCAGGTCGTGGTAGACGACGGCCCGCCTGCGCGCGTCGGTGTTGGGGAAGGGCATGGGGAGCGGGCCGAGCTTGAAGTCGACCCAGCGGGCGCCGTAGCCGCCGTCGGCGCCGAAGCCGTTGTCCTCGAAGTAGCGTTGCCGGGCGGCGCGGAGGGTCATCGACGGGTCGTAGAGCATCGCGGTCTCCATGAATATGACTGTGCTCAACTATGAGCACGGTCATATTCGTGTCAAGGCGGTTGACGGATGATCCGGATCTAGGGACCATTCCGCGGACGTCCATGGTCACCAAGAAACCGCGCCGCCGGCCTGCGCCGCCGCCGCCCGCCCCCGCGCCGGGCGGGCGGAGGGAGCAGAACAAGCTCGACAAGCGCGAGCGGATCCGCGCCGCCGCCTGGTCGCTCTTCACCACCCTGGGCTTCGCCGAGACGACCACCAAGGCCGTCGCCGACCGCGCCGGCGTCGCCGCCGGCACGCTCTTCCTCTACGCCCGCGACAAGGAGGACCTGCTCTGCCTGGTCATGGTCGACCGGCTCTCCTCGGCGGTCGAGGCGAGCTTCGCCACCCTCCCGCGCGGCGCTTCGCTGATCGATCAGCTCCTCCACGTCTTCCGCGGCCTCTTCCGCATGTACGGCGAGCACCGGGCGCTGACGGCCTCGTTCCTCCGGCACTACCCGGGCGCCGACGGCCCCAACGGACAGCAAGTGAGCGCGCTCACTTTTGCATTCCTCCACCGGCTGGGGCAGCTCGTCCTCGACGCGCAGGCCCGGGGCGAAGTGTCCCGCGAGATCCAGCCGATGCTGGCCGCGAACAATATCTTCTGGCTGTACTACGGCGCGCTGATGGCGTGGATGAGCGGGTTCACGACGCCGGAGGCCGCGCTCGACCCTGGGCTGCGGAGCGCGCTCGATCTGCAGGTGCGCGGGCTGCGCGCCTGACCGGCGGGTCTCAGGGGCCGACCTTCACCTTCACGATCCGATCGCCGTCCACGAACGACGCCCACGGGCCGGCCGCGCTCCCGATGATCGCGTACTGCCCGTCGAGGTGCGGCGTGCGCGTGTGGGTCACGAAGATCTGGCTCGACCCGGTGTCGCGGCCGGCGAGCGCGACGCCCACGGCCATCGGCACGAAGGGCAGGGGCGAGGTCTCGCAGCGCACCGCGGGCTTGCCCTCGGGTCCGCCGAAGCCGTCGCCGAAGGGCGCGCCGAACTGGGTCACGAAGCCGGGCACGACCCGGTGCACGATCATCCCGTTGTAGTAGCCGGATCGCGCCAGATCGACGACGCGCGTCACCACCACCGGCGCGACGGACGGATCGAGCTTCATCGAGAGGGGCCCCACGTCGGTCTCGAAGGTGAGATCGATCGGCGCCCGGGCGAGCGCGGCCATCTCCGCGGGGAGCGGCCCGCCTTCGGCCGGGGCTTCGCAGGTCGGCTTCTCTCCGCCGAGCAGGCCGAGGGCCTTCTGCGCATGCTCGCGCGTCGTCGGGTAGGGCGAGCGGCACAGCTCCATGAGGCGAGGCCGCGCCTCCTTGAGGACCAGGGCGCCGGCCGCGTCGATGATCCCGTCGCACAGCTCGGGGTCGGCGGAGATCGTTGGACGTCCAAGCAATTCGAGGAGCGCCTTCACGAGGGCCGGCGAGGGCGGCAGCGCGCCCTCGGGCAAGGGCTCGTCGTCGGCGTGGGCGCCCTTCTTTTTCTTCGGCTTCTTGCCCTTGCCCGCGGCGGGCTCGCCGGCGCGCTGCGGCTGCTTGCCGAGCACGTCGGCGGCGGTGCCGGCGATGCCCGGCTCCTTGGCGAGCAGCGCCTCGGTGAGCAGCGCGGCGCTGTCGGCCACCTCCTCGTGCGTCTCGAGGAGCTCGATCGCGGCCTCGCGGGCGCGCAGCTCGCCGCTCTTCGCGAGCGCGTGGAACGCGACGCCGCGCGGGCCCTTGAGCTCGCCCTTGCCGAGCACCTGGGCGAGGGCGCGTCCGCCGATCGATCCTTGCGCCGCGTCGGCGGGCGCGTCGAGGTCGCACGCGGTGAGCAGCTTCTCGCGGAAATCGTCGCCGGCGAGGACGCGCGCGGCGGTGCAGCGGAGCCACGAGAGGCGGCGCTGCACGGCAGGAGGCGGGCTCGGCGGGGGCGCGAGCGACGCGATCTCGACGAGCGATTTCTTCGCGGCGCCCGGGCCGTCGAGCGACTCGAGCACGGTGAGCAGCACGCCGAAGTCCTCGCCGACGAGGCCGGTCAGGGCCACCGGATCGGCGCGCGGGACGAGGCCCGGCAGGACGCGGGCGAGGGTCTGCTGCCCGGCCTTGCCCAGCCGCTTGAGGCGCGCGCAGCCTCGGCGCGCTCGGAGGGGGTGAAGGCGGCGGTGAGCACGCGCTCGAGCCTGGGCGCGGCGTCGTCGCCGGCGCGGCCGAGGGCGCGCACCGCGAAGATGCGCGCCTTCGCCCGGCTCGGCGAGGCGCGCCGTCGCGACCTCGCGGATCCGATCGACCACGGTGCGCGGCACATGCTCGAGCCTCCCCACGGGGAAGAGCGCCTCGGGCAAGGGGGGCGCGGAGGCGCTCCCCGCCGCGGTGTTGAGGAGCGCGGCCAGCGTCTCCTCGCGGAGCTTCTGCTTGCCGGCGCCGAGATCGCCGAGGGCGAGGGACGCGGCGACGGCGCGATCGCGCGGTCCGGCGAGCCACGCCACGAGCGTGGGCTCCGACTCCTCGGCACCGCAGCGCCCGATGGCCCGCGCGATCGCTTGCAGCGCGTCGAGCCTCGGCGGCGGTGAAGCAGCGGCCGCGCTCGCGGAGGAAGCGGTCGCCGCGGGCGCGCTCATCACGGACGCGCCGCCCCGATCGTGCGCGAGCGAGAGCGAACGGGCGACGAGGGCGCTCACGTGCTCCTTCTCGTGTCCCTTGCACGAGAAGCCGAGGCCGTACGCGCCCCAGGCCACCACGTCCTCGTCCTCGTCGGCGAGGGCGCGGAGCAGGCCCGCGCGGGCGCCGTCGCCGCCGATGCGGGAGAGCGCGCGGGCCGCGGCGCGCCGCACCTCGACGTTCCGGCTCTGCTGCTGGGCAGCCGTCACCCCGGCCGCGATGCGGCGCTGCTCGGCGTCGAGGATGGGCCCGAGCTCGGCCGAATCGGGGACCGCCGCGATCGGCGGCGCGGAGCTCGACGCGTCGGGCGCGGAGGGCGGGGCCGGGGTGCTGCACCCGACGCCGAGCACCGTCAACAGGAGGACACGATGTCTCACGATGGCTCGCCCGGGGAGACGCCGCGCGGGGGATCTTGCAGGTAGGCCGCGGCGCTCTGGGCGAGCAGCGTCGACCGGCGGAGGAGCCGCGCGTCGCGCACCCGGCAGACGAGCTCGTGGCCGAAGCGGTAGGCCTGCTGGGAGAGGGTGGCCGCGGCCGGGTCGGCGGGGACGGCGACCGGCTCGGCCCCGGCGGCCCGGAAGAGCTCCATGGCCCGCGGCATGTGCCAGGGGCAGGTGACGATCGCGGCGCGGGGGGAGGGGTTGCCGGTCCGGTGCCGGAGCAGCGCCGTGGAGAAGAGGGCGTTGTCGCAGGTCGAGAAGGAGCAGAGCTCGTCGAGGATCGGCGCCTCGGGCACCCCGGCCTCGACGAGCGCCCGGTGCAGGGCCCGCGCCTCGACCACGGCCCCCCAGCGCCGCCCGCCGCTCGCGATGACCAGCGGGGCGACCCCTGCGTGGAAGGCGCGCGCGGCCGCCGAGACCCGCCGGGCCGCCGCGCCGGAGAGCTGGCCCTGGGGGGTGATGGTGCAGCCGAGGAGGACGATGGCGTCGGCCCGGATCATCGCCCTCGCACCTTACCTCAACCCGCGGGAGGCGGGCGCGCGGATGCCGGGGCGCGACCCGATCCCCGGAACGGCCGTGCAGGGGGGCCGGCCGGATGGTCACCGGACGCTCCATGGTTCCGTGGCGGCGCGCTCCCTGGTAAGCTGCTGTCGCACCCCGGCCGGATGGTGGCCCGGGGTGAGGGCAGTCCAATCCAGAGGGTGGGAAGGCAAGGGCGGAATGCGGATCAAGATGTGGGGAGTACGCGGGAGCATCCCCACACCCGGTCCGAGCACCGTGGAGTTCGGTGGGAACACGAGCTGCTACGAGGTGCGCGCTGGGGACACGCTGGTCATCCTCGACGGAGGCACGGGCCTGCGCCTGCTCGGGCAGGAGATGCTCAAGCAGATGCCCTTCGAGGCGTGGATGTTCTTCAGCCACGTCCACTGGGACCACATCCAGGGCTTCCCGTTCTTCACGCCGGCCTTCGTGCGCGGGAACAAGATCCACCTCCACGGGGGGATCAACGTCTCGCGCACGCTCGAGGAGACGCTGGCCGGGCAGATGGACTACCCGAGCTTCCCGGTGCACCTGACCGAGATGGGCGCGACGATGACGTTCCGCGACCTCTACGAGGGCGAGGTGATCACCGTCGGCGCGAAGAACGACGTGACGATCACCAACGCCCGGGGCAACCACCCGAACGGGGTCTACGCCTACCGTGTGGACTACGAGGGCAAGTCGGTTGTGTACATCACCGACTCCGAGCACTACGCGATCGTCGACCCCAAGCTCCGCCGCCTCGCGATGGGCGCCGACCTGCTCATCTTCGACGCGACGTACACGCCGGAAGAGTACGCGGGCGAGGTCGGCGGTGGGCCGAAGACGGGCTGGGGGCACGCGACGTTCGTGGCCGGCTGCGAGCTCGCGCATGCGGCGGGCGTGAAGCAGCTCGTGCTCCACCACCACGACCCCTCGCAGACCGACGCGATGGTGCGCGAGAAGGAGCGGCGCGCCCGCGAGCTCTTCCCGAACACCATCGCCGCCCGCGAGGGCCACGTGATCGAGCTCTAGTAACCCAGGGCTGAAGCCCTGGGCTACACGAGAGAAGCCGGCCTTCGCCGGCTTGCGTTTCGCTCGGCCAGGAAGCGTGGCCGAGCTCTCGGCGGGTCTCGCTACGCGCTCATCGCCAGCGGGAAGGGCTCGCCGACGAGCTCCTCCAGGCGCGAGCGCATCCGCTTCTTGGCGCGCTCCTCGAGCTGGCGCACGCGCTCCTTGCTCACGCCGAACGCGGCGCCGAGCTGCTCCAGCGTCTTCGGATCGTCGGTGAGCCAGCGCTGGCGGACGATCTTCCGCTCGCGCGGCGAAAGCTCCGACACCACCTGCCTGAGCGCCGTCTGGAGGTGCGCGCGCTCATCGGCCTGGCAGGCTTCGTCCTCGGGGGAGGGGCCGCTCGCGGCCAGGCGATCGACGGGCGCTGCGCCTTCTTCCGGCGAGCGTTCGAGGCTGACATCGCGCGTCATCAGGAGCGGCAGGAGCTCGGTGGCTCGCTCGGTGGAGAGGCCGCTCTGCTTCGCCAGCACCTCCGGGTCGCGCTCGTGGGTCTTCCGGTAGATGCGCAGGGCGCGGCGCTCGCTCTTCGAGGAGCCGAGGCGGACCATGCGGTAGCCGCGGGCCACGTACTCGCGGATCTCCGCGCGGATCCAGTACGCGGCGTAGGTGGCGAGGCGGCAGCCGCGATCGGGGTCGAAGCGCTCGGCCGCCTTGAGCAGGCCGACGTTGCCCTCCTGGATGATGTCCTCCATGGGCAGGCCCCAGCGGCGGTACTCGAAGGCCACGGTCATCACGAAGGGCAGACAAGCCTCGACGAGCTCCTGGCCGGCGCGGCGATCTCCTGCGCGGTAACGGCCGGCGAGGTCGCGCTCGGCCTCGGGGGTGAGGGTGGTCCGGGTGGCGAGCTCGGCGCGGTAGACGTGCAGTGCTGCCCGTTCGCTGGTGTTGCTCATCGAGGTACCTCCGGTCGGGCCGGCTCCGCAGCGCAGCGCGTGCGGGGTCTTCACCCGGCGATCACCCCTCATGCACCGGAAGTGCCGATACGGAATTTCCCCGAAAAGCGACGCGCACCGTTTGCGGAACGCGCAACTTTGGATTTTTTGCGCCTCGGCGGCGAAAGGCTTGCGTGGTCGAGGCTGGATCGTCGAAGACCCGGACAAAGGCCAGTTTTTCGGCGAAATGGGCGCCCCTTCGATCCTGTCTGCCAAGCCGTGGTATGGATGATGCGTGTCCAGGCAGCGCGCCTTCGCAGGTGGAGTCCTCCTGGCGGTGGTGCTCGCCGCCGGGGGGACGGCCCTGCGCATGCGGGCGCCGGAGCTGGCCCCCGCGCGCCGCGGCCTGGCCCTCGCGGTGGAGCGCGCGCGATCGGCCGGTGACGAGGAGGTGGACTCGGGCGGCGGCGATCCGGGGCCCCTCGACCGGGGGCTGGCCCAGCCCTCCGGCGAGCCCACGTCGATCTCGTGCGACGACGCGCGGGTCGTGGTGCAGCAGGCCAGGAGCTCGATGGCCGCGCCGGTCTCCGGGGTCGATCCGGAGAAGTTCTCGGACGCGGTGGTCGACTGGCTCGATCCGCACGGGCTCTGGTCGATCGCGCCCGACGCGCCGGCGGGCGAGGCGCTGCGCAAGAGCGGCGATCGGCTGCTCGCCGAGCTGCAAGCGCCGGTGGGCGCGGGGAGCTGCGCGGCCGCGCTCGAGGTGGGCGGCGAGCTCGTGGCGTGGTCCGCGGAGCTGCGCGCGATCTTCGAGCAAGGCGAGCGCGAGGGCGCCGACAAGGGCCCGACGCTGCGCGGCGCGGAGGCCTGGAAGCTCGCGACCTCGACGCCCTTCGAGGACGGCGCGGTGACCCGGGGCGCGCGCGATCTGGCGCGCGATCTCGGCCGGCAGGTGGGCGCGCTGCGGATGGCCTACGGCGAGAAGATGGCGCCCTACGCCGAGGCCGCGAAGGACCGCGCCGCGCCGCCGCTCGACGCCGCCGGGTGGAGCCGGGTGGTGATGGCCGCCGCGCTGCGGGCCTACATCCCGCAGCTCGACGTGCACGGGGCGTGGGCGCCGCTCGACGAGGAGATCTCGATCTACGACATGGCCCTGGAGGCCGAGCCGCCCGAGCGCCTGTGGACGGACATGACCCGCACCGCGGTGGGCGTGCGGATCGATCGGGGCGCGCTCCCGCCTTTGCAGGACGGCGACGTGGTGCTCGCGGTGCAAGACATGCCGACCGCCGGGCTCTCGGTCGAGCAAGCGGAGCAGATCTCGGTGATCGGCGACGTGCGCCCCGGGACGAAGGCGCGCGTGACGGTGCTGCGCGCCCACGAGCTGCGCCCGCTGGAGCTGATGATCGCGCCCTCGGCCGGCGACGACGGCGCGAGCACCGGGAAGCCCGCGGCGCCGAGCGAGCTCAAGGTCGACATGCTGCGGTACGGCGAGGGTCACGCGGCGGTCATCGCCATCCCCGACGTGCCCGACGACCTCGGCGCGCGGATGAGCGCCGCGCTCGCCCACGCCCGCGCCTCCCGCGATCTGCGGGGCGTGGTGCTCGATCTGCGCGCGAACGGCGGCGGCTCGACCGACGGGGCGATCAACGCGCTCGGGATCTTCATGTCGGGGGTGTCGCTCTTCCCGATGAAGCGGCGCGACGGGAACGTGGAGATCGAGCGCGCGCCCGAGGTGCCGCCCGAGCAGCGATACAACGGGCCGCTGGCCGTGCTGGTCGACGGCGACTCGGCGAGCGCCGCCGAGATGATCGCCGGCGCGCTCGCGAGCTACCACCGCGCGGTGGTGGTCGGCGATCACACCTACGGCAAGGGCTGCGCGCAGGAGTACCTCGACGACGACGCGCACGCGGGCGTGCTCCGCCTGACGACCTTGCTCTTCTCGCTGCCCGACGGCTCACCCGTGCAGAAGACGGGCATCCTTCCGCAGGTGCGCTTCTCGCTGCCGTGCACGAACGAGCGCGAGTCGCAGATGACGCGCGCGCTCGACCCGTGGAAGGGGCCGGACGTGCGCGACCAGGGGCGCGTGAAGGACGTGCTGTGGCCGAACCACACGGGGCGCGTGGGCCCCTGCCGGGACGCGACGGTGTGCCGCGCGCTGCGCTCGCTGGGGGCGGCGCCGGCGGCCGCGCGGTGAGAGACGCAGCGAGCGACTTCTCGTCGCGGCCCGAGCCTTCGCCGGTGGCGAGTGTCGTAGGAAGTGGGCGGTCCCACCGTCCGGCGGATCCTTGTGTCCGGCAGAGCCCCCGGATACTCCTCGATGTCCTCGCGATCGCGAGCCCGTCCAAGGGAGAGACACCATGGCGATGCTGCAACGGTCCAAGCTCAACACCATCTACGACGTGGTGAACGGCTGGTATGTGAACGTGGGCGCGATCCAGTACATCGCCCACGCGATCACCGCCGGCGGGGCGGCGCATGCCCTCGGCGGGGCGCTGGCGATCGGCGCGGGCGGCGGCGGCGCGGCCAATCACCCGGACCAGGTGTACTGGGCCGCCGCGCGCAACGCCGCCATCGCGGCCGGCGTGGCGGCGGCGGGCGGGGCGGCGGCGATCGTGCGGATCGAGATCGACTGCACGCTCACGCCGTGCGCAGGCAACCCGATGAGCTGCGTCTACCGCGTGCCCCAGCTCATCAACGGCAAGGCCGGCCTGGCCGGCAAGCCCCTGGTGATCTTCTCGCACCGCGACGAAGGGATGGCCGGCGGGGGAGAGTCGACCAAGCGCGTGTTCAACTGCAACGCGGGGGACGGGAACGCGGCGCTGCTCGCGGCGTACAACAACCACCGCGGGTGGTCGTGGGTGCCCTGGGCGGGCAACTACACGCTCGTCGACGTGTAGTCGGGCGCGACCTCTCCTCGGGCCCCGCGCTCTCTCGCCGCTGCGCGGATCACCGCACGATCCGCGCGCGCTTCTTCGGCAAGCTCACCACCACGATCGTCCCCTCGCCGGGCTCGCTCGTCGCGCGGATCGAGCCCTGGTGCCCGTCCACCACGATCTCCCGGCTCAAGGACAGCCCGAGCCCGGTCCCCTTCCCGGTCGGCTTCGTCGTGAAGAAGGGCTCGAAGGCCCGGCCGAGCACCTCGTCCGTCATCCCCGCGCCGTTGTCGGTGAAGCGCACCTCCACCCGATCGCCGAGCGATCGGCTCTGCACGACGAGCCTCGGCGCGTAGGCACAGTCCTCGCGCGCGAGCGCGTGCTTTCGCTCCAGCATCGCGTCCCGCGCGTTCGTCACCACGTTGGTGAACACCCGCTGGATGTTCGAGCGCACCACCTCGACGAGCCCCACGGCCTCGTCCAGATCGAGCGCCACGTCGACGGCGGCCGCGGCGCCCGCGGTCCCGAAGGGCAGCACCTCGCGCACGCTCTGCCGGAGCAGGGCGTTGAGGTCGGCCTCGGCGCGCGGCTCGGACGCGGCGTGGGCGTGCACCGTCATCCCCTCGACGAGCGCGCCGGCGCGCCGCCCGTGCTCCAGGATCTTCGCCGCCGCGAGCCGGAGGTCGGCGAGGTCGGCCTCCACCTCGGCCGCGCCCTCGCCGTCGCGCAGCTTCTGCCCGATCTCGGCGCTCAGCTCGAGCGCGCTGTCGGCGAAGTTCTCGATGAAGTTGAGCGGGTTGTTGAGCTCGTGCGACAGGCCCGACACCAGCCGCCCGAGCGCCGAGAGCTTCGCCTCCATGGCGAGCTCCACCCGCGCGGCCGTCTCCCGCTCGATCCGTGAGCGCAGCTCCGCGTTCTCGACCGCGATCGCCGCGTGGCCCGCGAACGCGGCGAGGAAGGCCAGGTCCTCCGCGGTGAACTCGCGCGGGCCCCGGTGGTCGGCCACGTAGAGCACGCCGAGCGTCCTGTCCCTCGCGCGGAGCGGCGCGCACATCGAGGCGCGGATCGAGGCGGCGATGATCGAGCGCGACGCGGCGAGGCGCGGGTCGATCGCCGTGTCGGCGGAGATGAGCGCGGTGTTCTGGGCGAGCGCCTGCGCCACGATGCTCCGGCTGTAGACGGGCGCGCCGCTCGGCCCGCCGGCGCGCGATCGCCCGGCCCGCTGCACGAGCTCGCCGGTCTCGGCGTCGACGAGCAGGATCACCCCGTGGTCGACATCGAAGATCCGGAAGGCCAGGTCGAGGATCGTCCCGAGCAGCGGGTCCACGTCCTCGGCGCCGCCCAGCCGCCGGCTCGCCTCCAGCAAGATGGCCAGCTTGTCCTGCGTCTGGATGAGCTGATCGAGCGTCCCGGTCGAGGGATCCGTCACCACCGTGGAGGTCGGGCTCGCCTCGTGATCCTCGAAGCGGAGCACCACGTCGCCGAGGCGCACGGTGTCCCCATCGTGCAACAACCGGATCTCGACGCGGACGTTGTTGACGAAGGTGCCGTTCTTGCTGCCGCGGTCGCTGAGGAGGAAGCGGCCCCCCTCGGGCTCGATCGTCGCGTGCTGGCGGGAGAGGCTGCGATCGTCGATGGAGATCGCCACGCTCGGGTCGCGGCCGATGACGACCTGCGCCGCGGGCAGGTCGAAGACGCGCTCGTCGGGTGCGCCGGGGTGATAACGCAGCTTGGGCACGGGACGCCTACGATATACCCCCGGGCGGGGCGATGCCTCGGAGGTGTTCCGCTCGGAGATTGTGAAAGAACCGCTCAGCGCTTGAAGAACTTGCCGAAGAGGCCGCCGCTCTCGCCGCCCTGCTGGGCGGGCTTGTCGCCGCCGGCGCGCTTGCGCATCTCGTGGATGCGGAGGTGCCGCTGCGCTTCCATGTGCTTCGGGTTGACCTCGAGCACCACGCGGAAATCGCGGATGGCCTTGTCGCCGCGGCCGGTGCGCATCAGGAGCTCGCCGCGGTAGTAGAGCGCGCGCTCGTAGCGGGGCTCCTTGGCGATGATGCCGTCGAGCGTCTTGATCAGGTCGTCGAAGTGGCTGCTCGTCTGCCCCTCGCGCACGGGCGGCGGATCGCCCCGCCGCATCGACTGGATCCACACGAGCAGCGTCAGGTAGTCGGGCTGCTCCGGGTCGGCCAGGGCGGCGCGCTGAGCGAGGGCCTCGGCGCCGGCGAGGTCGTTCTTCTTCAGGAGGATCTCGGCCTTCTGGAACTCCATCGCCGCGTCGACCACGCGGGCGATCTTCTCGTCGTCGTCGGACGCGCCGCCGCCGTGGGAGAGCTTCTCGAGGTACTCGCGGCGCTTGTTCGAGTCGACCAGCGTCTGGCGCGCCTCGTTCACCTTCGCCATCACCTTCTGCGCGCCGGATTTCAGGTCCGTGAGCTCGGGGGGCAGGCGGTCGGGGTGCCAGGCCTTCGCGAGGGCGAAGTAGGCGTTCTGGATCTCCTGCGAGGTGGCCTCGCGCGAGACGCCGAGGACCTGGAAGTAGTCTTCCTGCTCGATGCTCGCGAGGCGCTTCTCGATCTCGGCCCGGCGCGCGGCGATCTCGGGCCGCACGTCGGTCGCGCTGGGCGCGGGCGGCGCAAACGCGACGGGCGCGGCAGGCGCGGGCGCGGCGGCCGCGGGAGGCGGCGTGGGGCGCGCGGGCGGGGGCGGCGCAGCCGGCGCGGGGCGCGCAGGCGGGGGAGGCGCGGCGGCCTGAGGAGGCGGTGCCTGCGGCGGCGGGGCAGGAGGAGGCGTGGCGCGCGCGGGGACGTTGGTAGTCTGGCGGGCCGAGGGAGGAGGCGCGGGCGTCGGGGCCGGCGGTCGCGCCGCCGGAGCGGGTGAGGACGAGCCCTGCGCGATCGTCGGCTGGCGCGTCATCGCCGGCGCCTGCGGGGGCATCGCGGCGCGCGAGGAGGGGGGCATGTCGTCGCGCGCCTCGGGTGCGGCCGGCGTGCCGGGCATCTGCACCTTGCGCATCTTCGTGGTCGGGCGGATGGCCGGCGGCGTGGCGGGATCGATCCCCGGCGGAGGCGGCGTGAGGGCCGACTGCGGGCCTCCCACGAGGGTCGCGCGGCGCGGGCGGGCGGCCGCGTCGGGCTGCCAGTTGGGCGCGTCGGGCCGCACGCCGGGCGAGGGCGCGGGCGCCGTGACGGGCGCGGTGGGCGCGATCTTTCCGGTCGCGAAGCGGCCCGCGCCTTCCGGGGCGGCGATCGCCGCGGTCGCGCGCGCGGCCGCGATCGCGGGGCCCGCCGTCTCGCTGTTCAAGGTGGGCGTGCGCGGCCGGATCGCAGGCTGCGCCGCGATCGGCATGGGCATGGGCGTCGTCGGGCGCGGCGCCGGCCACGTGAGCTCGCGCGCGCCGGACTGGCTCTGATCGACGACCTGCGGGCCGGCGGGACGTCCGGCGCCGACCGGCGCGCGACCGGGCACGCCGAGGTCGAGGTGGCGCGTCATCGCGAGCGCGTAGATCGTCAGGCGCACGACGCGCTCCTGGGCCGCGCCGGCGTCGAGCAGCTCGGTCAGGTTCATCTTCCGGACGCGGAGCAGATCGACCACGCCGCGCTCGTCGCGCTGGAGCTCGAAGCGGCGCATGTCGGCTTCGGGGTGCAGGCCGAGCGGGCGGCCCGCGATGCGCGCGAGGGTGGCGTCGACGCGCGGATCGCTCGAGCGCAGGCGGATGCCGGCCATGATCGACGCGAGCGGCTCGCAGGGGGTGAGCTCGGGGCCGCCGTAGCCGCCGAGGAAGTTGATGCCCTCGTAGTACGCGTAGGTCGTCTCGTCGGGCAGCTCGCCGAGGTAGGTGAGCTTGCGCAGCACCTGGGTGCGCAGGGCGTTGATGATCTTCTCGCGGTCGAGCAGGCCCTTCATCACGAGGTGACGGCCGTGGAGGACCTGCTTCTTGGAGATCTCCATCAGCGTCCCGCGCAGGGTCGTCTCGTCGAGCAGGCCGAGCTCGAGCAGCACCCGGTCGAGGGGCGCGACCATGGCGCCGGTGCGGACCTTGGCGGGCGCGCCGTCGTGGAAGAAGATCTCGTGCCGCGTGCCCTCGGGCGTGGTGATGACCGTGGTGCCGGTGAGGCGCTGATCGAGCATGTAGATCAGCAGGTTCACGAGCGGCGTCTTGTTGAACGACCCCTCGGCGGTGGGCGCGGGGAGGGCGGAGTCGGGCTCCTGCTCGTCGAGCTCCTCGGGCAGCGGCGGGGGCTCTTCTTCTTCCTCGACGGCGCGCGAGGGGGCGATGAGCTTGGCCTGCTCTTCCCAGGAGACGGCGCGGGTACGTTGTTCGCCGCCGTCATCGTCGTTGAACGAGTTGTCACCGTAGGCGCCGTCGTCATCGGCCTCGGGGAGCTGCTCGAGCTCGTCGAGCTCCTCCGTCGGCGGCGCCTCGATCACCTGGACGGCGATCGGCCGGGCCGCCGCGGGCGGCTGGAGGCTCTCGCGCCGGTGCGACTCGAGCGTCGGCACCTTGGGCGAGTGCGGGCTCGGCGTCGGGTTGAAGCTGTTGATCGACGAGGGGACCGGGGTGATCGGCGAGGAGATCGAGCTGTTGAAGGTGCCGCGCCGTCCGCCGGGCAGGGGCGCCGGCGGGATGTACGGATCGGGCGCGGGCGCCGGCGGGGGCATCACGGAGGGCGCCGGGGCCGGGGCGGGCGCGAGGGCCTGCGCGGCGAAGGCGCGGAGCGAGGCGGCAGAAGGGTCGTCCGAGGTGGCGACCACGCGCTTGACGAAGCGGGAGGGCTCGTTGCCCCGCTTGCGGACGGAGAGGTCGATGTCGATCGGGCGCTGGAGCGTGCCGCCGTGGGCGTCGACCACGACGCGCACCCGCGGCTGCGAGTAGAGCGAGGGGTTCGACGGCGTCTGCACGACGAGGGCCGTCTCGCCCGTGGACAGCTCGACGATCGTCCCGGTGGGGAAGATGCCGAGCGTGCCGACGAGGAGGCGCAGGGCCGTGCGGTCGGCCGCCTCGGTCATGCCCTTTTCCATCGTGGCGATGGCCTGGTCCGCGGGCGGCGGCTCCTGCCCGCCGGAGGGCGTGAGCATGTCGTTGAAGACGCGCGCGATCGCGATGATCCGCGCTTGCATGCTCGGCTGGCGGAGGCCGCGGTAGGTGGGCCCGAGGCGGTCCTTGCGGCGCGTCCAGTGCGCCTCGTAGGCCATCACGGTGCGCATCACGCTCGGCTCGTTGACGCGGCCGAGGGCGGTGAGCACCACGGCGGTGCCCGCAGGGGCCTCGTTCTCCTGCTGCTCGCTGAGCTGGGGGATGACGGCCGGGCCGCCGCGGCCGACGGCCCCGGCGATGCGGGCGCGCGCGCAGTCGAAGAGGAGCGCGGCCATGGCGACGCGGGAGAGCATGACCACGTCGGTGGTGATCTGCCGCATCATCCCGAGGCTCAGGATCGCTGTGTTGACGGCGCGGCCGGCCTGGTCGTGGTTGGCGTTGCGCGCGGCCGTGACGCCGAGGAAGGCGGGCGTCTCGCCGGCGGAGAGATCGACGAGGCGCTGGGCGACGCGCTTGACGCGCTGGGGGAGGTCGTACTTGCCGCGCCGCAGATCCTCGAAGAAGCGGCGCATGATGACGACGGCCGAGGCGTAGGTGCGCGCCACCTGGAGGTTCGGGTCGAGGCGCTGCTCGACCACGTGCTCGCGGTTGAGGGCGACCGCGTTGATGCCGCGCAGGCGGATCTTCGGCGAGGGGCGCTCGATCTTGTTCGGCTTGGCGCTGCGGAGCGAGTCGGCGAGGGCCGAGGCGAAGGCGTAGAAATCGCTCTCCCGCGCGTCGCGCATGATCCCGATCTCGGCGGCGCCGACCTTGGCGAGGATCTCCCCGAGCTCCAGCGCGCCCTCGTAGACGCCGCGGTTGGCGCGGAGGAGCAGGCCGCCCACGAACACGGAGCCGTGCGCGAAGAGGATCGAGACGTTGTGCTCGGTGCGCTGGCCGTAGTCGTTGACCAGCACCACCGTCTCCTCGACCTGGCGCTTCATCGCCTGGTTGTCGAG